>PBOJ01000126.1 GCA_002724315.1 Planctomycetaceae bacterium | reverse complement strand
GTCGAGGCGCGAGAGACGTCCGGGGAACCGGTTTCGGCCGCGACCGATGGCACCTTCACCACTCCCGCGGTTGCCGACACGCCACAGGACGTCACTTTCACGGTTGTCACCGGCCAGTCCTACTGGGATCTGGACAATCCGGAGGGTTACCACATCTATCCGGCGATGGCCCGGCTGAAGCCCCGGTTCCTGGTCGCGACCGGCGACACGGTTTACCTGGACAGCGAGGCCCCCCGTGCGAGGACCGTCGGGCTGGCCCGTTTTCACTGGCACCGCATGTACTCCCTGCCCCGTCACGTTGCCTTTCATCGCCATGTTCCCGGGTACTGGGAAGTCGATGATCACGACAGCTGGGTGGATGACGGCTGGCCGACGAAGAGGTCACCGTGGATGCTGCCACTGACCTTCAAGCAGGGTTTTGCGATCTATCGCGAGCAGGTCCCCATCGGGAAGTTGACCTATCGAACGGTCCGCTGGGGACGGGATCTGCAGATCTGGATGGTCGAGGGTCGGTTGTACCGGTCTCCCAACACGATGCCCGACGGGCCGGGGAAGACGATCTGGGGTGCCGAGCAGATGGCGTGGCTGAAGCGGACGATCCTGGCCAGCGATGCCAGCTTTCGCGTGCTGATCAGCCCCACGCCGATCGTCGGTCCCGATCGTGCCAGGGGAAAGAACGACAACCACTCCAACGCGGCTTTCGCGACCGAGGGGAACGAATTCCGCAACTGGACGAAACAGCACAAGCTCAAGAACTTTTTTGTCTGCTGCGGCGATCGGCACTGGCAGTACCTCTCGATTGATCCGCTGAGCGGACTCCGCGAGTTTTCCTGCGGACCGGCCAGCAACCAGCACGCCGGCGGGTCACCAGGTCGCGATCCGGCGATCCAGCCGTTCCACAGAGTTCGGGGTGGTTTCCTGAGCGTGCGGGTGAGTCGATCCGGGGGGCAACCGTCGATCTCCCTGAAGCACCACGACGTTCAGGGAAAGGTGGTCAACGAGTATCGCCAGAGGGGGCAGTAGCGGGGGACTGGGATGGCGGTGGTCCGGGGCGTTGACCACGGGGAGGCAAGTTTCTCTTGTTCATTCCGTTTCCAGTTCGTCGACCACGGCGTGGCAGGAGACGTCCGATCAGGCGGAGCAGTCGCTGCCTCTGGTGAGCGATGCCCTCGGGGTTGGTTTGTCTGGCGTGAATCCGCTTCAGCCGTTCACGGTATTCCGATGTCGGCAACGTCATCAAATCGTCCTGGTCCTCGCGTGACAGTCCGACAAACAACTCCTGGAGTTCGCGACTCGTCGGCTCGTTCCGTTTCAGCTCGCGTCGTCCTTCGGCCCAGAGACTGCGGATCATGAGGGTGGTCAAGCGGGCCCTGGCGGGTTCCCCGCGAGGAACTTCGTTCAGCCACTCACGGACCGACCCATCGGAGATCACCTCGACAATCGCTCGTCCCAATTCCGGATTGGGCCACGGGTCCCGGGGTCGTCCGGCGGGCGTGGGAGGACGGTCTCCGGATCGGGGACGGCCCGACGAGGTTGACAGTTCGATGACGCGGAGGGCGTGAGCGGTTCCCTGGGCTGCGACGTTGTTCATCAGTTGCTGCCTCATCATTGGCGGCAACCGGTCGGAGATCACCTTGATGACCTTGGTGAAGTCCGCACTGTCGAGAACCGGGCTTTTTCGGTTGCCGAAAGACACAGGCCAACTCGTCGTCCGGCTGGCCTCGCGCTCCCTCTGCTCGTCAAGGTACTTCACGACGAGCTCGACCTTGCTCGACGCACCGGCCCGCTGCTTGCGGAGTTCGTCTCGCTGCCAAGGCTGGAGCGTCTTGGTCCAGTCGTGAAAGTCGGCGGCGATTTTGGCCAGCTTCTCTTTTTCGGTGACCTGGTGGTCGAGCTGTTCCAGTTTCAACCGTCTGGGACCGGCCAGGTTGTCGAAGTCCTCGAGATTCTTCTTCAGTTGTCTCCGCCGGTCGGAGGGCAGCTTGGCCACGTATGTCCAACGGCCTTCGGACGTCTCGGGGATCCGTTCCAGCGGGGACAATTCCGGGCTGTCGGTGCGGGGGAACCGATCGGTTTCGGCAAGCGCGATGAGGAAGTCGACATCGCCAATGTCACGATAGACTTCCATCCGTTCGACAACCGAGAGCTGTTGGATCAGGTGGTCGGTGGGATCGGGTTGCCACCGATCGGCCACGAACACGCCGGCTGCCGATGAGACAGACAACAGCACGATCCAGAGGCCGACCGCCAGGATTCGACCGGTCCACGCCGGCCCAGCCGGCGGATCTTCGTCCTGGATTGCCTGGATCGTCGCCAGGGTCTGTGCCGAAAATTCCTCGGTGACCGACGGGCGGGGCAGAACGTCCAGCAGGTCCCAGGTCTGTCGCAGCTGCTCGACGCTGGCCCGCGCGGAGGGATCCTGCACCAACACCTCGTCGAGCTCCTGCATGTCCTGTTCGCTCAACTCGCCGTCGAGATAAGCGACCAGGTTGGATTTCCAGCCGGGGCCAAATTCGGCAGTTGTCTCACCCGTTTGTTCGTTCACGTCGCCGGCCGGCAATTCTGCCGGCGTCTCATCGGGTGTTTGAGATGACGGACTGTCTCCGCTGCTGCCCGGCAAGGGATCGATTCGGGTCGATTCCTCGAGCGGCTCGTCGTGCGGCAGGGATTGATCGTCAGGATTCATGGGGGAGGGATCAGTTGGCGACGTACTTCTTGAGGTGGATTTTCAGGTTCTCGCGAGCCCGTGACAGCAGGCTCTTGACCGCCTGCGGCGTCAGGTCCATCGACAGCCCGATGTCCGCGTAGCTCATGCCTTCGAACTTGTGCAACAGGACGGCCAGTCGTTGGCGCTCGTTGAGAGATTCGATGGCTTCCTGGACCTGGTCCCGCATCTCGCGGGTGACGAATTGACGCGAGGGCAGCAGCGAGGACTGGTCGGCGAGCAGTTGCTCGGCCGGCCGCGGACCCAGCGGACCCGAATCGTCTGCCGAGATCGTGACTTCTTTGCGCCGACCCAGTGTGCGACGGGCGTTGTAGGCCAGGTTGTTGGCGATGCGGAACAGCCAGGTGGAGAACTTCGCGGTCGGGCGATAGGACTCGCGTGCCCGGTAGATCCGCAGGAAAACTTCCTGCGCCAGATCTTCGGCTGCGTCCTGGCCACCGACGAGATGCGAAAAAATGTGAATCAATCTTTCGCGGAACGATTCGACCAGTTCTCCGAACGCCTCCTCGTCACCGTCCTGCACGCGGAGCATCCGCTGCACATCCGGATCGTGGAGGAATTTGAACTGATTGCTGCTACTGATCACGTGTGAGAGTCCACGGCCACTTGCAGAGAATGAACCCCGTCGACGGCGTGAGGTTCCTGTTGAATTGGTCGGAATGGTTCCAGGAAAGGGATTCGGGCCGGAGAAACCCGGCTTTCGACCCGACGGCTTTCGTACCCAGTATACGTCGGCGGAACTGCAGTGGTCACGCAGATGCTGTTACGATGGCCAATTGGATGAAGATCGGGAGCTGACGGACGCGATGAGCCTGAGTCGATTGCCTCTGAGTTACTGCACGAACGTCCATCCGGGCCGGAGCCTGGAGGAAGTGGTGGCGGGACTGGACAGTTACACCGTACCGGTTTCGCGATCCTTCGGTCAGCCCCTGGCAGCCGGATTGTGGCTGGCGGCTCCGGTGATCGCCGAGTTGACCGCCGATGTCCGGGGGCCACTGCGTCTGGCCGAACAACTCGCCGAACGGGGACTTGTCTGCTACACGCTCAACGCGTTCCCGTACGGAGATTTTCACGGCGAGCGGGTCAAAGAGCAGGTCTACCTGCCCGACTGGGCCGCGCCTCAGCGTCTCGACTACACACTGGCCTGTGCCGGGGTTCTCTCGCAGTTGTTGCCCGAGGGGACCGACGGGAGCATCTCGACCGTTCCGCTGGGTTTCAAACACCTCGAACAATCCGACGGCTTTGTCGGCCAGGCCATCGATTCGCTGTTGCAGTGGGCGGTTGAGGGTCGCAGGCGTTTCGAGGAGACCGGTAGCCGCGTGCGGCTGGCGATCGAACCCGAGCCACTGTGCCTGCTGGAGACCACAGAGGAAACATTGGCGTTTTTCGGCGAGTTGTTCGAGGAAGCCGACCGGCGGGGCGTTCTGGACGCTGCCCGCGAGTACCTGGGTGTCTGTTACGACGTCTGTCACCAGTCGGTTGAGTTCGAGGACGTGTCGGAGTCGATCCGGCGACTCGACGAGGCGGGGATCCGGCTCAACAAGATCCACATCACCTGCGCGATTGAACTTGCGGATCCGGCCAACAACCTCGAGGGCCGCGAGCGGCTGGCAGGATTTGTCGAGCCGAGGTATCTGCACCAGGTCACCGCGCGAACCTCTGACGGAAACGTCCTCCGGTTTATCGACCTGGATCGCGATCTTGCCGAGTCTCCTCCACCGGAGTGGCTCGCAGCCGAGACCTGGCGTGTGCATTTTCACGTGCCTGTTGACGCCGAAACGCTGGGGCCGCTGGGAACCACTCGAGCCGACCTGCGCCGGGCCCTGGCCACCGTTGCTGAGGACCTCGATTATTCGCCTCACCTGGAGGTCGAGACCTACACGTGGGAGGTGCTGCCAGGATCGGGTCGACCGGAACTGGTCAGCGGTTTGACTGGCGAGTTGAATGCCACCACGGCATTGCTGGCAGAATTCTCGGGAAGCGGACCCGGGCCGGTCTCCGATCCGGTTCCTTGAATTGGCCTCGTCCTTGCGGTTGGGTTAGGATGACGGATGCTGGCGTTGACGGCTTGATGGACATCATTGCTCCGGTGGGTGGAACGAGACGATGCGGGAGATCCTGACGGAATTGACCGAGGCTGTGGGTCGTGGCCGACCGGTGGCCTACACGGCCCTGGTGGAAACACGCGGCTCGACGCCCCAGAAGGCCGGCGCGGTGATGCTGGTCTATGAGGACGGGTCGCAAGCGGGAACGCTTGGCGGTGGCTGTGTCGAGGCGGAGGTGAAGCGGCGGGCTTTGCGACTGCTTGACGATGGCCGGACCGAACTGCTGACCTTCAAACTCGACAACGACTACGGCTGGGACGACGGCCTGATCTGCGGCGGTCGCATGACGATGCTGGTCGATCCGATCCGCAGTTCCGGAGAGCTGGGTTACTACGAGACATTCGCCGGTGTACTGGCCGAGGGACGTGGTTGTACCGAGGCGGTGGTGCTGGACGAGGAGAAATCTGGAGGTGGCCGACCGACCGACCGGTTCCTGTTCGATGACGCTGGCGCACAGGTTGCTTGCCGAGCCGTTGGTGATGCTCCGGCAGGCGTGACCGATTCGCTTCAGTCTCTCTCCGTCCGTCGCCGTCCGTATGTCGCCGCGGGCACGTCGTACATGCCGCAGCTGAAACGCTGCCGGTTGCTGATTGTCGGAGCAGGGCACGTCGGCCAGGACGTCGCCCGGCTGGCCGAATCGGTGGGCTTCGACGTCTGGGTCGTTGATGACCGGGCCGAGTACTGCAACCCCGAACGGTTCCCCGAAGCGCGGCGGTTGATGGTTGCCCCCATCGACTCGGCGCTCTCGGGTCTCGAGATCGACACCAACACTTTCTGCGTGATCGTCACCCGGGGGCACAACCACGACGAGGAGGCCCTGTATCATCTCGTTGAGACCCCCGCGGCGTATGTTGGCATGATCGGCAGCCGCCGGAAGATCAAGCTGATCTTTGAGGACCTGTTGGGTGAAGGCATCTCCAGGGAATCTTTGGGGCGGGTCCGTGCCCCGCTGGGATTTGAAATCGGATCGCAGTCGGTACCCGAGATTGCCGTGAGCATCGTCGCCGAACTGGTCGCCGTCAGGAATCTCGAGGAATTCCCCGAGGCCTACCGGCAGCCGAGTCTCGTCGAGGAACTCAAGGCGTCAACCGGATAGGATCAACCACAACGAATGGCCGCAGGACCGGAGAGAACCATGCTGACCAGACGCCAGTTCACCTCAGCGGCACTGTCCACCACCGCCCTGTCCGGGTTGAGGGGATTCAGCGGGCTGTACGCGGCCGAGCCGAAGAAGCGGGCCAGCAAGTACATCGATATGCACACCCATATCGGCACCACCTGGAACGGGAACAAGGAACTGACCCCCAAGGGACTTCTCGAATGGATGGACGACCACGACGTCGAGAAATCGGTGTTGTTGCCGTTGACCTCCCCGGAATCCTCCAGCTTCCTGTTGCTGACCGAGCCAGCCCTCAAGGCGGCCAAGCAGCACCCCGACCGCTTCATTCCCTTCTGCTCGATCGATCCTCGCACCAGTGTCCGGGGGGGGGTCAAGGGGTTCATCAGTATCATCCAGCACTGGGTCGACCAGGGCGCGCGCGGATTCGGTGAACACAAGGTCGGATTGAACTTTGACGACCCGTTGATGATGCAGATCTACGCGGCTTGCCAGGAGGTCGGTATCCCACTGCTGTTCCACATTGACGCGCTCCGTGGCAAGGACACACCAGGTCTGCCGCGGCTGGAACACGCCATCAAGGCTCATCCCAAGCTCAACTTCATCGGACACGGTCCGGGCTGGTGGGCGTCGATTTCCGGCGACTGCAAGAGCCTGGGCAGTTACCCCAAGGGGCCGGTCACCGCCGGGGGAGCCATCGATCGGCTGATGGAGCGGTACCCCAATATCTACGGCGACCTCTCGGCTGGGTCCGGGGCCAATTCGATATCGCGCGACAAGGCTTTCGGCCGTGAGTTTCTGGTCCGGCGGCAGGATCGGTTGATGTTCGGCACCGACTACCTCCAGCCCGGACAGGCAGTTCCCCAGTTCGAACTCTTTGACAATCTCGATTTGCCCGCGGCGGTGCAGAAGAAGGTCTTCCGCAAGAACGCCGAGCGGGTACTGAAACTCGGCTGATTCCCTGACAGTGACATCTTCTACCGAATCCAATGACGTGGCCCGTTACGGTCTGCTGATCGTCGGCGGCAACCTGTCTCACCAGGAAAACTACTCGCGGGCCCTGGCCGCAGATCCCCGGGTGCGACTGGTGGGACTGACCGACGAGTCCGACGTGCTGCCGCGGCGCCGGGAACTCAACCAGGCGCTGGCCGACGAGTTGGAGATCCCCTACATCGAGCCCTACGAGCAGGCGTTGGCCCGCGAGGACGTGGACCTGGTCTGCCTGTGTCCGGAGCCCGAGCGGCGGGCGAGGATGACGGTGGCGGCCGCACGCGCGGGCAAGCACGTCTACGTCGACAAGCCGCTTTGCGCGACTGTCGAGGGGGCTCGCGAAGTGGTGGAGGCTGTCGAGGCCTCGGGGGTTCGTAGCCAGATGTTCAGCCTGGTCCGCAGTTCGATCGGGCGACGGTGCCGGGAGGTCGTCGAGAGCGGGCGGCTGGGGACGTTGGTCGGGCTGCACGCCGAGTTGCTCTTTGCCAAGGGCGTCGCCGGCACCGCCGACCTGGGCCAACCCCGCCGCGAACAGGCTTCTGACGGCCGGTTCACCTGGGTCGATTCGAAACGCGAACTCTTCTGCGTGGGGCTTTATCCCCTGGTGCTCTTCGAGTGGCTGACCGGAAGTCGAGTGGAGGCGATCGAGGCGGCCACGGCGAACTTCTTTTTCGCCGAGCACCAGGCCAACGGGGCCGAGGACTTTGCCGCGTTGCTGGTGGGGTGGGAGGGGGGCCTGGAGACCACGATCACCGTCGGTCGCAGCGGTTGGTCGAGTCATCCCAGCCACGGCATTCACCAGGTGCACCTGGTCGGGACCGATTCCACTGCCACCGTCGATGCGTACCGCCCGCGGCTGGAGATCTTCAGCGACGCAGCCGGCTGGAGCCAGCCGGGGACGCCCCATCCCGAGGATCCGATGGGGTTCTGGTCGAGCACGCAGGAGTCCGGGGGAGTGACGCCCAAGACCGACTGGTGGCCGTTGGCCGAAGCGGCCGATGACGACGCCAGGTACTTCCTGGACTGTCTGGATGACGATCGCGACAGCGACGTGCCGGCGGCGATGGGCGCCCGCGCGGTCCAGACGATCCTGGCGGCCTACGATGCGGCGGCCGGTTAGCCGTTCATTCTTCGTCGTCGCGCTCGTCGAGTTCGCTGGCGGATTCGATTCCCGAATCAGGCGAAGGAGCGCGGCGGAAAACGGCGACGATGTCGTCGACGGGGACGACGTACAGCAGGTTGTCGGGTTCGAAGTCGACG
Source organism: Planctomycetaceae bacterium (assembly GCA_002724315.1). GTDB lineage: Bacteria > Planctomycetota > Planctomycetia > Planctomycetales > Planctomycetaceae > UBA8437. The sequence goes on along the minus strand of PBOJ01000126.1, from coordinate 4,994 downwards.
GGGATCGCGTTCTTGGGATGGAACAGGATCTTGTCGTATTTGTTGATCGGGAAGTCGTCGTCGTTGCCGACCTGGGCACTGATCTCGACAACCCGTCCGGTGATCGTGGGGATCTCGGCGTCGTCGGGCAGCACGATGCCCCCCTTGGTCGTTTGCCGTGACTCGTCCTTACGGACCAGCACACGCATTCCCAGGGGTTCAACAAATTCGCTCACGTCGATGGGCTCCCGATCCGCGTCACCCCCATTCTAGGACGCCGGCACCTGTCGGAAAAGGGCCGCGACCCATCCGGGCCACTTTCAGTTGCCCTGTCCCGGCGTGGTGGAGGTCGAATTGAGCTTCAGGTGAGGTTCTGCCGGGGACTGCCTGGCCACGCTGCTGCTCTCGTCAACGGTCATTCCCCGCTGAATCATCCAGCCCAGTGGCCCGGACAGCAGGGCAGCCAGCAACACGACGTTGGCGATCAGGGCCGCTCCGATCAGCGCGGCCATCAGCCAGCCGAATCGGCTGATCAACAGCAGTTCGGCCGGAGCCAGCATCAGCAGGCCCAGTCCCACGGCCAGGCTGGTTTGCCACATCGCCGGGCCGCATTGGGACAGGCTCCGGGCGACGGCGTCATGGCGTTCGAGCCCGTCACGCAGCCCGGCTCGGAACCAGGTGATCAAGTGCAGCGTGCCGTCGACGGCGATTCCCAACGCGACGCTGGCGGTGATCATCGTGCCGATGTCGACCGCCTGACCGGCCCAACTGAGCAGGCCGAAGACGATGCCCACCGGCATGAGGTTCGGCAACATCGTCAGGATTCCCGAGACCGGGTTGCGGAGCAGGATCATCATCACCACGGCGATCACGCCGAAGGCCAGGGCGAAGCTCCAGATCAGGCTGTCGAGAACTGCCTGCTGGGTTCTCAGGAACACGGGCACCATGCCGGTGACCACGTGCGTGCTGCCGGGGTGCGTCTTGAGCACGCTCTTGACGATGTTGTCGAGTTCGCCGGTCTGCTGGTCGTTGGTCAGGTGTGCGTAGTCGTAATCGGACATCACCGCGACCTGCGCGGTGATCCGCCACAACTCGTCTCCGGACTTGTTCAGCTTCTGGTCACCGGCCAGTTCGAGGTCGGTTGGCTTGTCTGCCACATGCAGGAAGCCCCTGGCCCCGGTCTCTCCCTCGCTCTCACCGTCTCCCTTCACCCGCCGCTCGATGATGCTCGAACGTTTCTTGGCGAGTCGCTGTTTGAGCTTCGATGCGCCCGCTGGGACCGGGACGTGGGGCTCCTGGAAATCAGCCAGCGAGACCGTGCCGCTGATCTCCGGATGCTCGCGAACCCGACGTTCGACCTCGCGGACAACTTCCATCCGCTCGACGAAGTTGAGCCGGCTCTGCTCGTCTCGGTTGAACCGGATCACCAGTTCGACCGGGACGATGCCCGAGAGGTTGTGTTCCAGGAAGTTGTAGTCCTGGACGACCCGCGAGTGGTCGGGGAAGTAGCGGATCGCCTTGGTTTCGGTCTTGAAGTGTTTGAGTCCCCAGGTGCCGGCGACGAAGAAGGCGATCGAGGTCAGCGTGACAGGGATCCAGAATCGGGCCACCAGCAGCCCCAGCCGGGTCCAGCCGTCCCGCCGGAGATCGGACTGGTCCTCGGACCGTGACGGCCAGAACTGCAGCAGGGCGGGCAGTCCGTAGAGCACCATGGCCAGGGAGATCAGGCAGCCGATGGCCGAGTAGACACCGAACTGTCGCACCGGCCGCAACGTGCTTGTCATCAGGCTCAGCAGTCCGATCGCGGTCGTGACACTCGCCAGGGTGCACGGCACCCTGGCCATCTTGACAGCTTCGACCACCGCGGTGACCGGATTCTTGGTGGCGGAGTGTTTCCAGTAATTCGAGACGTGGATCGCACCGGAAACGGTCAGCACGAACATCAGGGTGGGCATCACCACCAGCACCATGTTCATGTGTCCACCCGAGAGTGGGACCAGCGAGACGGCCATCAGGGTGGTGTAGTAGCTGACGACCAGGACCAGGGTGGCCAGTCGGCCGCTACGCAGCATCACGAAGGCCAGCACGATGCCGACCAGTCCCGACAACAGGATGATCGAACGACGGTGCAACTCCCACGGGGCGATGTCCTTGGAGGAGTTCCACGCCGAGTCCTTGACCATCTCGTCGAGTGCCGAACCGGCGACGGGACGTCCACCGGTCCGGAATTCGTCGGCGGAGATTCCCACCTCGCCGGCAATCCGGCGAATCTCCAGCAGTGTCTCGGCCGCGTCGGCCATCCCGGCGTCGGTGAGGCTGACCGAAAGAGCCACCGGGGCACCGGCGTGGAAGAAGCAGCCGTTCTCGTCCACCAGTGCCACGCCGTCGGATTCGTCGTCCGACGCGGGGGCCTGCAGGTTTCCGATCAGCGAGATCAACTTCTTGCATGTCTCGCTGTCTCGCTGCATGTTGTGGTACTGGACCTGGAAATCGTGATCCGGCAGCAGGAATTGTTCGGGATCGAAGGTCTCGGCCTCCTCTTCCTCGTCTGCGTTGTCGGAGGTCTCCGATGCCCCATCGATCAACGCGGCCAGGCGGTCGGCCTCCTCCTCATTCGGCTCCCATTCGGCCGCCGCCGTCAGAAACTCGACGTCGATATGCAGTTCCTCTTTGGCCCGATCACGGATCATCCGCTGGACCTGCTTGACGTCGCGACGGCCTTCGCTGGTCAGACGGACCTTCAACGGACCCGTGCCGATCAGCACGCCCTCGAGTCGCCCGACCGCCTCGGCCGGCTCGACATCGTATTTCATCATCCGCACGATCAGGTTCTGCGGAGTGGTGACTGACTTGATCAGCTTGGATCCGCTGCGGCGAGTTCCCTCGGCATCCGACGTGCCGACCAGGCGGCTGTGGAACCAATTCACTCGGGGGTCTGACAGCGTGCTCGAATCCCAAGAGACCAGCACGCGATCCTCGTGCTGGAAGTGCTCCTGGTACCACCGCAGGGTCCGGGCCTGAGGATCGTCCTCGGGCAGCCAGTTGGCGATGTCGTTTTCGAGATCGATCCGCGACAGGGACCAGATGGCCGGGGTGGCCAGGAAAACCAGCAACAGTACGATCCACAGCGCGTTGCCGTGGCCGAAACGATCTCGTTTGGCGAAGAAGTTGGTCATGGTGGTCCGAGCAGCAGCCGTTTCAAGGGGACGTGGCGCATGGAACTGTCGGTTAGATCGGTTTTTCCGGCCGTTCGACTTTGTCCAAGGATGCCGAACCGGGTGACTTTTGCCACGACCTGCCGCGCCATCGACCGAATTCTAGCAGGTTGCCCGGCCGAGTTGGGCAGATCAGCCCGTTTCGGGGTCAGGTTGTACCGGTTGTGCGGGTCCGGGGGGATGGGAGAGATAGGGGGGTGGGTGAAAGAGGCGGGCCGTGTTGTGGGCGAGACCGCAGTGGTGACTCGGCAAGTGTTCCGGGTTGCGACACGTGCGGACCGCTGTATCACGGTGGTCCAGGGGCATCAGTTCGGATTGAAGCCCTCGACCAGTTCGCGGTCCCATTCGTCCATCAATGGCCAGTCGGTGGCGCAGGTGCCGAAGTCGGCCATGTGACAATAGCCTTCGAGCCGGTCGATGGTGGCTTGCAGCAGGCTGTCGTCCTTGCGGAACGGAGGGCCGTGGCTGGGCAACAACCACTCTATGTCGCTGTCACGGATTCGGGTCAATGATTCGATGAATGATGGGATGTCGGATCCGTGGTGGGCGTCGATGTTCCCCACGCAACCGTCTCGATAGATGTTGTCGCCGGAAAACAGCAGGTTGCCCAGGCGGAAGGCGAGTTGTCCGAGGGTGTGGCCCGGGGTGTGCCAGACCTCCAGTTCAAGTTCTCCCATTTGCAGTCGGTCCCCCTCACTGATCGTCTCGTCCAACTGCACGGTCGGCATCTCGATCGATATTCCCTGTGCGCTGATCTCGGCGTAGGTCGTCACCCGGTCGCCTTCGGCCAGCAGTCGGGCCGCATCGGGGTGCCCGCAGGTGCGTGACCCGGGCAACAACTCGGCGGCCCGTGACAGGCCCTGAACGTGATCGACATCGGCGTGCGTGGCCACCAGGTAACGGCAGTTGGCCAGGGGAAAGTCAAGTTGCCGGATGATCTCGATGATATCGCCCACCGTGTCCTCGTAGCCGATGTCAATCAGCAGCCACTCAGATCCGTTATGGACGAGATAGACGCAACAACCCAGGCGCCGCCTCGCCTGGTAGTTCATCTCGATCACGCCGGGAAACAACTCATTCCGTTCGAACATGCCTTCAGTGCTCTCAACGTCCGGGCAGGGTCGGTCAAGGTGGGGGACAGGACGCGAGCATTTTAGGGAGGGGTGGGAACCGATGACAACCAAACGGTTTGACGACAGGCGTGATCTGGGGGAGGCATGGCCTGGTGGCGACGTGGCCTGGTGGCGACGTGGCCGGGGTGCAGGTCTATACTGGCAGATCGCTCGTTTTGCATCGCGACCGGGAAACAATCATGGGCACACACGGTGAAATTGGACGGGGTCGGGCGTTGACGTGGCTGATCGGCTGCAACCTGATCGTCTTTGCCAGCAACATCTGCATCATGGTTCTGGAGTTGACCGCCTCGCGATTGCTGGCTCACCACATCGGCCAGTCCCTGTACACATGGACCGGGGTGATTGGTGTTGTCCTGGCCGGGATCACCATCGGCAACTACGCCGGTGGGATGCTCGCTGACCGTTTCGGCCACCTCAAGTTGCTGGCGATTCTGTTTCCGCTGGCCGCGGTCACCAGCGGGTTGGCCCTGGTGCTGGACGAGCAGATGGTCGGCGTGGTCCGACCAGAAACGATCGGTTGGCCGATGTGGGTGCTGTGCATCGTCTCGATCATCTTCCTGCTTCCGGCCGTCGCGCTGGGGACGATCTCACCGGTGGTCGCCAGCCTGGCTCTCTCCCGAAGTCGCCGCACCGGATTCACCGTCGGCAACGTCTACGCGTGGGC
>PBOJ01000125.1 GCA_002724315.1 Planctomycetaceae bacterium | reverse complement strand
GGGAGCAGCGAGGGGTTTTGCAGGCATGACGGTTGAGAGAATCATGAGGGGAGTGGGACCGGTTGGCCGTGGTGGGATTCGCTTTCCAGGGCCGCCTCGATGAAGCCGATGACCTCGAGCGTGTTTTCGGAGGAAACCGGAGAGGGGGTTTTTCCCGAGAGTGTCTCGACGATGTGTCGGCAGAGATTGCGGTAGGCAAAGCGGGTCGAGGTGTTCTGCTGGATGACGGCGTGTTCGCACCAGGCCGTGAAGCCGTAGGCTGTGGCGCCCGAGCGACCGCCACGGACCGTGCCCTGGCGTCCGTCGTCCCACGTGCCAACCACCAGGTCGGCGCCCTCGCTGTGAATCGCCGTCACGGTCCGGCAACCGGGACCCATGACCGAAAAGAGGACCTCGACCGGATGAATCCCGTAGTGGAACAGTCCCGGATTGCCCTCGGCTCGCCAGGCCGGTCCGAAGCTGACCGCGCCGTGGACCGTTCCGTACAGGCCCTCGCGGTTGTCACAGAACGAGATCACTTCTTCGCAGAATCGCATCGCCGAGACCGAAAAGAACGGGACGTCGGCCTCTTCGGCCAGCCGAAACATCTCCCGGGCGTCTTCGAACCGGCACGCCATCGGCTTGTCGACAAATACCGGCAGTCCCGCTTCCAGAAACGGTCGGGCGCGATCCAGGTGTGGAGTTCCCGAGAGCGAGAGGATCAGCGCGGCGTCGATCTGGCCGAGCATCTCGGAGGGGTCGCCGACCAGATCGACGTCGAGCGTCTCGATCTCGGGCCGAAATCCTTCGATCCGTTCCGGGGCCATCTCCGAGGTCCCCGGCCACCCCAGCACGACCCGTCCGCCGTCGACGCACTGGTCATCGGGCACGCCGATGCCGTTGATCCGTCGAGTGAACTCGACGCAGTGCGAACTGTCGAAATCGACGATTCCGAGGCGGAGCATGGTGCTGGAGAGAGCGTGGGAAATGGGCGCAGAGGGGGTTCGGTCGACGGGCCGGTTTGGACGGGCCGCCGCGTGGTTGCGGTGTGTTGTGGTCGCTGGGAGTGAGTCGTGAGAGAGGCACGTGGCTGAGCCTGTCGTGCGCGGCGGGAGAATAGTGTCGGAGGCCGAGGCAACGCAACGGCAATGCTCGGTTGGCAGCCCGGCGGTGGCCCGGTAGAACTGTCGGCATCATGAAAGCCGTTCAGATGACAGGCTTCGGCGAACCGGCCGAGGTATTGCGAGTTGAGGAACTGGAGACACCGCAGCCGGCGCCGGGGGAGGTGCGTGTCCGGATGCTTGCCAGTCCCGTGAATCCTTCCGACGTGATGACGATTCGGGGCACCTACGGTCGCCGACCGTCGTTGCCGTTTACGCCCGGCTACGAGGGGGTCGGGGTGGTCGAGGAGAGTGGTGGCGGGCTGCTGGGGGCATTGCGACGCAACAAGCGTGTGGCGGTACTCAACTCGATAACCGGCAACTGGGCCGAGCAGGCGGTGGTGTCGGCCAGGCAGGTCGTGCCCGTTCCCGACTCACTGTCGGTTCAACAGGCCGCCACCTTCTTCATCAATCCGGTTACCGCCTACGTGATGGTTCAACGGGTCCTGCAGATTCCCGCCGGTGGCTGGCTGCTGCAGACGGCCGCCGGCAGCCAACTGGGACGGATGGTGATCCGGCTGGGCCGGAGGCTGGGCTTCAAAACGATCAATATCGTCCGCCGTGACGAGCAGATCGAGGAACTGGTGCAACTTGGCGGCGACCACGTGTTGTCCTTCCGAGTGGGCGAGCAGCCCGGGGAGGAACTGCTGCAACTGGTCGAGGACATCACCGGTGGCCGAGGGGTGGCGGCGGCGATCGATCCGGTTGGTGGCCCGCTGGGGTCGGCGGTCGTGGGGTGCCTGGGTCGCGGCGGCCGGATGCTCTGTTATGGGACCCTGGATGAGCGTCCCCTGGAGTTTTCGCCTCGCGAGTTGATGACCCGAGAAGCGTCGGTCGAGGGGTTCTGGCTGGGACCGTGGATGGAAAACCAGGGGTTGCTGACCAAGCTGAGGCTGATCAAGACCGTGGCCGGCCTGGTCACCGCCGGCGTGCTCGACTCGGAGATCGGCGAGACCTTCCCGCTCGAGCGGGTGGTCGACGCGGTGGACGCGTCGGAAACGCCCGGCCGGGGAGGGAAGGTGCTGCTGGAGATCGGGGCGAGCTAGGATCGCCCGGGGGTTCCCAGCACACCGATCTCGGGACTCGAGGCGGTGGCGTAGAGTTTTCGGGGGATGCGACCGGCCAGGAAGGCCTGTCGACCGGCATGGCAGCCGTGCCGCATGGCGTGGGCCATCAGCAGCGGGTCGTCGGCCGAGGCGATGCCGGTGTTGAGCAGCACGCCGTCACAGCCGAGCTCCATGGCGACGGCCACGTCGCTGGCGGTGCCGACCCCGGCATCAACGATCACCGGGTAGTCCGGGTCGTCTTCCTTGAGGTACTCGAGACAGATGCGGATGTTGTTGGGGTTGAGCAGGCCCTGGCCGCTGCCGATCGGGCTGCCGGCCGGCATCACCGAGGTGGCCCCGGCTTCCTTGAGACGCTTGGCCGAGATCGGGTCGTCGGAGGTGTAACAGAGTACCTGGAAGCCTTCGTCGACCAGTTGCCTGGTGGCCTCGAGCGTGGCGACCGGATCGGGCAGCAGCGTGCGGGTGTCACCGAGGACTTCGAGCTTGACCCAGTCGGCACCGGGATTTTCGAGTCCCTCGAGGATCTCTCGACCGAGCCTGGCGACGCGCACGGCGTCCTCGGCCGTAAAGCATCCGGCGGTGTTGGGGAGGATGGTGTAGCGGGCGAGATCGATGAAGTCGAGGATGTTGCGGCCGTCGGCGTCAACCAGCCGTTCGCGACGCACCGCGACGGTGATCACCTCGGCCCCGCTGGCCTCCAGGCACTCCTGCATCAATTCGTAGGTTGCGTACTTGCCGGTGCCGACGACCAGGCGGCCCTTGAGCTCGTGGGTGCCCAGGACCAGGGGGACGTCCAGCGTGGGGTCAGCCTGGTCGGAACCGGCCACTCCCGTGGGAAAATCGGGTGTCTCGGAAACGCTCATCCGTTCTTGTTCCCTTCTCTGAGATCCCTCGAGGCCTAACCGCCACCCACCAGGGTGACGATCTCCAGTCGATCGCCCTCGACCAGCATGCAGTCGGCGTGTTCCCGTCGCGGAACCAGCTCGCGGTTGCGTTCGACCGCCAGGTAACGCGGTTCGAGTCCCAGTTGCTCGACCAGCCAGGCCACCGTCGACCCGGCCTCCACCTCTCGCGGCTCTTCGTTGACGTAGACCTGCATGTTGACGAGGAGTGTACGGGTGGTTCTGGCGGACCGTCAAGCAACCGGATCGGTCGGTGGGGAGCCGGGGAGTCGGGCGAGTTCGCCGACTGGCATGGCAATGGGGCGGGGCTTTGCGGCACAATGTGCGGCAGCCAGGAGGAGAGGGAGTCGATGAGGAGGCGGAGCTTGGGGGTTGTGTTGCTGACGGTGGTCCTGTTGGCCGGTGCCGTCGAGGGCGTCGCTGCCCCGCCACCGCCTCCGTTGCCCCGGACGATTCTGCCGCCGGCCCGGCCGGCGAGCGAGTTGATCGTTGAATTGGAGAGTCGCAGTTTCGCGAAAAGGCAGCGGGCGACACGGGAACTTTACCGGTCGGGGGCTGACGCGGCGGTGTTGTTGGGCCGTGCCGCACGGGGTGAGAAGCTGGAGGTGGCCGCCCGCGCCATCGGGGTGCTGGAGAGGATGTACACCGCCCAGGATCTGGACGTGGTGGCTGCCAGCGAATCGGTTCTGGAGAGCCTGGCCGAGACCGGGCCGCGTGGCGTTGCTCGCCGGGCCCGCAAGGTGCTGGAGTCGCACACCGACCTGAGGCAACGTCGTGCCGTCGAACAGGTTCGCCGCCTCGGAGGGATCTTCAAGGACGCCCAGGACAACGTCGTCGATCCGAACAACTCGAGGATGGTTGGACATCCCATCGTCACCCTGCAGCTGGGCAAGGGCTGGAAAGGCGGGGACAAGGGCCTGAAGTACGTTCGCCGGCTGACCCGGCTCAGGTCGTTGCTGATCATCGACGGGGCCAAGGCCTCCGACGAACAGCTCGCCTCGCTGACAGCCGCGGTGCCGATGCTGCTGGTCGTCCGTCGCGGCCGGGCACTCCTGGGCGTCAAGTCGTTTTCGATGCCCTGCCAGATCCAGGAGGTCCGACCGGGGCTGGCTGCTCACCGGGCCGGAGTCAAGGTCGGGGACGTGGTGCAGAAGTTCAACGACAAGCCGATTTCCGACTTCCAGCAGCTGGTTGACCTGATCAAGGGACACCGGCCAGGTGACAAGGTGATCCTGACGGTCAGTCGGACTGTCGACGGCCAGAAGAAGATCGTCGCCCTGAAGGTGACGCTCGATTCGTGGGAAGCCGCCAGCCGGCTGACGGGAAAGAAGAAGTAGACTCTGCGGTTCGGGATCCGTTCGGCAGGGCGTCTTGCCTGGATCCCGATGGATTCAGGCGGGATCTCGTGTCAGTTCCTGGCACAGTTCCCGGGCCGTCGCTTCGGGATCGTCGGCCGCGCAGATGGCTGCTCCCACGGCCACGCGAGTCGCTCCCGCCTCGGCGACCTCCGCAAGGTTCTCGGCCGAGATCCCTCCGATGGCGTACCACGGCAGGGTGATTTCCTGGGCAACGGCCCGGACGAATTCGAGTCCCGCATACGAGTCGAACGACTTGGTTTGCGAGGGGAAGACGGGGCCGACGCCGAGGTAGTCGGCCCCGTCGAGAACCGCCTGGCGAGCCTGCTGGATCGAGTGGGTCGAGACGCCGACCAGCCGGTTGGGACCGACGATCCGTCGCACGCTGCGGACGTCCAGTTCCTGCTGGCCCACGTGAACACCGTCGGCGTCGGCGAGTACCGCCAGGTCGGGGCGGTCGTTCATCACGAACAGGCTGCCTCCATCCCTGGTCCAGCGGCGGACACGACGTGCCAGGTCCAGTAGCGCCGCGTCCTCGAGCGTTTTTTCTCGCAGTTGCACCACTCCGACGCCACCGGCCACCGCACCCCGAACCGCCGGGCCGATGCCACCCTGGCAACTGGACTCGCCGGCGAGCAGGTAGAGGTGGTGACCGTCGAGCCGACGTTTCGCTTCGAGTGTCGTGGCCAGGGCCTTGTGCAGCGTGTAGAGGTCGTAGCGGGCGCGTTCGAAGTGGGACGCCGGAGACGGGGTGTCGGGTCCGGTCGTCTTGAGCTTGGCCAGTTCCTCGAGCGTCCTCAGCGATTCCTGGACCCGACCGAGGTTCGCCTCCAGTACGTCTCGCAGGGATCCTCGCTGGTGTTCCTGTTCGGTCGTGACCGTTGTGCCGACGTCGGAGGTGGTGTCGCGGGCGGCCACGAAACGACCCCCGTCAAGTGGTTTCAGAGCGGTGGCCAGGTCATGCCGGAGTTGCTTGAGCAGGCCGGTGAGGTGCGAGTCGTCAAGCACGAAGCGGGCGATGTCCTCGACCACCCGAAGGCCCTCGCGGGCACGATTGGCCGAGGCGTCCATCACGCGGAAGGTGTCGGTGCCGGTATCCGGTACCGGCATCGGGTCCAGGTGTTCGTCGGTTTCCAGGGGGGCCGTTTCGATTCCTGCGGCCGCTTCTATCATCGGTGCCAGGGACTCCGGCTGCAGGTCGTGATCGGCCAGCACCCGCCCGATGGTCTCGTCGGCCTGGGCCAATCCCCACAGCAGGTGCTCGGTCCCCGCCTCGGCGACCCGTCCGGCCAGCCCGGACAGGCGGATCGCCTCCTGGAGCACCAGGTCCAGGCCCGGGGTGGTCGGCTCACTCTCTTCGTCGACTCGTGGCAGGCACTCTGCGAGCGTGCTGGCGTCGAGTCCTCCGGAGGCCAGGATTTCGCTGGCCCGCGACTCCTGGTCGACCAGGGCCCAGAGCAATTCGCGGGGACCGGGGACCCGACTGTCGTGTTCGACCGCCGCGAGCGCACGGGCCGCTGACTCGGTCCAATTCCCCGGGATCATCGTCGTTTCTCCACCCGTTGTCGGACCACGGTGGGCGGGCATCTTGCCACCGGGGTGCACGAGAACTAGAATCCCGATGCATTGTAGCGGTTGTGATGTCCGGCAAGGAGCCGGGAGACGGATCTCCGGGGTAGGGTCGATTCTTGTCACCATCGTCGGTGACCTACAATGGCAGAAGACATTCCGACGAGGACGGAGAAGGACAGATGTACGAACGTTTCACCGATCGCGCACGGAAGGTGATGCAGCTGGCCAACCAGGAGGCCCAGCGGTTCAACCACGAGTACATCGGCACCGAGCATGTTCTGCTGGGGTTGGTCAAGGAAGGTTCGGGCGTTGCCGCCAACGTGCTGAAGAACCTTGACGTCGACCTTCGCAAGATTCGGCTCGAAGTCGAGAAGATCGTCCAGTCGGGTCCCGACATGGTCACCATGGGCAAGCTGCCCCAGACGCCCCGGGCGAAGAAGGTGATCGAGTATGCCCTGGAGGAAGCCAAGAACCTCAACCACAACTATGTGGGGACCGAGCACCTGTTGCTGGGTCTGTTGCGGGAACAGGAGGGAGTGGCGGCCCAGGTGCTGATGAACCTCGGTCTGAAACTCGAGGATGTTCGCGAAGAGGTGCTCAACCTGCTCGGGCACGGCCTCGAAGGGGCCGAGACCAGCGAGCGGGCCAGTGGGTCATCCAAGTCGGGCAAGAGTAAGACCCCGGCACTGGACAGCTTCGGTCGCGACCTGACCGAGTTGGCCCGCCAGAAGAAGCTCGATCCGGTCATCGGCCGTTCCGACGAGATCGAACGCGTCATCCAGATTCTCAGCCGCCGACAGAAGAACAACCCGGTTTTGCTCGGCGAGGCCGGCGTGGGGAAGACGGCGATCGTCGAGGGCTTTGCCCAGATGGTCGTCGATGGCAATGTGCCCGACCTGTTGCGCGAACGCCGCATCGTGGTGCTCGACCTGGCCATGATGGTTGCCGGTACCAAGTACCGCGGGCAGTTCGAGGAACGGATCAAGGCGGTGATGAACGAGGTGCGTCGTGCCAAGAACACGATCCTGTTCATCGACGAACTGCACACCCTGGTGGGGGCCGGCGGAGCCGAAGGAGCCATCGACGCCTCCAACGTGCTCAAGCCCGCGCTCTCGCGAGGGGAACTCCAGTGCATCGGAGCCACAACGCTCGATGAGTACCGCAAGTACATCGAGAAGGACGGGGCGCTGGAACGCAGGTTCCAGACCGTGCTCGTCGAACCCCCTTCGGATGAACAGACCGTTGAGATCCTCAAGGGGTTGAGAGACCGGTACGAAGAGCATCACCGGGTGCAGATCACCGACGACGCGCTCGAATCGGCCGTCGAACTTGCCAGTCGCTACATCACCGGCCGCTGCCTGCCCGACAAGGCGATCGACGTGATCGACGAGTCCGGGGCGCGGATCCGTCTGAAGTCGATGGTTCGGCCTCCGGATCTGAAGGAACTCGAGGAAGAGACCGAACGGCTCAACCAGGCCAAGGAGGAAGCGGTTGCCGACCAGGACTTCGAAAAGGCCGCCAGCCTCCGTGACCAGGCCGACAAGCTGAAGAAGAAACGAGAGCAGTTGACCCGCGAGTGGCGCGAGAAGAGCGAGCAGACTGACGGGGTGGTTGATGCCGAGGTCGTCGCCGAGGTCGTTGCCAAGATGACCGGGATTCCGCTGACGCGGCTCTCGAGCGAAGACGCCGTGCGGCTGCTGCAGATGGAAGACGAACTGCACACACGGGTGATCAGCCAGCACGAGGCGATCAAGCAGGTTTCGAAGGCTGTGCGACGTAGTCGCAGCGGCCTGAAGGACCCCAAGCGCCCCACCGGCGTGTTCCTGTTCGCCGGGCCCACCGGTGTCGGCAAGACACTGCTCGCCAAGACGCTCGCCGAGTTCATGTTCGGGGATGAGGATGCCCTGATCCAGATCGACATGAGCGAGTACATGGAGAAGCACAACGTCAGTCGGCTGATCGGAGCCCCCCCCGGATACGTCGGCTACGAAGAGGGTGGGCAGCTGACCGAGAAGATTCGACGTCGGCCCTACGCGGTGGTGTTGCTGGACGAAATCGAGAAGGCGCACCTGGATGTCTACAACATGCTGCTGCAGATCATGGAGGAGGGGCACCTGACCGACAGTTTCGGTCGCAAGGTCGATTTCAAGAATGTCGTGCTGATCATGACGACCAACGCCGGTGCCAGTACGATCCTCGCCGAACCCTTCGGGTTCGGCAAAAAGGATGACGACACCAGTTACGACAAGATGAAGGAGCGTCTGACCCAGGAGATCGAACGGTTCTTCAAGCCGGAATTCCTTGGGCGGCTCGACGAGGTCGTGGTGTTCCGACAGCTCACCCGGGACGATCTCAAGCAGATCGTCGATATCGAACTCGCCAAGGTTTACGAACGGCTTGCCGAACGTGGCCTGACACTGGAACTCACCGACGAGACCCGCGAATTCCTGATCGACAAGGGCGGAGACCTGGACTACGGTGCCCGACCGCTGCGACGCAGCGTCGAGAGCTGTATCGAGGACCCGCTTTCCGAGGAGATCCTTCGCGGTGCTTTCGAGGGTCAGAATCGGATCACCGTCAGCGTCAAGGAAGTCGGTGACCAGAAGCAACTGGACTTCGAAGGCCGGATGGTCGAAGAAGAGGCTGGCGGCGAGGACGAGGAGATGGCGGCGGTCGGATCGGGAGAGTCGGCCGGCGAGGAGGGGGACGAGTAGCCCGGACGCGGTCATGCTGCCCCGGACGCTCGAACCCGAAGTGATGGACACCGTCGAGGACGCCACCGATTACGATCGGATGGATCACTCGGCAGTCAATCGGTCCTTCGTCGACGAGTTTCTTGCTGCCTGGGAGGAGTGTCCCGCGAGTCCACCGGTTCCGCTGGCCGGCGCCCGGCTGATCGATCTCGGAACCGGGACGGCGCAGATTCCCATCGAGTTGGCCGGGAGACATACCGGTTGTCGGATCCTGGCCGTCGACCTGGCCGGTGAAATGCTGAAGCTGGCCCGGCGAAACGTCGCCGAGGCCGCGGTGGAGGAGACTGTCGAGATCGAGCAGGTCGATGCCAAGGCGTTACCCTGGGATGACGGACAGTTCGATGGCGTCATCTCCAACTCGATCATCCACCACATTGCCGAACCGGCCGGAGTGCTGGACGAAATGGTCCGAGTGCTGAAGCCGGGCGGCATGCTGTTTGTCCGTGACCTGATGAGACCCGATGACGCAGAGACCGTCGATCGACTGGTGCAGGAATATGCCGGCAATGCCTCTCCACATGCCAGGCAGTTGTTTCACCAGTCATTTCACGCAGCGTTGACGCTAGAAGAAACCCGTCAAATGGTCGCCGATCGTGGAGGTCGCTCCGAATTCGTCCGTGCCAGCTCCGACCGGCACTGGACGATCAGCGGCCGTTGGCCAATCCGGTAACGGTTGCGCAGATTCTCCATACTGTGCAGATAACCGATATTTCCCAATGGGAATTTCCTCCCGCAAAGTCCTCAAGTTCTCTGATCGGAAAAGTCGATCCTGATAGTCCCTGGCGGCAAACGGGGTGTGGGATCCTTCAGAGGGTCCTTGTCGAGAGTTTTCGAGAGCCGGAGAAAACGGATGCAGTTGGAGAGCACGCGGATGGCCTGGGTTCCGGAGGATGGGCGTTCGGGTGAAGGCAAATCGGCCGTGCTGGGGCTGTTCCGGTTGCCGGAGGTCGATTCCGGAACAGAGTCGGATATCTCGGGACATCTGGCGGAATGCAATCGACGCCTGGCCGGTCAACGTTCACGGATCGCTCGTCAACTGTCCCTGATCGATGCCCGGCTGGGTCTTGACGACCCGCAACCGGTGTTCTCGGTGGTCGGTTCGCCTTAGTCGGTCGAGGTCTCTGGCACGGTTTGGCCCGATCGGTGTAAAACACCGCCATGGTCCGATTGGTTTCTCTTGGGATCCTGCTGGTTCTGATCCTCTTCCTGGGGGTCACGTTCTACCAGGTCGTTGCTCCGTTTCTGCTTCCGCTGTTTCTGGCGGGTGTGGTCACGGTTCTCTGTCAGCCACTCCACCAGCGGTTCGTGCAGCGGCTGGTGGACAAGCCGCGGTTGGCGGCCGGGATGACGACCGCCACGGTCCTGGTGATCATTCTCGTTCCGCTGCTGGTGGGGGTGTTGGTGGCGACGCTCCAGCTGTACTCGATTTCCCAGGAGTCGATTGGGACTCCCGAGTGGAATGAGCAGTTGGACCGGATCAACAGCCTGGCGGCCGAATGGGGACTGGCGTCTTCGGTACCGGATCCCGCGGTCGAGGGATCGGAGGCGTCGTCGGAACCGGGAGGATTGAAAAGCTCGCTCTCCGAAGCCTTGCGGGGACTGGCCGATCGCAGTGCCGGGGCGTCCGGGACAACCCTGGGGCGCTGGGTTGGCAGCATCATGGGGATGGTCATCGGCGGTGCGATGTTCGGCATCGCGCTGTACTACTTCCTTGCCGACGGTCCGGCATTGCTGGCCGCCGCGATGCGAATGTTCCCTTTCAACCCGGAATACCAGAAGCAGTTGCTCGGCGAGTTCGAATCGGTTGTCCGTAGCGTGGTTTCGGCGACGCTGCTGGCCAGTGTCGCCCAGGGTCTGCTCACCGCCGTGGCCCTGTGGGTTGTCGGCACATCGATCGACTCGGACTTGCTCCGCCATTTTTTCCTGTTCTTCATCCTCTCGACACTCACCTCGCTGATTCCCGTGACGGGGGCCTGGTTGGTCTGGATGCCTGTGGCGATCTGGCTGGGCTTCAACGATCACCTGGCCGGTGCCGTCATGTTGTCGTTATTCGGTGTGGTCGTCATCGGGACACTCGACAACGTCATCCGTGTCCACGTGCTGCACAACGATACGAGGCTTCATCCGCTGCTCGCATTCGTCAGCGTGCTGGGTGGTGTGCACGAGATGGGGCTGTGGGGCGTGTTCATCGGACCGATCGTCGCCTGCTGCCTGCACGCGCTGATCGGGATGTTCAATACCGAGTTGGGGGAAATCTCGATGCGGAAGTTCTTCTCGGGCGTGTCCGATGACGAGACGCCCGAGGGGGAACAGGAATCGATTGATCCTGCCGGTGAGCAGAATGTCATGGAGTCCGGTGGTGAGGGTGAGACGGTCGAGATGGCTGAGACAGCCGAGACTGATGACGAGGCGGGAGACGGCGCATCCCCGGACGAATCGTCTTCGCGTGACGGATGAAATCGTCGTGTGGCGGTGATATGGTGACGGTTCGGCGGTTGTTCACCGCCGGACCGGGACCGGTCCCGAATCGAACCAAGACCGAACCGAGAGAAACACCGTCATGACTCCGATCAAACTGCGATCTTCAACCCGATTCCTTTCCAGGCCCGCTGTCGCGATGCTGGTGGCCGTTGCGATGCTGGTGTCGGTTTCGGCGTCATCGTTGTTCGCGGCAGAGGGTGACGGTCACCTGGACATCTATTTCATTGACGTCGAGGGTGGAGCCTGCACGTTGTTCGTGTCGCCTTCGGGCGAGTCGCTGGTCATCGATTCGGGCTATCCGGACAACAACGGCCGCGATCTGAATCGGATCCTGCACGTCGTTCGCGATGTGGCGGGGTTGAAACACATCGACCACGCTGCGGTGACGCATTGGCACGCCGACCACTATGGCAACCACGCGGCACTGTCGACGCAGATCAAGATCAAGAATTTCTGGGATCGCGGGATTCCCGACGCGCTGGTCGAGGATGCTCAGTTCGTCTCCCGCGTTGCTGATTATCGCTCGGCGTCCCAGAACAAGTCGAAGGCGGTGAAGGCCGGCGACAAGCTGCCGCTGAAGTCGGGCAAGACCCCGTATTCGATCCAGATCGTGACAGCCAGTCGCGAGGTGATTCCCAACACCGGCAAGCCCAATCCCTTCGCCAAGCTGCACAAGGCTTTGCCGGAGGACAAATCGGACAACGCGGCCAGTCTCAGCTTCCTGCTGACGTTCGGCAAGTTCCGTTTTCTCTGCTGTGGTGATCTGACCTGGAACATCGAGGCGAAGCTGATGACTCCGAACAACCCGATCGGCCGGGTCGACATGTTCATGGTCACCCATCACGGCTTGCCCTCGAGCAACAACCCGGTGCTGGTTCGAGCGGTTGATCCGCGGGTGGCGGTGATGTGCAACGGTCCGACCAAGGGCGGGGCCGAGAGCGTGATCAAGACATTGCGAGAGTGCAAATCCCTGAAGACGCTCTACCAGCTGCACCGAAACGTCAAGCTGGGGCCCAAGTTGCAGACCCCGGCCAAGTTCATCGCCAACGGCGGTCAGACCGACGGGTGCGAGGGCGTGTGGGTCAAGGCGAGGGTTTCGCCGGGCGGCAAGAGGTACACGGTTCAGATCGGCCCCGAGGGCAAGCCAAAGCGGTACAAGTCGCGGTAGGTTTCTCCGTTCCGGCGGCCGTTGCTGCACACTCGTCTTGGCCTCCTCGGCGGTGTGACTAGAATGCGATCCGGCGATCGGATCCCCTGGAGTCACCTCGTGCTGAAGCGGTTCAAAAGCGGCTTGAGATCTGGGTTGGCCTTTGCGGCCGGATGGGTGCTGGGCTGGATGATCCGGTTCCTGTTCCTCACCCAGCGGTTGACCGTGAGGACGGCTCACCAGGGTGGCAATCCCTACGTGCGGAATCCGGCCGAACGGTTCCTGTTTTGCGGCTGGCACGAGCAGTTGCTCTTCGGCGGTTTTGCCGGCCGCAGCCGCCACCTCTCGGCCCTGATCAGCCAGCATCGAGACGGGGCGATGGTGGCAGGAGCTTTTCGGGCAATGGGGATGGCCATCGTCCGGGGTTCGTCCTCGCGCGGTGGGACCCGGGCGCTGAGGCAGGCGATGGAGGTGACCCGGACCCACCACATGGCCATCACTCCCGACGGCCCCCGCGGGCCTCGGCGGGTACTCAAGGAGGGTGTCGTCTACCTGGCCTCGCGGACCGGCTTGCCGGTTGTGCCGGTGGCGTGCACGGCAAGCCGCACCTTCCTGATCCGCGGCAGCTGGACCGACATGGTCGTGCCGTTTCCCTTCGGCCGCACATGGATGATCTACGGTGAACCGATTCACGTGCCGTCGAAGATCGGCCGCGACGAACTCGCCGGTTACGTCCGGATGGTCCAAGAGGCGGTTGAGGATCTCAACGAGTACGCGGTGGAGTTGACCGGTGTCCCGATGCCGGTGGTGCCACCCGGGCACGAGGTTTCGGATGCCGAGGCGGATGGCCAGACGCTGGCCGAGGCCGCCTAGTGCTCGACGGAGATGTTGAGCGTGAAGATGTTGAAGCGGGCTTCGGGCTGGACATCGATCGACAGCGTCGTGGTCTCCATCGCCTGTTCCCCCTCGGGAATCTCGATTCCGCCGGCCGAATCGCCGGCGACCACCGTCACGCGATAGTGCCCGACCAGGGCTCCGGGTTGCCCGTCGGTGGTGAGTCGAAATCGTCCCAGGGCGTCAATCGTGCCCGTCGCGTTCGATTCTCCGTCGCCGGCGTCTTCGCGGCGGGCGGTCACGGTTCCTGAGTTCAGAGGTTGGCCGTCGACTCGGATGGTGCCCAGGCAGTTGACCAGTTCCCCGGTGTCCTCCGGCAGGCTGTTCAGCCAGCCGATGGTTCCCAGCGGGACTCCGATCAGGATCATGGCGATCAGCACCAGCGTTCGGCTTCGTCGTGCTGGCGACGGGGCGTCGAGACCGGGGCCGTTCATCGTTGATGTTCCAGGTTCCAGCGTGCCGACCGATAATGACAGATCGACCGGAGCGACGCACGTCGGACGACACGGTTTGCAGGCCGGCTGGCGGGTAGACTACAGTCGGGGCGCGAGGTGGAGGTGAGCGGAGGCGAGTTGACGATGAGCGATGACCTGGAGCGGTACAGCCGCCAGATGCTGGTGGCCGGCATCGGCGAGGACGGCCAGCGGCAATTGCTGGCCAGTCGCGTGCTGGTCTGTGGCTGCGGCGCGTTGGGCAGCGTGTTGGCCGACAGTCTTGCACGGGCCGGTGTGGGCTTTCTGAGAATTGTCGACCGGGACTTCGTCGAACTCTCCAACCTCCAGCGGCAGGTGCTCTTTGACGAGGACGACGTCGCCGGCCGGGTCCCCAAGGCGGTGGCGGCTGCCGAAAAACTGGGCCGGATCAACTCCGACATCACGCTCGAACCGATCGTCGCTGACATCGATCACACCAACATCCTGAAGTTCCTGGACGGAATCGACCTGGTCGTCGATGGCACCGACAACTTCGAGGTGAGATTCCTGGTCAATGATGCCGCCCTGGAGACCGGGACACCGTGGGTTTACGGGGGGTGCGTGGGCAGCCACGGGCAGACGATGGCGATCTTTCCCGGCGAATCGGCCTGCCTGAGGTGCCTGATCGAGGATGTGCCGCCTCCGGGAGCTGCCGAGACATGTGACACGGCAGGAGTGCTGGGAGCCGCGATCAACGTGGTGGCCTCGCTGCAGACGGTCGCCGCTCTGAAGATTCTCTCCGGACACTCCGACCAGGTCGAACGCATGTTGACGATCGTCGACGTCTGGGATGGGACTTATCGCCGCATGGGCATCGGAGATCTGAGGGACCGATCTGATTGCCCGGCATGTGTCGGAGGTGAGCGGACCTGGTTGAGAGGGGAACGCGGGACCGAGACCACCGTGCTGTGCGGCCGCAACGCCGTGCAGGTTGCTCCTCCACCGGGACTGTCACTGTCACTGGAAGATCTTGCCGGACGGTTGGAAGGAACCGGCCAGGTCACGGCCAATCCCTACCTGTTGAGGCTGGTTCTGGAAGACCCTGAGATTGACCTGACCGTCTTTTCCGACGGTCGGGCGATCGTCAAGGGCACTCAGGATCTCGGGGTGGCCCGTTCGCTGTACGCCCGCTACGTCGGAAACTGACGCTGATCTTCGTCGGCAAACATCCGGGATGAGACGAAACCGATGGACGGATTCGGCCTGCGACTGCCGACGATCCAGAACTGGAGCTGTCACAGTTGCAGCGAGTGCTGCACCCGGCACGTGGTCGAGATCACCGAGGAGGAGCGGCAGAGGATCGTGGACCAGGGGTGGTCCGACGACGACGAATTCACCGAGGGCACTCCGGTGGTGGTCCGGGACCTGGGGCCATTCTGGAATCGTCGCTGGCGACTTGGGCAGAAACCCAACGGCGCGTGCGTGTTTCTCGACGAACAAGGCCTGTGCCGGATTCACGCCAGGTTCGGTGAACCGACCAAGCCGTTGGCTTGCCGGGTCTACCCCTACGCGTTTCACCCCCAGGGGCGGCAGGTCAGCGTCAGCCTGCGGTACAGTTGCCCGTCGGTGGTCGAGAACAAGGGGCGGTCGGTTGCCGAACAGGAGAGCGAATTGAAGGAGATGGCCGTCGAGGTCGTGCCGGCCGGCGTGACCCAGGCCCCCGCGCCCGGGCTGAGACGCACCGGGGATCTCGACTGGTTGCCGTTTCGTCAATTCGTCAATTCGCTGGAGGCGTTGATGACTCCCGCGGAGGTGCCCGTCGCCACCAAGCTGGCCACGGCGGTCCGTTTCATCGACATGGTGTCCGAGGCGAATTTGGATCGACTGAGCGATCAGCAACTGGCGGACTTTGTCGAGATCATCTGCGGGGCGGCTCGCAGCGAGGCGGAAGTGGCCGGCGAGTCTGCTGACGGACAGAATCCGCCTCTCTCGGCGGCCGGCCGATTGCTGTTCCGGATGCTGGCCGCCCAGTACGCCCGCAATGATTCGCTGTCGAACTGGCGGACAGGGTTGATGGGAAGATTCCGGCTGTTGCGGGTCGGAACACGCTTTGCCCTGGGCAATGGTCGCATCCCACCGTTGCAGGATATCGATCAGCCGGTGACCTTCGACCAACTCGAGGAGCCCTTCGGCGGATTGACACCCGAGGCCGAGGAGATGTTCACGCGGTACTTTCGGGTGAAGATCCGCGGGCTGCAGTTCTGCGGACGGGCGTTCTTCGGTTTCGGGCTGATCGAGGGCTTCCGGTCGCTGGCCCTGGTGTTTCCCTCGATGCTCTGGCTGGCCCGGTTCATGGTCGCGGCCGACGGCCGTGACCGTCTCGAGACGGCTGATGTGGCCAAGGCGATTGAACTGGCCGACCACTATCACGGCTACACGCCGCAGTTCAACCGGCACCAGTACCGCTGGCAGGTGGCGATGCTGGCCCGGGGCGGTGACATTCGCAAGGCGATCGACTGGTACAGCCGATAGTGGCGAGCCTGGAAGGCGACCTGGTACTGCACTCGGAACAGAGTTCCGACCTGTCCGGTCTCGTAGTTGGGACTGGAACTCCCGGCTGGCACGCCGTCGAGTTCGGCAACGTCAAAAGTCAGTTGGAGTTTGTGTGTCCCGTCGGGGTCGAGACAACGGTTCGCCCGGTTGTTCGCCGGCATCGATTTCAGCCACCAGGGCCAGGCAGCCAATCGTCATCGAGATTACGAACGGTTTCAGTGAAAGGTCCCTGCCATATCTGGGGTTGGGGTGACCATCGCCAGTCCAGCTATTGCTTGTTCTGCGAAACCGCGTTCGCTGTCTGTCCAGGAGACGTTATGACCTGAAGAATCGTTACCCCTTTCCTGATCGTCATATTTTGACGCGGAAATTGACCTGCAAGGCCGAATGATCCGTACGTTCCGAAATATTAATAACCTAAGAAATGCTGACACAACCGGAGAAATTGTTCCTTTGACGTCATCAGAGTGTCGATTTTGAATGCTGTATCGCTCAATTGCTCAAGAATCTGTCTTGTCGTTTCAAAGATGTGTTCTGAAACCGGAAATAATGAAGTCCCGATGTTTTTCACCATGAAGTCCCGATGTTTTTCACCATGGATGTTGCTGGCAATTTTCGTGGTCCAGCTCGTTTCCGACGGTCAGGTTTATTCCCAGCAGGTTCCGAGTTTTGCCAAGGATGCTCCCCAGCAGGAGACACCCCTGTTGGAGGAACTGAGAGATCGCCTGGATGCCCAGGAGGCCGAACTGGCGACGTTGCGTGAGGCCCTGGAACAACAGCGTTCCACTGGGCAACCGATCCGGCAGGCCTCATCCGAGCTCGATTCTCGGACCGACGTGCTTGGCAATGACGACGGTGTTGGGCTGGAGGACATCCTGGCCGGGATGAACAAGCGGATCGACGGCACCGTCAAGCCGGGAACATCTGCTTCATCGATGAAAGTCGTCGGCCGCGTCCACATCGACTACTGGGGTTTCCCGGCGTCGAGTCCGGGGGTCAACCAGATCGAGACCGGTGACCCAACCAGGTCACCACAGGACCGGCTTGGTTTCCGTCGCATGCGGTTTGGCGTTCGCGGCGACGTGAACCCGAACATGGAGTACCGGATCGAGATGGAATTCGCCAGTGGCAACAATGCCGAGTTCCGCGATGCGTGGCTTGGCTTCCACGATATGGGTTTTCTGCAGACCGTGCTGATCGGAAACCAGAAGCGTCCCTACGGTCTCGATCACCTCAACAGCAGCCGCTACAACGTCTTCATCGAACGGCCCTTCGTGATCGAGTCGTTCAACCAGGACTGTCGACGGCTGGGAATTGCCTCTTACGGTCTGTCGGAGGAACAGGACTGGAACTGGCGGTACGGTGTCTACAACCAGCGTCTGATCCAGGACGAGGGGCAGCACATCAACGACCACCTGCAGGCCGAACTTGCCGGTCGGCTGGCCACCACGTTCCTGTGGGAGGACGACGGTCGTGATCACGGTCACCTGGCCATCCACGGGACCGTGGCTCACCCCGACGGCTCGGCTGCGAACAACGGCTCGCAGGACAACGAGGCCCGGTTTCGTCATCGCGCGGAGGCCCGCAGCGTCAATCGCTGGCTCGACACCGGACGGATCGCCGGGGCCGACTGGTACACGATGGTCGGCATGGAATCCCTTCTGAACTTCGGGCCGTTCCAGTTGTGCGGTGAGTACCAGAACCTGTGGCTGACCCGGGACGAAGGGTTCGGCGACAACGTGCACCTGATGGGTGGCTATGCCTACGCGTCCTACTTTCTGACCGGCGAGAACATGACCTGGTCCAGGAAGTCCGGAACCGTGGGCCGCGTGAAGCCCAACGAGAACTTCTTCATGGGACCCGACGGCGACGCCGCCGGCTGGGGAGCCTGGCAACTCGCCTTGCGGTGGTCGTATGCCGACTTCACCGACGAGGGAGTCACCGGTGGTGTCGGGGAAGCCCTGACGTTCGGCGTCAACTGGCACTGGAATCCCAATGCCCGGGTCCAGTTCAACTACATCGACGGCCGAATCGCCGATCGGGAGGCTGCCATCGTCAACGGTGGCGGCGACTACCGGATCATCGGCACGCGTTTCATGATCGACTTCTGATCTCCTCGCGCTTCCGTCACGAGTGGCGGAGTCCGGACGGGACCGTCGGCGTGCTGGGCCACTTCTGTCCGAACGGTCCGCGTTTCAGCGATCGCCGAGCATTTCGACGATGACCGGGACCACGGCGTCAACCAGCCGTTGACGGCCGACACGGGTCAGGTGGCAGATGTCACTGAAGTTGGCGCCCTCGGCTGCGAGTTCCCGCTCGAGATCCACCAGCCCGACGTTGGGGGCAACCGACGCCACCGTCCGTGTCCGCTGGTTGTGCTCGGCGATCCCCCGGACCACCTGCTGTGGGGCCCCCCACAATTCGGCGGCGTGCCGGACCTCGCCGGCTCCATAGTCGAGTTGGCCCGTGTTGAAGGCGGTGCGGGTGTAGCCCTCGGGCAGATACGCCGCCATGGTCAACAACACGACGCCGTCATCCCGGCGTCGTGCCTCGTCGACGAGTTGCTGGAGGTTGGTCTGGAAGGCTGTTGCCGTCTTGATCGTTTCGCCGTGTCGGTGGTCGGCCACTGTCGGAGGGCCCAGTCCCTCCTGGGTGGCGAATCGTTTCAGCCGGTCCCACAACGTCAGGCGGCCGGTCGCCGTGTCGCGGAGAATCCCTGCGTACCACGGGCAGTGGGTGTAGTCGTCGCGGAACTGTTCGGCCGGCCAGTAGTTCATCCGCACGTCGTTGATGCCATGGCAGACCAGCACCACGTCAAACCGCTGGGCAGCCAACAGGCGGTACTTCAACCAACTGTCACGGGAGGTGTGTGCGGTTGTCGAGAGATGGAAGCAGCGGACGTTGGCGCCCAGGTCCTTCCGCAGACGCTGCTCGAGGTCCGCTTCGACCTGCAGCAGGACCGAACCGCCAAGCGTGAGGACGTCAATTGACTTGTCGTCAGCGGTCCGGGAAGCGGAGGTGGCACCCGAGGCTTCCAGTTCGGGATAGTAGTAGTCCCACACGTCAGCTTCGACGTGGACCAGCCGCAGGACCGCGGTGGTGACGATCAACAGGAACACAGCGTAGACCGTCACGAACAGTCGGCGACGGCGTGGCGGGGAGGCGGTCGATTCGGACATGGCAGAATGGCATTATAGCCGGTCGTCGGATGCGGTGTGCTATTCTGGTTCGGTCCGTCGATTGAGGAGCCACGAGGTGTGACCGAGTCCAGCCATCAGAGAGCATCCCGCAATCCGGGCCGGTTGGTGCTGGTCGTGTGGTCGGGGCTTTCGGTCGTGGCGATCCTGGCTCACCTGGTCCCCGCCGTGATCGGATGGACGCAACCGGAGATCCGGACGGTTCGCGCCGTTGGAGATCTCGACGGGCTCGTCGTGGAAGTCCTGGAACGTGTGCCGGCTGATGCGGCTGTTTTGGTCGACACCTGGCAAGCCCCGCACGTTCCGGCAGACCAGTTCCTGGAGCGAGAACTGGCCTACTGGATCTTCCCTCGCCGTGTGTATTCGGCGGCCGCCATTCGAGGGACGAAGCGGTCAATCGAGGAGTTCGTCCGGACGCGGGAGATCGGATGGGCGGTGAGCGGGAAAGAACTGGTCGAAGTGAAACCGGGAACGGTCGAGTCGGTGTTGGGACCCCTGGGGCCTCCCGGCAGCGACCGCGATGCCACGTCTCGTTCGCTGACACCGTTCGGTCCGATGCGGTATCCCTCGCTGTTGGGTTGGCTGCTGGTCGCAGTGGCCGTGGTCGTCACCGTCGCCGGCGGTTGGGGGGCGCTGGTGTGCCTGGGAGTCGAGCGTCAGTTGTCGTCGCAGAGCGAGCGGTGGGGATGGTCGTGGTTGGTGGGACTCTCGGTCACGTCGCTCGTCGCCCTGTTCATGTTCCTGGAAGGCAAGCCCGTCACGCCCTCGTGGTTGCCGTTGTTGCCCAACCTGGGGTTGCTGATCGTGGGTGTCGTCCTCCGAAAGTGTGTGCACGGCGGCCATGTTGAGGATGTTGCCGAACGTGTGGAATCGTCGTCGGGCCTGTTGAACGGGAAGATCCGTCTGTTGCCGCTGGTGCTGTTCGGCGGGGCCGTGTTGATCGGGGCAGCACGGGGTATCGATGGGTTCGACCAGCGGATGCAGTGGGGGTACAAGGCGAGGTTGATACAGACCGAGCCGGGACCGTGGGGTGAGTCGGTGTTTCAGGATCCTGATCATGTGCATTTCCATCCCAGGTATCCGCTTCTGGTCCCGGCTGCCGAGGCGGTTTTCGGAGGTGTGGGGGCGTGGGAAAGTTCGAACGACGGTCGGTTCAGCGAGTCGTCGGCGGTGTTGGTTTTTCCCCTGACCTGGTTGGCCCTGGGAGGAGTCGTGATCGGCGGTCTGAGGCGGATGAAGAGCCGGGACCCGGTGCTGGGCGGTGTGCTGTTACTGATGATGCCGGCCTGGTGCGGCCTGGGAGCGTTCCAGAACAACCTCGCCGCATTCAATGGGTGTCCCGAACTGGTTGTGGGGGTGGCCCTGCTGTCAGCGGTGGTGGCAGGGCTGGCCGCCCACGAACAGGGAGGTGGCTGGTGGTTCCTGGTTGGCCTGTGCCTGGTGGTGGCCGGGTTGGCCAAGGCCGAGGGGCCGGTGACGGTGTTGGTTCTGGCGGGCGTGGGAACTGCGGCCGCGATTGCTCACCGCGAACGACGGTCGCTGGGAGCGATTGTTCTGACCGTTGCCGTTGTGGGTGCGGTCCTGGCCACGCACGAGGTGGTGTTTACGCGGAGCGTCGTGGCCGGAGTGCTGCCGGATGACTACCGGCATTTGCTGAGTCTGTCCGGCGTGGCCGACGGCCTGGTCCGTTTGCCGACTGTCGCGACCAGGTTCCTGCTGGAAGTCGCGGCCGCGCCATGGTTTGGGGCCATCGGCATCGTGTTGGTCGTGGCAATGGTTCGAGGTCGGGAGAAGTGGCGGAACCCGGCCGTGGCGTGGCCGTTGGTGACCAGCGTGTTGATGCTGGCCGCCTATTGCGTTCCGTTCCTGGTGATACCCGACTACGAGAACAACCTGGACTGGGCGGCCGGACGGCTGGTGATGCAGATCATCCCCCTGGCCACGTGGTCCCTGGTCGTCACGCTCGACAATCACCGTGGGGCAGCGGATCCGAACGACGAATCAGTGGACCCGTTGACCGGGGACAGCGCCCGAGTCGGGGGCGAGTAGGAAGATGTCCTCCCCGCCCGGTCCTGCGGCCAGCACCATGCCTTCACTGGTCCCGAACCGCATCTTCCGCGGGGCCAGGTTGGCACAGCACACGACCAGCCTGTCGACCAGGTCCTCGGGCTGGTAGACACCCTTGATGCCGGCAAAGACCGTCTTGCGGACGTCGCCGCCGAGGTCCAGGACCAGTTGCAGCAGCTTGTCGGCGCCCTCGACATGGGAAGCCTGGGCCACTCGTGCCACCCGCATGTCGACCTTCATGAAATCGTCGAACGTGCAGTTGTCGGTTGTCAGTGGTTCCTGTTCGTGAGCCTCGCATGCAGCTGCCGGCGCGGCGGCTTCGGTGTCGCCGGTTTCTTCGGTGGATGAGTCCTCGGAAACGCTTTCCGGCGCGGTGTCATTGTCGTCGGACGTGTCGCCGGTGGCCTGCTCGGGCGTCTCCTCTGGCTCGGCGTCTCCCATCGGGGGAGCTTCCCTGCTGTCATCGATCATGGCTTGTACCTGTTTGGGGTCGACTCGTTGCATCATGTGCTGGAATTCCCCGACCGGTGTTCCGGCCAGGGGGGCCTGGGACTGGTCCCAGTGTGTGATCGGGTCACCGAGCAGCTGGTCGGTTTGTTCAACCAGCCGGGGCAGAACGGGGGCGAGATAAACGACCAGTTGCCGGAAGAGGTTCAATGCGATGCTGCAGACATCGACCAGTTCGGCGTCCCGGTTGGGGTCCTTTTTCAGCACCCAGGGAGCGGCGTCTTCGACGAACTTGTTGGCTGCGTCGGCCAGGGCCATCACCTCCCGCATCGCCGAGTTGAAGTCGCAGGCCTCGTAGGCCTCGGCAATCCGTCCACCCGCCTCGGCCGCGGCGGCGAACAGTCCCCCGTCGTCGGGATAGACGTCAGCCAGGTCACGGCCCGAAACAAACTTGGCCGTGCGGCTGGCCAGGTTGACCAGCTTGCCGACCAGGTCCGTGTTCACCTTGGTGACGAACTCGTCGAGATTCAGGTCGAGATCATCGAGTCGCGAGCCGAGCTTGGTGGCGTAGTAGTACCGCAACCAGGCTGGGTCGAGGTGCTGGAGGTAGGTCGAGGCCTGGATGAAGGTGCCCTCCGACTTCGACATCTTGCGTCCGTCGACGGTCAGGAAACCGTGGATGTGCACCTTCGTCGGCAGGTTGAAGCCGGCGGTCTTGAGCATGGCCGGCCAGAACAGCGTGTGGAAGTAGGTGATGTCCTTGCCGATGAAGTGATGCACCTCGGTCTCGGGGTTCCGCCACCACGTGTCGAAATCTTCGTCGTTGGCGGCGCACCACTGGTGTGTCGAGGCCATGTAACCGATCGGAGCGTCGAACCAGACGTACCAGAAGTGACCCGGAGCGTCGGGGATCTCGAACCCGAAGTAAGGCTCGGGTCGCGAGACATCCCAGTCACGCAGCGGTTCACCCAGGAAGTGGCCCTTGAGGTAATTGGCGACTTCCGACTGCAGGTGATCGCCGTCCTGCGTCCATTCTTCGAGGAACTCGTGCAGTTGCTCGATCTGGACGAACAGGTGGTCGGCGGTGCGGGTTTCGGGTGTGGCACCCGAGAGCGTGCTGCGGGGATCGACTAGGTCGGTGGGGCTGAAGTTGGCCAGGCACTGGTCACAGCTGTCACCGTACTGGTCGGGGGCATCGCACTTGGGACAGGTGCCGCGGACGAACCGATCGGCCAGGAATGTGCCCTCGACCGGGTCGAACAACTGGGTGACCTGTTTCTGGTGGACCAGTCCGGCGTCGCGGAGCGACTGCCAGATCTCGGCGCACTGGGTCCGATTCTCGTCGCTGTTGGTACTGCCGTAGTTGTCGAAGACGATGTCGAAGCCGGAGAAATCCTGCACGTGAGCCTGCTGCATTTCGCCGATCAGTTCCTCCTCGGATCGCCCCTCCTGGCGGGCCCGGATCATGATCGCGGTGCCGTGAGTGTCGTCGGCACACAGGTAGATGCAGCGGTGACCGCGCAGATTCTGGAACCGGACCCAGATGTCGGTCTGGATGTACTCGACCAGGTGACCGATGTGGATGTGCCCGTTGGCGTACGGCAAGGCCGCGGTCACCAGGATCCGACGCCCGCTCATTGCCGACTCCACAGTTTCGATTACCTCAGGCTGCGTCGAATTGTATTGATTCGTGGCGAACGGACCAGATCAGGAGGGGGACAACTTGGGCAGTTCCGATGGAGATTCGTTGGCGAGAGTTTTGTCTTGCCCCGGAAAATCCATTTCACTACGGTTCCGCCACTCCACTCACACTGCTTCTCCACCAACCCGAAAAACTCCCGAACGAGGAGGAAGTCTGCGATGACACGTCGAATGATGCCGTCGCTGATCGCGTTGATGTGTTTCGTTTTGGGTTGTGTGACACCGTTGAACAGCCGTCAGAAGTCCGAGTACGAGTCGCTGTCCGCCAGGGGATTGCTTGTTGAAGAGAAGAATCCCAAGTTGGCCGCAGCACTGGGCATTTTGCCCGGCGGCGGTTCCTTCTACACGGGAGAAATCGGGCTGGGCATCGTCAACCTGGCGGCATGGCCCTATTCGATCCTGTGGGATCCCATCAGTGGGGCTGATGCCGCCAAGAAGATCAACTTCTACGCGACCGTTGCCGAGATGGAAGCCAAAAGAAACAAGGAATTCAAACAACTGGACAGACAACTCGAAGACGGTGATATGGACAAGGCGGTTTACCTGAAGAAGAAACGCGAGATCGAGGACAAGTACTCGGTGGAATCGGCGCACTGACAAATGTCGCCGGGTTGTCTTGGCAAACGCGACGATCGACCCGGGGCAATCCGTCGAGGTCGGTCTAGTCGGCCGGTCGCCGCGGGAATGTCATTCGGACGGTCAGTTCCCGACCTTTTCGTCTGAGCACGATCGGGATCGTGTCGCCCCACGCCTTGTTGAGCATGGGGTGAGCATTCAACTGCTTGATGGTCATGTCCTGGGCCTGGCCATCGAGCCTGACAATGATGTCTCCGACCCGGATCCCCGCCTTTCGGGTGTGAGGTCCCCAGATGAAGGTCACCTTCAGGGCGAGCTTGCCGGGGGCGAGTTTCAGTCGACGGCGTTCGTTGGCGTTGAGCCTGCGGCCCCAGAGTCCGCAGTTGGGGCCCACCACGTGCAGCGACTCGCGCCACGACGGATCGGTTGATTTCCGCCAGCCGGTCGACAGGTCGAGACGAACCGGAATGGCACGGCCGTTTCGCTTCAGTTCCAGCGACAGCCGGCCCGGGTCGGCCGTTTTTTCCAGCACGTGGGACAGGTCGCCCAGGGTCAACACGCGGTGATCCTCGGCACGGAGGATCGTGTCACCACGGCGGACACCCGCCCGGGCCGCCGGTGTCCCCGGCTTCACCGTGCGGATCACCGACTGACGATCGGGGGAAACGGTGATGCCGAGATTGGCTGCGGTTGGATAGGTGAAGACCATGTGCCGTTGCAGCTTGTCCTGGTTGCGGAGATGTCTCAGCGAAGCCACCTTCACGTCATGGCAGTGGATGCACTTGTTTTTGCGCTTGGCCAACATCGCCCGCATCGTTGGAATCTGCTCGGGCGTACGGACGGTCCGGCCGGTCGGTTCGAGACGGCTCTTCAGCACGTCCTGCACCTTGTGCAGGGCCAGCGCCGATCGCATGGTTGCCAGCAGCGAATTGCGATTGAGATGCGATTCCGGCGACGAGTCGTCCCGGCCGCCGTACCGGGTGTAGATTCGGTTTTCGGCGTCCATGAAGAACGACATCCATGTCAGATCGAACTCGAACTGGAACAGTTCCAGGTTGATGCCGTTCATCGACTGGATGCGAACGCAGACAAATTGGCGGGACAACCGTCCCACCTGGGGGTCACGACGGACAACCTGCCCGTCAAAGTCGTTGCACGCCTCTCAGCGCTCGCAACGGAAGACGACGAACATCGGTTTGCCGGTTCGCCGGGCCAGTTTTCGACCCTGCTCGTAGTCGTAGACCCAGTTGACCAGCCCGTCGATTTTCTGGACAGGGGGTTTCTGTGCCATCGACGGGACTGCTGTCGTGGCCAGCATTGTGGCCGCCAGCAATGCGGTACGTGACATCGGGTCATCTCCGATTCGAGGTGAGTGTTACCGGTATCTTAAGGCGGCCGGTGGGTGATTGTGAATACGACAGTTATCATGGCGGCAGATCTTCACCCGTGGAGCCACACCATGTCACCGATTCTCCGCACCGTTGTCGTGCTGGCCGTCGTCACTCCGTCCCTGTCGGCCCAGGAGATCGCCTGGACCGATATCCGCACGCTCGGTGTCGAGGGCCGAGGATTCGAAGAGACCAAGTCGTACTTCGATCGCCTGCCGGCGACGGCCGAGAAACTGGTTCGTCGGCCGGTTTGGACTCTCAGCCAGGACTCGGCCGGGATGTGCGTACGGTTTGTGACCACCGCGACCACTCTTCACGCCCGCTGGACGTTGCGTCGCAGTCGACTGGCGTTGCCACACATGCCGGCCACCGGGGTCAGCGGCGTGGACCTGTACGTCCGGGACTCCAAGTCTCGCTGGCGATGGCTGGCCTGCGGGTTTCCCAGGGTGACTCCGACCAACTCGGTGCGGCTGGTCACGGGGATTCCCGAGGGACGCCGCGAGTACATGCTCTACCTGCCGCTC
Organism: Planctomycetaceae bacterium; assembly: GCA_002724315.1. Lineage (GTDB taxonomy): Bacteria > Planctomycetota > Planctomycetia > Planctomycetales > Planctomycetaceae > UBA8437. The sequence goes on along the minus strand of PBOJ01000125.1, from coordinate 28,957 downwards.
TACAACGGTGTGACGTCAGTCGAGATCGGTGTCCCCGAGGGAACAGCGGTCAGCAAGGCCCCGGCCCGGCCCGCGTCGCACCTGAAGCCGATTCTGTTCTACGGCACCTCGATCACCCAGGGTGCGTGCGCTTCGCGACCGGGGATGACCCACCTGGCGATTCTCGGTCGCCGGTACGAGCGGCCGGTGATCAATCTCGGCTTCTCGGGCAACGGGCAAATGGAGATCGAACTGGCAGACCTGCTCGCCAAGCTCGATCCGGCTGTCTACGTGCTCGATTGCCTGCCGAACATGAATGCCCGAGCGGTGGAGTTGCGGGTCGAGCCGTTCGTGCACCGACTCCGCAAAGCCCGGCCAAAGACGCCGATCGTGCTGGTGGAGGGTCGCAGCTATGCGGATTCGTTCCTGGTTGACAGCAAACGCAAGCGAAACGAAGGGAACTGGCGGGCCTTGACCGTCGCGTACAAGAACCTGCGTCGTGAGGGAGTACAACGGTTGCATTACCTGCCGGGAGCCGACCTGCTTGGTGATGACGGCGAGGCGACAGTCGACAGTTCACATCCCAACGACCTGGGATTCATGAGGCAGGCCGAGGCCTTTTCGAAAGTGCTGGGGCCGTTGCTCAAGACCGACCGGTGATGTCAGATACTCTGCCGCGGATTGTCCTGGGCAGCCGATCGCCCCGACGTCGTCAGTTGCTGTCCCAACTGGTTGGCGACGATCGGATCGAGGTGCTGCCGCCGTCGTCGGTCGAGGAGGCCGGGTTTGATGACACCGACGATCGGACGTCGATCCATCGTCGCCTGATGGAGATCGCTCGCGACAAAGCGGAAGATGTTCGGCTGCAACTGGGGGCTCAGCGACGGGCCACCGGTATCGCCGCGGTGCTGAGTGCCGACACGGTGATCGTTGTGTCCCGGGCAGACGGAAAGTTCCAGGTGCTGGGCCAGCCACCGGAACCGGAATGGCGGGATGTGGTCAGGCAATGGTTTCGAGATCACTTCCTGGGTCGCACGCACACTGCGGCGACCGCCGTCTGCATCGTCAGTGGATCGGGACTCGTCCGCGAGCGGGTGGTAGAATCGCGGGTGACGTTTCGGGACCAGGATCCGGAATGGCTGGAAAGTTACCTGGAGTCTGGCGAATCGGTGGGAAAGGCCGGAGGGTACGCGATCCAGGGACGGGCTGCCGAGGCGATCGAGAGGGTCGAGGGTAGCAGGGACAACGTGGTGGGGCTGCCAACCGAAGCGGTGGCCGAGATGCTCAACGAACTGGGAATCGATGTCGACTGAGACGACAGGAGCCGGAGTGGTGATCGATGACGAACCGACCATCATGGTCGGTTCGCGCCGATTGCCGTCCCGGTATTTCCTGGCTCCGCTGGCCGGCTACACGCACCTGGCCTTTCGGCGGATGATCCGCGAACTGGGAGGCGTGGGGCTGGCGACGACCGATCTCGTGCAGGCCTCGACCCTGCTGTCCGGTCGACAGAAGGCGATGGACCTGATCGAGACGTCGCCGGAGGATCGTCCGCTGTCGGTGCAGATCTTCAGTGGACGGACCGACGAACTGGTCAGGGCAGCCGTCTGGCTGGCCGACCACGGTTACAAGGGGATCGACATCAACATGGGTTGCCCAATGGCCAAGGTGAACAGCCAGGGCGGTGGGGCCCGCCTGATGTGTGACACTGATGGGGCGTGCGAGACCGTCTCGCGGGTGGTGTCTGCCGTGGACGTCCCGGTAACGGTCAAGATGCGGCTGGGCTGGGACCGGGATCAGATCACGGCCCCGGCCCTGGCGAGGGCGTTCGAACAGGAGGGGACGGCGGCGATCACCATCCACGGACGCACTCGTTCGCAGGGATTCACCGGCGAGGTGGATCACGAGGGGATTCGCCGGACCGTCGAGGCTGTGGAACGGATTCCGGTTGTCGGCAACGGGGACGTGCGAACCGTCGAGGATGCTTTCCGCATGAGACGCTCGACGGGTTGCCACGCGGTGGCCATTGGCCGTGGGGCGATGCTTGACCCGTGGCTGTTTGTTCGTCTCGCACGCGCACTGGAAGGTGAAGATCCGTCGTGGGAGCCGAGCGTCGACGAGCAGGTCGCGTTCCTGGTCCGTCACTTTGAGCTGATGGTCGAGCAGCACGAAGAATACAGCTGCGTGCTGTTCCGCAAGTTCGCGGCATGGTACGGGGTGAGATTGGGGATTCCCGAGGACCTGGAGGATCGCCTGCGGCGGTTCGAATCGTTCGGAGAATTCGACGAGATCGTTGAACAGATTCGCCGTCGGCACGGGACTCGCCAGGGCGAAATCGCGACGGCGCTGATCAAGGTGCCCAACGGCCCGGTCGAGCGCTGGTGAGAGGCTTGCATTCCGGAGGGCAAAGAACGACAGTGCGGCCGCTTCGTTCTTTCGTCGGGTGCGTGTGTTGATGTCGAGTTCTTCCACAGGGAATGCCCCCGAGCTTCCTCCGGAAGCTGTTGGCGAGCGACCAACCCGCGTGCGATGGCTGATGTTCGCACTGGCGTGTGGCGCCTCCTGGTTCCTTTACCTGCACCGTTACACCTGGAACGTGATCGCTCCGTATCTCGAACAGGATTACGGCCTGTCCAAGACCGAACTCGGAGGGATCTACAGTTTCTTCACACCGACATACGGCCTGGGACAGATTCCCAGCGGAATCCTTTGTGACTGGATTGGTCCTCACTTTTTCCTGGGCCTGATCATCGTTGTGTGGTCGTTGCTGGTTCCGCTGTATGGGGTGTCGGGTGGTCGGACCGGGCTGGTCGCCGTGCGGTTGGCGTTTGGTGCCGCTCAGGCGGGCACCTATCCGGCACTTTCCAATGTCACTGCCACCTGGTTTCCGCTGAAGACGAGAACGATCGTCCAGGGCTGGGTGGCGACCTTCTTCGGTCGCAGCGGCGGAGCGATGTCGTCGATCCTGCTGGGCACGATCCTGATCGGTTACTTCGAGATGGAGTGGCAGTGGGCCCTGGTGGTGATGGGAGTGTTGGGGGTCGTGTTCGGCGTGGTCTTCCTGCTGCTCTTCCGCAATTCTCCGGAAGTCGATTCTCGGGTCAACGAAGCCGAACGGGCGCTGATTGCCGAGGGGTCGCCGCCGCCGGATCCGTCGGCTCCACCCGTTTTGCCACTGAGAACGGCCGTGCGAAACCGCAGCATGCTGTTCTTCGTGATCCAGCAGATCATGAGTGCCGGGGCCGATGCGGTCTATGTGCTGTTCATGGGCGACTACTTCTTGAATGCCAAGGGGTTCGAGGTCACCAAGGCGGGACTTCTGATCAGCCTGCCGCTGTGGGGAGGGGCGATTGGCGGGATCCTGGGCGGATACATCAATGACCTGATGATCCAGAAGACCGGGAGCCGTCGCTGGGGCCGCAGCCTGGTGGGGTTCACCGGCAAGTTCATCGCCTGTGGATTGATGTTCGTGGCGATCTCTCAGGACGACGGCGTGGCCGCCGCCTGGTCGCTGTTCGCCGTCAAGTTCTTCACCGACTGGAGTCAACCGACCGTCTGGGGCACGTGCACCGATATCGGCGGGCGTTACTCGGCCACGGTCTTCGGCGTGATCAATACGTCGGGGTCGATCGGAGGACTGATTTCGCCTGTGCTGTTCGGCGCGATCCTGGACTGGAACACGACCCAGGTTGTCGTTGATGGAATCACCAACTCGGTGACCGATTACAATCCGTTGTTTGTGACCGTCGCGGCGATGTACATGATCAGCGCAGTGTGCTGGTTCATGGTCGATTGCACCGAATCTCTGGAGTCACGACTGGCACCGGGTGGGGATCTGTCGGATGGTTCACCCGACGACCCGTCAGGCGAGTAGCGACATGGCGAGCATTGCTGAACGCCCGACTCGTGTCCGTTACATGGTGTTCGTGCTGGGTTTTGGCACCAGCTGGATGCTGTACCTGCATCGCTATTCGTTTGCGCTGATCAAGCCGTTTCTGAAAGAGGAACTGGATGTCAGCAACACTGAACTCGGATACATGGATGCCGTGTTTGGGGCGACCTATTTCGGAGTACAGTTTCCGACCGGGTTGTGGGGAGACGTGGCCGGCGTGCACTGGTTGCTGGGCGGGCTGATCCTGTTGTGGTCGGTGTCCCTGGCGATGCATGCCTGGGCACCCAATGTCAAGATCTTGTATGCCGCCCGGGCCCTGCTGGGAGCCGGACAGGCCGGCGTGTTTTCCCTGGTGGGCCGCCTGACCCGATCGTGGATTCCCCTGAGTGTCCGGACCACCGCCCAGGGCTGGATCGGCGTGGCTGCCGGTCGGTTGGGCGGCCTGTCAGCCAACCTGCTGCTGATGACGGTGATGATCGGGATCATGGGACTCAAGTGGCAACTGGCACTGTACATCCTGGCTGGTGTCGGCATCACTCACGGTTTGGCCTTCCTGGCCCTGTTCCGCAATTCTCCGGCCGAGCACCCGTGGGCGAACGCCGCCGAGGCCGACCTGGTCGCCGGTGATTCGCAGCAGGAGCAAGAAAAGCCGCTGAAGATCGGCGAACTGGTTCGCCAGATGGACGGTCGTTCAATCCTCAACCTGATCGCGGTCAACGCCTCGACGACTTTCAGTTCGATCGCCGACCACATCTACTCGCACTGGATCCCTCTGTTCCTGGTTGCCGAGTACCAGCTGAAGTACAAGGAGATGGGCATCTACTCCGCCCTGCCGCTTCTGGGTGGGGTCACCGGGGGAATCATCGGTGGGTATCTCAACGACTGGCTGATCCGCCGAACCGGCAGCCGCCGCTGGGTTCGCAGCCTGGTCGGCTTCGCCGGCAAGTTCCTGGCCGCGATCACGCTGGCCACCGGCATCGTCTTCTTCTATGACGATCCCTATGTCTTCTGTGGCATGCTGTTCGTCGTCAAGTTGTTCGCCGACATCAGCCTGACGACGCGATGGGGAACGATCACCGACATCGGCGGCCGGGCCACCGCGTCGGTGTTTGCCTTCAACAACTCGGTGGCCAGCGCCATCATCATGGGGATCCCGGCTGTCTACGGGTACATCTCTGACGAGCATGGCTGGCGGGTTGTCTTCTGGGTGGCGTGCTCAGCCTACGTCGCCTGCGCGTTGACCTGGTTGCTGGTCAACTGCACGATCCCGGTGCTGGCCAACGACCGCGAGCTGACCCGTCCGATTGAGGCGACCGAGGAAGACCGGGAATCCTGATCACGACAGGTTCTGGTCAGGTCAGTTGTCGCACCAGTTCCTCGGGCACGTCGTCGACAAGCTCGACATGGCCCATGCGACTGGGCAGCACGAATCTCAGCCGCCCACCGGTGGTTTTCTTGTCGAGCCGCATCCGGGCCAGGATGTCCCCGGTGTCGTGTTCGGTCGGGGGGGACACGGGCAGCCCGAGTTGCTCGAGCAACCGGACCTGGCGATCGGTTGTGGCCGAATCGATCCGGCCGAGTCGTTCGGCAAGCCGGCTGGCCTGGATCATCCCGATAGCCACTGCCTCGCCGTGCAGCAGTTCGCCGTATCCGGCCAGGGCCTCGTAGGCGTGGGCGAACGTGTGTCCGTAGTTGAGGACGGCTCGCACGCCGGTGGTTTCCCGCTCGTCCTGTTCGACCACCTCGGCCTTCAACTCGCAGCTGCGGGCAATGACGTGGGCCAGCACCTCGCGGTCCCGGCCGTCAAGCCCCTCGACGTGCTGTTCCAGGTAGTCGAAGAATTCCGCGTCCAGGATCACTCCGTACTTGATCACCTCGGCCAACCCGCTGCGGTAGTCCCGCTCGGGCAACGTTTCCAGGGTGGCGGTGTCGATCAGCACACCGGCCGGCTGGTGGAAGGCCCCGATCAGGTTCTTGGCCCGGGGATGATTGACGGCGACCTTGCCGCCGACGGAACTGTCGACCTGGGCCAGCAGCGTGGTGGGAACCTGGACGAAGCGGATGCCCCGGGCGTAGGTGGCTGCGACGAATCCCGCCGCGTCACCCACCACGCCGCCTCCGACGGCGACCACCAGCGTGCCGCGGTCGGCCGGCAGAGCGACCAGTGAGTCGAACATTGATTCGGCCGCTGCGAGCGACTTGGACGGTTCCCCCGGTTCGAGCACGTGTCGATTCACCAGCCAGCCGTCGGCTTCGAATCCCGTGGCAACCGTCGCGGCGTGTGAATCGGACAGGTTGGCGTCGGTGACGATCAGTGCCGACCCGGGTGAATCGAGCTCGCACCACTCCAGGCATCGCGCCGAAGTCTCGGACAACAGTCCGTGGCCGATCGCGATGTCGTAACTGCGGTGAGCCAGTGAGACGTGAACGTTGGGCATGGAAGGGACTCAGTCGATCTCGTGACGTTGGTTCCAGGGGATCGGCATCGACGGTTCGGGTTTCTGTTCGCGGTGCCTGGTGTCCCTGGGACGGTCACGGAAGTAATCCACGAACCGGCACAGTTGCTTGACGGCCTCTTCCCAGGCCGCCTGGCCCTTTTCGACCGTTCCTTTTTCGGCATCGCCCAGCACACCGGTTTCGGAGTAACTGCTGGTCCAGGAGATCAGGGATCCGGGGCCGGCGGCGAACAGGTCGACCCAGTTGAAGTCGTTCTCCTCGTCGTTCATCTTGATCGTGCCGCTCTTGATCTTGTCCTTCCGGACGTCGTCCTCGGCCAGGTACAGGTACAGGGAGGTTTCGAGTTCGCCCGCGTGCGAGCACCCGCCGGGGAACTTGCTTTCCCGCCATCCCGGCAGGAAGTCCTTGTCGACGGTCAGCAGGTTCCACCACGCCATCAGGATGCACTCGGCGTCGGTCTCGAGGTTGGTCCGACGGGCGGCCAGGTCGAGATTGGGCATGTTCGAGCCGTGGCCGTTGAGCAGGATGATCTTCTTGAAGCCGTGGTAGGCCAGTGATCGGGTGACGTCGGTGACCTGGCGAATGAACGTCTCGTAGTTGGTGTTGATCGTGCCCGGAAAGTCCATCACGTGGCCGGTGTAGCCGTAGGCGATCGTCGGCAGCACGAGCACCTTCTCGGGCATCGCTTCGCCACAGCCGCGGGCGACGCCACCGGGGCAAACCAGGTCGACATCCAGCGGCAGGTGGTGCCCGTGTTGTTCCACGGCACCGCAGGGCAGGATGCAGACCTGCCGCTCGGCGACCGCGTCATTGATCTCCGGCCACGTCAGTTTCTCGTACCTGTACTCGGTTTCTGCCCGACTGCTCATCGACCTCTCCTGCTCGGCTCTTGCGGCGAGTTTGTCCATCTTCAAGAATCGAGGGACCAACCCCGCATGTTTTCTCATTCTGGCTGGCCCACGCCATGTCCGCCAGCGATCCCACCCTCACCGATTCGGTTGATCCGGTCACGTCGGTCAAACACATCCTGATCGGCACCGCCGGGCATATCGATCACGGCAAGACCCGACTCGTCGGGCGATTGACCGGTGTCGATACGGACCGGTTGCCGGAGGAGAAGGCCCGGGGGATTTCGATCGACCTGGGTTTTGCCCACTGGGAAGCCGACGGGTTTCAGTTCGGGCTGATCGACGTCCCCGGTCACGAGAAATTCGTCAAGAACATGGTGGCAGGTGCCACCGGGGTGAACGTGGCGTTGCTGGTGATCGCAGCCGACGACGGTGTGATGCCCCAGACCCGGGAGCACCTGGAGATCATGGATCTGCTGGGGATCGGCACCGGCGTGGTGGCGATCACCAAGACCGACCTGGTCGAACCGGATTTCGTGGAACTGGTGGAGGCCGAGATCGAGGAGACAGTGGCTGGCACGTTCCTGGAGGGAGCTCCGCTGGTGCCGGTCTCCTCGGAAACCGGCGAGGGGATCGAGACACTCAAGGAGACGTTGCTCGAGGCCGCCCGCGGGGTGAAGCTGCCAGAGAGTGAGCCGGTATTCCGGATGCCGGTTGATCGGGCCATCTCGCTTCCGGGTCACGGCACGATTGTCACCGGCAGCGTGATCAGCGGCCAGGTGAGTGCCGGGGACACGCTGGAATTGTGGCCCGAGGGCCGCGAGGTGCGGGTCCGCAGCGTGCAGAACCACGGTGCCGATTCCGACGACGCCGGCGTTCGGCAACGTACGGCGATCAACCTGGCAGGTGTGAAATACGACGAGGTGGCCCGAGGCGTCGAACTGGCTACCGCCGGACTGATGCAACCGACCCGGCGGCTGCTGGTCGACCTGAAGCTGCTCTCGAGTTCGCCGTTGCAATTGAAGGACCGGATGGAACTGAACCTGCACATTGGCACCCGCGAGGTTCCCGCCCGCGTGATGCTCAAGGGACGACAGTTGAAGCCGGGCGAGCAGGGGTACGCCGAGCTGCGGCTGGCCGAGGACATCGTGGCTGCACACGCTCAACGGTTCATCCTCCGCCGCGTTTCGCCCGCCCTGACCGTTGCCGGCGGACGCGTGCTGGATCCCTGGCTGCCGGTCGGCAAGCGAATCCGGGATCTTCAACTCGCCGGGGCGGCACTGGACCAGGACGACGAGCGAGCCCGTCTCTCGGGGCTGGTTTCCACGCTGGACGACATTCCTGAAACCCCGCTGGCCGCCTTGTGGCGCGCCGGTGTCGGGAGTCGACGTTACGAGGAACTGGTTGACGAGTTGACCGACGACGGGACGATTGTCCGGGTCGGTTCTGGTGATCGACCGATCCCGATCCACGCCGAGAGGCTGGGAGCTTTGGCCGGGACCGTGATGAAGACGATCCGGGAGGAACTCGAGAAACGCCAGCCCCGGCGGACTCTGCCGCGGGCCACGGTCGCCTCGGCCTGCCGAGAAATCCTGAGACCGGCACTGCTGGAGGCCGTGTTGACTCACCTGCTCTCCTCGGGAGAACTGGTGACCACCGGCAGCAACCTCGGCCCCGCCGATGCCCAGGTCCAGTTGACCAAGGCCCAGCGAGCCGCTCGGGACACGTTGCTCGAACAGGTCCAGGACGCCGCCCTGACGCCACCGACCTTCAAGGAACTCTGCGAATCGCTTGGCCAGTCCCGCGACCAGTTGCAGGCGTTGTTGTCCTTGTGCGTGGAAGAGGGCCTGGTGGTGGCCGTCTCCGACGAACTTCACTTTGATCCCGCCGCGATCGAACAGGGACGCAGCATCTGTGTGGACGTGTTCTCCGATGAGGGAGAGGTGACGATGTCGCAATTGCGCGAGGCGTGGGGGATCAGCCGCAAGTTCGCGGTGCCGCTTTGCGAGTACTATGACGCGGTCGAGATCACCGTTCGCCAGGGCGATGTCCGGGTCCCCGGGCCGAAACTGATGACGGCGTTGGGCTGAGAGATTCGTTCGCCGACCGGTTCGGTGGCAAGAAAACAGGACAGTGAATATGTCGCACCAGGAACTGCTCAGGACCCTGCCACCGGTGACCGAACTGGTCGACGATGGCCGGCTGGCCGGATTGATCGACGAGTCGGGTCGGGATGCGGTTGTCGGGTGGATCCGCGAGTCGCTGGAAGAGGTGCGAAACTGGCTGTTGTCCCAGGGTGAGGACGAATCAGATGAGTCGAGGGAATCGCTGGGCGAACGGGTCATCGCCGGCGTACTGGGACGTTCTCGGCTTGCCGGGTTGCGCCGCTTTGATCCGGTGGTCAACGCGACGGGCGTGGTGCTGCACACCGGCCTGGGACGTTCGCCGCTCTCGGCCGAATCCCGCAAGGCACTGGATGATCTCGGTGGAGCCGGCAACGTCGAGGTCGATCTCGAAACCGGTGAGCGTCGTTACCGTGGCCACCAGTTGCAGGCGGCCTGGCAGGCACTGTGCGGGGCCGAGGATTCGGTGGTGGTCAACAACAACGCCGCCGCGACGTTGTTGACCCTGCAGGCGTTGTGCGCCGGCCGCGAGGTGGTCATCTCGCGAGGCCAGTTGATCGAGATCGGGGGCTCGTTCCGGTTGCCGGAGATCTTCCAGCTTTCCGGCGCGGTGCTTCGCGAGGTTGGTACCACCAACCGGACCAGCGTGAACGACTACGCCGAGGCGATCGGCCCCGAGACCGTGGCGATCATGCACGTGCACACCTCCAACTACAAGGTCGTTGGGTTCTCCGACACGCCGGGCATCGACCTGCTGGCGCCGTTGGCTCACGAGCACGGGCTGGTGGCCATCGACGACATCGGCAGCGGGGCAATGGTTGATGTGGCACAGTTCGGGTTGCCCGCAGAGCCGACGTTTGCCGAGAGCCTGGCGGCCGGTGCCGATGTGGTGCTGGGCAGCGGTGACAAGTTGCTGGGCGGTCCACAGGCCGGGATCATTCTCGGCAAGAGCCAGTACGTTGAGCCGATTCGGCAGTTCCCGCTGGCCAGGGCCGTGCGGGTCGGCAAGCTGACACTCGCGGCCCTGACGGCGACACTGGATGCCTATCGCCGCGGCGATGCCATCGCCGAGGTGCCCGTGCTGAGACTGCTGGCTGCGACCGAAAGTGAACTGGTGGCCCGTGCCGAGGCACTGGCCGTGGACTTGGGCGGTGTCGGGAGCCTGTCTGTCGAGGCGGCTCGTGAGACGGCGCTGGTGGGTGGAGGGTCTTTGCCGGGGGCCGAGATGCCCACGGCTGTGCTGGCTGTCGAGCACTTGGAGATCTCGGCCGATGAACTGGCGCTGCGGCTGAGAACGGGGCCGGTGAGGATGTTCACTCGAATCCAGCATGACCGGGTCCTGGTCGATCTTCGCAGTGTGCTGTCCGAAGACGATCAACTGGTGATCGAGGCGTTGACTGCGGTGGCCTGAGCCGGGGCGGCCGCCTCGCTGGAGTCCCTCTGGGCGTCGGAGTAAGCTGTGGACGCTCTGGCCGGACATTCACATCAGAAGATTCACGCTCATACCGGAGACCGCACCGATGAAGATCCGACACCTGCTGACCGCCGCCGTGATCCTGGCGATCACGACATTCTCGGCCCAGGCTCAGAACGCCAAGACCTCGTTTCTTGATGCCAAGTCGGCCGGTCCCGATTTTGCTGTCCAGGGCGAGTACGTCGGGACCATCGGCAAGAAGCGGAAGCTGGGTGTCCAGGTGGTCGCGCTGGGCAAGGGCGGATTCGATGCGGTGCTGTACGCCGGTGGGCTGCCCGGTGCCGGATGGGACGGCAAGACCAGGACGAGGCTCAAGGGCAAGACGTCCGACGGCAAGGTCACGTTCAAGGGGAAGAACTTCGCCGGCACGGTGGCCGGTGGTGTCTTCAGCGGGACCGCCGATGACGACGTCAAGTACCAGGCGAAGAAGGTGATGAGAAAGTCGACGACCCTTGGTGCCAAGGCTCCCAAGGGAGCGGTGGTGTTGTTTGACGGCAGTACCGCGGATCACTTCCAGGGTGGCAAGATCGAGGCTGGCGGATTGCTCAATGTCGGTGTCCGCACCAAGCGGAAGTTCTCCAATTTCAAGTTGCACCTGGAATTTCGCACACCGTTCATGCCTTATGCCCGCGGCCAGGGCCGTGGAAACAGCGGCATGTACCTGTTGGACCAGTACGAATGCCAGGTGCTGGACAGTTTCGGATTGGCCGGTCTCGATAACGAGTGTGGTGGCATCTACAAGGTCGCCCGCCCGAACGTCAACATGTGCCTGCCTCCTCTGTCGTGGCAGACCTACGACGTCGATTTCACCGCGGCAAAGTTCGACAAGGCTGGCAAGAAGGTGTCTCCGGCCGTGACGACCATCCGTCACAACGGCGTGGTGATCCACGAGAAGCTGACACTGAAGGTCACCGCCGGAGGCGGTCAAAACGACGAGAAGCCGGGAGCCCTGTACCTGCAGAACCACGGTGACCCGGTCCGTTTCCGCAACATCTGGATTGTCGAGATCAAGTAGGCGGCTCGTGCATGACCCGCCCCTGGATTGATTGACGGCATCTGGTTGGAGGATTGGTGATGGCCCAGGTTGAGACGACACTGACAACGGACGAACTGCGTGAGCGGGTTGACAGGTTGCCCCGCCTTCCACTTGGACACCTGCCCACACCGCTGGAGTACCTGCCGCGGTTCACCCAGGCGATCGGTGGTCCTCCCGTTTACATCAAGCGGGACGACTGCACGGGGCTGGCTTTCGGTGGCAACAAGACTCGTCACAACGAGTTTCTGATCGCCGACGCGCTGGAGAAGGGTGCGGAACTGGTGGTCTGGGGAGCCGGCGTCCAAAGCAACAATTGTCGCCAGACGGCTGCTGCCTGTGCCAAGGCCGGCCTGGATATTCACCTGGTCCTCGGCCGCGGCAAGCCGGCCGATGGGCCGGACCTGGTCCAGGGGAACCTGTTGCTTGACCACCTGGTCGGGGCACACGTCGAGATCATCGACGGGCAGGTGGGACCGGAGGTCGATGCGAGAATTGCCGAGGTGGCCGACGAGTACCGCCAGGCGGGGCGCAATGTTTACGAGTGGGACCGTTACACGGTCAAGAGCCTGGCGGCTGTCAGTTACGTGTTGTGCCTGGTCGAGATCATCGAACAGGCCCGCGAGGACGGCCAACTGGAGACTCGTGCCGGAGGCTGGACACCCCAGGCCGTCTACGGCTGTTCGGCCGGTTCCACCGGGGCCGGCATGGTGCTGGCAGCCGCGGCACTGGGTGCCCAGTACCCGGTCCGCCACGTGGCTCCCATCGTCTGGCCCTGGGACACTCGGGCCGACATGGCCAAGATCGCGACCGAGGCCGGCGAGCGAATTGGGGTCGACGCGTCATTCGTTGGTGACGACATCGAACTGTTCGAGGAGTTCGTGGGTCCTGACTACGGCGTGGTGACTCCGGGATGCCTGGAGGCGATGGCCGTGCTGGCACGGACCGAGGGGATCCTGGTCGACCCGTCCTACAGCGGCAAGGCCCTGGCCGGGTTGATTGACCATATCCGCTCGGGACGACTCGATCCCGAAGAACCGGTTGTCTTTGTCCACACCGGCGGGACGCCGGCGTTGTTCGCGTACAACGAGGTGTTGTCCGAGCAGATCGCGGCCCGGTCGCTGGCGATGCCCGCCGACCAGCCGCAGGTTACCGGCGGCTGCTAGAGCCGGGGCAGCTTCGGTGGTTTTGGCGGTTTCGGCGCCGGTGGCGGCGTGTTTTTCCGCTTCTTGTTGGCGAAGAGCACCCGTGGCCGGTTCGGGTTCGCCACGGCGTTCGGGCGACCAGGTCGACGTTGCACCGGTGGCACGTACCGCTGGATCACCTTCAATCCGAGGGGGTCCTTCAGTTCGCGATTGGCCATCACTGCGAACGGAGTTCCCGGAGCCTCGTTGACGACCGTCTCGAGCCACCTGGTCGCCTCGGCGGCCACTTTCTTGAAAGGCGCCGCGTAGTTCAGCTTGCTGTCGGGCCGGAAGATCCAGTGGTTCGACTTGCTGCCGACGTCCTGGGGTGTCAGGTCGTTCTTCAACTGGGCACAGGCGTAGTTGTATTCCATGCAGCGGACCTTCTGGGCCAGCAGACGGCCGTAGGACAGGGCGAAGGCGACCCGCCAGCGGGGTGACAACTCGTTGGCGTAGGCGTTCTCGATTCCGCGGGGGTAGGCCTGCAGGATCTGGTCGATCATCAACCCGCTCTCGGCCACAGATTTCTGGGCGTCGCTGGCCACCTGCTTGAAGTTGCCGGGCGTCACGCGGATGTTCAGCCGCGGCGTGCTGTTGGCCTGGTACTGGCGGCTGGCGATCGAGGCGTTGTAGACGGCCATCCGCAGCGGTCGTTTGGCGATGTCCTTGAGGCAGTCGGCCGGCGACGCGTAGCTGTAGTCGGGCTCGAAAGGCCGCATCGCGGCGGCGTCGTACTGGCCCAGCGGCGTCAGGCCGGCCATCGTCGTCATCTTCGACATGAAGTAGATGCCACCGGTTTCGGTGACCAGACGCGCCAGGGCGTAGGGTGCGAAGCCCGAGGAGAGTGGCGGGCGATTGTACTGCGGGCCACTGAACCAGAAGGGCAGTCGGACCAGGCTGGGGATTGCCGCATCGGGACCGAGATCGACTGGCAACTGGTAGGTCTTGCCGTTTTCCGGAGCCACGTAGGGCACGTAACCCTTGCGGGCTCCGAACGGGGCCGCGGGGCCGATCACGTAGGCCTTGGCACCCTTGCGTCGACAGCGGTTGATGGCGACCTCCAGCGGAGCGCCGTGGTCGTCACCGGCTTCGTCGGTGATCGCCACCAGCATGATCTGGCGGCCCTGCTTGTTGCGGTAGTGACCCCAGAGGCTCATCACCTGGCATATCGCCGTGAAGACGTTCTCCTGGCCGCTCTGGTCGGCCTTGAGCATTCCGAAGGCCTTCTCGATTTCGGGGAACTGATCGGTTGGCGACTTGGTCAGGAAGGTGGTCTTCTGGCCGTAGGAGACCACGGCCGAGAGCAGCGGCTGATCACGCATCGGCAACTGGCCAACCCTTTCCAACGCATCCAGTTCGCCGTAGATCCGCTTCAGTCGCTTGTGAACCAGTTTCCTTTGGCCGACCAGGCTGCCCGACGCGTCGAGCATCCAGACGACCATCACCTTGCGTTCCTTCAGGTTGTTGGCGATTTCCCAGGTGACCAGGTCGAGCGCCGATTCGAGCTGCACGATGGCCTCGCCGACGGTTCCCTTGACCACGATCCGGTCATCAACCTCGATCCCCTCGGGGATGTCGTAGGCGACCTGCTGCAGTTCGGTCGGAGGGCGTTCGAGTTCGGGAGTCGGGGGAGCCTTGGGCTGTGGGTTGTCGTTCTGAGCGACTCCGACACTCGTCGAATTGATCACCTCGCGGACTTCCAGCTCCCGCTCGTCGGGGTTGGCCAGCTCGTAGTCGATCGTCTCCTCGGGCTCCTCGATTTCCACCGGCTCGTTCATCGTTGTCTCGATCGGCGGCACGTAGGGCGCCCCGTCATCGGGTTCGAGGAACAGTCCGGAGAGATTGAAGACGATCCAGACGTGCAACAGCAGGCTGACCACGGTGCCGGCCAGGCCCAGGCGGCGGCCGGCATTGTCGAACTCATCTTCGGAATGGACCAGCTCAAGCTCGATCACCCCGTCGTCGTCGACACCGGAAACCGACCCGGCGTCCCCGTCCGGTTGCCAGTCCTGCCATGGGTTGTTGGTTCCCTCACCCCACACGTCGGGAAATTCGACGTCCGGAGGCTCAACGGTGGCGGGGTCCATCGAGACCGTCTCCGGGACGGCGTCGCGGGCGACGTCGGAGTCGGTCGAGGAGATGTGCGAGTCATGGAGCATCGGACGGTTCCGCAGCTGATTACATCCGTGTCCGACTTCAGTCTATCACAGGAGATCGTTTCGGTGTACACGACAACATCAGATGGACTCCTGTCCGGTGAATGGCTCGATCAGGAATTCACTGGCACGTCGTGGTATTCCAGTGCCCATTCTCGCATGTACCGAACGCTTTCGGGCACCACCCGGTAGACGATCAGTTCGGGGTTGTCGATCGAACCGAGGTACTGTCTCAGCAGCGGGTTGTCGTTCCAGATCTCTTCCAGGACGTCCTGCTCTGTGACCACCTCGGCTTGCCCGGCGATCCGGACCTGGTCGTGTCCGCCATCGACGTAGCACAATTCGACGTTCGCATTGGACTCGATCTGGGCTGTCTTGGCGTAGCTGCGGAGGTTGGCGACGTAGACGGTGAAGCCGTCGGTACGAACCGGCGAGACGGGCCGCAGCCGGGGGCGATCGCCGTCGATGGAGGCCAGGCAGGGGAAACGATCGGCAGCGATCACTCCGTGTGCCAAACCGGGCAGGGTGGCCGGGTCGATCGGTTCGGGGATCGGCTGATTCATGGGATGGCTCGAGATTCAGGAACCGGTGGTCGTGGGCTCGGTCTTCAGGCAGCGGTCGATCTGGCGGACGGCCTGTCTCAGCCGCTGCGAGTTCTCGACAATCGCCAGTCTCAGGAAGTTCTCGCCCTCCTCGCCGAACCCGCGACCGGGACTGCAGGCGACTCCCGCTTCGTCGAGCAGTTTCAGCGCGAACTCGATCGAACCCATCTCGGCCCACGGTTCCGGGATCGGGGTCCAGACGAACATGCTGGCCCGTGGCCGCGTCACGTCCCAGCCCAGCCGTTCGAGTCCGTCGCACAGGGCGTCCCTCCGCACCTGGTACTCGGCTGCCACACTTTCGACTGCCGCCTCACAGTGCCGCATGGCGATGATGGCGGCGATCTGAACCGGCTGGAAAATGCCGTAGTCGTAGTAGCCCTTGATCGTGGCCAGGGCCCGGATCATCTCGGCGTTTCCCGTACAGAAACCGATCCGCCACCCTGCCATGCTGTAGCCTTTGCTCATGGTGGTGAACTCGACGCCCACGTCGAGTGCACCGGGAGCCGAAAGAAAACTGGGGGCCTGGTAGTCGTCAAAGCAAATGTCGGCGTAGGCGAAGTCGCTGATCACCAGGAATCCGTACCGCTTGGCCAGCCGGACCAGGTCGACATAGAAGTCGGACTCGACGCAGGTCGTCGTCGGGTTGTGGGGAAAGTTGACGATGACCACCTTGGGCTTGGGTTCCAGGTGCTGGCAGGCGTAGGAGATGTTCGAGAGGAATTCATCGGGATCGCGGCAGTCCAGGGAGATCACGTTGCCGCTGGCCAGCAGCACCGAGTAGACGTGGATCGGGAACGACGGGGAGGGGACAATCGCGGTGTCTCCCGGTCCCATCAGTGCCAGGCACATGTGGCTGAACCCCTCCTTGGACCCGATGCACGCAATCACCTCGTCGTCAGGGTCCAGTCGCACGCCGTAACGCTTCCAGTACCTTGTGGCCACCTCGCGGCGGAGATTGGCGATGCCCGACGAGACGCTGTAGCGGTGGTTGCGAGGATCCTCGACCGCTTCGGCCAGCTTGCTGCGAATCAGTGGATCGGGCGGATCGGTCGGGTTGCCCATGCCGAGGTCGATCACGTCGACTCCCTCGGACCGCTTCTTCTGCTTCAGAGCGTTGATCCGCCCGAAGAGATAGGGAGGCAGACGCCGCACGCGGCCGGCGACGGGGATCGTGAAGTCCCCGTCGTGGAACGGAGTTTCCGATTCGCTTCGCATGGGGTCGGCCGGGTAAAAAAGGGGTTAGGAATGGGAGACGGCACGGGAAAAATGCCTTACCGATCGCCTCCATGTTACCAGTGCATCGGGGCAGGAAAAGGATGGTCCACGTGTCCTGCATCGTGGCTGGTCCGGCTGTAGCGGATGTAACGGAAGGAGGTCGACGGCACGTGGCAAAGCGGTCCGAAACGGCCTACGATGGACCCGGAACCGACCGCTCACCGGACTGAACGGCCATGTCCAGCCTCTCGACAGCCTGCCCGCAGTGCCAACGTCAATTGGTCTTTCCCGACCATTCGGTCGTGGGCCGGACCGCTCGTTGTCCCGGGTGTGATCATCGGTTCACCATCGAAACGCCCGTCACCGAGGGGCTGCCGGACATCCAGGTCAGTGACTCACCGGTGGTGTCCCGTCACCGCGGCAGGAAGTCCACGCGGCGGACGGTAGCGCAACGCCCGGACCGTGCGGTCACGAAACGACCGGCCTGGTTGCCGTTGGCGATCTCCGGTGGACTCGGCGTGATCGCGGTTGCGTTGTTGCTGGTGGTCGGAGGCGGTGACGGCGGGAACGATGATCCAGAGATCGTCGAAGATGCCGCGACGGCCGATGCGGGTCGGGCGGCTGACGAAACTCCGGCGGCGGTCCTGCCCACTGCGGCCCAGGCCACCGGTACGATTCGCGTTGAGACGACCCCCCCGGGCGCAACCGTTTTGGTGGACGACCAGAAGGTTCGCGACGCCGACGGAGCTCTTCAGGTGACGCCCTGCGTGGTGACCGCTGCCAAGGGCCCCCACGCGGTGACGGTGGTCCGAAAGGGATTCCAGGATCAGACCCGCCAGGTGACCGTTGCCGCCAAGGAGAAGGACGTGGTGTTTTCGGCACCTCGTGCAGGAACCAGTGTGTTGCTGGCCACCGGCTGGTTTTCCGATTCGCGTGTGGGCCAGCCGGTGCCGATTGAAGCGATCAATGCTGTGGGACGTTCGCGCGATCCGTGGCTCAGCTCCGATGGACTCTCGCTGTGGTTCGTCGCCGACGGATCCGAAGGGCAGGGGGTCTACTATGCCACACGTCCGAGTTCATTCAGCGAGTTTGACAACCCACAATTTGTCCCGATCACCCGGGGTCGTGATCACCGCGCTTCGCCCAGCGTGTCGGCGAAGGGACTGCTGGTCTATGTGGTGCCCGAGAAGGCAGCGATCTGGGGGGCCAGCCGCGGAGGTCCACTGAGTCCCTTCGATGACAAGCGAGCGCTGGCCTCCAGCCGCAAGACCACACCGAGATGGACTGCGGCACAGGTTCTGGGTGGCGGTTTGCACCTGTTCTGGGTCGAGTCGGTCGGGGAATCGGCGAGTTGTTTTCATGCGTCGCGAGCCGAGGTCGAAAAGGCATTTGGTCCGGCCAAGGCGTTCGAGTTGCCGGGGACCAGGCCCTGCCTCTCTGCCGACGGGCTCCGGCAGTACACCTTTGATGGAAAAACGCTGGTCCGATGGCGGCGGTCGTCGCTGAGAGGGCGATTCGCCAGCGACGACACCGTGGCGGAACTCGAACTTCCCGACTACGTGGATGACCCCCGGGCTCGGCAGTTCACCGTCAGTGACGACGAACGCTGGATGGTCTATTGCGAGGCTCCCGGGGACGCGGCCCGGTTGTTGGTCGTCAGGCTTCACGAACGTCCCCATCGGGGCATCCTGGTGGTCGGGGTCCCGGCCCCGCCCCGGCCGGTCGTTGCCAAGGTCGACAAGAAGAAGCTCAAACCCAGAACTCCGGCCTCCAAGCTGGTGATCGATCCCAAGGCAGTGGCCAAGGCCACAAAGGACGAGCCGAAGCCGGATCCCAAACCGGTCAAGATTCCCGAGCTTCCACTGACGGCCTATCGATCGTCGTGGTACGACATGCTGGCCAAACGAAACTACACCGGGGCGGCCAAACACCTGGCCGCTGCGAAGAAGGACCAGAAGCTCGCTGGCTGGTCCGAGCAACTGGAATGGGATTCCGATGAACTGTTGTTGATCCAGGCGTTCTGGAAGGATGCGAGGCGAGTCGTGGCCGCGATGAAGCCCGACGACCCGGTGCGGATCGGCAGCGTCAGGCTGAAGTTCGTCAAGTTCCAGGACGACGTGCTGGTGGTCCAGGGGAAGGCCAAGCCGATCGAGAAGCCGCTGGCCATGATGGCTGCCAGCGACCTGGTGGGACTGGTGGAGGCGACCCTGGATGCCGACGACAGTCCGGCGAGGTTGCGTCTGGGTGTCTTCCTGTATCGCGACCTGAAGGGCCGTGGCACGTCGGCGATTCGGAGACTGCGTCGAGCCGGTGAGGCCGGGGCCGAATTCCTGGACCGGCGGGGCCTGAGGTTGCTGGCCGAGGCACGTGGTGAGATTGCTCGGGGTCGTCCCGAGAGAGCCCTGCCGTTGCTGGCCACGATCGAGAAGTCTCACACGAAGACCTCGGCGGCCAAGCGGCTTCCAGCGGTATGGGAGCAACTGTATTCGCTGAAGAAATGGTCGCAGCAAGGGGGGCGGCAGTGGCAGACCAAAGGGGGGGCCTGGCGGGCGGCTCCGGGTCGGTCTGCCGGCAGCCTGGTGGTCTCGCCTCGTGAAATGAAACGGTTCGAGTTGTCGCTGGAGTGGAAGACCGAGGGCGAGACGGGCCAGGGGGGAGTCTTTTTCCGGTATGGCGGAACCGGCAATCCGGTCGGCGGTTCACTGAAGTTGCAGCTCTCGAGTGACGCGGGGGTTGCTGCCGACCAGTTCTCCACCGGGGCGCTGTTCGGTGTCGCTCCGCCTTCGGCCAACCTGGCCAAGCCGACCGGAGAGTGGAACAGCCTGAAATTGCGTGTCGATGGAGATGTGGTGAAGGTCGAGATCAACGGTCAGCAGGTGCTGATGACGACCGTGGCCGATCCGGATCTGCCCGCGGTCGGTCACGTGGCGTTGGACGGAATCGCCGGGGGAATCACCTACCGCCGGGTGTTGCTGGTGCCGCTGGCGAGTCGTTGACTTTCCGCCAGAGGAGAACTAGTTTGACCAGTCGCGGGTTGGCGGCTCACCGGCCACCCGTGACGCGTTCGGCAACACAACAGAGATATTCAGCCCAGAAGCACAGAAGGAAGATCCATGGCCCGTCCCGTAACGCTTTTTACCGGCCAATGGGCCGACCTGCCGCTGGAGGATCTCTGCAAGAAGGCCGTGGAGTTCGGGTACGACGGCCTCGAACTGGCCTGCTGGGGTGACCACTTCGAGGTGCAACAGGCGCTCGAGGATGACACCTACTGCTCGCGGAAACGGGACTTGCTCGAGAAGCACGGGCTGCAGTTGTTCTCGATCTCCAACCACCTGGTCGGCCAGGCGGTGCTCGACCGCATCGACGAGCGGCACCAGGCGATCTTGCCCGATTACGTCTGGGGCGACGGCGACCCGGCCGGGGTCAACCAGCGGGCTTCCGACGAGATGAAAAACACGGCCCGGGCGGCACAGCGGCTGGGGGTCGAGGTGGTCAACGGGTTCACCGGTTCGAGCATCTGGCACCTGATCTACGATTTCCCGCCGACTCCTCCGTCGATGATCGACGCCGGTTTCGACCTGTTGGCTGAACGCTGGAACCCGATTCTTGACGTGTTCCAGGAGTGCGGCGTGAAGTTTGGCCTGGAGGTGCACCCGACCGAGATCGCCTTCGACATCTATTCGGCCGAACGCTCACTGCAGGCGCTGGACAACCGCGAAGAGTTCGGGTTCAACTTCGATCCCAGCCACCTGTTGTGGCAGGGGGTTGACCCGGTCGAGTTCATTCGCAGCTTCCCTGACCGGATCTATCACGTTCACATGAAGGATGCCTCGGTCACGCTCAACGGCCGCACTGGCATTCTGACCAGTCACCTCGAGTGGGGGGACCCACGTCGTGGCTGGGATTTCCGGAGCGTGGGCCGTGGGGGTGTGCGGTTCGAGGAGATCATCCGATCCTTGAACGCGATCAATTACGAGGGGCCGCTGTCGATCGAGTGGGAGGACATCGGAATGGACCGTGAGCAGGGTGCTGCCGAAGCCTGCCAGTTCGTCAAAAATGTTGACTTCGCCCCCTCCGGACACCGCTTCGACGCCGCCTTCGGCGACGACTGATTGCCGGTCACGGGTTCATGTCCATCGAAGACATCTACCGCGAAGCCGCACGAGAGGGCCCACCTGGTTCGGGGCCCGAGCGGAAAGGGCGTGATCGGCCGTCCTGGTCGGTTCCTCGTACGGCGGTCACCGTCGTCGTCCTGCTGTTGATTGTGGGGACGGTTTTCTGGTGGTCCGCTCCGGAACCCAGGGATCCGAAGTGGTGGGAACCGGAGGGGCAAAAGAAACTGGCCAGCCCGTCGAAAACTCCCCCCATCGACCTGGATTCGACCGATCGGGCCCTTGACGTCCTGGCCGACTGGCAGCGGTTGTCGTGGTCCGAGAAACGCGAGGCCACCCGACAGATCGACAAGGTCTTTGCTCTCGGCGGAACCGACTACGTGGTCTACGTCGAGACCAACCGTGACATGATCCGCGAACATCTCAAGAAGCGGAAACGCGACGAAATGGTCCGTCGTGCCGCAGCCGAGAGCCGGTTGGACGGTTTGTCGACCGATCGCTAGACGAACGGTGTGACGCCGGGGATCGCCACTGGTCGCCTCTCCAGTTCACCGAAATCGTACTTCGGCGGTTTGAGGCTCAGCTTCGAGTTCATCATCTGGTCCCAGCTGAGCTGCTTGCCGGTGTAGGCGGTTGTGCGGCCCATGATGCCCAGCATCGAGCTCTTGCTCATGTAGTCGCCGTTGTTGATCGGCTTGCCCGAGCGGATGCTGGCGAAGAACTCGTCGTGCTCGACCTGGTACATCGACTTGCTGCGGCCCTTGAATCGCCAGATTTCCTTTCCGGCCATGTCGTAGATCCGGTGTCGCATCACGTCGACCCGTCCCTTGGTGCCGAAGATGTGGTCGGTGACATCGTTGGCACAGCCGCGGAAGTGCCGGCAGCGGGCGAACGCCTTCACACCGTTCTCGTACTCGTAGACGATGTTGAAGTGGTCGAAGATGTTGCCGTACTTCGCCTCGGTCCGTTGCTGACGACCGCCACTGCCGCTGGCATGAATTGGCGGCTTGTCCTGCATGGCCCAGCCCATCTTGTCGAGGCTGTGGACGTGCTGCTCGACGTTGAAGTCTCCCGAGAGCCAGGTGTAGTAGTACCAGTTCCGCATCTGGTACTCCATTTCGCTCTTGCACTTGTCACGTGTGACCCGGGGCTCCCAGACTCCACCGCTGTTGTAACTGCATTGCATGGCGGTGATTTCGCCAATCGTGCCATCGTGCACGCGGGCGAATGTCTCACGCATCCCCCGGTGGTATCGCCAGCAGAGACCCGAGACGATCGAGAGGTTCTTCTTGGCGGCCATCTCGCACGATTGCAGCACGCTGCGGATGCCGGGGGCATCGACGGCAACGGGCTTTTCGACGAACACGTGCTTGCCGGCCTCGACGGCGTAGCGAAGGTGCTGCGGACGGAAGTGCGGCGGCGTGGCCAGCAGCACCACGTCGACGTTGTCAGCGACGTGCTTGAAATTGTCGAATCCGCTGAAACGCATCTCGGGCACGACGTCGACCCGGTCGCCGACCCCCGATTTCTTCAAAGCCGTCAGCTTGCTCTCGAGCCGATTGCCGAAGGCGTCGCCCAGGGCGACCAGGCGGGTGTGCGGGTCGGCTGAGAGAGCGTTGACCGCCGCTCCGCCGCCGCGACCACCGCAACCGACCAGCCCGACCTTCAGGGTCTCGGTGCCCTGGGCCGCAAACAGCCCCGAGTTGAGCGAGGCCGCCACGGCTCCGCCGACAGTCGCTGCTGTGGTTTTCAACACGTCGCGTCGGGAAGTGGTCATCAAGAGGTTCTCCTGGTTCACGGCCAAGCCGGCGCCGGTTCTCGTGAGTTGTCTGAATCGAGGATGTTCGGCGGCGACGCCGACAGGTTCAGGATAGCACAACTGATTTGGCCGGGGCGACCCCGTGCCGAGTGGGAATCGGTGGCTCGGAGTGGCTAATATGCCGGTTGAAACGCCTGCCGGAAATTTTTCGCCTTGTCAGCAGTGTCGGCCGTTGGCCGACCGGGGAGTTTTTGATGTCCACCGCGATCACCCGCCGTTCGTTCCTGGGCTCCACGGCCGTCGCCACTGGTTCGATGCTGCTTCAGCATCAGGCGATGGCTGCCGAGACCAAGGCCTCCGAGGTCAAGCTTCGCAAGGCGGTCAAGTACGGCATGGTTGCCGGCAAGGGAAGTGTTGAAGAGAAGTTTCGCCTGCTGCTGGACCAGGGGTTCTCCGGCGTCGACATCAACGTACGGCTGGATCACGACGAGGTGAACCGGGCCCGGGACAAGACGGGCCTGATTGTTCATGGGGTCGTGGGTTATGACCACTGGCAGAAGCCGTTCTCGCACCAGGACAAGCAGGTTCGTGCCCAGGGCCGCGAGAGTTTCCTGGGAGCGATCCGGGATGCCAAGGCGTATGGCGCCACCAGCGCTTTGCTGGTACCAGGCGTCTGTAACAAGCGGGTGTCTTACCAGGACGCCTACAAGCGGTCGCAGGCCGAGATTCGCAAGTGCCTGCCGTTGGCCGAGGATCTCGGCATCCAGATCCTGATCGAAAACGTCTGGAACAACTTCCTGCTGAGCCCGATCGAGACGGCCCGGTTTGTGGACGAGTTGAAGAGTCCGCTGGTGGGCGTGTATTTCGATGTCGGCAACGTGGTCCGTTTCGGGTGGCCCGAGCAGTGGATCACGACGCTCGGGTCCAGGATCAAGAAGCTCGACATCAAGGAATACAGCCGCAAGCTGCAGAACCAGAAGGGGCCGTACGCCGGGTTCGGCGTGAAGATCGGTGACGGCGACTGCGACTGGCCGGCGGTGATGAAGGCGCTGGCCGAGATCAAGTTCTCGGGCTGGGCGACGGCCGAGGTCCGTGGCGGTGACGCGGCACGGCTGAAGGACATCTCGCAACGGATGGACCGCGTGTTCTCGACCTGAGTCGGATTGCCGGTTCAGTCGTTCTGGTTCTTGATGTCGGGTGCCGCGTCGAGATCGTACTTGCGGCGAACGTTTTCGGGTGGAACCTTCAACGGTCGGATGATGCGAAATCCGACGAACAGCGCGTCGGTGTGGTACCAGATGCTCTGTGGCAACTGCGGGTCCTGCATTTTCCATTCGTCGCTGGAGAAGATCCGGTTGGCTGCTCGCAGCTCTTCGGGATCGTCGTCCCAGCTGCCTCCGCGGACGATTCTCGGATAGAGCTTCTTGGACTGTCGCAGCAACTGCAGCGGTCGCAACGGGCTTGGCTTGCCGGTGAACTGGGCATAGTGCTTGGCGGCGTAGGCATCGAGCACCCATTCACTGACATTGCCGTGCATGTCGTGGAGTCCCCACGGGTTGGGCTTCTTGAGTCCCACCTTGTGGTATGCCTCGTCGCTGTTGTCGTAGTACCAGGCATACTGGCCGAGTGCCTTGGGGTCGTTGCCGAAGTGGTAGGCGGTGCTGGTTCCGGCGCGACAGGCGTATTCCCATTCGGCCTCGGTGGGCAGACGGTAGAAATGTCCGGTCTTGGCCGAGAGCCAGCGACAGTACATCTTGGCCGCCAGTTGTGTCATGCAGATTGCCGGGTATCCGTTGTGGCCCATGCCGAAGGTCATGTCGGTGTAAGGCTTGGTGGGCCGGGTGACCACGTCGGCGGTCTTGTCCAGTGGCGTGGGCTTGATTCCGGCGAGCTTCCGGCGCTGGATGTCCAGGTTGAAGCTCCAGACGTCATACTCGTCCCAGGTCACCTCGTGCTTGCCCATCCAGAACGGCTCGATCTTGACCTTCAGCTGCGGTCCCTCGTCGGCTTCCCGATCGGCTTCGCCGGCCGGGCTGCCCAGCACGAACTCACCACCCGGGATGGGAAGCATCCCGAACGAGGTGCGGGTGCCGGGGATCTTCTGGGAGTAGGGCTTCATGTCCTTGGCGGTTTTCGCCTCGGCCTCCTTGGGCGTGATCGGCGGAGCGGCCGGAATTGCCCGGGGGCCGAAGCCGACCGTCACGATGGCGATCAACAGCAACGGCCACGAAAGTCGCTGGAGGGAGCGGTCGGGGTGTCGGGGTGAGTCGGCAGCCGTTAGCTTGAACATGATGAATCCGCTGAGGAGACGTGCGGTGAGGCAACACGGTCGGTGGACAGTCGGCACCGCGGCGATCGTGGTCCTGTTTGGGCTGCAGGCCGGATGGGCCGATGAGCCGTTGAGGCGGTTCGAGTTTCATCGCAAGGCGATGGGAGTCGATTTCACTGTCGTATTGTATGGAGCAAAAAAGGGGGCCGCAAATACCGCTGCCCAGGCCGCGCTGGATCGCGTGACACGAATCGACGAGATCTGCAGCGACTACAGGGCGACCAGCGAGTTGCGGAAGTTGTGTGCAGCGGCCCGACCCGGCCGGGCGATGCCGGTCAGCCTGGACCTGGCTCGCGTGCTCAAGCTGTCACACCGTGTCTCGAAGCTCTCCGATGGCGCTTTCGACGTGACTGTTGGTCCGCTGACGAAGCTCTGGCGACGGGCGAGACGGCAGAAAAAATTGCCCCCGGCCGATCGGCTGAAGCAGGCCCGCGGCCTGGTGGGATTTCAGCTGGTGTCTGTCGACGTTCCGGGACGTCGGGTCACGTTGAAACGGGAGGGAATGCGGCTGGACCTGGGGGGGATCGCCAAGGGATACGCCGTGGACCGGGCGATGGAGGTTCTGGCGGATCATGGGTTCACCCGTTCGATGGTCGACGGCAGCGGTGACCTGGTCGTCGGTGACCCCCCTCCGGGCCAGGACGGATGGAAGGTGGCGGTGGCGTCACCGGAAAAGCCTGGCAGACGATCGACCGAGGTGCTGGAAGTGGCCAACATCGCGATCGCCACCTCCGGTGATGCCTTTCAGTCGGTGACGATCGGCGGCAAGCGGTTCTCGCACATTCTCGATCCTCGCACCGGTCTGGGGCTGACGACATCCTCGAGTGTCACGGTGCTGGCCTCCGATGCGGCGACTGCCGATGCGATGGCCTCGGCGGTCAGCGTGATGGGGTCGGTGGCAGGGCAGCGGCTGGTCGCCGAGACACGTGGCGTCGAATCGTTGTTCGTCAGCCGGGTGAAGGACCGGTTGAGGATTCACAGGACCAGCGGTTGGCCCGGTCGCTCATCGCCGCGTTAGCCGTTTCTGGCGAGCCAGCCAGGCCGAGGCGGGTCCGGCCAGGCCCTCGTGACCGCCTTCGAAGATCGTCACCCGCGAGGGGCCCGATTGCCGGCGGAGGTGAATCAGTCGGCCGAACTCGTTGTCCTTGACGTTTTCGCCCTGGCCCGGCGTCTTCAGCCGGCCGGCCGTCCACAGCTGCTCCATTTCTGCGTTGCTGATCACCCTGGCCTTGCGGGCTCGCGCGACGATGTTCCAAGCCTTCAGGGTGTGGTGGATCGGGACCGAGCCGGTCTTGCCGTCGTGGACGCCGGCACACAGGTCCAACGGCACGTCGGTCGCACGGCTCAGCACCGACACCGGCGACCGGTCCCGGTACTGGAGGTCGATGTGTTTCGAGGCGCCCGGAGGGCCACCCAGGCTCTTGAGGATCATCCGGGCGTAGTTCTGTGGCTGGCCGTCCTTGAGGTGGAAACGGTACCACTCGCCGAGGTCGCTGATGCCGACCCAGGCCGAGACAGCCGAGAAACGCCGGGGATGATGGCCGGCCATCAGCATGGCCATGTGGCCACCGCCCGAGGAACCGGCCAGGTAGATCCGTGCGGGATCGACCTTGTACTTGTCAGTGACCCAGTCGATGGCATCGAGAATGTCACTCCGGGCCAGCTTCGATCCGCAGGCGGCCGGGGTGTCGTTGCGGCCACGGAAATTGGGATGCAGAAAGATCCATCCGCGGGCGACCGCTTCTTTGAGCCATGCCGAGTTGTCCTGGCGGTAGTCACCGCTCCAGCTATGCAGGAAGACGAACAACGGGGTTGGCCGTTGAGAGGCCCGTTTCGGACTCCAGGTCCGGGACGGTTGCCGGGAACCGTCGAGCGAACTGGTGACCGAGATTTCCGACAGCGGTGGCAGGTCGTCGGCCGCGACGGCCGCGGTGACCAACAGGCAGACGGTGATCGAGCGGGTCCAGAGGCCGAAACGGATCACTTCTTCTTTTCCGTCTTGGTCTTCTTGATTGTGCCCCACATGTGGCCAAGCGTCTTGCCGTGTGACCAGGTGCCGGCATAACGTCCACCGTCGATCAGCAGGTGAGTCGAGAAGGTGCCCATGCCGGGAATCGTGATCTTGTCCATTGTGATCACTGGCTTCTTGCCGGCCCAGACGACCTTCAGCGGCAGCGGTGGCAGCTTGGCCTGGCCGAACTTGGAGTGGAACAGGAAGAAGTTGCCGCCCTTGGACACCTTGGTGATCTCGTAGCTGTCGGCGTTGGGTGGGCCGTCTTTCTCTTCTCCGACGACGCTGAAAAATCCCGTCAACGTGGTTCCGGACATCGCCTTGATAAAGGCCTGTTCACGCGCCTTCTGTTTCGCTTCGGCCGCGTCGTCTGCAGCCAGGGCCAGTGGGGCACACAACACGGCGAGCACCAAGAGGGACGGCAGCTGAGAACGGAACGCGGGGACGTGGCGGGTCATAGCACGGATCTCCATCTCTGACAGCGAATCGTTATCATGCGGACTCATCCTACACCACCAGCCCGAAACGATGAACAGTCCACAAGGCAAACCGCCCCCGTTTGAATTGTTGCTCCCGGCTCTGCAGGAGTTCTGCCAGGTCGTCGCCGTGCTTCGTGGACCCGACGGTTGTCCGTGGGACCGCGAGCAGACTCTTGAGACGATCAAGCCGTACACGCTCGAGGAGACCTATGAGCTGCTCGAGGCGATCGATTCGGGCGACGACACGGCCATCGTCGAGGAACTGGGTGACGTGTTGCTTCAGGTGGTGCTTGATGCCCAGATCGGTGCCGACGAGGGACGGTTCGGATTGCTCGAGGTGGTCGAGGGCGTGACCCGCAAGCTGGTCCACCGGCACCCTCACGTGTTCGGTGACGAAACGGCCGAGACCTCCGAGGAGGTTCGGCGGAACTGGGACTCGGCCAAGCGAGCTGAGAAACAACGCGAGGGCGTGATGGACGGACTGCCCCTGGCGATGCCGGCCCTGGCGCGAGCGGCCAGGATCACAGGGCGGGCGGCCCGGGTTGGTTACGACTTTCCCGATCGACGGATGCTCTTCGACAAGCTGCGTGAAGAGCTGGCCGAACTGGCGGTGGAGTTGTTCGATGACGGTTCGGTTCCGGAGGTGCCGGCCGAGGTTGACGCCGAGGTCATCGAGGACGAACCGCTGGCCGACGACGTGCGGGACCGGGCCGAGGAGGAACTCGGGGACGTGCTGTTCGTGTTGGCCAATATTGCCAGGCGGTGGGGAATCAACGCCGAGGAGGCTCTGCGGCGGAGTTCTCGGAAGTTCGAACGGCGGTTCCGGGCGATCGAAGACGGGTTGGCAGCCCAGGGTGGGGATGTGCAGGAGGCGTCGCTGGTCGAGATGGAAGAGGTGTACCAGGCAGCCAAGGCTGCGGAGAAGTGAGAGGAGTGCGGAGAGATGGAAGAATCAACCGGCGGGCTGCTGGTTCGGCATGAAGAGACAGCCGAACGTGAACGGAGCACCTGCGGATGGCGACATCTGCTGCTGAGTCGCCAGGATCGTGATCGCGGGCTGGCCGCCTGGGCGCATGCTGTCGACATCGATGGGGCGCGTGAGCATTACCACAAGGTGGGCACCGAACTGTATTACGTACTCGACGGTGAGGGCAGCGTGATGCTTGACGGTGTCGAGCACCCGGTCCACACCGGGTCGATCGTCCACATTCCGCCCGGTGTGGTGCACGGAGCCAGGGGACGGATGCGAGTGCTGGTGGTGGGAATTCCCGATATCAGTGACGACGACCTGTTTTTTCCCGAGG
>PBOJ01000124.1 GCA_002724315.1 Planctomycetaceae bacterium | reverse complement strand
CAGGTTGTCCACCACCACCCGGGAAGCCCTGTCCGGCTCCACCGCCACCAGGTTGTCCGCCGCCACCACCGGCTCCAGATGAAATTCCACCAGCAGGATCAGGTGGTAGTCCGGGACCGCCACCAGGTTGGCCACCGCCGCCACCAGGTTGGCCACCGCCGCCGGGCATTCCGCCACCACCGCCGCCGGGCATTTCGCCACCGCCGCCGCTGGGCATTTCGCCACCGCCGCCGCTGGGCTTCGAATCTGACTGAGCAACCTGATCCTCACCGCTATCCGATCCACCACAACCCGCGGTAGTCATGAGAGAGAGGGTCAGAATGGTGGACCACACGGCGTGCCCCGACCATCGCAAACCAACTTTTGTCCAGACTTGCATGGTTTCAAAAGAGGTCATCGAAGTGCTCTGTCGTTGAATCCGCATCTCAACGTCTCCTGTCTGACAACCGTCAGCGACTGTGGTGGGTTACGAGTAAGCCGTAATCCAGATGAGACTTACGGGGCATCCTTTAGCGGTGCCTTTCAAACAGATCGGCAATTTTTTGACAATTCCCGACCCGTTCCAAACCATGTCAAAACGTGGCCAGTCCCATCCAACTCCAAGAATAGCCAAAACGGGCCCCCGGGTCACGAACAGGGTGCAAAAAAACGTGCGTCGGGAATGCTTTCTGCTTCACCGAGGGTACCTAACCCGCTCCACCGTCCATGTCGATCCATCGTTGACCACTCTCCCAAGGACCACTACCTTGCTTCCTTGGGTCCCAGTTTGGACACATCGAGTCCCACTCGCATCTGACCTCTGGACAGTCCTCCGAAGCGCCTCATTCTCGGACCGCAGTCGCCGTGACGTTCGCCGCCACCAGTTTGTTGTTAGCGGCTACGGAATCGTCCGGTCTGGCCCTCGAGTCGACCGACGGGATGGGTGGCCGGATCATGGTGGCTATGGCAGCACTTTTGCTGCCGGTTCTGTGGGGTTTGGTCGTGCACCTGGTCTTCAACTGGTTGGCTCGCCAGCGTGGGAGAACACGTGCCAAGGATCCGGTGTTACCGGATTACCAGATCTGATCCGTTCAGCGTTCGAACCAACACATGCCAGCCGACACCATCGATTCCCTGGTCATCGTCGGCTCGACCGCCGGATCGGTATTGGCCGAAACCGGTGGGCCCGAGTTTTTCGCGGTCTTGGAAATCGTCGCCACGATCCTGGTCGGTGCCGGCATCGGACTCGTCTCGGGCTTGTTCGGAGTCGGTGGCGGATTCCTGATCGTGCCAGTCCTGTCCGCACTCTATGGATTCCGTCTGGCCTGGATTGGCACCGCGTCGTGCCAGGCCCTCGGCCAGGCGACCACCGGACTGATGGCCCGCCGCCTCAACTGGGACCACTTGCAGTTGCCTCTGATCGTCAGCGGAGGACTGCTGACGGGCGTCTGGTTCGGCTCCCGAACACTGTCAGTTTCATCCATAGGTTCCGTGGACGGAGTCAACGGCATCTCCAGCCAGTCGCTTGTGCTCGGCAGCTACACGGCGCTGCTGTCGTTGGTCGGCATCCTGGCCCTCTGGGAAACTCATCGCACCCGCAACGGCCGGCCATTCAAGCGAGGTTGGCTGGCCAACTGGCCACTGCCCCCATATGCCAGTTTCCCTCAGTTGAACACGTCAAGAACCTCAATCGCCATGTTGGCCTGGTTCGGCCTGGCGGTCGGATTCCTGGCCGGACTACTGGGACTCTCCGGAGGGATGATCATGCTGCCCGGCTTGATCTACTGCATCGGACTGGGGACACACCAGGCCGTCGCCGTGACATTGGTGGTGGTCTGGCTGGTCGCCGCCCAGGCAGCAGCGATCCACGCCTGGTACGGTCGAGTCGAACTGATACCGGCGATGGCGCTTTTGGCCGGCGGCACCATCGGAGCCCGTATCGGCACACAACTCAGCGAACGCCTCGGAGGATCCACACTGCGCAACAGTTTCGGCTACCTGCTTCTGGGCACTGCTGCCCTGTCGGCAGCCCAACTGGGCGGGCTGCTCCCACACTGACACCAGCCGGCACCAGCGATTCCCGTCCCCACGAACAGCCCCTTCGACAAAGGCCCGCATCCAATGACCGACGCCGCCCCGCTCCGCCGAATCCTCGTCCTTGCCGGAGATTTCGTGGAGGACTACGAGCTGATGGTCCCGGTCCAGGCCCTCGAGATGATCGGGTGCCAGGTTGATGTTGTCTGTCCTGAAAAATCCTCCGGAGACCAGATCCGGACCAGTGTTCACGACTTCGAAGGCGATCAGACCTACACCGAAAAACGAGGGCACAACTTCACACTCAACGCCGACTTCGAGACGGTCGATCCGGCCGGATATGACGCGCTGCTGGTCCCCGGCGGTCGAGCTCCCGAATACATCCGCCTCAATGCCCGCGTGCTGGAGATCGTGCGGGCCTTCGATGCCGACAGCCGTCCCATCGCCGCCGTCTGCCACGGGTTGCAGGTGTTGGCGGCCGCAGGCATTCTGACCGGACGTCGCTGCACCGCCTACCCGGCATGCGGTCCCGAGATTACACTCGCCGGCGGAGAATACGTCGAAGTGGCCATCGACGCCGTCCATGTCGACGGCCACTTGGTGACCGCCCCCGCCTGGCCCGCCCAGCCCCGTTGGCTGGCTGCCTTTATCGACCCCCTCGGAATCCGCATCTCCTGAACCATTCAGACAACTCGCACCCCTCCTTCGCCTGGAGAGCATCCCCATGTCGAACAAGTGCTGTCGCTGCTGGGTCACCTGTGGAGCGATCCTGCTGGGACTGGGAGTGATCGTGGGAGCCGTCGCTGCTCACGGACTCGATGAACGCCTCCAGGAAGTCCACGGCGACAAGCCGGTGATCGAAAGACTCGGAGGCCCCATCACAGCCGCCGCCAAGGCGCTTGACGACATTCACGTCGGAGTCCGTTACCACGTCTGGCACGCGCTGGGGATGATCGCCGTCGGCCTGGCCGGGTCACTCGCCGGAACCCGGAACTGGCCTCTCCAGGCCGCTGGAATCTGTTTCGGCCTGGGCATCATCGGCTTCTCCGGAGGACTCTACGCCCTGGCCATCACCGGCATCTCCAGCTTCGGGCCGGTAGCTCCAACCGGAGGCACATTGATGATCGTCGGCTGGTTCCTGTTGGCAGCCGGTACGTGCCCCTGTGGAACGCCATCGACACCGGACCCTTAGAACGATTCTCGACCCGTTCTCCCACCCTCCTCACCTTCTTCCAACGAAAGCCCCATCGATGTCCGATGCCCCACGGTTGATCTTCGACGCCCACCTCGACATGGCCTGGAACGCCCTGGAATGGAACCGCGATTTGCTGAAACCGGTCTCGGAACTGAGAGAATTCGAGAGCCAGTTCGAGGGAATCATCCCGGGTGAATGCACGGTGAGTTGGGAGGAATTGCGGCGAGGCCGAATCGGGATGACCATCTCGACCCTGCTTCCACGACTCCACCGCAAGGACTCGGTGCTGACGCACTTCCAGTCCCGCGATGCCGCCTACGGCGCCTCCTACGGCCAACTGGCTTACTACCGCTCACTGGTCGAACGTGGTGTGCTGCGAGAAATCACCGACTCCGCATCACTCCGGGATCACATCACCGCGTGGGAAAACGACACGACCGGCGAACTGCCGATCGGGTTCATCCTGAGCATGGAAGGCAGTCCCCCGATTCTTTCGCCTGCCCAGATCGCCGAATGGTATGAGGCGGGACTGAAGATTTTGGGTCCGGCTCACTACGGTCCGGCTCCGTATTGCTTCGGGACCGGCAGCGAGGGCGGGTTGACCGCCGATGGGCCAGACCTGCTTCGCGAAATGGAACAGGCGGGGATGTTGCTGGACGTGACACACCTGGCCGACCAGTCGTTCTGGGAAGCCCTGGATGTCTACTCGGGACCGGTCCTGGCCAGTCACCACAACTGTCGGAGCCTGGTGCCCGCCGACCGACAGTTGACCGATGATCAGATCAAAGCCCTGATCGAACGTGACGCGGTGATCGGGGCGGCGTTTGACTGCTGGATGATCAAACCCGGCTGGGTGATCGGGGTCACACAACCCGGCGAGGTGACGATGGAGCACATCGTTGACCACATCGATCACGTCTGCCAGATCGCCGGCAATGCACGGCACGCTGCACTCGGCACAGATCTTGACGGTGGCTTCGGCAAGGAACAGTCACCAGCGGACTTGGAAACGATCGCCGATCTGGGCAACATCGCCGGGATCCTGGCCGCTCGCGGCTATTCGCAGGAAGATATCGACGGAATTCTCTACCGGAACTGGGTCGACTTCTTCTACCGGGCCTGGGGCGAAGACTAACCGGGGGCAGGCGATCGGGGGACAATAAGTCTACTTCGTCGGTTTTCCGACAATTGGCTGCTGAAGCCGTCTCGGCAGGTCGTACTGCCGGTCGCTCCGATTCTGTCTCAGGCGAAAATGCAGCATGCTGGATCGAGCGCCCAGAAAATAGGTCTGCAGGTCGATTCTGTCACTCAAGTGGACAGCCGGGACGGAAAGAGCGCATTCGCGCATGGTGATTCCGTTGGGGATTTCCTCACAGGAAACGGCGCATCGCCGCCTGGAGTTTCCCCCGGCGTAGATCTGACACCCTTCCAGAACGATCGAAGGTCCCAGACCAAACGAAGCCGGTTCGGGGATGTACTTCACGAAATTGACGACCGGTGTAAAGCCGCCGCCCTCGCCGCCGAAGCGAAAGTTGCGGCAGGTCAGGTTGCCGAAATACACGTCGATCCAGCGCTGATCCGTTCCGTTAACCCGGGGGACGCCGAGGATTTTCTCGAGGACCATTCGTCCACCGCGATTTTCGATCACCGCCTTGTTCTTCATCTTCCGGCTGCTCGTGATCCAGCAGTCGGTGACGTTGGTCTCGTCGGTATAGCTGACAAGGGCTTGCTCCGGTTCGACGAATACGCAGTCACGGATTTTCAGCTGGGTGGAGTTGCTCCCCTTGCCCATGACGACCGCCACTGCGGCCGCGCCATAGAACCGGCACTCGGAAATCTGAATGAATCCACCGTCGTCATTGGCATTGCTCAGTTGCAGTTGATTCCGCCCGCCGACAAACGTCAGGCCCGAGATCGTCATCCGCCAGGCGTTTTGCGAGGTGATGAGGTCCTTGTCTGGATGCTTCTGAATGAGCAGCGCCTCGCCTTTGCCCCGCACGACACCACCTGCGATATAGATCGCTTCGGTGACCAGGTAACGCCCGCTCGGAAAGACGATTTCCGGCCGCGTTGGAATTCCGCCATGTCCACCGGGAACCGAAGACCTCGTCAGCGTATATGCCCGCTGAGCCGCCGCAACGGCCGCGCGGATGGACGCTGTGTCGTCGGTGACGTTGTCCCCCTTGGCGCCGTAATCACGGACATTGATCTCCGCGCCAGCCGGTTGGGCAAACACGGCGAGCGCCAGCACCGGCCAAACTCTTATCGCGAAAAGTCCAAGGTGCGTATCGTTGGTCGGGGATTTCATTCAACCGCTTCCTCAGTTCTGACATGGTGACGGTCAGCGCGTGTGCGTGAAGGTCAAGGGCGTCCTTATACACACACTTTGCCTTTCCAGGCGAGACCTCGCACACCGTGGAATGACCGGCCCTGGAATACCCGAAAAAACCGGGCAATCCGTTTCAAGATTCTGTCTCCCACGGCGAAGTACTCTCAGAAGAAACAATTCTGGCAGGCATTTGGTCGGCGAGATGTTCTCCCGCCGAAGGCCTCCGAGGGTACAAGCCAAAGGGAACAGTACCATGTTTTTGAAGAAGAGCCTGATTGGTGCGGCAGTCCTAGTGGCCCTGGGGACCTTCGTCTTCGGGCGTGACGCTCTCAGTTACGCTACGACCTGGGGTGGGACAGTTCGCGATGCGGTGAAATCGGAAGTTCCGCTGGAATTCGAGATCGAGCGAGCTCGAACGGAAGTCGAGAACCTGGTCCCGGACATCCGCGACATGATGCACGTGATCGCCTCGGCCCAGGTCGATGTCGATCACAAGGCCAAGGAAGTCGAGCGGAGAAGCGACGGGCTGAATTCGCAGAAGAAGGCGATCCTGGCGCTGCGGAACGACCTCGATACCGGACGGAGCGAGTTTGTTTACGCCAGCCACACGTACTCGGCCGACGATGTCCGCAAGGACCTCGAAAAACGGTTCAAGCAGTACAAGGTGGCGGAGAACTCGCTGGAGAGTGACGTGCAGATCCTGACGGCCTGGAAGAAGACGATGACGGCCAACCAGGAGAAGCTCGACACGATGCTGACCGCCAAGCAGGATCTCGAAGTGCAGATCGAGCAGTTGGAAGCTCGTCTGCGGACCGTCGAGGCGGCCGAGGCCACCGCGACGCTCACCTTCGACGACTCGAAACTGGCCAAGGCCAAGAAGCTGATCGTCGAGCTCAACAAGCAGCTCGACGTCCGCGAACGGCAGGCCAGCCTCGAGGGCCAGGTCAACGGGTTGATCCCGGTCGAGGAAGCGACCGAGAGCACCGAAGCGTCGATCACCAACCGGATCGACGACTACTTCGGCCCGAAGACCGATACCGGATCGTCCTCCGCTGACGAGTCGGTGGCCGACAACGACAGCTAAGCGGATGCGTAGGTGAGGGCCGGGTCTCCGTGATTGCCGCGGAGACCCGGCCTCTCTGCGGTTCTCACCACCCGCCCGACGACAACCCACAACACGAGCCCCCACAGCCCGGCCACAACACGTTATCCTCAAGGACAGGACAACCATCCAATGCCCGGACTGACGGACACCCGACCGATGACCGCCTCCCGCCCACTCCCGGCTGAACCGAGCTCGACCAGCGAGAGCCGGCAGCTGCTGTGGATCGACGGGGTTGGGGGATTCCTGCTGCTGACCGGCCAGGCGGTCAGCATCGGAGGTCCCACGTCTCCCGACGCCGACATCCAGCTCCTGGCCAGCCTCTCCAGGCGCCACGCGACCATTCACCGCGATGACGGTGGTTACCTGCTCGAACCCCACGGCCCCACCCGTGTCAACCAGCGACAGGCGGCCGAATGGACCGAACTCACCGACGGCGCCGACATCACGCTCGGCAACACGGTCCAACTCGGCTTCCACCGTCCCACCGTTCTCTCTGGCTCGGCACGACTCTCGTTCCAGAGCGACCACCGCCCCTCCCACAGCCTCGACGGTGTGGTCCTGGTTGCCGACACCTGCCTGCTGGGTCCAGGCCGAGACTGCCACATTCGCTGTCCCGAGTGGGAGGATTCGGTGATCCTGATCCATCGCGACCGGCAGTGGCTGGTCCGTTCCCCCCGCGTGGCCCTGGAAGTCAACGGACGCAGGTTACGGGGAGAGTCGGAAATCGGTCACGGGCAGGTCGTCACCGGACCGGACCTGCGATTCCATATCGAGCCACTCAAGACGGATTCCTCGCATCGGGGAGCCAGGGGATGAGTACGAAGAAATTCACCTTCGCACCCGAAACCACGCCGCTGGCCGGCTACACGATCAAGCGCGGCATTCAGCGAGGCGGTTTCGGCGAGGTCTACTACGCGCACAGCGACGGGGGCAAGGAAGTCGCCCTGAAACTGCTGCACAGCCACGCCGAAGTCGAACTCCGCGGCACGGAATTGTGCCTCAACCTCAAGCACCCCAACCTGATCAGCATCCACGACATCAAGCGCGACGATGACGGTGACGTGTGGATCGTGATGGAGTACGTCAGTGGAGCCACTCTCGACGGAGTGCTCACCGAGGAGTTCCCTGACGGGATGCCGACCACCGAGGTCCGCAACTGGCTGGCCGGACTGGCTGCCGGTGTCGATTACCTGCACGACCGTGGAATCGTTCATCGGGATCTCAAGCCACAGAACCTTCACCGTGAGGCCGGACAGGTCAAGATCGGTGACGTCGGACTTTCCAAGATCATCACTCCCAGCCAGCGTGGAGCGCAGACCGAGAGCATCGGGACGATCTACTACATGGCACCGGAGATTTCTCGGGGTGAGTACGGGCCCGAAATCGATGTCTACAGTTCCGCGGCCATCGTCTACGAACTGCTGACCGGCCACGTTCCCTTTGACGGCGAAACCACCGCAGAAATCCTCAATCGGCATCTCACCGATCAGCCCGACCTCCAACCTCTGCCTCCCGCGCTGCGACCTGTACTCGCCCACGCGCTGGCCAAAGACCCCGCCGAACGCACCGCGAACGTCGGCACCCTCCTCAGGGAATTCGACGCCGCCCTGGCCGGCAAACCAACCATCTCCCCACCACCTCCACCGGAAGTCGTTGCGGATCCACCGAACCCCGACAACAGCCCCGTGCCACCGGCGGCAGACGAGGTGACATCAGCGGGAACGGGCGGGGTGACAGTCGCCGCGGAAAACAGTTCCACCTCACGCACGCGTCCTGGACGGCCGCCACAACCCACGTCGTACGACGTCAACCCGCTCGGACCACTTTCGCCACGCAGCATCCCCCTGTCGCGCCGTGGCCTGGAAACAACCGCAGCGATGACCGCGGCGATCCTGTTCTCGGGCCTTCTGGCCGGAGGAGGATGGTGGATCGGCATGTTCGACGAGGGCACCCGAGCAACCCCGTTGGCTGCCGTCGCCTACGGGCTGACGACCCTGGTGGCGTCCTGGGCCGTGTTGATCGGAACCAAGGCCTGGGAGGGCACCGGCACCGAGAGCTTGCACCTCCGCAGGCTGTCTCTCCTGTTGCTCGGTGGAGGAGCCGGGGCCGCGGGCTGGTGGCTGCACCGGGTTCTGTTGATTGACCTGCCTCCATTGACAGAAACCCAGAACTCCGGGCTGGTCGACTCGGTTGGCGCATTCGAACTGGTCCACAACTCCCAGCCCACCCTCACCGGTTACGTGATCTTCTTCTCGCTGCTTTTCGGCACAAGGCGATGGTGGTGGCACACCGACAGCTTCCGGCCGAAACGACTTCGCGTCGCCTCACTGTTGTTGACCCTGACCGTCTCGGGACTGCTGGGACTCGTGTTGCGGTTCCCTCTGGAACCCGCAATCGCGTGGGGTGTGGGGATCGCAGTCGTGGTGCAGTTGGCCGCACCCTGGGTGACTCCAGAACAACGGGCTTCCCGAATAGCGGACGACAACCCGCCACCACCGGAAACCGTGGACGCACCTCCCAACCCACAAGGAGCAACAGATGGGTAGCTTGTTCCTTGCCCGGTCAATCGCCTCTGGCGATGACCACAACCCGATTCTGGTCGGTGGCCTGATCGCCCTGGCCATCGTGATCGCGATCCGCGTCGCCTGGGCCGGCCGACGCGGGAACAACGACCTGAAATCGATCGCGCGTAAGGCCCTCTCGGTTGCCTGGGTCGCTCCGGCCCTGGCAATCGTCGCTGCAGTCGGCATCCGGGTGAGTCCGGAACTGAACACCGAAGAACCGGTGGCGGCCAACACCCTCCGCACCCAGATCGACACGCCGCACTGGACCGTCGAGGGACAACCCTGGACAACGACGTCAGTGATCAAACACGACGACGCGGATCTCCCCGTGGTGCTGACACCGATCGCCAGCGGTCCGTGGTCGAGTGCCGGAGAGGCCCGCCAGGATGCCCTGGAGCGCGCTGCCAAGAGGCTCAAGGTCGAAGTCGCTCGACGCTACGGGAAATCTCTCAACTGGGACCTGCCGACCGATGTGGTCGAACAATCGGCGATTGTCGGCCAGACCCAAACCACGCAACCCCACAATCTCAGCACTCTCGCTCCGTCCAGCAACATGCACTACTGCGTCGTCCAGCTGGAGATTTCCGAGAAGACTCGCGGCTTGGCCCTGGATCACTGGAAGCGAGGTATCGGCGTCGACCGTCTCATCAACGTGGGAACAATCGCCGGCCTGCTGTGTCTGCTGGTGATCATCACCCATCTCTATCTCCGACTCGACTTTGCCTCCAACGGCGCACACCGTGGAAAACTGCAACTGGCCGCCATTTCGGCAATAACTGCCGCGGGACTGGCCGCCTCGACAGTCATCTCATCCTGAGCCGGGGACCGAGCATGGCCTCGGCGGCCACAACCGCTCATAATCCCCACATGATTGAAGCCACCGACCAACTGCTGGTCTCCCGTGTTCGCGACGGCGAGCCCGAAGCCTGGGAGGAGCTGATCGGCCGCTTCGAGGGCCGTCTGACGGCGTTCGTTCAGAGCCGGATCGGCAACCGTACGACCAGCGAAGACGTCGTGCAGGAAACGTTCCTGGGATTCCTGACCGGCCTGCCCAACTACGATTCGAAGCGGACCCGCCTGGAAAGCTGGCTGTTCACGATCGCATCCCACAAGCTGACCGACGTGCTCAGGCGGCAGGGACGTCGTCCGGCCCTGCCGCTGCAGCCTCCCGGCGAAAGCGGAACCGGGATGGAGCCACCCGGCCGGGCCCGGGCCGCTTCGAGCCTGATGCGGAGCCGCGAGGGGCGGGACGCTGAAGCTGAGATGCTCGGTGACGTGCTGGGCGAGTTGATCAAGCAGTGGCTGGCCGAGGGACAGTTGGAACGTCTCGAATGCATCGAACTCCTGCTGGTCCTCGGATCGAAGAACAAGGATGTTGCCGTCCGCCTGGGGATCAGCGAACAGGCGGTGGCCAATCACAAGTCGTTTGTGCTCAGGAAGCTCAAGGAGTCCGCCGAGCGGTCGAACTCAGGAGGTATCGACCTGATCGATTTCGGACTCGACGACTCATCCGTGGAGGATTGAGAGGATGTTCCAGAGGTCTTGCCGACACTGCCCCGATTGACCTAAGGTCACCGGCAAGTCGTGCCCATGACGTGCCAGCGAATCACTCTTGCTCTCACCGCATCTCTCCTGCTCGGCACGTGGTCGCCAACGACCGACGCCGACGATGAGCTTTCGCGTAACGACCGCTACTTCGAAGGCCTCAGACAGCGTGGCCTGTTCAGCCTGGCCGAAAGCGTCTGCCTGGCGGAGCTCGCCCGAAACGACCTGTCGCCCTCGACCAGGCTCGACACGACCCTGCAATTTTCCCGAACCCTGGTCGAACACGCCCAGGCCACCGGGGGCACCCAACAACAGGATCTCTGGGACCGGGCCCGCAAGGTGCTCGACCAATTCAGCACCCGACACCCCGACCATCCGGAGTCCTTTCGGATCGGGATCCAGGCCGGGTTGATCCCGTTGGCTCGAGGCGGTTACCTGGCCAGGCTGGCCGACCTGGCTCCACTGGACAGGCGACGGCGTGCCGAGGCGCTGGAGACGCTTCAGGGCGGTATCGACCGGCTCAAGCCGCTTCAACGAAAACTCGAAAACCCCGGACCGTTATCCGACAGCCAACGGCGTCAACTGTTGGCCACTTCCCGTTGGCGGCTCGCCCAGGCTCACCTCGATCGTGCCCGGATGATGTCTCCCGGCACACCTGATCGTGCTGCCGACCTGCTCGCCGCCGAACAGACTCTCAAGAAGATGTCACCGACGGCTCTCGGCAACCGCTTGAGGATCGCGAGGACGCGACTCAGAGCACAGGTCGCCCGGAGACAGATGGACTTCGCCGTCGCCCGCCGGATCCTGGACGCCGCGGGCTTCGAAGGCGACGACGGGCTGTTGTCCGAACGCACCTGGATCGAACTGGATGACGGCCGGATAACCGCAGCACGGACACTGATCGAGAGGCGGCTGGGGCACATGTCTCCCCCGTCCGACGAACTGCTCTTCCTGGCCCAGCGGTCCCTGGGTCGACTTTGGCAACAGGCCGCCGCCGGGAAATCTCCCGGATCCGCCGATGCGATCTGGGAACGCTGGCAACGGGAATCGGAACGGGCCAGCAGTGTTCCGGACGCCTACTGGAGAACCCGGTCCCGGCAGGATGCCGACCTGGTGCTGTCGATCAGGAGATTCGGATCCAAGCTGGCTCGAGGCCGTCATCGCGCGGTCTCACTTTTCCAGGCCGGCCGAACCGACGAGGCACTCACGGCGTTTGCCGAGGTCATCCAGACGGCACGAACCAATGGCCAGCCCGAACTCGCTGGAGAACTCGCATTCACCCGTGGCTCGGTGCTGGTCCG
This sequence comes from Planctomycetaceae bacterium, assembly GCA_002724315.1. Classification (GTDB taxonomy): domain Bacteria; phylum Planctomycetota; class Planctomycetia; order Planctomycetales; family Planctomycetaceae; genus UBA8437. The sequence continues at coordinate 234,643 of PBOJ01000124.1, read as the reverse complement.
CAGCGGACAGTTCGAGCTGGCATCACGGTCATTCCAGGACGTGGCCAGGCAAAAACCCGTTCACCCCCGCGCCCCTTCGGCACACCTGCTGTGGGCCTGGTGCCTGGGCCAGATCCAACGCCAGCAGGGTACGCCCGCCCGACAACAGGCGTACCGCGAGGCACTTGTCGAACACCGCAGCCGGTTCCCGAAGCACGCGACAACTGCCGAAGCCACGTGGCTGCTGGCGTCGCTGGAAAACGACCGGCAACACCACAAATTGGCGAGGGAACTGTGGCTGGCGATCCCCCCTGGCCATCAGCGAGCGGCCACCGCGCGACGGCGGATTGCCGCCAGCTTTGAAACCGAACTCGAGGATATGGATCCCAACGATCCGGCACGACGCGAGAAACTCGACCTGGCCATACGCACCGTCGAGTCACTCGTCATGAAACTGCCTGCTCCCCCCCGTGGCTGGACCACCGACGAGGCCACCGTGGTGGTCAGCCTTGCCCGACTCGGCTTGAAGCGAGTTCAACCGGACTACCGCCAGATCGACCAGCTGCTGGAAGCGATCCTGGCTCGGGGGCCGTCGGTCATCTCGGCTCCCGGCCAAAAGCCCGATGCTGTTGCGGTCGCCATCCGCGACACCACCCGACAACTCCGGGTTCTCTCGCTGGCCGGACAGGGACGACTCGACGAGGCCCGCAAACTGGTGGCGTCTTTCGCCGGCCGTCCCGACGACCTGCTCGCACTCCTCGATGGACTCGACCAGGTCGCCACCACAACAAGAGCGTCCGACCGACGACGCCTGGGAGCGCTGCAACTGCAGGCAGCCGAAAGCCTGGATCAGCAGCGAAACACGCTCGGTCCTGCCAACCGCCAACGCCTCGACCGCTGCCTGGCCCAGGCCTTTGTGGCCGCCGGATTCCCGCTCCGTGCCGTCGCGGTCTACGAACGTCTCGTCAAAGCCGCACCCAGGAACTGGAAGCCGAGAACCCGGCTGGCCGAGGTCCGATTGGCAATCGGAACCGCCTCCCAAACGCAAGCCGCAATCACCGACTGGCGGGCTGCCGAACGGCTGCTGCCACCAGGTTCGGACAACTGGATGACCGTCCGGCTGGGAACACTGCGGGCGCTGAAACAGGCCGGACAGGTTTCCCAATGCCGTCAACTCCTCTCAGTCACCCGGCTGCTGTACCCCGAAAAGGGCACAGCTGCAGTGAGAGCCGACCTCAAACGCCTCGCGATTTCATTGAGGCCAATAAACGACCGGTCGGGAATGTGAATTCCGGCAACGGCCCGACCAGCCGGCAACTGCCCCCAGCTTGCTAGCGAAAAGTGGCCGGGTTCAACTGCTGGGCCTGGGTGTTGGGAGCCGCCGGCGTCTCGATCGCAGGCCCACCGTTTCGAGCCGACGGGGGAGCCGCACGGTTGTGCCAACGTGATGGTCGAGGAATCGGCGGGAGCATGCCCGCACGAGATTGCCAACTGGGGACGTGCATGTAGTAGACCCCCTGCTGACTGGTATCCGTCGGAAGGGGAATGATCGAGTAGCGACGGACAGGCCCCGCGGACTTCGGGCGATGCTGACCGTAAAACGTCTCCGGGTACATCCTGGGAAAGATCACCGGCGATCGCTGCAGGTATGTGCTCTTCGGAGCCGTCCAGTCGCGGCGAGAGATCCTCGCGTATCCGGAGTCTTCAAAGATCTCCAAACTGGTCACCTCGACCGTTTCGGTCACCGGGGTCACTTCGGGAGTAGGCTCATCACCACGCAATCCCACTCCGGAAACCAGAAGAAGACCACATGCACATGCTGTCACAATTGGAATCGATCGTCGCATCGGATTTGCCTTTGAGAATCTGGCTTGGAGAGACGGGCGGAATCCGGGGCTGGCCCGCCCCGATCAAAACACCACGGCCCCCGTTAGCGAGGAACGGAAATCGGAGTCAGCCGACTGGCGGGAAGCCCGCTGCTGTAGTTGTAGCTCGAGCGCACCGTGGGAGCCAAAGGCACCACAATCGGCACACCCGCCCCCTGGGCACCGTAGACCCGCAAGTCGCGAGGGTTCACGTAATCGGGATTGACCGGGTAGATCATGTTGTAACTGCCGACCGGAGCGGTGTGCACAACTGCCGGGGTGTAGAGTCCCATGCGATCAAACATCCAGTTGGCCAAAGCCTCGCTCTGCTCCCGATTCCGCGACAGAAATTCCACCGAATGCTCATGCCACACGTCTGACAAAGTCACCTGCCCGGCATCGTCGTCGAAGTCCAACTCGATACCTGAATCGATGGCTGACCCGGTGTCGGTCACCGGTGTGAGTTTCGGAGTCTCGTACAACTCCACCGGAAACCCATCCGGCACTTCTTCGGCCGCTTCTGCCGGCAATTCGGCAACGTCAGAGATCCGTACCACTCCTGGCTGATCAGCCGGTTCAGCAGCCGGTTCAGCAGCCGGTTCAGCAGCCGGTTCGGCAACAGTGTTTGATGCCGGGTCGTCCTGGGCAGGCACGACAATCGGCGTGACAACGCACATCAGGATCAGAGAAAGAGGAAACAGGCACGCGGCCGCTCGTATACAGAATTGTTTGGGCTTCATGGTCTGGTCTCGATCTTGCAGGAAACGGGCCTTGTGGTCCGATCGGTCATGAATCTCGTCAGGCGTTGTTCCGGGAAGCAAAACGCCTTCTCAGTCAATGAACGGTTCGATGAATGGGTCGGCAAGCCTCTGCAGCAGGCTCGGCCGACTCTTGTACCGAACGCGAACCTCGGTCCCCATCAACTCCCACTTGTCGTGAGACTCGACACCGAACGGAGTCCAGGCCCACCAGCCTTTGACGCGGTAGTAGAACGGCGGATACAGGGCTCGATACTCGTGCTCGTAAAGCATCTCGTGAGGTGCCAAGGCCGGGTTGGTGATCACAACACCACCAACCTGGTGAGGTATGTTCTGGACCGGAGACGGATAGAGCGGGGCACTCAGGTGTGCGAATCCGGCATTTGTCGGAACCGCTGCCGGCTGTTGATTGGCCGGCATCCGGGGAGCCTGAGCCACGATCTGGCGAATGCGTGGTGAGGGGGCGGCCGTCGCGGTGGCGTGGCGGACCAGGCGTTGCGGAGCCCGGCGAACCACCTTCCTGGGAAGAGTTGGAGCGGGGGCCTGCCGAACCACGGGGGCGGGAACCGGAGTTGGAGCCTTCCGAACCACGGGGGTGGGAACCGGAGTTGGAGCCCGCCGAACCACGGCGGTGGGAACTGGGTCCGTCTTCCTGGCCGTTTGAATTGGAGCCTGAGCGACTTTCGGGACGGGCTTCGGCTGTGTGACAACGGTGGGGACTTTGGCCGGTGCTGCCTGTCGGGCAGCCGTTGCCGGCTTGGCTGCCGCCCTGCGGCGATTCATATACTTCCGGGTCTGATTGTGCCACCAACTCGCAACTGGCGACCGACGCGGGGCCGGTTGATCAGCCCGGGCCAAAGGGTACGCGATCGAGGTGAGCACGACGGCGGCAACTGCCACGATTGCGGCCGTGGCCCCCATGGTGATCTTGCTGGTGAAGTTCGTCTTGGCCGGCATACCTTTGGCTCCCTGGTCGTGCCTTGCTGTTGCTGGTTTGTGCGAATCGAACTCGGGTGGATCCCCCATCCGATTGACACACCTTCGGGCCGACACCTCCTCGACGTCATGGAGGACCGGCCGTTCTCAGGAATTGGCTTCGGCCTATGACGATTGATCGGATGACCGGATCTGTTTGTTTTGCGACGTTTCATCCGGCATGCCGTAAGTCGTTTTGTGTAAACATTTTGCATCGTCCGCACCAACTGCCCGAGTGTTACGATGTGAGCAACCGCTGCAATCGATTGGTCTTGTAAAATCGGTACAATCCCTACAATCTAACTCCGCCCCACTCCCATCAGCCGCCGTCGGCGGTCAGGGAGGGCCACTGGTCGGGGGAGGATGGCCGGAGCGGGATCTCCGACGAGGAATCAGGGAAGAGAGAATCGGAGCCGAATGTGGCTCGGTTCAAGGACGAAGGAGACACGATTGGCTCGCAAGCCGACCACGGGCAACGGACGATCCGGTGACAAGCGGTCGAAGAAGGCCGCAAAGAGTCGCACCAGATCTCGGCCGATGACCGCAGAACCTGCAATGGGCACAGGTGACGAAGCGGAAGATGCGCGGATCGAGTACGTCTCGATCAGCCAGGAAACCCGGCGTCGTTACCTCAACTACGCCCTGTCGGTGATTCAATCGCGCGCCCTGCCCGACGTCCGTGACGGACTCAAGCCGGTCCAGCGTCGCATCCTTTACGCGATGCACCACGATCTGCATCTCACGGCCACGGCCAAGCCGCGGAAGTCGATGAAGATCTGCGGTGACACGACCGGCAACTACCACCCGCACGGCGAAACGGCTGTCTACGAGGCCCTGGTGAGGATGGCCCAGGACTTCACGCTTCGCTATCCCCTGGTCAATGGACAGGGCAATTTCGGCTCGGTGATGGGCATGGGAGCGGCAGCGGCCCGTTACACGGAAGCCCGGCTGACGGCGATCGCCGAACAGCTGATGTCCGAACTCCGCTTTCGCACCGTCGACACCAGGCTCAACTACGATGCCACCCGCGCCGAGCCGGTCGTACTGCCGGCCAGGTACCCCAACCTGCTGGTCAACGGCACGCAGGGCATCGCCGTCGGAATGGCCACCAGCATCCCGCCTCACAACCTCGGCGAAGTGATCAAGGCGTGCGTGCATCTCGTCGACAACCCCAAGGCGACTCCCGGCAAGCTGATGTCCTATATCAAGGGTCCCGACTTCCCGCTGGGTGGCCGAATCGTTTCCGACAAGAAGTCGCTACGCACTGCCTACAAGACCGGCAAGGGCTCGATCAAGGTTCGAGGCGAATGGAAGTCCGAATCGGGCCGAAGAAAGAACTCTCCCGGCCGGTTGATCATTCACTCTGTGCCCTACGGTGTCGCCACCGACACCCTGAAGGCAGAAATCGGAGAACTGATCGCCGACCGCAAGCTGCCCCAGTTGACCGATCTGGTCGACGAGACCTCCAGCGAATCGGGCCTGCGGATCGTGCTCGAGACCAAGGCCGACGCCGACCCCGAGGCGGTCATGGCCTACTTGTTCAAACACACACCCCTGGAACAAAACGTCTCCTACAACGCCACGGCTTTGGTCCCCGACGGCGACGGGCTGTCTCCGCGCCGGGTTTCTCTCGGAGAGATGCTCAATCACTTCAACCAGTTTCGCTACGCCACCACCCGACGACGTTTCGAGTTTCAGCTCGAACAACTCCGCAAACGCATCCACATCCTCGAGGGTTTCGAAATCCTCTTCGACGGGCTCGACAAGGCTCTGAAGCTGATCCGCTCCAGCAACGGCAAGGCCGACGCCGCCAAGAAGCTGATGAAGGCCTTTCCGCTCGACGAGATCCAGACCAACGCGATTCTTGAGCTGCAGCTCTACCGGATCAGCAAGCTGGAGATCAACGAGATCCGCGAGGAACTGGAACAGAAGCGGAACGAGGCGGACCAGATCGAGTCCCTGCTTCGTTCTCCCAAGAAGGTCTGGGGCGTCGTCAAGGACGAACTCAGGCAGGTCGCCTCGGAGTTCGCTGACAACCGGAAAACCTCCCTGGGTTCGATCAGCGAGATCGTCGAATTCGATGCCCAGACTTACATCGTCCGTGAAAACACCAATGTGGTGGTCACTCGCGATGGATGGATCAAGCGAGTGAGTCGCCTGACAAAAATCGAGTCAACACGGGTTCGCGAGGGAGACAGCGTGCTGTCGGTCGTGCCCGGCAGCACGCTCGACTCGGCAGTCATTCTGGCTAGCGACGGCACCGCCTACACCCTGCCGATCGACGGCGTGCCCGTTTCATCCGGTTACGGAGACCCACTCTCCAAGCACGTCAAACTCGGCGATGGCGTCCAGGTGATCACCGCCATCGGTACGGATCCGAGGTTCGTGCCACAGGACGCCACGGTCCGCGGGGAGACGACCCCCGGACCTTACCTGTTGATCGTCACCGCCGGTGGACAGGTGCTCAGGTACAGTTTTGGCGCCTTCCGGACTCCTTCCACCCGCAGTGGCCGCCGCTACTGCCGACTCAACTCCGGGGACCGCGTGGCCTTCGCCCAACTGGTCACCACCGGCAAGACCCTGTTCATTGTCTCGCGAGACGCACGGCTGGTGCACTTTGCGATTGATGACGTGCCCGTGCTGGCAGGGCCCGGCAAGGGAGTCCGCGGCATCAAGCTCGACGCCGGCGACGAAGTGATCGGCGCGCGGCAACTTTCGCGGCCCAGTGACGCTCTGCGGGTACGTAACACCAACGACAAGGTAATCAGCTTCGGCCAAACCAAGTACACCATCACTTCCCGCGGCGGACGCGGGGTCAAAACCTCCAAGCGAACCGGATTCACCGAGCTCATCGCTCCGGAAATCGAGTTGGTCAACTGGAGCGAATACGAGGATGAATGAGGATGGCGACGGCAACCGGCAAGAACGCCAAAAAAACAAACAAGCAGACGGATGCGGCTGGTACCAAGAGTTCCCAGAAGGACGGGGGCTCCTACCAGGCCAAGGACATCGAGGTTCTCGAGGGACTCGAGGCCGTCCGCCGGCGTCCCGCCATGTACATCGGCACCACAGACGCCCGCGGACTGCATCACCTGCTGTGGGAAATCGTCGACAACTCGGTTGACGAATTCCTCGCCGGAGAAACCGATCGGATCAACTGCACGCTCCACAAGGACGGCAGTTCGATCACCGTCAGTGACAACGGACGTGGCATCCCTGTCGACAAGCATCCCAAGACCAAGAAATCGGCACTCGAGTTGATCCTGACCACGCTCCACGCCGGTGGGAAGTTCTCGGACAAGAACTACGCTCGCAGCGGTGGACTCCACGGTGTCGGCTCGTCGGTCGTCAATGCACTCTCGACCGAAATGATCGCAACCGTGCGACGAGACGGACACGAGTGGATGCAGAGTTACAAGCGAGGTCAGCCAACCGCCGGAGTCAAACGGGTCCGCAGGATTCGAGGCCACGGCACCACCATTTTTTTTCGTCCCGACGATTCGATCTTCCGTCGAACCAAGTTCAATCCCGAGACCATCCGCCAACACCTCGAAGACATCTCCTTCATCCACGGCGGGTTGAAGATCTTCTTTCACGACGAAACCAAAGGCGAAACACACGAGTTGCATCATCCCGAGGGAATCGGTGCCTATCTCGAGAAAATCACCACCGACGGGCAGAAGAAATCGGTCCACGAGATCCCGTTTTCGACAGAAAAAGATGACCGGGGAAATCGGATCGAGGTCGTATTGCACTGGACCGAAGCCACTGACGAGGAAGTTCGCAGTTACGTCAACGGCATCCGCACCCATGCCGGCGGAACGCACGAAAGCGGACTGCGGACCGGAGTGGCCAAGGCGGTCAAGAACTACATGGATGTCCACGACATCAAGGCCAAGGGAGTGACGGTCACCAACGACGACATCCGTGAAGGCATCGTCACGATCATCTCGGTGTTCCTCGGCGACCCCATGTTCCAGGGACAGACCAAGGAAAAACTCAACAACCCCGAACTGTCCGGCCAGGTCGAAGGACTGATCCGGCCCGGACTGGAAACGTGGCTCAACGCCAACCCGTCGATTGCCGACGCGATCCTCGGCCGGATCGTGCTTGCCGCCCGCGCTCGCATGGCCAGTCGTGATGCGGCCAAGGAAATCCGTCGCAAGACACCAGCCAACCGTCGCAGCACCCTGCCCGGCAAACTCTACGACTGCCGGGCCGGCAACCGCGAGGACAGCGAGTTGTTCATCGTCGAAGGCGATTCGGCCGGCGGGACCGCGGCCATGGGACGCAACAGCCGCACCCAGGCCGTCCTGCCCCTCCGTGGCAAGGTGCTCAACACCGAGTCCCTCTCAACCTCCAAGATCATGTCGAACCAGTCGATCCAGGACCTCGTCGAAACACTCGGCACCGGTATCGGCCCCGCCTGCGATATCCGCAAACTCCGGTACGGCCGCGTGATCCTGCTGATGGATGCCGACAGCGACGGGTACCACATCAGCACGCTCCTGCTGACGTTCTTCTTCCGACACATGCGAGAATTGATTCGCCAGGGAAAACTCTTCATCGCCCAGCCGCCGTTGTACCGGATCGAGATCGGCAACGAGACGTACTACGCCCAGGACGATGCCGACAAGGAACAGGTACTCGCTGCCGCGGCTTCGGGACGCAAGGTGGTCATCGACCGTTTCAAAGGCCTGGGCGAAATGAATGCCGACCAGTTGAAAGACACCACGCTGGATCCGACGCGACGCATCCTGCTGAGAGTCGACATCGAGAGCCAACTCGACGCCGACAACACCTTCCGGCAACTTCTGGGCCGAGACGCCTCGGAGCGATACCGCGTGATCATGGACGAGGCCAACGAGGCGGATGACCTGGATATCTAGACCGGTCGCCGGAGCTACTTCTGCTCTCTCATCGATTCCCAGCCCATGAGGCCGATCAGCACGGCCGCGATGACGAACATGATGTCCATTGTCATCTGGCCACCGAACGGAGCCATGCCCATCTGGCCAATCAGGCCCATGGTCATGTCCAGCACAGCCACCACGCCGACAATCGCCGAAACACTGATCGATGCCAGGATCATGCTCTTCATGACTCGCCAACCGCTCCAGAGTCCGCCAGGACACACAGTCCGATTTTGAACCATCCGGACAGGCCATCGCCCCATCCAGCTTGGGTCGGTCCACCAACCGTTGGTGTCCGTTAGTATAGATCGGCCGTCCCAGCGCGGTCCAGCCGCCTCTTTTCTCCGGATTTCGGTCCCCGCCCCGGGAATCTTGCTCAACGCCCGGCGGCTATTCTCCAGGTCCCGAGGTCAACTCGACCACGTGGCCATCCGGATCACAGACAAACACCTGCACCGCACCATCGGGACGCTCCTTCGGACCCGCAACAATCGGCACGTCCAGTTCCTGCAAACGCGCTGCACAGGCGTGTGCGTCATCGACCTGGAAGGCGAAGTGGTGCGTCCGGGCGCCCCGATGCTCACTGGGCACCAGGTTGCCGGCCGGCCCCGAACCATCGTATTCCAGGATCAGGTGAATCTGGGTCGGGCCACTCTGGAACCACAGCCCGTCAAACGAAAACGCCGGCCGCGGCACTTCCAGCATGCCCAGCACATCGACGTAAAAGGCCCGACTCGCCTCCAGGTCGCCAACCACCACGGTCACATGGTCGAGCGTACGGACGGCAATCGGTGCCGTTTCACTCAACCGGGTTGCCTCGACGGAATTCATCAGTCACCCACCTCCCCGGACGCCTGCAACATCAACTCGACAGCCTCGCGCCCCGACATCCCGGCCTGGATCCCGAGCGACTCGGCCCGGGGCGTACAGCGGACGATCCTGGCATCAAGCAGGTCTTCGGGATCAACCAGGGGGGATTCGGGTGTCCCCTGGGCGACGGCCAGCGCCTGGTTGAACTCGGCGGGCACCACGACATCGTAAATCCCACAGCCGACGATCCCGATCGGCGTCAGAATCGAGCAGTACTGTCCATCGACCCATCGGTTGCTGATCCCGATAGCTGGACCGTTCTCAAACTGCATCGATGTGGTGATCGATCTCGGAAGATTCTCTGCCATCACGATTCTCCTCTCCGGACTCAGATCTCGACTCCCTGCCCCCCCGCAGCCACCGGCTCCTCGATCGACCACTCGTGCCCATCACGCACCACGCGGCGATAAAGCGTGTCACGTTCGCGGGGCTCCCGACCGGCTTCACGGATCAGCCGGTGCAACTGGTCGACGGTCAGCCCCTCGGGCGTTTCCGCTCCCGCGTCGTGGTAGATCAGTTCATGCACGACCGTCCCGTCAAGATCGTCAGCTCCGAAACTCAGGGCGACCTGGGCGGTCTTCTCTCCGAGCATGATCCAGTAGGCCTTGATGTGATCGAAGTTGTCCAGCATGACCCGGGAAAGGGCCATCACCCTCAGATCGGCCAATCCGCTGGGAAGCCTGAGATGCTCCAGACCGGTGTTTTCGGGATGGAAGGCCAGCGGGATGAACGTCTGGAATCCGCCGGTCTCATCCTGCAACTCCCGCAGCTGGCAGAGGTGATCGACCCGATGACGGGACTCCTCGAGATGGCCGTAGAGCATCGTGGCGTTGGTCCTGAGTCCCAACTGGTGGGCACAGCGATGAATATCGATCCACGACTGGCTGTCCGCCTTGTGTTCACAAATCTGGCCCCGGATCTCCGAGTCGAAGATCTCCGCCCCCCCACCGGGCATGCTCCCGAGCCCGGCATCGATGAGTTGTTCGAGCACCCATTGGACCGGCTTCTTGGTGATGTGGCTGAACCAGTTGATCTCCACGGCAGTCCACGCCTTGATGTGGATCAACGGATTGGCGTCGCGAATCACCCGCACCACGTCGAGGTACCAGTCGAACGGCTTCTGGTGGTGCAGCCCGCCGACGACATGAATCTCTGTCGCCCCCGCCTCCGTCGCCTCCAACACCCGTCCGCGAATCATCTGGTCATCGAACGTGTAGGCCTTCTCGGCCTTCAGGTCGGACCGGAAGGCACAAAAGACGCAGCGATAGACACAGACGTTGGTGGGATTGAGGTGGATGTTGGTGTTGTAGAACGCCAGGTTTCCGTTCTTGCGTTCCCGGATTGTGTTGGCCAGGTTGCCGAGGAACAGCAGGTCAGCGTGCTGGTCGAGATAGAGACCGTCTTCAAGAGACCCCCGCTGACCGCTCTCGACAGTCTCGGCGATGGCCGACAACCGGGAATCGGTGGTCAGGTTGCCAGAGAATTGGTTCATCCCAGCTTCGCTCCAGACGCCTGCAGATCCACGCGGTTAACCGCATTCTAGACGCCGCATTCACTGCCAGCCAGCATACGGCAGCCTCCCCGTTCACGCGTTCGACAGGGGAAACAGCACAACGTCGGCCAGCCCCACCACGAGCAGTCCCAGGCTGATCAGGGCGTTGATGTGAAAGAACGCCTGACCGACGCGAGACAGATCATCGGGACGGACCAGCCAGTGTTCCCAGACCAGCAGGGCGCTGACGGCCACGGCGCCACCCAGAAACAGTGGTCCCAATCCAGCCAGCCACCACAGGCCAAACAGACAGCCGATCATCACGGCGTGACTTGCCATGGCGACCTTCAGGGCCCCTCCGATACCCAGCCGCGCCGGCACACTGTTCAGCCCCGCCTGCCGGTCATGGTCGGCATCCTGGCAGGCGTAAATGATGTCGAAGCCGCCAACCCAGAAAAAGATCACCGCCGCGAGCATGCCGGGGACGGACAGGTCGGCGGCCGATGAGATCACCTGTCCGCGAATCGCGATCCAGACACAAAGGGGCGAAAGCATCAGCGCCGCGGCCAGCCAGTAGTGACACAGGCTGGTGAACCGTTTGGCGTAGGAGTACCCCCACAGGAACAGCAACACCGGGACGGACAGCCGGATTGGCCACGGGTTGGACGTCTCACCCAGCAGAAACACCAGGGTCGAAGCGACAAAACCGGCTGAACAGAACAGGGTGAAAGTCCAGACCATTCCGACACCCAGGATCCCAGCAGGCAGGTGACGACCTTCAGTACGGGGATTCTCAGCATCAAGCCGCCGGTCAGCCAGGCGGTTGAACGCCATTGCCGAACTGCGTGCGGTGACCATCGCCAGGACAATCCCGACCAGTTGGTGCCAGGCGAACCCGGTCCGAGGATCGCGCCAAGCCAGAACCGCGGCCAACAATGCGAACGGCAGAGCAAACACCGTATGGCTAAATCGGACCAGTTCGAGCAACTGTCGAATCCGACCGGCCCAGCCGATTGGACCGTCTGTGGTCGAAGGAGTGGCCGTCATGAATCGCGAGCGAGAGAGGCGGGAATCAGGGTGCGACCAGCACGCCGCCACCGCGCTGAACGTGGGCCCGCCAGCGGGCCACGGCGGCCATGCGACGCCCGGCCGGGGCATCGGGCCGGTACTCGTACTTCCGGCCAGTCATCCGCTCAACATGGTAAAAGGCCATTTCGCGAATCGCAACGTGGTCGACGGCCAGCCAGTCAACCAGTTGACGCGAGGTCTCCCGGCCCGTGCCATCCGACTTGTCGAAACCCCACAACAGTCGGAACACCGGATCCACCTGGGATTGTTCGAACCATTTTGCCAACTCGAACTTGAGTTTCCGACTGCGGTCAGGCCCACCCGCCAACCACAACCTCAGCCCGTCGAAGGCCTCCTGACGAGACTCGGAGAATTCCGATTCAGCCAACGTCTGCACCAGAGGCTCAACGTGTCCCGTCAACGCCAGGCAACCGACAGCCAGTTTCGAGATCGTCGACAACTGGGACTTGATCGCGGCAACCACACTGAGACGAATTGGTTGCTGGAGATCGAATTCCCGGGCAAACCGACCCGACATCGTCCGCTGGACCGCCGACGTCACCCGAGAACCGGGAACGAGCCACCCCGGCAACACCGCCAGGGGTTTCGGCCCACCTGCATCTCCAACATCGAGATCCGCTGGAGCCAGCGACAGCCAGTCCCCCTTGACCAACGACAGCCTCGGGACAACCGGACCAGAGGGCGCGTCGGTCGACAGATGAACCGTTCCATTGGCGACGGTCAGACCGCCCAGGTACCAGTCTCCACCAAAATCCTGTTCGTAGGTCGTCGGAAACCGCGGACGAACCTCGATTCCGCAAACCGTGTCCGGTTCGGCCAGGACCAGCCGCCAATGACGTGTGCCCACCGTCACCCGCAACGCCAACGGCCCGCTGGCGACCGTCGATGGCGGTCCGGCGTGGAAAACGACACGACCGCGACTGATCGTCATCTCACACAACGCGTCGGCCGCACCGTCAAGAGCCACGACACTGGACTCCAGAAGGCTGACGCGAACCGGCGTCCCCTCGATCTCCAGGTCGGCCACGAAGGGGGCCGGCGTCGCCAGGCGTTCTCCCCCTCGAACCTGCCCCTGGGAGGGCAGTACCATCCAGTCCCCCCCTTGATCGTCCTGTCTCAGCAACACGCCACTCGCCGACACATAACGTGTCGCCGGCAATTCCGCCTTCGGGATCGGTCGTACCGGCTTGGTCGGCTGAACCGGGTCAGGCGACTCCACCACCGGGGAGACCTTTTCCCCCGGCGGTGGTGACGGTCGATCACCAGACGGTGGTGAAGATATGTTGCCATCGACCAGTGGCGCGCTCGCCGACAACGGGGGAACCGATGCGATCGTCGACAATCCCGCCGTACCGCCGGCGGCTTCCGGGTCGACCGTATCGACGGCCACCGCTTTCTCCGGGGCCACAGCACCGGTCCCGACCCTGGTTCCCTCATCGGCCACCGGCGGGGGCACCTCGAAAACGGTGAACAACGAAAGCCAGACCATGACGACGGTCGAGACGATGACGTAGGGCAGGCTTCGCTTCCAGGCAGGCGGTTGCACTGTCGTGATCTGCTGGACCGCCTCGGCCACTGCACGGCCCTCTTCACTTTGAGGCTCGGGGACGTCATTGGCCGCCGGATCGTCGACCATCGACGTCGCGTCTCCCAGAACGTCTTCAACCCGGCTGGTCCCCAACGCGTACATCCGTTCGCGACTCTCGGGCACGACCGTCACCGGCTCACCCAACACCAGTGTCAGCACCTGGTGACACGCAGCCACCTCGGCCAGGTGCACGTCCGATTCCAGACACACCTGCTCGACATCACTGACCCCCTCGACCGACAGGGTGTTGTCGAGATACTCGGCAACGACGTTCGGATCCAGCCCCACTCCAGGGCCACTCAGCGCCGGTGCCGTCAATCGACGCCGTCGCGTCACTTCACGTATCCGCCCGATCAGGGTCGATGCCGATGGACTCTCGGCCGCCTTCTTCCCGATCTCACGAGCCTGTTCGGGCTCGAGAATATCGTCCAGATAGGCCAGCAGTGTTCTGAGTGTCAATCGCATGCGCCAATCCGTCCGTGGTTTGATCGGTGTACGAAACTTGGTCCGTGCCGGGGTTCCTTTCCCCCGGGAATGGTCTCCTGTAGTTAACAGTGTGTTCACGACCACATTTCCGTACAGAAAACCGGCCGTGGGGTCGAGTTTTATCCGATCGGTGGTCGCCTGCCTTCTGACGGCCGAACAGACAATTCAGCGAGATTCGTGCCATGCCTCGTGACTCACTCACCCAAAGACGCCTGACGCGGTTGGTCGCGCTGCTGTTGCTGCTGCCCGGAGTGCTGACGGCCGGTGACAAGTCCAAAACCAGAAAACCGGCTCGTTTGCTTCTGTTGTGGCACAGCCCCGATGGACATCCTCGCAGCACCCACGAGTACCAGGCCGGGATGCGGATCATCGCCGGCCAGTTGCAACGACACCACGGTGTCCAGGCGTTGCTGGTTCACGCCAACGACCCCTGGCGGAAAGGTCCGGAACTGCTCGACGGTGCCGACGCCGCAGCCTTGTTCGTATCCGAAGGAGCCAAGTGGGTCAGTGGCGACCCCAAGCGACTGGCCGCTTTCCAGCGACTGGCCGCCCGCGGTGGCGGACTGGTCGGCCTGCACTGGGGAATCGGCACTCGCTCGGCCGAACCGATCCCAGCCTTTCTCGCACTGCTGGGAGGATGCCACGGGGGTCCTGACCGCAAGTACACCGTCGTCACCGCCCGGACCACACCCACCCGGTCCCGACACCCGGTACTCAATGGAATCTCGCCGTTCGAGGTGAAGGACGAGTTCTACTACAGGCTGAAATTCACTTCCGCCGGCCGTGGTGTCACGCCGTTGCTGAAGGTCCCGATCGACGGCTCTGACGAAACCGTCTCGTGGGCCTGGCAGCGACCCGATGGGGGCCGCAGCTTCGGATTCAGTGGCCTGCACTTCCACGTGAACTGGAACAGGCCCGAGTACCGGCGACTGGTCACCCAGGGGCTGCTCTGGACGCTCAGGCAGCCAATCCCTGCCGGCGGAGTCAAGGTACCACTCTCGGCCGCCGATCTGAAACTGCCACCGGCTCGTCCAAAACAGCCATCCGACAAATGAGCCTGAGGCGACGACGCCAGGTTTTTTCTTGCCCTGGAGCCACCCGCGACTAAGATGTCCATCGACCGGGCAGGCTGATCGACAGGAGGTCGACCATGGCAGAGACGGGTACACAAATCGTGGTCTTGGGTGCCGGCACCATGGGTGCCGGCATCGCTCAGTGCCTGGCCGATCACGGCCGGGACGTTATCCTCACCGACGTTGACGCCGACGCATTGGCACGAGCCCGCCGGCGAATCGCCACCAGCCGGACCACGCTCGAGGACGCCGGGCTGCAGACCTCCGAGGCTTCGGCCGAGGGCGATCGCCGCCTGGCCACGTCAACCGATCTGGGCCAATCGGTGGCCGACGCCGATCTGGTGATCGAGGCCGTCCCTGAAGACATCGACCTGAAGTGCCGCATTTTCTCCGAACTCGATCGGCTCGCACCGCCACGGACCGCGCTGGTCTCCAACACCTCCGGACTCTCGATCACCCGACTGGGCCAGGCCACAGGTCGCCCGGAACAGGTGGCGGGCTTCCACTGGTGGAATCCCGCCGAGTTGGTGCCGCTGGTCGAGGTGACCTCGGGGGAAAGCACTGCCCCGGAATTGATCGAACAACTGATCGACCTGGCGACCCAGCTCGGCAAACAGCCAATCCACGTCCGCCGCGATGTTCCCGGCTTCGTGGGCAACCGTCTGCAGTTCGCCGTCTTTCGCGAGGCCCTGCACCTGGTCGAACAGGGCGTGGTCAGCCCCGAGGACCTCGACCGAGCCATGACCGGTGGCCCCGGATTTCGCTGGGGATTTCTCGGTCCGCTCCAGGCCGCAGACTTCGGCGGCCTGGATGTCTTCCACAGCATCTCCAGCTATCTCTGGCAGGACCTCGGAGACGCCACCGTGCCGCCACCAGCCCTGGAAGATCGTGTCCGTGAGAATCGGCTCGGCACCAAGACCGGTGGCGGCTTCTACGAATATTCCCCGGAAAGCCTGGCCGACCTGACCGATCGCCGCGACCGATTCCTGCTGGGACTCAAGCAACTTGTCGATGCAACCGCAGTTGACGAGGCCGCTTCTCCGGACACGGACACGAGAGTCCACCCGGCAGCCTAGGTCAGACCTGGCCATTCCTCGCCCGAGTCAGCCACGGCTTCGACAAACGCCTCGCGAAGTTGCTCGATCGCCTGCTCGGGCAGTGGTCCCTTCGCTGCCGCTTCAATATTGGCTCGCACGTGATCCGGGTTGGTGGTACCGATGATGGCGGTGTGCACGTCGCACGAGAGCGTGAACCTCAGCGCCACCTCGGCCCAGTCGGACTCCTCGAATCCGATGTCCTCGGGGCCAATCGCCATCAACGCCAGTCTCTCGGTGTAGGTCTCGGCGTATTGAGCATAAAACCCGGGTTGATCATTGAGATCTTTCCAGGCCGCGTTGGCGATCGGTCGCTTGACGATCACGCCGACACCGTGGTCCCCGGCGACCGGCAGCACCTGGTCGATGTTGACCTGGTCACAGATGTTGACCGAGGTCTGGACCACCGCAACATCGTCGAGTGCAGCGGCCACGGCCCCGGTCTGGTTGTCACCCGAATACCCCACAAAGCGGACCTTGCCGGCGTCGCGGGCTCGAACCAGCGCTCCCAGGGCCTCCCCGCGTTCGAGCACCTCGAGGTCGCAGGTGTGCAACAACATCACATCGAGGTATTCGGTCTGCAGCCGTGCCAGTGACCGGTCAACGGTCGCGGTGATCACTTCTTCGGACCACGGATCACCCGGCAGATCATCAAATGCCTGCCCGCACTTGGAGACTAGAACGAACTCGTCCCGTCGGGTCCCGATCGACCGACCGATGGCTTCCTCGGAACCGCGGTAGCCGGCGGCGGTGTCGACCAGGTTCACACCATGATCGAGCAACAGCCCCAGCACACGGTCGACATCGTCCTGCGCGGTCTCGAGCACTCCGATCGGTGCGCCGCCGAACCCGAGGACCGACACGTCCAGTCCGGTACGACCAAACGTTCGCTTCTCCATCAGCCCGCTCCCTTGCGTCCCTATTCGAAGACGACGCTCAGCCAGCCGTCGACGGCTTCGACTCGCGTCACCGAAAGCTTGACCGGGTCGGCATCCTCTCGGGACACGCTCACGTGACGATCGAGTGTACGATCCTTCAAGCCTCGAGTCAGCTTCTTGCGAACCACCCCGGCCCGGACAATCTGCTTCGCTCGACTCTTGGGACGTGACACAGCCGAGACCTTCACCGAGCCGCGGACGAGCGTGACGTTGTCACCCTGGACTCCCAGTGCGAAGGGCACGGTCACAACCTGTGGGGGAATGTCCTCCTTGCCCGCCTCCTGCTTCAAACCGGCACGAATGATCAACACCAGTTGGCCGTCAGCAATTCGCACGCGGACGGGGTCGGCTGTGGCAAAAATCAGTGTGGTCGGCCCCTTGTCGTCCTTGGACTTGGCGTCAGAGGCCTCGAAGTGAAACTCGCGGCCCAGGAACGTCGAAACCGTCGCCTCGACCTCGGCCTGGAGATCCTCCTCGGTCATCGTCTTCCCCGCCAGTTTCATCCGGTCAATCGCGTTGTTGATGGCCGACTCGTGGAGGTGCAGGACCAGGCCCGTTTTTGAGACAATCGCGGGGTTGGGCAGACCGGCGGCCAGTTCACCCGAGCCCATCAGTTGGCTCGAGACACGGAGTTCGCTGTCCGTCGAGGTGATGCTCCGCCCGGCGGGAGCCAACTCGAGTTCCTTGAGCGGACCGTTGACGTGCTTGGCCAGATCGGTGGTGGCCTGCTTGAACTGCTTGTCCACCTCGCCGTTGAACTCCGGCGCCACATCGGCGGCCACCTTCTCGGCCGCGATCTGCTGGCTCTGGGGGGCCAGCTTCGTGGCCTTCCTGCGGGCAATCCGCTTGACGAAGGAACTCTTAGCCGTGACGTTGACGATCGTGTTGTTGGCGTCGACGGACACTTCGGCCGGCTTGGTGGTGAAACGGTCGCCGTCGAAGAGGACCAGCTTGGTGGCGTTGAAGGTGTGTTCGCCGTGGGTGAAAATGCTGGCTCCCCCCTTGTCCGCTCGAGTGTCCGAAATGGTCTTGCCGCTGAGTACCATGTGGAAGCGGGCACCGTCCTGACTGGGCAACAGGTCGATACCGACGGTGGCCGTCGTGGTCGAGTCACCACGCACCTGGGCCTTGAGGATCACGTCGCGGACGGGCTTCTTCTTGACCCGTGTCTGCCCGACGTACCGACCCAGCAACTGCTCGCTGGCAATCACGCGAAGGTTGTAGCCCAGGTAATGAGCGCGGAGTGCTTCGCCGAGTTGTGCGTACTGAGAACGGGAAACGGTCTGGATCGCCTTCAGTGACTGGCGGGCCTGCGTCGCGGCGGCCCGCGACGCGGTCTCTTCGAATCGCTCAAGCGACTCGGCCAACTTCGCCAAGTGCGGCCGCAACGCGGCTCGGGTCTTGTCGTCCAAGGGCTTGGCCGGCAACTTGACGACCGGCTTCGGCTTACGAGCCGCGGCGAGGTATTCCGCCAAACCCTTTTCTACCGCAGCGAACTTCGGCTCCTTGAGGAAGGCGATCTGGCCGGCATCGCCCAGATCGTTCTTGTTTTGGAGCGTCTCGAGCACCGCGGACAGTGTGTCCAGATCGCGCTTGGACGGCTGTTCCTTCTGGGCAGCCGCCGACATCTCCTTGACGCTGAGATAATCGATCCAGGTCTCTCCGGTGTTGAATGACGTCAGATAGGTGTGCAGCGATTTGACCGCTCCGACCAACTTCTGACGTGGCGTGGGACCGGCCAGTTTCTTCGGCTCCGGCTTGGTCGCAATGGTCACCGCGTCCAACAGGGCCTCGGCCAGACCCACGTGCCGCGACAGTCGACCGTGGATCGCCACCAGGTCTCGCAGGATCGGCTTGTTGCGGGGTCTGGAGATGCCACCGCGGAGCACCTTGACCTGCTCCTTGAGTTCCTCGAGCACCCGGCGCTGACCGACGACGGCCAGTGATTCGTCTGAATGAAGTTTTTCGACCAGGCTCGAGATCCTGGCTCTCACCGGAGCCCACTTCCCGTCGAGACTCTCCATCGACTCCTCGGTCAAATCGTAGGGAGCCTCAGGCGACAGCAATCCCACCAGTCCGGGGTTGGCACCGGTCGGCTTTCCCTGCGCCACCACACCGGGTGAGGACAGGACCAGTGCGGCGAGGGCGATCCCGGCACACAGAGCTGAAGAGATACGTACCGACGAGATGTGGCGGATGATGATCATGGCGGCGTCACTGTATATTGAGGTGACTCGAAATGGAAACAGCCCAGAAGAATCTGGACCTCGGTGAAGGATCACCGTGCGGCTCTCCGGAGAGGCCTCGCTGAAAGCGAACCCTCTCCACTCTTATCGACAGCCCTCCACCGCTGTTCGCGTCCAAAATCTCGACGACCGCCAGATAATCCTCAGTCGGCCGTTCCCAGAATGACGGGACCCGGTGGACCTGCCCGCAAAGTCACCGTCCCTTTGGCAGTCTAAGCCACCACAACAACCCGGACAATTGTTCATCTTTGACCGGACCCCGCAAATCGGTCAATATAGCCGTCTCGGGCCGACACGGACGGGCCCCGCCCCACGGACGGACAACTTGGCCACAGCAGACGCTCCACGCCCCGAGCCCTCCGCATCGGACGGATTGACGCCGTCTCAGCAATCCGCCGTCGACCACTTCGAAGGTCCATTGCTGATTCTGGCAGGTCCCGGTTCGGGCAAGACCCGGGTGATCACCAGGCGGATGGTGCGGCTGGTCGAACGTGGTGTCGATCCCCGCCAAATCCTGGCCGTGACATTCACCAACAAGGCGGCCGAGGAGATGGCCGAGCGGGTCGAACGTCTGGCGGGAGGACAACGGGTCGCCGTCAGCACCTTCCATCGCTTCTGTGCCCGCCTTCTGCGGGATCACGCGGAAATGGTCGGGCTGCAGGCCAACTACACGATCCTCGACACCACCGACCAGAAGCAGGTCGTCCGCAGCGTGCTTGATGAACTCAATCTCGACGCCGTTCACTTCCCGCCCGGACGGATCTCGGGTCGGATCAGCCACGCCAAGAACCAGCAGCAGAGCGCCGAGGAACTGAGGTCCGACGTGGCGACGCGAGTGGGCAACCACTTCCAGGAGGTCGTGGCCCGGGTCTACCCCCGCTACCAGGAATTCCTGCTCAAAGCCAACGCGGTCGATTTCGACGACCTGCTGCTGCACGTCCAGAAACTGTTGAACGAGAACCCCGAGCTTCGTGCACGGCTCGACGATCGGTACCGTTTCGTGATGGTCGACGAGTACCAGGACACCAACCTGGTCCAGTACGGGATCGTTCGCCTGCTCTCACACGACCACCCCAACCTGTGCGTCACCGGCGATCCCGACCAGTCGATCTACGGCTGGCGTGGAGCCCGGATCGACAACATCCTGAGATTCGAACAGGATTACCCCGAAGCAACCGTCGTCCGTCTGGAGGAGAATTTCCGCAGCACGGCCGCGATCCTCCGTTCGGCTGACCAGTTGATCAGCCACAACCAGATGAGGAAGGCCAAGTCGCTGGTGACGGCCAACCCCGAGGGAGAGCCAGTTGAACTGCTGGTGTTCGGGTCGGCCCAGGACGAGGCCCACGGAATCGCTGGCCGCATCCACGAACTCGTCTCACGAGGGGTTTGCACCTACGGAGATTGCGCCGTCTTTTATCGCGTCAACTCGATGTCACGACAGGTCGAGCAGGCTCTCTCGAGATGGAGCATCCCGTTCCAGGTGATTGCCGGCGTGGCTTTCTTCGAGCGAGCCGAGGTGAAGGACATGCTGGGTTACCTGCGGCTGATCGAGAATCCTGCCGACGACGCGGCCTTCACCCGGGTGGTCAACAAGCCCCCGCGGCGGATCGGCAAGGTCACCCAGTCGAAGCTGGCCCGGTTCGCCACCGCTGAAGGTCTCAACCGGCTCGAATCTGCCGCCGAGGCCAAGCGGATCACGGGACTCTCCAAGCAGGCGACCACGGCACTGCTCCGTTTCCACGAACTCGTTGACGGACTCACACTGGCCGACGCCGGCTCGGTGGCCGAACTGCTGCGAACCGTCATCGACCGAACCCGTTATACCGCCGGTTGGCAATCGGGTATGAACAAGTCTTCCGAACAGGATATCCAACGGCAGGCGGTCATCGACGAACTGCTGGCCCTGGCAACACACTACGACGAGGATGCCGGCGACGAACGTTCGCTGGCGGGGTTCCTGGAAGTGACCAGCCTGGTGGCCGACACCGACGCAATCGACCCATCCCAGGGGGCCGTCACCCTGATGACCCTTCATGCCGCCAAGGGTCTCGAATTTCCCACCGTCTTCGTCGTCGGCATCGAACAGAACCTGTTGCCTCACGAACGGTCATTGCGGGACGACAACCCGAGAGAACTCGAGGAGGAACGGCGCCTGCTTTTCGTGGGGATGACCCGTGCGATCTCGAGACTGTCGCTGACCCTGGCCGCGCAGCGCGACCTGCACGGGCAGTCCCGGTCGACAATCCCCAGCCAGTTTCTCGGGGAAATGGAGCTGACATCCCGGGATCACACCGATCCTCGCGGCTCCGCTGCTCCCAGGCCCCCGCTTCCGGATGTCACCCGACTGTCCCAATCCTCCGACAACGTTGACCAGCCGCTGCTGACCACAGCAGCGGCACTTCTCGACGGTACCGCCAAAGCGGCAACACTCGAGCAGGGTTTCGCCATCGGCATGGCCGTCCGGCATCCCCGCTATGGCCTGGGAACCGTCATCGCCGTCGACGGGTACGTGCGCAACCGAACCGTAACCGTGCGTTTCGAGGACTCCGAGGAGGGGGTGTCGTTCCAGGCGGACCATTGTCCACTGCAACCGGTGGGCCGGTCGTAGCGGCTCTCGCCGCCCCTCTCAAGTGGCCGAGTCGGCCGGTCGACCCTGAGAGGGATGGCAGTCCGCGCCGACAACTCCGCCCCCACACTCTCCGCCCCCCTCGCCGGGCACTTCACCGCGTTCCTGGCCTACCTGGAAGCCGAATGTGGGCTGGCCATCAATACGGTGCGTTCCTACCGCGGCGATCTCCGGGACTTCCTCGGGTGGTTGACCGAACACCACGGCGGCCAACTCGACTCGGTCGCCGCAGTCGACGCGGATCGGCTCCGCGACTACATGCAAGCACTCCGGGACCGCCGCCTGGCGACCACTTCGCTGGCCCGAAGGCTCAGTGCCATCCGCACCTTCTACCGCTTCCTGATCTTCGACGGCGTGCTGACAGAAACCGCCGTCGAGCAGTTCCGTTCACCGAGGATGTGGCAACGGCTGCCCCAGGTCCTGAGTCCCGACGTGGTTGACCGGCTGATCGAAGAACCTGGCCGGATCGACACCGACCGGTTCCCGCTGAGGGATCGATCGGTACTCGGACTGCTGTACGCCACCGGATGCCGTGCGTCGGAAGTGACGGGCCTCACGCTCCGCAACGTCGATCTCGACGAGGGTCTTTGCCGCTGCCTGGGCAAGGGGGACAAGGAACGCCTGGCGTTCATCGCAAGCCCCGGTGTCCGACGGACGCTGGCCGACTATCTCGAAACAGAACGACCGGCACTGGTCGGTCCGGGACACCCCCCCTGGCTGTTCGTCACCCGCAGCGGCAACCAGCTCTCGAGAGTCACTCTGTGGAAGCTGGTCAAGAAATACGCCGCCCGCTCTGGCATCTCCGGCAACGTCAGCCCCCACACACTCCGACACTGTTTCGCCACCCACATGCTTGCCGGTGGGGCAGGCATCCGCGAACTGCAGGAATTGCTCGGCCACGCCAGCGTCGCCACCACGCAGCTCTACACACAGGTCGAACACAGCCGGCTCAAGGGCCTGCACGAGCAATGTCATCCGCGGGGGTGACCCCCGGAGGTTCCGGCCTACCCGCCAGCCGCAGCCCGCTGGCTCTGGCGAGGCGGAGCGAACTTGATCTTCTCGACAAACCGCGAGATCTTCGGCTTGCTGCCGTCGCTGGATTCGGAAATCTCACCGGTGCAGGCGCTGACGGCGCTGATCACGTGCTCGTAGTTCAGGTCGAAGTCCGCATCGATCTCGATCTCGACCTCATCGGCGTACGGACTTCCGGCAATCTGCTCCTTGATCGTCTGCTGAAGCAATTGGAAGGCCTGCGGGCCATTACCAAGGCTGCGCTGACCGAAGCGAACCTCGACCAGTTGGCCAGTGGCCGCATCCGCCAACAACCGGACCTTGAAATCCGGCAGCAGTTTGGGCGTCTCGGTCTGGGCCTGCGCCACGGCGGGCATGTTGATGTTGAAGTCGCCCTCGGGGCTGATGATCTTCAACGTCAGCATGAAAAAGATCAGCAGCAGAAAAACGACGTCGATCATCGGCGCCATCTGCGGCTCGATCTTCTCCGGCTTGTTCTGGTTGCGGAACTGCATCGGTCACGGACTCCGCGTCTGAAAAGCGCGACTGGCCGCCGTCTGCTCGGCCTTCAAGGCAAACTTGGCAAAACCGCCCTGGGAAGTTCCGTCTCCCCCAGTGAACGGTTCCTGGGCCATCTGGATCAGCTTCTGCACGAGTCCGGTCGGCACACGGGTGTCAGCCCGCACGATCACCGTCACTTCCTCTGCCGGATTCACTCCGCGGTCGTAGAACAGACGCTTCTCCTGCTCGAGACGGTAGGCGAACGGAACCGTCTGCCTCGTCTCGTTGCTCCCGGAACTCCGGTTGAAGATCATCACCTCCCCCGGCGAATCCGTGTCGGTGATCCGACAGAACTCGGCGTTGTGAAACACAACCGGTCCCTGCTCGGGAATTCCGTGATCGGGATCGCGGACAAAACCCACATTGAGCACCAGTTCGTGGGCGGGTTTGACCGTCGGCGGCTGTGCCAACACGTCCTCGGGCAGCCGCACCCGCTCGTCAGCCTGGGTCTGCTCGAAGTTGGAGATCACCATGAAAAAGGCGATCAACTGAAACACGATGTCGATCATCGGCGTCATGTCGACTTCGGCCAGCACCGGGTCTGTCTTGTTAATCCGCATCAGCGATTCCTCACTGCAGCCGTCAACACGGCCAGTCTCCGTTTCCGGGTTACTCCTGCGGCGCGGCCGGAGCCGGTGCCGCTGCCGCGGCACCACCGGCGGCAGGCTTGCTGCGACCCAGGGTCTGGAACCGAGCCATCAGTCCCTCGCTGACCATGCCCACCTCGAGCACCAGTCGAGAGACACGATTGCGGAGAATGCTGTAGGCAATCATCGCGGGGATCGCGATGCCCAACCCCACCAAGGTCGTCCAAAGTGCCGTCGAAATCCCGTCGGCCAGTTTTGCCGGCTCGGGCTGAGTGGCCGAATTGGCGATTTCGTCAAAGGAACTGATCATGCCGGTCACCGTACCGGCCAGGCCAATCATCGGCGCGATCGAACCGATCAGGGCCAGGTAGCTCAGTCGGTGCTCCAGAGACATGTTCTCGTCCTCACCGACCTCCTGCATCCCTTCGACCGCCTCGGAGTAGCCACGGTTGAGCTTGGTCAAGCCAGAGGTCAAAACACGAGCGACCATCGAGTCGTGATCGCGGGCGATGTTGTAGGCGCCCTGGTAATCCTTGTTGTTGAGCTGGTCCTCGAAATCGTCGACGAAATCGGGCGGCAGCAGCACATCCCGGCGAATCTGCAACACGTTCATCATCACCAGCGCGACCAGCATGAAGGAGATCAACAGGAAGATCGGTCCGAAAAAATACCCCAGCGAACCAATCGACTTAGTGAGCAAGCTCTCGGACGTCGGTGCCGTCGGGGCACCACCAGCCGCAGCGGCCGGATCTGCCGTCGCCCCTCCGCCGTCGGCTGCAGCCGCGGGTTGTGCCGCGGGTTGTGCCGCGGGTTCGGCCGCGGCAGCCGGCGGTGGTTCGGCCGCCTTCTCGTCCTGCCAGGCCAGGGTGCGGCCAGCAGCCGGACCCAGGAACAGCAACGTCGCCAGGCACAGGCTGGCAAACATCCACACGGCCGTGCGGCGTGCGAGCAGGTGATCGGACATGGTCATCTCCAGTGATGCAATCGTTGTGGTTGTGTTGGTGGTTGTTGGCCCGGCGGGACCGATTGTCAACTTCCCAGTTTCTTCGCCCACGAACTCTGTGGATAGTCACTCCGCAGACGTTCCCTGGCGGAAGAGGCCCGATCGGGATGCCCGACGGCCGACCAGAGAGTCCCCAGATGGAACAGCGATTCGGCATGCAACGCGGCCTCGGAGGCAAACAGCAGATCGACATGCAGGTACGACAGGACCGCCTCCTTCTGCCGCCCCAACAGTCGCAGGCAATCCCCCTGCCGCAGGTAGGCTTCGGCCAGCACGCGGCTGTCGGAGTCGGAGGCCTCGGCAAGAACACCGTCGAGATCCTTGAGTGCGGCTGTGAACGAGGCCTGCCCCTGTTTGCGGATCAGGCAACTCGACTTGCCCAGAACCGCCTGGAATCTCTGCCCCTTGATCGCCTTGTCGGAATTGTTGGCTCCCTGGGTGATCACCGCCTGAAAGGCCGACAGCGCCCCGTCGACGTCACCCTGAGCCAACAGCACCCGTGCCTGGGCGCTCTGACCGGCCATCTTGTAGTCGAGCCACGGAGCCCCGGCCAACGTGGTGAACTGGGCCTTGGCCTTGTCGTGGCTCCCGGCGGCCAGTTCAACACGACCGAGCAATCCGACAGCGTCGAAATAGCGGAAGCTGGTTGCCCCGATCTGCAGGAACGCTTCGAGCTTGGCACGAGCATCCTCCAGTTTCCCGGCTCCGGCCAGTGCCTGCCCGGCGGTCGCCCGTGCGACCAGGAACTTCAGGTCCTTGTTGATATTGTCCGCGGCGGCCTTGGGATCGGACTCCACGTCGGCGTACGCCTTCAGCGCCTGGGTGTACCTCGACGCCCGATCGGCTCCACGGGCGGTGATCAGCTTGACCGGCTCACCGTCCCAGCGGACATCGACGATGTCGTTGGCCGGCACCATCACGTCGGCACCGACCTGAGGCTTGACCGTCAGGCCCGTCTTGGAGATCGCGGTGATCTTGCCGCGAACCGGGGTTGCGGAACTCTTGCGGATCACCTGGTCGATCGCCTGAACAGACCGGGTCGCCGACAGTGACACGACGAGTGTCAGCAGCATCGAGATGGCAAGTGCGAATCGATCACGCATCGGCGTCAAGCTCCGTGGGTTCTGGTCTCTGTCGCTTCTGGTTTCCTGGTATTCCAACGGCCATCTGCAGATCACGCTTCAGGTCTCGGCCGCCGGCGTTTCTGCCTTGGCTGCCCCTGAGCACCCTCGGCCGGAGCCGCCGACCGCGCCCGTCCGGCCGGTTGACCTCCAGCCGCACGCTGTCGCGGCCGCTTGCCACGTGACGTCTTCCTCTGCGCCGGCCGCGGTGCCGGGGCGGCGTCCGGAGCGTAGCGGCGACGCGAGCGTTTTTTGCCCGAGGATCCCTTGAACATGACAACGACTGCAATCCCGCCGCCAGCCAACAGCACACCGGCAAAGATCAGTCCCAGCATGCTCGATCCGGCATCGGTCACAGCTGCCGTTGTCCCAACCACCGCAGCCGGTCCGGCAGCCACAGCCGCTCGCGGCTGAGAAACACCTGCCACAGCTGGCGCAGCAGACGCCTGTGGTTTGTATTTCTCCCGGTACTCGGCCAGCGTGATCACCGGTTCACCGAGCCCCTCGAGAATCTGGCGATAAGCCGCGTCGTAACGCACCGCCCAACGTCCGTCAATCGTCGAGGTGACCAGCATCATCCCCTGGATCTCCGAACGAGCCCGCTCCAACTGTTCCTTCCGCTGCTTGTCGTCGGCCACTGCTGCGGCGTGCTGAATCCGACACTGCAACTGGTTGTACCGGGACTCCCAGCGTCGATCCCGATACCCGTCAGCGTCCTTCGAACGGCTGTCGATGAGACGCTGGAGATACAGTGCGATCTTGCTCCAACCCAGCACCTTCTCGGACTCGACACCGACAATCGCCTTCTCGAAGTTTTCGGTCTGTCCCGAATTGCCCCAGGCCTGGTACATCGCGGCCGCCTCGAACTGCACATCCAGCGCCAGAGGCTGGCTGGTGGAGAGTTGGACAATCAGCTTGCGAGCGGCATCGAAGTTTCCTTGGTGTCGAAGGCAGTTGGCCAGACGCAGGCTGACACCCGGGACGAGTTTCTTTCGCTTGGCTTCGTCGCTGACCAACTGGTCGGCTCGATCCAGGATCTGCTGGTAACTTTCGGCCGCGTGACCAAAGAAGGTGGCGGCACGCGTTTTCTCGGTCGCCCCCTGCCCCAGCCCGCTGTACGTCTCGGCAATCCAGATCAGGCTGTTGAAGGTCTGATCGGTCCGCTGTCTCAATCGCCCCAGGAAGTCCTCGAACGCCTCCAGAACTTCGGTGACCCGCCGCTGGTTGCCTGCCGCGGCCAGTCGCTCGAGTTCCTGTTTGAGTTCATCGCCGAGTTGGCGGTAGAGCTCGGTCACCGCCTCGCCCTCGGCCGCCCCCGCGATCTTCTCGAGCAGCTCCATTGCCGTCTGTGCCTCGTCGAGTTGCCGGAGACCGATCCGGGCCCGGAGCAGCAACTGGGCCGCCAGGCTGGCAAATTCACGACGCTGCACACCCGATTCGGGCCGCTTGGCTTCATCGGGGACACTGATCGCGGTGACCACACTGTGAGGGTCTTTGACCAACAGGTCGATGCTCTCCTGGTATTTGCCGGCATTGTTCTGGATCTGGGCCAGGGAGACCTTGGCGGCAACCAGCAACTCGGGGGCCGTCACTGTCGCGGGTGTCAGTTTCTCCGTCCGGGTGATGCCGTTGCGGAGGTGCGTTTGGGCCGAAGCGAGCCAACTGTCGAGATCGGACTGGGGTGGCCGCGAGGCAGCCGGCGCGGAACTGGCATCGAGCCACGCTCGGAGGAACTGCTGTCCGGCCCGGGTCTGTGCCTCGGCGTAGACCTGGGAATTTTCGGACACCTGGGAGTAATTCCGAGCCGCCTCCAGAGGCCGCTTGCCCTCGTAGACCTGGGCCAGTTGCAGGCGGGTGTCCTGGGCACGAGAACTCTCGGGCCACTTCTTCAGGATCCGCGTCGCGGTCGACTCGATCAATCGCAGGCTCTGCTGTTTGAGTTCTTCGGTCGCCGAGTCGTTGTAGGAGCGAACGTGTGAAGCCATGGCGATGGCCGCCGCGTCCAGTGCCATGGTCTCGGCCTTGGCACTGACATGCCGAGAAAGGAAATCGCCCAAAACGGCGGCCTCGTAATTCTGACGCTGCTGGTAATAGACGTAGGCCATATAGAAGCGGGCTCGGTCGAGATCCTCCTTGGAGGTGTCCCGATCCACCAGTGACAGCGCCTTCTGCAGCATCTCCAGCGTGCTGGTCAGGTGCTCACCGCGGTCGGTCGCCAGTTTCTTGATCTCCGGGGCCGGCTTCTTGTCGCGCTTGGCTGCCGCGAGCCCCTCGTTGTGCCCCTTGATCTTCTTGAACAGATCGTGAGCCAACCCAAAGGCGGTGTCGAAGTCCTGGGGATCAATCGCCGCCCCCTTCAACTGCACCTGCAGCTCTCGCATCTTGAACAGCGCCACGTCCTTGTACTTGCTGGGCCACCGCTGGATGAATCGACAGTTGGCCAGCGCCGCGGTCAACAACTGGTTGCGGTCCTTCTCGACCGTCGTCCTCTGTACCGCCAACGCCTCCTGGGCCCGAACCTGCTCCCAGAGAATGCCCAAAGCGTCGGGAGACCGGCGTTGGCGCGTCGGCCGCTTGCCGAGCCATTCGGTCGACTGGTTGATCACCAGCAGGAAATCCTGCTTCTCCTTGTGGTTGAGGCAAATCAACTGGAACAACAGCACCTGGTCCTGGATCCGCCGCATCGTCGCCGATCCGCCCGGGTGCCCCAGCAGTTCCTTGTAAATCCCCATGGCCTTATTGATGTCGTCCTGCTCTTCAAAGCACTTGCCCTGCCACATGCGGGCATAAAGCCCCAGCACCTGGCTGCGGTATCGAGTGTGAATCGCCTCGAACTCAACCGACGCCTGCGTGGCCAGCTTGACGTAGGGTTCACTGCCACGGTCGTGGGTCTGTGCTTCCTCGTAGGTGCACAGTGCCAGGTCGTATTGCGCCCTCATGTAGAGCGACTCGGCCCGCTTCCGCTTCAGGAACAGGTCCGACTGCTTGACCTTGTCGATGAACGTCGGGAATGTCTTCCAGGCCTTCTGGTACTGGTCGTGAGCCACCTGGAAAATCTTGCGGGCCGCCACCACCTGGGTCCGAGCAGCATCCTGGAACGTGGTCCGCTTGCCGGTGTTTGACGGAGACTGGGACTGCCAGATCTCAACCCGTGCCTTGCCCAGGAGAATACGTCCACGCTGGGAATTCGCATCGGCGGCCAACGGGTGGTTGGGCTGCGCCTTGACGAACTGGTCGAGAAATCCCACCGCACGGTCGTACAGCGGGGTCTTCTCGGTCGGGCTGGCCGCCCGCCGACCCGCCTCCAGGTAGGTGATCGCCCGTTCGTAGGGAATCACCGCCTTGATCTCGGCCGCCACACCTGGCCGCTTTTCGAGTCCGTCCAGATACAGCTGGGCGTACTCGAAATAACCGCGCTGACGAAGCGCATCGAGAAAACCCTGCTCCCGCGACGGTACAGCGGCCTGGGGCCCCTGGGCCATCGCGGTCGTCGGGATCACCAGCCACAGCACCAGCAATGAAACCAGACGGAGTCGCATCGGAGCCATCGGCTTTCCAGGAGTGTGAGTTGGAATCGGGAGAGCACCGGCAATGACCTGCCAGTTCCAGAGGACCCGCGTCGACACGGCCAAGGGAGCCGAAACGGGATCGAAACCGCGAATGCGGCCTGTGGTTTTCAGCATAGTCCGGTCTGACGAGGTTCGCAAGAACAGCTCACCGGCATAGAATGAACGGCCATGAGGACTCCCCCAGACACCCCGCCACCCAACTACCTCGGCAGAAAATTTCAGCTGCGGATGATGTCGATGGTGGGGTTGCTGGTGCTGGTGCTGGTGGCCATCGACCGTGCCCGGGAACCCAGTTCGTGGTACTGGCTGACCGGTCCCCCCAAACCGGCCCCCGCAACCGTCGACACACCGGAAACGACTCCCAGGGCCGTCACGCCCGACCTCCTCGACGCCGTGACGGTGCCCGAGGAGGATCTTGCCGGGATCGCCGACGATTCGGTCGGACTGCGTGGCGAGGAAAGCGGTCCGTATCACCGAATCCTGGCCCGTGCCAGGGACCTGCCGCAGGCGGATCTCGAAGCGGTGGCCCGGGATGTGGCCTTTTCGGTACTGCAGAAGCAACCCGAGCACTTCCGCGGCCAGTTGGTCACGATTTCGGGCGACCTCCGAAGACTCACGACCTTTCCGGTTCGTGAGAATGACGAGGGGATCAACGAATTGTACGAGGCACTGGTCTTCACATCCGACAGCGGCACGACCCCGTACCGAATCCGACTGACGACTCCACCAACCGGACTGCCCACCGGTGAGTCGCTCGATCCGCCAACACCGGTGCGAGTGGTGGGGTACTTCTTCAAACGGGACCAGTACATCGTACAACAGGACCTCCGGGTCCACGCCGCGCCGCTGCTGCTGGCCCAGCGGATCGACCGCCGGGCCCTCGCTACGGCGGGTACGACCCGCCTACCTGCAACCGCCGCCGATCGACTGCGATGGGCTGTGACGTTGCTGGGACTGGTCGTGGCCGGGATCGCGGTGGCACTAACGTGGACCTGGCGGGCTCGCCAGGGCGACCTCCGCTTTGCCGCAGAGGGTCTCAAGAGATCGACCGCGGCTCCCGACGGTGCGATCGAAGCTCTCGAGGGAATCGAAACCGTCGATCCCGACGAATTCTTCCGCCAGATGAGCGAAAGCGAAGACGTCAACCAGCAGTAGCTTCCTCGATCGATTCCCGAGCCACTTCGACCAACCGATCGACCGACACCGGCGGCATGGCCGGCGCGGGCATCAGGACCACGACGTCACCCAGGGGCCGGATCACCACGCCACGGCGGCGAGCTGCCAGCGTCACCAGGTGGCCGGTCCGACGCTCGGCGGGAAACGGCAAATTGCCATCCCGATCGGCAACCAGTTCGATCCCCACCATCGCACCGCGTTGTCGGATCTCTCCCACGTGGGGGTGATCAACCAGGTCGGCCAGCCCTTTTTCGAGCCGATTGGCCACCTCGCCCACGTTCTCCAGCACGGCGTTCGTTTCAAAGAGATCCAGCGATGCCAGCGCGGCCGCACAACCCAGCGCGTTCCCCGTGTAGGTGTGTCCATGGAAGAACGTCCGTCCCTGGTGCGGTTCACCCAGAAACGCTTCGAAAACGGGCCCGGTGGCCAACGTCGCCGCCAGTGGCAGATAGCCACCGGTCAACCCCTTGGCCAGGCACAGCAGATCCGGTGTCACCTCCTCGTGCTCACACGCGAACAACGTCCCGGTCCGACCGAAAGCAACTGCCACCTCGTCGGCAATCAACAGCAGGCCCAACTCCCGGGTCAACTCGCGGAGCCGCCGCAGGTACCCTTCGGGATGGACCAAAATCCCGGCAGCTCCCTGGACCAGCGGTTCGATGACCACCGCGGCGATTCGCTCGTGGTTGTCCCGCACCACACGTTCCATTTCCGCCTGGCACCGATCCAGCCACTCCTGGTCGGTGAACCCGTCGGGATGCCGAAACGCCACGGGTGCCGGCAGCGTCATCGTGTCAAACAGCAACGGCCCGTAAACCGAATGAAACAGATCGATCTGGCCCAGGCTGACCGATCCGATCGTGTCGCCGTGGTAGGCTCCCGAGAGGCCAACGAACAGGTCCCGTCCCGCGCCGCCAGTTCCGGACTGACGCTGGAACTGCCAGGCGATTTTCAGTGCCGCTTCGACAGCCGTCGAACCGCTGTCCGAATAGAAGACGTGGTCCAGACCCGCCGGAGTCCTCTCGACCAACTGCCTGGCCAACTCGATTGACGGGTCGCTACCTAGCCCGAGCAGTGTCGAATGGGCGATGCGGCCCAGTTGCCCGGAGATCGCGCGATCGATCTCCGGTACACGGTGACCATGCACGTTGCACCACAGAGACGAGACGCCGTCGAGATAGCGCTGACCCGATTCGTCGACCAGGTCAAAGCCCTCCCCGGCGACAATCACCGGGGCGGCCTCCGCCGCGTAGGCCTGCATCGGTGTAAACGGATGCCAGACAAACCGGCTGTCATCAGCGGTCAGCGACATCGCCTCCGCTCCCCAACACCCGCCATCGGCCGCGATTGACTGTTCTTTCGGAAACCCACAGGCAATCTAGCCGAGCAGATCTCGCACCATGTCCCGCTCGGAACTCAATTCGGCGACCGTGGCCGCAAGTTTCTCGGCTCCGAACTCGTTGTGCTCCAGACCCGGAACAACCGACCAGGTGGTCCCGTCTGACGTCAGCGGGAAACTCGAAATCAACCCCTGGTCGACCCCGTAACTGCCATCGCTGCAGACAGCCGCACTGAACGAATCGCCATCCGAAGTCGGAGCGTTGATACTCTTGACACTGTCGATGATCGCATTGGCGGCCGACGCAGCACTGGAGGCTCCGCGAGCCTTGATCACTGCCGCCCCCCGCTGCTGCACCGACTTGATGAACTCGCCCTGCAACCACGACTCGTCACCAATCACCTCAACCACGCTCTGACCGCCGATCGTGGCGTTGTAGAAGTCGGGGTACTGGGTCGCCGAGTGGTTGCCCCAGATCGTGACATTGCGAACATCGGTCACGGCCGCACCCGACCGACCAGCCAACTGGCTGACAGCCCGGTTCTGGTCGAGACGCGTCATGGCGTACCAGCGGTCCCGAGGCACATCGGGAGCATTAGACATCGCGATCAGGCAGTTGGTGTTGCACGGGTTCCCCACAACCAGCACGCGGACATCCTCGGCCGCAGCAGCCTGGATCGCACGCCCGGTCGGAGCAAAGATGCCGCCGTTGACCGTCAGCAAATCGGCCCGCTCCATGCCCTCCTTGCGGGGCACGCTGCCGACACACAACACCCAGTTGGCACCACCGAATCCATCCTCCAGGTGGTCACTGTCGGATTTTTCGACACCGGCCAGGGTGGGAAAGGCACAATCCTCCAGTTCCATCTCGACACCGTCGAGAGCCGACAACACGGGAGGAATCTCGACCAGTTGCAGGATCACCGGCTGGTCGGGCCCAAACATCTGGCCACTGGCAATTCGAAAGATCAGGGCATAGCCGATATTTCCGGCGGCACCGGTCACGGCCACTCGAATCGGATCGGTCATTGGGATTTTCTCGCTGCGTCACGGTTCCGTGAGTGAGCCAGGAACGAGCCTGACAAGACACCGACTTTTAGCGTCTGGCTTTCCCGTCAGCAACCGTCATCGATCCACCGAGACGATCCGTGCCGACATGGGTCCGGTCACGGTGTCCACGACAACCTCGGTTCCCGGCTGGCTCGCCTCGCGGCGAACAACCGCCAGGGCCACCGCCGACACCGAATCCGTCGTGGCATTTGCTATCGCGGCCACCGAACCCACGCGCCCCAGTTCGCGTTCGTCCTGATCAACCTCCGTCGACCGGATCACCGCACCGGTCTCCGGCCACTCGTCCCCCTCGATGGCCAGACCTCTCAGCAGCCGGTTCACGTGTCCCCGGGACTCGATCCGCGCTATCGTCTCCTGCCCCAGGTAGCAGCCCTTGGAGAACGAGATGGCAAAACGGTCGCGGTCGACTTCCTGGGCGAGGTTTTCGGAGGTGATGTCGATACCGACGATCGGCAACAGGGCAGCGATCCGCTGAGATTCGAAGTTCTCGGGCGACCCGACCGGCACACCGGCGGCCACCGCTGCCAGCGGCAGATCCTCGGAATCGGTCGCCTCGGTCCACAACAGCACGTCATCACTGCCAATCCAGTGGACTGCGGCACGGCTCACCGACAACCCTGCCGATCCTTCCAACGTCTCGACGATCGACATGGCCGCCGCCTCGGCCTGTGGACCACAGATCACCGCCCGGGACGTGGACGCGGTCGCATCCTCGATCACCACATCCTCGGTGATGACGTATTTTTCGAGGTGACTTCCGAGTTCACCGACCGACGAACCAACCGTGTGCAGCCACAACCGGCCTGGCTGGGCACACACCCAAACGTGCCCGAGCACGTGCCCTCGCATGTCGGTCACGAACGCTTCACGCGTTTCTCCCTCGGCCAGCGTCTGGATGTCATTGGTGCAGAAGTTGTTCAGGAAACTGCGGCGGTCCTCACCGTGGAGTACCAACCGGCCGCCTGCCGAAGCATCAAAGAACGTCGCGGCCTGGACCACTTCCACCTCCCCACCGTCTCACCCGGCAACCGATCCGCGTCGTCACCGTCGGACCGGCACAATCGCCACGTCGTCAACCAGCACGTGGCCAACGGCTCCTCCCAGTCCGATCCTCACGATCGCCTCGCGAGCCCGTGCCGGCACCACAACGGCCTGGCGTGTCCGGACCCACTCGTCGGCCACCGTCCAACTCCCCACCCGTCGCTCGCCGATCGGTCGGCGAGTGACATCAAAGAAGACCACCGTCAGCCCCGGACGTTCGTCAGGTCGTCTGCCCGGCTTCGACTCCAGGACCCGACGCCTGAGCGTGAACTGGAGTTTTCCGATGCGACGTCCGTCGACGGGAAAACCCTGCAACACCTGGGAAAGCCGGCCGGGATCGCGGTTGGAGAGTTCCAGGCACCGCCGCCCCTCCACTGGTGTTTCGGTCGAGATCTTCACCTGTCGCCTGTAGTACCAACCCGACGGCTGATCGATCGGTACGTTGGAAAGCAACGACGCCGGTGACTTCTCGGTCTCTTCAAATCCGCCGTTGATGATCCGCGGTCGCAGGGGATCCGGCTTGATCTTCCGACGGGACTCGCTGATGCCGGTCATCGGGACAAACAGGGCCGGGATCAGCTTTGTCTGCACCAGGCGACCGTTCTTCTTTTCGAACAGGTGAAACACCTGCTGGTACCGTTCTCCAAGGGGAATCAGCAACCGGCCGCCTTCCTTGAGTTGATCCACCAGCGGAGCCGGAACCTTCTCCGGCGAACAGGTGACGATGATCTTGTCGAACGGCGCCTTCTCGGCCCAGCCCTTGTAGCCGTCACCGATCCGGGTGTGCACGTTGCCGTACTTGAGCCTCTGCAACCGCCTCCGGGCTGCCCGGCCCAGCGGCTCGACGATCTCGATGGTGAACACGTCGCGAACCAGTTCCGAGAGGACCGCGGCCTGGTAACCGCTGCCCGTGCCGATTTCGAGCACCCGGTCGGTCTCCCGGGGAGCAATCGTCTCGGTCATGTAGGCAACGATGAAGGGCGGCGAGATCGTCTGGCGATGTCCGATCGGCAAAGCGGAATCCTGGTAGGCGTACCTCCTCATCGACGGAGAAACGAATTCGTGCCGTGGCACCGTTCTCATCGCACGAAGAACCCGCTTGTCCCGGACTCCCTCGGCCTCGATGTTCACCCGCACCATCCGCTCTCTCAACTCACCCAGCGAATCGGCAGCAAACGCCGATCGTGCTGTCCCACCGGCCAGCACGGCGATGGCCAGCCCGGGAAGCAGAGAGGACACGACGAGCCGTGACGAGGCCTGGTGGGACAATTCGGTCATTGGCAACCGTCCGGAAGAAACTGCGTGGTCCTGGATGAGCCGTTTCGAGACGGCGGGATTATAGGCCGAGCCTGAGACAACGAAAACGTCTTTCCGGGCTGTTGTCGCAACGCAAGGACGTTATATTGGCGGCGCCGGTGCCGGCCGGCAGGGTAAGGACTATCCACTGGCTGGTCGTGATGCGCCCCGCGGGGGACGGGAGTCAGGTCACCTGGACTCAACCATTCGGGAACGCCTGTTCAATTACGAGCAGGCATTGGCGCATCCGCTGAGCGTCACGATAGTCGTCGGCGTTGTCGCCGGCTTGGCCGTGTCGGGCGCGTGCATCCTGGCTCTGAGGCGACGGATCAGTGACGATGTCTACCATGCCGCGTTCCGGCGGTGGCGGAGTTGGTGCTGGCTGGTCGGCGTGATCTTCCTTCCGGTGCTGGCCGGGGCCCTGCCGACAATGCTGGCGGTGATGGTGCTCAGCCTGCTGTGCTTCCGTGAGTACGCACGGGCGACGGGTCTGTTCCGCGAGAAAACCATCTGTGCGGTCGTGTCACTGGGGATCCTGCTGGTGGCCTTCGCTGCGGTCGACCACTGGCAGGACGATCGGCTGTTCTTTGCCCTGGGCCCCCTGGTGGGGGCACTGATCGTGGTCGTCAGCATTCCTTCCGACCGCCCCAGGGGGTTCATCCAGCGAGTGGCCCTGGGAGTGCTTGGCTTCGCACTGCTCGGATTCTCGCTGGGCTACATCTCCAACATGGCCAACGTGGTCCACCTGGGAGAGACCCACACCGACTACCGTCCGCTCGTCCTGCTGTTGATCACCGCAGTCGAACTCAACGACATGATCGCCTCACTGATCAACCGGACCCTCGGTCGACGGCCGTTCCTGCCCGAGACCAGCCCTCAGAAGACATGGGCTGGCGCCATCGGCGCGGTGGTGATCACCACCGCACTGGTCACCGCCGCTGGAGGATGGCTGTTCGCCGGCACCCCGGTGGCACATCCCGGGTGGTTGGTCGGACTCGGGCTGCTGACCAGCGTGCTCGGACAACTCGGTGAACTGACCCTCTCGTCGATCAAGCGAGATGTCGGGGTCAAGGATGTCGGGGCGACCCTTCCCGGACACGGAGGACTGCTCGACCGGTTTGACGGTTTGGTGCTGGTGCCCCCGGCGGTTTACCATTACCTGTCCCTGGCACTGGGCGAGGCCGGGCCGCTGGGATCGGAGGCCCCGTTCCGGATTTTGACCGGGTCGTGGGGAGGATAACCGCTTGGACAACTGGGACCTGACACCCGCCCGTGACCTGACGCTGGCCGGAGCCGATCGGCATCGCAGCTACCAGCGAGAAAGCGGGTTGCTGGCCACCGCGTCCCGCTTCGCCTGGTGGTCGATGATGAGACTGTCACTGGCGGTACTGCACCGGCTCGAAGTGCACGGCCGAACCAACCTGCCCGAGTCCCCCTCGTTCGTCCTGGTTGCCAACCACGCCAGCCACCTCGACGCCATGGTCCTGGGCGCCACGCTGCCGCTGCGGTTCCGGGACCAGCTGTTCCCGCTGGCCGCCGGGGACGTCTTTTTCCACACGCCGGCCCTGGCGGCCTTCTCGGCCACGGTGCTCAACGCGCTGCCCGTCTGGCGAAAGAAAGTCGGGGCCCACGCGATCCAGCAACTCCGCTCGCGACTGATCGACGAACCAAGTGTCTACATCCTGTTCCCCGAGGGGGGGCGGACGCGGGACGGATCGATGAGACCCTTCAAGTCGGGAATCGGTATGATGACCGCCGGCACCGATGTGCCCGTGGTCCCCTGCCACCTCGAGGGAACCTTCGAAGCCTTTCCGGCCGAGAGCTACATCCCCAGACTGCACAAGGTCATCGTCCGCATCGGCCAACCCCGCACCTTCGAACACCTCGAAAACCGTCGCCCCGGTTGGGACGAGGTTTCGGGTCTGCTCGAGTCCGACGTGAAGGCCCTGGCCGAGAACTGACTCACACCCACCAACCCACGGAAATGATACCGATGTCCCACCGTGTTCTGCTGGCCGGTCTCTTCCACGAGACCCACACCTTTCTCGATGGCCGTACGCCCCTGGACGACTGGACGATCCTGAGGGGTGACGAACTGTTCTCGGCCCGCGGCGACGCGTCCCCGTTGGCAGGAGCGATCTCGGTCGCCGACGAGTGCGGCTGGACCGTGACACCGACAATTGACATGCGGGCCACTCCCAGTGGCACGGTCGGCGACGAGGTGCTGGAAGTTTTCTGGGAAGGGCTTTCCTCGGGATTCGCCGACGGCCCCTTCGACGGCATCTACCTGGTTCTCCACGGCGCGATGGCGTGCGAGAACTGCCCGGACGTCGAAGGAGAAGTGATCAGCCGGATCCGGGCTGTCGAGAGCCTGGCCGATCTGCCGATCTGCGGGGTTCTCGATCTTCACGGGAACATCTCGCGACAGACCATCGAGGAGACCCAGGGGCTGATCTCCTACCGCTTCAACCCGCACACCGACGGCCACCAGGTGGCTGTCGAATCGGCACGGCTGCTCGAACAGATCATGAGCAGCGGCCGACGGCCCAGTTCGGTCTGGGCCGCACCATCGGTGATGTGGCCTCCAACCGGCACCGGCACCGATGACGACCCGATGAAGACACTCGAGACGATGGCTCGCCGCATCGAGGCCGACGACGACGACATCGTCTCGGTCAACGTGATGGGAGGCTTCAGCTTTGCCGACACGCCCGACACGGGCGTCAGTTTCGCCGCCACCACGTTCGGCGATCCCGAGGTCGCTCGGACCCGGCTGGCTGAACTGGTCGACCACGCCATCACGCACCGCCAGCAGGGCAACGTCGTCGACCCGCCGCTGGCCTCCTGCCTCGACGATGTCGACCGTCACATCGCTGCCGGCGAAACTCCCGTGGTGCTGGTCGAACCGTCGGACAACATCGGTGGCGGAGCACCCGGCGACGCCACCACGATGCTCGCCGCGTTCATTGCACGCGACATTGACGGAGCAGTGGCGATCATCAACGACCCCGAGTCCGTCCAGGCCGTCACCGAGCTCGACATCGGCGATTCGGTCACGCTGCCGATCGGCGGCAAGACCAGCCGGTTGACCGACGGGCCGCTGGAATTGACCGTCACGCTCGAATCCACCAGCGACGGCCGTTTCACGCTCGAAGACCCGCACAGCCACCTGGCCAGCGGCGCCGGGCTCTACATCCAGATGGGTCCGAGCGCGGTCGTCCGTTGTGGCGGAGTGCGGATCCTGCTGACCTCGCTCAAGACCCCCCCCTTCGACCTCGCTCAACTCCGCAGCCAGGGAATCGCCCCCGAGGAGTGTTCGGTCGTCAACGTCAAGGCCGCCGTGGCCCATCGCCAGGGCTGGGACCCGGTCACCGCCCACACCTACACCGTCGACACTCCCGGTCCCTGCTCCAGCGACATCTCGCGGCTGCCGTTCGAACGGGTCAACCGTCCGGTGTTTCCGCTGGACGAGCTGGAGTCGGCCGGTCCCTAGGGCGTCTTCACCGGTTCCAGCACATACAACTGGTGGCCGATCCCCCTGGCCGTGAAGTTCTCGGGTGGCTCCGTCTTCTCCCCGCGAACAAAACACAGCTGCAGCAGCTTGCCCTGGTAACGATAGATCCCCGACCACAACAGGCGTTCGCCGTTGTAGACCCGAAACTCCGCCGGCTTCGCCTTGGTGTCGGCCTCGTAGGTGAACCGGTATTCAACCGCAGCCGGCTTGGTGACGTTCACTGCCGCCTTGCCCTCGGCAAACGAGAGAATGCGGCCCTTGAGAGAATCGGAGGGCTTGCCCGAGACGGTCGCCGAAACGATTTTCCATGTGCCGTCGATCGCTGATGACGGCTTCCGCTTGGGCTTCGCCGGGTTGATTTCTGCGATCTTCAGCTGTTGGAACGTCCCGGTGATCGGCGACCCGTCAGATTTCTTCTTGTGCTGAACCGTACAGTTGTCCCCGATCTTCGGCTTGCCCGACTGAAAGTTCACCGTGATGATCCGGTCGCCGGTCACCCACGACAACGCCAGCCCCTTGATCTCATACGTGGGACTCTCGTTGCCCTCGCCATCGCGGGTGGTCCCGTCGGGATTCAGCTGGATCGAGATCCTCTGCCCCTGGGAAGTCGTCGCCACCAGTTCGCGGTTGTTGACCGTCTCGAACAGTTCCTTGGAAGAGCCCACCAGTTTGGCTCCCGGCGAGTTCGCCGGCGGGACTGCATTCTTCCTGGCACCCTTTGTTGCTGCCGCGTTTCCGGGAACATTCGACCGTTGAGCCGTCCCGGCAGCAGTACTCCGTTTCAGCGCCAGTTGCAGCACCGAGGCCCCCTTGGCGTTGAGCGCTTTCGGACGAGGCTGGCCCGGCAGCGCCACGGTCACCAACAGGCTGTTCCCGCGGAACTGGTAAAGTCCCAGCAGTTTCTTGTTACCGGCCTGCACCCAGTCGAATGTTCGGGGATTGGCCTTGATGTTGATCAGGAACGTCGACTGCAACGGCTGCTGGCCGGCCCGAACCTGCTGCAACAGGCGGTTGTTCTGGAAGGTGAAGCCCTGGTTGACCATGCTGGCCACCGAGTTGCCGTTGACGCTGGCAGCGGTGACAGTCCACGCTCCCTGGAACTTGGCCTGGTCCTTCGAGCCATCGTCGTTGGGATCAACCGGGGCGACACCCTCGCTACCACCGCCGGCGATGCTTCGAACGCTCCCGTCGACATACGCCACGCCGGCTCCACGCTCACCATGATGCCCCGACAACTCGTCCGGAGACTGGAAAGGCCGGGGATCGGTCCACGCCACGGCGTGATCATCACCTGCCTCGACAACCAACGGCACCTGCCCGGCCGGCCCCAGGCTGGCAAGAGCTGCCTTGCCCAGTGGCTTGCCGTCCTTGTAGGCAGCCTTTCCGGTGACAACCAGCCGGTAGACGGTCATCCCTGTTTCCAGTTCACCACTGGGACACACATAAAATTGCGGAATCTTCCCTATCAGCGCCTTGTTGTGAGGACTGTCCCAGGCCTCGTCGAGCTTGAACTGATCGTAGAGAACTTTTTCCCCAATGTAGGGCAGAATGGCCACTCGCCAGCTCAGCAACGGCTTGCCGTCACTGGAAGCGATCGACGGAGCAGGAAATGTCTTTGCCGGGTCGGCTGTACTGAAATTGTGGAGAGCCAAGGCGATCTGCCTGAGGTTATTCCGGCACTGCGTGGCACGTGCCGCCTCGCGAGCCTGCTGGACTGCCGGCAACAGCACTGCCGCCAGGCTACCGGTTTGACCAGCCGCCATCTTGAAAGCCGCCAGGAACCCGAACTCGGGACCAGCCTGAATGATCTTCGAACCGTTGAGGCCCGCCTCCACCGGCTGCAGCAACTCAGCAAGAAAGGTGTTGCTCTGCTTCAGGGGAACCAGCAGTTCTCGGCCCAGTTTCAGCGCCTCGGCGAGCGACACTTTGCCTGATGCGGCACCCGCCTCGTCAGAAGAGAGTCCCTGCAATTTCAGGGACGTGCTTCCGTTTTCCAGCGCCTTGAATCCCAATCCCAACCCCTTGAGCTTTCCGTTGAGCCCCAGCAACGACTTGATGACCGGCTGCTGCGCATCCGGCGAGGCCGCGAAATTGGGCGGCAACGGAATGGTCAACGGCTCCGGCAACGTCACCGCCATGACGAAGTCCTGGCCCCCGTCGACGAATGCCAAGTCCGGCCGTGGTGTGTACGGATCTCCGTTGGCAATCAGTTGCTTGATGAACCGCTCGACGCTGAACACCAGCGTCTTGGGGTCCGCCAGGTGGACCAGCACTCTCCCCAGCCCCAGCCCTCCGTCGGGGTCATTGGCTGCCTGTGGAAGAGCAAAGACGGTCTTACCGTCCAGGGTGACCTTCTCCAACTTCTGTCCGATGGCAGCCACGTGCGCCTGAGACAGAGGCTGACGCAGGCGAACGACCATGGCGGGAACCAGTTTTTCCACGACGGCTTTCTCGATGGCCTTTGTCGAGATCGACCAACCGGGCCTCCCCCCGGCTTTCGGAGCCGAAAAGACCACCTTCATCACGTCCGACACACCACTGACACCCACGGTGATCTTGTCCACCTCGTCGGGCCCCAGGATCGTTTCCTTCTTCATCTCCTCGAGCATCTTCTTGAGTTCGGGACCAAGCGTCGGGTTGCCCAGGGCCTGCTGTGTCTCGGTGGAGGCCCACAGCTTGCCGATGTTGACAGCGGCCACCACCTGCGCATCGGCCGGCAGCCAGTGCGTGTCGAATTCCTGGTTCGGACCGGCATCCGGCGGCGTCACGGCCCCGGTGGTCGACTGAGGCTGTCCGGCGGTCTTGGTTCCCCCGGCCGCCGTCTTGGCAGTCGGTGCGGCGGTCTTCTCGGTCGGATCAGCCTTCTTGCCACCCCGCCGGCCTTTGCGACCACCCTTCTTGGCGTCCGTGGCGCCCTCGGCACCACCGGGCATACCCGGCATTCCCCCACCAGCCATCCCGGGCATTCCTCCACCGGGCATTCCAGGCATTCCGCCGCCAGGCATTCCAGGCATTCCGCCGCCGGGCATCCCGCCGCCGGGCATCTGACTGTCACCATCCTGGGCAACCTGGTCGCCACCACCGATCCACCCCATTTGTTGGGCGCCGAAGAATCCCCCCACTCCGACAACCGCCAGGCCCAGCACGACACCAAGGATGATCCCGAGCTTCTTGCCGGACTTTTTCGGAGGTGCGGCCTGCGGCTTGGCAGGACTCGCCGGAGCGTCATCGAGATCCCCGAAGTCGTCCCCCTCGTCGAAATCGTCGAAATCATCCAGGTCGTCGAAATCGTCGAGGACTTCGTCGTCATCATCGGGAATCGTGATCACGAAGGGCGTTTTGCACTTCGGGCAGGGCACCTTCCGCCCCTCAGCATCCCGGTTCTTCAGCTTCAACGTGGCCTGGCATTGGGGGCAAAACACTTCGATTGGAGCCGGCATCGGACCTCTCCCTGCAGAGCGGGTGTCGGGCAACGGCCTCTGATCACCTCGCGACTGACCGGCACGTCGGTGCGGCCACACAACAGAGGTGAAACCCCGATCCTACCCGTCTCACAGCACGGTCACAAGAAGTGTTTGAACACGACCGGTCTAGGCCGTCGCTCCCGCTCTCAGGCGACCGGTGATCTCGGCCAACCACTCCTCCGGCGGGGGCGCAAACGGCCGGAACTTCTCGAGCGTCCCCTGCTCACCCAGGTACAACAGCGCCCGGTGATCCCCCAGGCGGCTGGCAACCGCCGAATCGATCAGGTTGCTCGAATCCGACGCGTTCATCTGGAACGCCACGCGGATCTCGAACTCGCGCAACGTCTGGGAATTGAGCCAGCGGTTCAGGTTGTTGTAGGTGTCGCACCAGCACAGCGTGTGGATTCCCAGCGCGGGTCCATCGCGAAGAATCGAGACCAGTTGCTGGCTGGCGCTGACGGTCTTCTCGGCATCAAGCCCCCCGAAGCTCGAACCAAACCCGAATTCGTCCTCGCCGGGGCGGAGATCACGGAATCGGCCCAGGTGGTGGATGACTAGGTAGACCGGTGCGGCAGTCTCGTCGTCCTCGGTGTCTCTCCTCGCGACTTCCGCGGCCACTCCGGCCAGCGTCTCGACGATTTTCCGCGGCCTGACCACCTCGACCTGGTGAGGCAACAGTTGGGCCAATCGCTGCCACTGCTCGCCACCGGGTTCATCGGCCGCACTGCCGTCGCAGACGACGAATCGGCATCCGGCATCGGGTGGATGCTGGGCGGCCAGCGAGAGCGTGATCGCCTCGAGCACCCCCAGCGCCTGTTCGGGCTGTTGACCGACGACGACGAGGTTGGTGCCACTTTGCCGGCGAAACCGCACGGCCGGAGCCGACTTGATCTGAACTGCCTCGCCCATCCACGCCAACGGCGAGGGCACCGATTTTTCCAGGGGAACAGCCGACAGGCACTCGGCCAACGGACGACTCGACGTCACGTCGGCTGACACGTTGCCCTCGAAGACCAGCATCTCACCGTTGTTGTGCCCCTCGGCGTCGGCCTTTTCCCGTAACGCGACCAACCGCTCATCACGAGTCTCGTCACCCAGCCACGCGATCTGGAACGGGTGGTTGCCCTCCAGCAGCCCGTTGGCATCGTTGTAGATCGCCTCACCCGGCCGTGTCAGCAGCCGTGCCGCCGTATTGTCCTCGCTGAGAATCAGGTGGGCATCCGATTCGCTGCACTGCAGTGCCACCCGCACGGCCACCTGGCCCAGCGTACTGCGGGCCAGGGAGTAGGCTCCACCGAGCGTCTGCGAGCCGAGCAACACGTGGATGCCGAAGGCCCGGCCCTGCCGGACCAGGCGGTCCAGCAGCAACGACGC
Source organism: Planctomycetaceae bacterium (assembly GCA_002724315.1). Classification (GTDB taxonomy): domain Bacteria; phylum Planctomycetota; class Planctomycetia; order Planctomycetales; family Planctomycetaceae; genus UBA8437. The sequence goes on along the minus strand of PBOJ01000124.1, from coordinate 190,524 downwards.
CTGCTGGTGCACCCGGTCGTCCTCGACGAAGAACTCCTGGAATTCGTCGATGATCAACAGCACTCGTGGCAATGGTTCATCGGGCACGGCATCGCGGAACCCGGCCACATCCTGCACCTCGTGCCTGCGGAACAAATCGCCTCGCTCGGCCAGCATCGCGTCGAGCCGCTCGAGCACGCTCAGGCCGAACTCCCGATCGCTCTCGATCGCCACCACCCGTGCGTGAGGCAGGCGGTTGCTGACGTAGGTCTTGAACTCGACCCCCTTCTTGAAATCGATCAGGTAGAACTCGACCTGGTCGGGATCGTAATACAGCGAGACATTGGTGATCAGCGTGTGCAGGAAACTCGACTTGCCCGACCCGGTCTTGCCGGCGATCAGGACATGTTGAGAGGTCCCGCTGCCCAGGTGCAGGTCCTGCAGCTTGGTGGCCCCGGCCCGGCCCAGTGGCACATCGAGACTGCGACGGCTGTCCCGTCCCCAGTACTCCTCGGGAGCGGGAGCGACACGGTCAAACGACACCTCGACGCGACGCGTGTCACGAGCCTGTTCGCCCACGGCACGGACGATCTCGACGAATTCCGTCGGTTCGGGAGGCGGCTCGATGGACAACGGCAGCCAGCCCAACTGCTGGTCCTGCCAGGCAAACCGGTCACCAACCCATGCCAGGCAGTTGGCGTGCTGTCGAAGATCTTCGAGATCGAAGTTGTGCGGCAGTTGCTGATGGCTGTCGACACTGACCAGGGTGTAGACCCCGCAACGAGCCCCACTGGAGGCGATGCTGACCAGCCGGCGAACGGCGGTGTCGCTGAAGTTGACCGGGAAGTTGGCCACCACCAGCACCTGGTACGGCTCGGCCACCTCGCCGGCATACTCGTTGTACTCCTCGATCGTCTCGAACTGGTTCCGCAGGTAGGTCTGGAACACGTTCTCCATGTGCTCGGTGAGATTGGCCAACTGGCGATCGATATGCGCCGACTCTGTCCAGATCCGCCCCGAGACGAGCAGTTCGTCGAAGTCGGCCAGGTGCATGAAGGCCGAGAAATTGTCACCCAGTCCGACGGGGTCGATGATCGTCAGTCGCAGCTTGCCCGGCGGCAACCCCGTCAACATCCTCAGCATCGATGTCTGCAGGGCGGCCACGGCCGCGTCGCGGCCCTCCCTCTCGGCCTCCAGCAGCACGCTGGCTTGTTCGGGGAACGGCAGGATCGCCGGCATCGGGATGTTCTTCGGAACCGTCTGAAGTTGCTCGTTATCCGGCACCCCTCCGGGGACCTTGGAGAGATCGACATCGAACGTGCCCAGCCGCACGGCCGGTGGAACACGCTCCGGAGGACTGTAGCCACCGTTGGCCAGGTCCAACCACGCCGGAAACAACTCGTCACAACGGGTGACCATGTCCCCGGTCGCGGTGGCGAACATCCCGCAGGCGGTCTCCCAGTTCTGCTTCAACTCCGAAAATGCCCGCTGGAAACGTTCGCGTTCGCTGGCTACCCGTTGGGTGTGTTCCCGGTCCAGCGTCTCCCGTCCCGTTCGATACTCCTGTTCGATCTCCTCAAGCTGCTCGGATCGTTCGGCCTCACAAGCCATCTCCTGCTGCTGCCGCCGGTCGGCCAACTGCTTGAGTGTCTCGGGAAACCGCTGGTGAACGTCGGCCAATTCCGCCTTGTGACGATTCGCGATCTCCTCGGCCCGTCCCGACTGGATCTCCTCGATCCGTCCAATCGCGTTCTCCCGTTCCTCGACGATCACGTGGTACCAGTCAGTGAACTCGTCCTTCCGGCGGCCGAATTCCTGTTGCGACGCCTTCAACCAGTGTTGCCGAGCACGGCGGGCGTCGGCGGTGTGCTCTCCCAACCTCTCCCACAAACGTCGGCAACGGACCCGGGCAACCAGCAACAGCAGTCCCATCAACACCATTGCAGCTACCAGTGACGCCCCGATCGAAATTCCGACGGCAGGGCCCAGCGAGTTGGCGTCCCGAACCAGTTTCAGTTTCCCGGGCACGTCCAGGACGATCAGCGGCACGGCGACCAGGGAGGTCAAAAGGACCCACATCAACAGCGGAAACACTCCACTGAACAACCGGGGCAGCCACAGGCGGCCAATCGCATCGATATCGCGGTTGGCCTTGTCGACGCATTCGACGAAGTGTTCGAGGCAATCGTCGGTTTCGGCCGGCGGTCGCATGCCCTGGCTGGTGGACGGCGACTGGGGCTGCCGCCATCCGGCCAGTTGACCGGCCACCGCCTCCACGCGACCGGCCAGGTCTTCCCAGTCGGCCAATCTCCGCACACGGCTGACCTTCAGGCTCGCCTTGTAGGTCTCGAACTTGTGCTTGGGACTGTCTTCGGCGGTGTCGTCGAGCACGGCCTGGACCATCCAGCGAGCCTCGTCCCGCTCCTTCTCGATCCGCTCCTGGTCACCTTCTGACTTCTGTTGCACCTCTGCCACCCGATCGTCGTATTCGATCTGGGTCGCCGAGATCTCGGCGTCGATCTGCGAGAGAGTCTCATCGCGAACCAGGTCGTACTGGCGGATGATCGTGGCCCGGGCCGCATCGCGTTTCTGCTCGAGCGCCCGACAGGCCTCCTCGTAGCCCCTGTCCTCGGTCTCACTTCGCCCGGCCTGGCCATCGGCCAGGGTCTTCTCGGCATGCACCCGATCGACGACCGCCTGCAACAACCCCTGGACCAACTCGCGCTGCCGCGAATGGTCGAGCCGATCGGAGAATCCGTCGGCGCGGTCGCTGTCGGTGGAAGCAGTCGAATCGGTCATCTCGTCTCGCAGGACACTAACGGTCTTCGTCCAGGCACTCGCGTTCAACACGCCCCAGCACCTCGGCCAGGCGGTTGACCGCGTCGAGCGTCATTCGGATGGTCGGGGTGATCGGTGCGAGGTGTTCCGCTTCGAAATGTCGCCGGGACTCGTCATTCCACGACAGCGTGGTTCGTTCCCACGCCACCTCGAGCTGATTCAGCGCGTCGGTCAGCCTGGCGGCTCCCGTGTGCAGGTCAACGATCTTCATCGGTCACCTCCCTCCCCCGAAGTCGCACCGTCGGAAACCGCCGGTGGAGGAGGTTCGGGGGCCGAAATCGCCACATACTCTTCCAACGAGACGAGGATCCGGTCCAGCAAACCGGTCATCCGCGGGACATCTCTTTGCAGCAGGTTGTCGAGTTGCCCACAGCGACCACGGAACTGGTTGGCCTCCTCCTCAACAACTCGTTGGCAACGACTGACAGCCTCCAGTTTGCGCTGCGAGTATTCGAGTCGAGCCTTGGTGCGGGCCAGGATCTGTTTCTCCTCGGTACACGACGGCCGGTGATCCCCCACGCTCTGCATCTGACACCGCTGCAGGCTCTGCCGTGCCTCCGCCACCTGGTCGAAGCTCCGGCGAACCTGCTGCTGCCAGTAGGCGGGCCGATCGTGCTCAAGCCAATCGATCATCCGATGAACCTGGGCGTGGAGCGAGTCGAGGCAGTCGGTGGCCTGTTCGCCAAACCGCTGCAGGTTGCCGCGGAAATCGCGAACGGCTTGGACCGAGTTCACATTGGCCGGAGCGTTCATGTGAGCCTCTCTCCTCGCATCATCCTGGTGATCTTCCGACTGCCGCACCTGGTCCGAGACGGCACGACCCAAACCGATCGCCGTCCCTCACCGCTGCTGCAGGTACTCCTCGAGCCGAGCCGCCTTGCGGACCAGGAACGGGATGTACGCGTCGTTGACCTCGACCAGCCGATTGATCCCCTTGAGTTGCTCGGTGAACTGCTCGACAAATTTCTTGTTCTCCTGGTCCCGCCACGTCACGCTCAACGACTCCAACTGGCTGGCCATCGCGTTGGTGCGATCGACAAGATCGGTGTTGAACTGCTTCAACAAGCTGGCAAAACGCTTCAGTTCCTCGGGATCAGCAATCGCCTGTGGCATCACAACACTCCATGGTCCGGACACTGTTCATTGTTGAGCCACAATCCCCGGACGGCAATACCGGGTGAAGCCACCTACTTGCGCAATGTCTTCAAATAGGCGTACAGGTCGGCGTACCCGCCGTCATCCAGCCCCTTCAGCAACCCGGACGACATCAGCGACTCGGGCCGACGCGCCTGGTACTCGATCTCTTCCCGTTCCAGGCGGATCGTCTGGTTCGTGCCGGTCCGCAAGGTCAGCCCGTCAACCGACTGGTAGACAATCAACCCGTTGTAGACCCGACCATCGTCGGTCTGGACAACAGTCGTCTGGTAACGGGGCGAAACATCCCGGTTGGGCAACACGATGGCGGTGAACAGATCTGCCCGGGAAAACCGGCCGGCCGAACCGGCCAGGTCGGGCCCCAGCGCACGTCGTCCCTGGTGACACTGCACGCAGCCCCTCTTGGCAAAAACCCTCTTCCCCCGCGACACGTCGCCGTTGTCCCAGTCCACGCGGGCCAGCCGCTTCTTCAATCCCTCCAGGCTGGCCGCCGCGGCGCCCAGCAGACGCCGGGTCTCCTTCGGATAGGCCGTCTCCAGGAACGCCGTCCAGGCGGCCACCGCTTTGGGTTGAGCCACCCGCCCCTTCTTACCGGACACGAAGCCGAACCGACGGCCGGTGTTGCGTCTCAGCAGCGCCACCGCACGTGACCGCAGCCCGTGCTCGGTGGCCGCCGTCCCCAACCGGCGGACAGCCCCCAGCAAGGCCAACTGTTCACTCGCAGCCGTCCCCCTGGGCAGCTTCGCCAGCGCTCCCAGGCAGGCCCCGACCACTTCCAGTGACGAGGACGCCAAACCTTCGACAAACCGCTTTCGGTCAACCGGTTCGGCCCTCCTGGCCAATTCCAGCAGCACCGATCCACGAACCCCCACTCGCTCGTAAGCCCCGCGGACCAGTGAACGCACGGCCGGATCATCCGACTGGCCCAGCAATCGCACTACCTCACCGCTCCAGGGATAGTCGTCACCGGCTTTTGCGATCGCTGCCACGAATGCAGCCCGGGCCCGAGGCCGATCGGCCTTGGCAATTTTCCCGAGAAACAACACGTGCGACGGCAGGCCGAATCCCGGCGTGTCCAGCACCGCGCGAGGCAGTCGGGCGTCGTGGCCACACAACGCCGCGTACAACTCACCCACCCGATCATCCCAGTTGCTGTCCTGTTTCAGATCCTTCCGGTCGATCTTGGCCTGCAGTCCCACCAGTGCCCGGGCCGTCCGCATTCGTTGAACCTCGTTCCGGGCCAGCGGAATCCGTGCGGCGGTGATCAGGAAATGCAGGTCCGATACGGGATGAGACTGGATGTCGAGTTGGTCCAGAAACCTCTCCAGTAAGCGGGGCTCGGCCGTCGAAACCATGGCCGCCAGCCGGGCGAGTTCGTCATCCAGTTCCCGGTTTCCGGTTGGAAATGCCGCCTCGATCACTCGGCCCACTTCCCCGGCCACCGGACTCAGTATCTCCGGAGACAACACGGCCCCGTAGCCGTCAAACACTGCCGCCCGGCCTCGGCTGGGGCCGACGTCACCCAGGGCCAGTTGCCCCAGCCTGGCCGCATCGCGTTTCAGGCTGAGGGGAACCTCCGCCGATGTGTCCGCGGCCAACACCTCCAGTGCCACAGCCAATCCGTCCCGGTCCACGCCCTTGACGTGCGCCCGACCGCCCACCGCCGCAGCGATCCGGGCGCGAGGCGACAGCTTTTTCGTCCTGGCCCGGATCCGTTGCCAGGCCTCTTCGGGCATACGCGCCACTGCCGTGGCAGCAACCTGACGGGTCCGGCGATCGGAACTGTTCAACTGGACCAACAGGCCCGGTTCCACCACCGACCAGTCCCACTTGCCCGCGACCCCCAGCACCGCCTCGCAGGCCGCTCGTCCGACTCTTGGGTCGGCATCCTTCAGGAAAACACCAAGCCGCTCCGCGTCCGGCTGACCGGGTTCCATCCGCCCCACGGCCCACGCCAACCGGGCCCGCACAACCGCGGGCCAGCCCGTATCGACCTCGCCCAGTCGATCAAAATCGGGTCCACCAAACGGATCGACCAGGATCTCTACAGCCCGTGCTCGCTCGGCCGGCGAGAAATTCGGGTCGACAACGACCTTGTGGAACGCGGCCGCTCCCAATTTGTGGGCCAGTGGCAGCCATTGATGTCGAGACCAACTGGCCAGCGGCTGGGGCGTGGTCAGGCAACGGCGGATCGGTGACCGGCGACGAACGGTCGAGCCGGTGATCGTTGCCGGGTGGGTAATCCGGAATACGCTGCCGCGGGTCCCTCGCCCTCCCACCGACACGAAGACCGCACCGTCAGGAGCCACGGCAATGTCCGTCGGCGCAAACCCGAAGTGTCCGCGGCCGGTCATGAACTCGACCGGCTTCTCCAGTCCGGGTCCGCTTGCGCCAGGCGGCGTCAGCGCCACCACCCGACCAAAGGTCCAGTCACAGGCAAAGACCGCTCCGCGAAATTTCTCGGGGAAGGCGGTGTGTCTGTAACAGGCCACCCCGGTCGGCGATCCTCGTCCGAAAGCTCCCACCACCGGTGGCATGTCCAGGAAATAACCCGGTCGTTTCCAGCTTCGAGACAGCCAGCCGGTCCCATGTGCCGGCAAGGCATGAAACACCCTGGTCGGCCGGTACCATGGCAGGGACACGTCACGTTCCCCGTCGCTGTCAAAGACAAAGATGTCTCCGGCCGGATCGAAGGCAAAGTCGTAGGCATTGCGAAACCCGTCCACCAGGATCTCGCTGCCGGTCAAAGACGGCGGCAGTCTCAGCAATGTCCCGGCCGACGGCACGCGGATGGGCGAGGACCCCAGCGATGCGTAGGAGGCATTCACCCCGGCGCCGTTTCCGGCCAACAGGTAGAACCAGCCATCGGGCCCGCGGCGGATCGCGTGAGCATCGTGTTCTCCACCGGCACGGATCTTCAGAATCTGCTCCGGCGGTCCGTCGGCCCGCCCGTTCCCATCGGCATCCCGCAACCGCCACATCGCCCCATCCCCGGTCGCCAACAGATCGGAGCCGTCGAAGAACATTCCCTGGGCGCCACCGGCCGGGCGATCTGAAAACGCCGTGAACGACTCGGCGCGACCGTCCCCGTCCCGATCGTGAAGAATCCGGACGTATCGCGGACCGGCAACGACCACGCGACCCGCCGCATCAACGGTCATCGAGTAGATGTTGCTGGCCAGTTCGTCGTCGGCAAACATCGTGACCCGAAACCCGTCGGGCACGCGAACCCCAGCGGTCACGGGGGTCGAATCCTGGAAAGCGTCTACCGGGCACGATGCCATCAGCCACACCATTCCAGAGACAGACCAGGCCCGCCAGTTGTTCAGGATCCCCATCATTTCACTCCTCGACGTCGCGGCCTCACTCGCCACCCGGCTGGCAGATCTTCTCGGGTGGCTTCCAGGATGTCACGCAGGTCGTCCCGTTGCCGATCGTTGAGCAACTTCTCGAGCCCACCGGCCGGGCGGCCCTCGAGTACCGCCCGAAACCGACGGCCCAGGCGTTGGCGGGGCGGGTCGGGCATCACCGCCAACTGCGAAGAATAGACCAGGGGACTCAGGCGGAAACGGAACAGGCGACCGGAAAGGTCCAGTTGCCGCAGTGACCGACCGTCACCGGCCCGTGGCCCCTGCTGCTGGAACCACTTGGCGAATCCGCTCGTGCCGGAAATTTCCTCGTCCCACCGAGGCTCCTCGGCCAACAGCAAGTACCGCAGCAACCGATCCTCGGCATCGGACCGCCTGCCCAGCCTGTGTTCATAGGACACACGTGTGATCAGGTTCTGACCGTGCAACTGGTGGTCGAAAACAAGGTGCGCGACGACGTCGCTGTGGGGAGAAAGATAGGCCTTCAGATCGACCAGGGTATCCAGGCGCCCCAGGCTGCCGCGGAACGACGCATCGTGGCGATGACGTCGGTTCTCGTCCCTGTTGACCAGGTTGCCCATGTGGATCGAAGTGCCCAGCCGTCCGGTGACGTACCAGCCGCCCCAGCGGTTGTTGATCGGAGTGGTTCCGGTCACCCGCGAGTAACCCTCAAGCGGCTTGCCCGTTGATTCGACCAGGAACGACCGGACGATGCCGCCGGGAACCGACAGCGTGGTGCGACCAATGTGGCAGGCCAGGCAACTCTGCCTGCGGTGGAACCGCGGTGCCCCACCACCAGACGCTTCGGGCTGCTTCAGGACATAGAACATCGCGCCTTTGACCGGATCGACGGCCGACAATTCCAGTTCCGCGGTTCGGGGAACCCAGGCCACAGAAACCGTGTCATTGAAATAGATCGCCCTGGGAGTTTTCGGAGTGATCAGCCGCTGGTTGACGGCCGTCTTGGAATAGACCAGCAGTTGCGAGGAGACAGGCACCTGCAGGACACGAAGAACCGCGTCGAGGTAACCTCGCCCGGTCACCGGTTTGAGCGTGATCTCGCCATCGACCAGCCGTCGGTTGAGACGAGCGACGGGATCGGAGGTGGCATCCCCGAGATAATCAACCGGAGCCTGTCCGAACGGCAACGCGGCATCCACGGTGACTGCCCGCGGCTCGGCGGCCGGCAGCACCACGGGCAGACAACAGAGAAAAGGAACGAGGCGAAACACGGCAAATTCTTCATGACCGGAATGACGTCCACCGACAGTGTGCCACGAGAGGAGCCTTTGGCCAATTGCCAGCGTCGATTCGGATGAACTAAGATGCGTCCAAAAGGGGGGCGACCCCGGAAATGTGCGGAAAACGAAAGAACGTGACACGATGAGAAGGTGTTTGACCTGGATCGCTGTCCTGATGGTGACCACCCCGACGGTGGCCCAGGACCAGCCCGACCTGTTCCAGCCCTTCGGCAACCTGGGTGACGGACCGGGCACGGTGGCGGCGACACCGAAGATCGCCACGTCACTGCACCCGGCCACCGCGAAGCCGGGAGAACGAGTGACACTGACGATCGAGGTGATCGTTCCCGAGGGCTACTACACGTACTCGATCGGCGACGACCCCAACTCGACAATCATCAAGATCGCCAAACACACCGGACTCGAAACACTCGACAAGGGCCCCCGTCCCGACCACCCCCCGAAGATCGAGGTCACCAAGATCGGCGAGATGGATTTCCGCCAGGAAAAGCACATTGGACGAGCGGTGTGGCGACAGGCATTCAAGCGGGGTGACGGCGACGCTGCGATCAACGGTGCGATCAGGCTGAGCATGTGCAACGCCAGTGGCTGCCTGCCTCCGGAAGAGTTCCCGATCGAAATTGCCCTCGGTGATGGCCCCGAATTCCCTTTCACCCATGACTTCACCCCAACCACCAAGGCCGGCGGCCAGGAAACACCGACACCGGTGTCGTGGCACATGGAGTTGTCACCCGGGAACGCCAGGCCCGGCGACACGGTGACGCTGTCGCTCTCGGCAACGCTCGAAGACAGATTTCACATCTTCGCGCTCAGCCAGGACAAGAACAACGGCGGCCTGCCCACCCGGATATCGCTCCAGGGTCTCCGTGGCCTCGAGGCTGTGGGCGACGGATTCCAGGAAGACAAGCCGTTCGAGAAGAAGACGATCGAGCTTCCCTCTGGCAACCTCGAGCAACGGCTCTTCCACGGCACGGTGACCTGGAGCCGGACCTTCCGCGTGACCGATTCGGCGACCGATTCGGGCTACGGCGTGCGAGGCCGGGTGCTGTACCAGTACTGTGACGAGAAGGGCTGCCTGAAGGGGCGGGCTTCGTTCGTGCTGGGAGACGTCAGCGAAACCGACAAGAAGATCGCCGACGACGGACAACAGAAAATGGTGTCCACCGGGACCGACGCGGAAGAGACGCCGGCAGCGGCACCGGCCAGCCTGAGTACGCTGCTGACCCAGGTCGGCGTCGCGCTACTGGCCGGCTTCATTCTCAACTTCATGCCCTGCGTTCTGCCGGTGATCGGCCTGAAAATCATGTCGTTTGTGACGCAGGCCGGTGAAAACCGAACCCGCGCCTTCATGCTCAATCTTGCGTTCTCGCTGGGCCTGATGAGTGTCTTCGCAGTGCTGGCCACCCTGGTCGGCGTGGTCGGGGCCGGCTGGGGGTCTCAGTTCACCAGTGCCCCGTTCAACATCGTCATGGCGGCGATCGTGTTTGTCTTCGCGCTGAGTTTCCTGGGTGTCTGGGAAATCCCGATCCCCGGCTTTGGCGGTTCCGGTGACACCTCCGGACAGGAAGGGCTGGGCGCCGCATTTGCCAAGGGAATCCTGACCACCATCCTGGCGACCCCCTGCACCGGGCCGCTGCTGGTTCCGGCGATGAGCTGGGCCGTCAGCCAGTCGATCGGGGTCACCTACCTGGTGTTGATGAGCGTCGGGCTGGGAATGGCGGTCCCCTACCTGCTGATCGGAGCGTTCCCCAAGCTGATCGGGTTCCTGCCCAAGCCGGGCATGTGGATGGAGACCTTCAAGCAGGTGATGGGCTTCGTGCTGCTGGGCACGGTGATCTACCCGATGTACGTGCTCTCTGGAGTCGACTCCGACATCGTGGTGCCGACCCTGCTGTTCCTGTTCTCACTCTGGGCCGCCTTCTGGTGGATCGGCCGTGTGCCGCTGACCCAGCCACGGACCAGGCGAATGATGGCCTGGGGGCAGGCGGCCGCGTTTGGTGGCCTGCTGGGCCTGGTCTCCTTCGGATGGTTCTACCACCCCGACGATGGATTCTGGAGGCCCTACTCCGGCGACGTTCTCTCACAACACCTCGAGGACAACCAGACGGTGTTGATCGACTTCACGGCCGACTGGTGAATCACCTGCAAGCTCAACGAGGCGGTCGCCTTGGATGCCGATGTCACCCGCAAGTTCATCACCGATCACAAGATCGTGCCCCTGAAGGCCGACAAGACGAAGGACTCGCCGGAGATCGATGCGTTGTTGGTCAAGCTGGGCAACCGCGCCAAGGCGATCCCGTTCTATGCCATCTACCCGGCCGGACAACCGGACAAGCCGATCGTCCTGGACGGGGTTTTCGGGCCCGATCGCATTCTGGAAGCTCTCCAACAGGCCGTCGGCAGATCGTCCGCACCGGAGTCCGCGACGGTGCCGACCGATAGCGGCGAAAGCGGTGGCGGATAGCGCTAGCGGCTTCCGCTTAGCCGACGGTACTGCTCGGCGAAATGCGACCAGTTGTGCCGGATCAGTGTCGTCCGGTCGGCAGCGGAATCGGCTGTCACGTCCAGCAGCAGCAATCCCATCTCCTCGCTGGTCCCTTCTCCCCAGGTGACCCGCCGGGGTGGAGAGTGCGGGTTGAACGGGTTGCCCGAACTGTTGTCGTACCAGGACTCGTGAACCAGCCGGGTCCCGGCCGGAAGTTTCAGCGGTTTCCGCAGGTGATACTGGCCCTGCCAATTGAAGTCCCAGTCGTCGACCGCGACCAACGGGACCTTCCGCCCATTGGGCAGGACAGCCCAGGACCGGCAACGCCGACCCAGCAGGTGCATGTGAGGGAGGACCGAGTGGATCGTTACCGGCACGGGCAGGGTGTATTCGGCCGGGTGATACAGGTCGGACCGACCTGGGGGGATCTCCAGTGACATGTCTCCCACGAAGATCTCGACCACCGGGGTAATCTCCGGCGCGGCTGAACCCACCGACGGTGACCGTTCGGGAAGGAAGTAGATCCCGACCCGAGAACGATCCCGTTCCGGTTGTCCGGTGGGGTGATAATGCACCTGGAGAACAAAGTCCGAGCCGGCAGTTATCGGACGTCCCAGGCCGGGAGCCAGTCGTTGGGGTTGAATACCGGCAGCCCATCCCCCCAAGGTGCCGCCGCTGGAGAAGCCCCAGCCACCATGCCGACGGTATCCCGGCGCCGGGTCGGTCGCATCCAGCAGACGTGCCCTACCGGTGTCGTCGTAGCGAAAACTGGCGTGGTGAACCACCCGGGAGTTTCCAGGACGGAAGTCGATCGCGGTGATCATCCGATCGGAAACCAGCCCCGATGGGATGACAAAATACCAGTACACATCATCCCCCTCGGCCGGAATCAACGCGGCTTCCGGCATCGTCAGCACCAGGTCTGGCTCGCCCAACACCCAGCCACCGCGGTACACCGGAGCCACCGGAGCCGTGGCCATGTCGCCCCGTGGCAATCCCGACTCGAGCCACTTCCGCAACAGCGCCAGTTCCGAATCGTCGAGACGCAATTCATCCCGGAAATGACCGAATTCCGGCCGTGGCTTCCACGGGGGCATGATTCGACGGGTGACCACGTCGAGCACCTGCCGTGAACGAGCCGCCACGTCGTCGTAGGTTCTCAGGGGGAACGGCGCGGGAGTTTCCGCGCGGTGGCAGCGGCCACAACGCCTGTGTACCAGTTCCGCCACGTGACTCGACCAGGTGACCGACTTGGCGGGTTCGGCCTCCCCAGGTGGACTGTCCAGAAGGCAGCCAACCGGCGGAGTCCTCGTCAATTCCCGGGAACCTCCACTCAGCACCGTATCGATCGCGCGAGCCAGATCACGGTGAGTGGTTTGTTGCCGGCGGCGACCAACGTCGATGTAGTGATCATCGATCCGGCCGCGGTAGCAGAGCCGGCCGGCCGAATCGATCACGAAGGCCTCGGGGACATGCGTTGGGCCCAGGCAAACTCGCAGGGCCTTGGCCTCCGGTCGAGACGTTTCGCTGACCAACGGAAACCCCACTCGCAACTCCGACGTCGAGTCCTCGTTCCCGGCGACCAGAATCCCCAGCACCCGAACCCGGCGGCTGGCGGCAGCTCGGTGGAGACGTCCGAGCATCGGCACATAACTGCGGCTGATCGGGCAGGTCGGCGAGAGAAACACGACAACGGTCGCGGGCGCTTCGGACTGGCCGCCAACCTGGTGCAGCGTGCCCAACGTATCGCGAAGATCACATCGCGGGATGGTCGGCCGATCATCCGGATGGGTCGATCGCACGGAAACCGTCGCCTCACCAAGCCCCAAGGGCAGGAATCCACCGGCCCAGGCCCCCAGCCCCAACAGCACCAGCAGAGACACCACCAGGCACGAAGCGGCCACGCGAAGCGGTTGATAGGGGGGGGTGCTGTCCACGGCGGGTCCGACCGTTTGATGTTGCGGGCCGGGACGGTAGCACAAGGCCTCTTTCAGGACGAGACGGTTTGCCTCCGGGCCCTTACCTTTAAAAGGGAGCGGCCGCCGCAGAGTCCCGCAACTCTACGACGGCCTGCCACCCTCGGACACACACCGTAAGGGTTTCAGCCGGAGCCCATTGGCTTAGACCCAGAACAGTGCTTCCACCGGAATTATTCCGGTGGAATGCCCAGGAGTTCTTCTTCCTCTTCCTGGATGATGATCCGCGGAGTGACCATCAACATCACGCTCTCGGTGTCACGACCGACGCCCGAGTTCTTGAAGAGGCGACTGATGTAAGGAATCTTGTTGAGAATCGGAACGCCCGCCATGTTGCGTCCCTCCTTGAGACGCTTGACACCACCCAGCAGCACCGTGCCGCCGTCGGGAACACTGACAGTGGTGGTGACATTGAGGACAGCCTGAACCGGTTGCTGCACGGTCAGTGAACCGCCGCCGGCGCCACCGCCCATACCACCCATGCCACCGCCCATGCCGCCGCCCATGCCACCCATGCCGCCGCCCATGCCACCCATGCCGCCGCCCATGCCACCCATGCCACCCATGCCACCGATGCCACCGAATCCGGATTGAGCACCCTGGGAGGTCGAATCAACGAAGTTGGCACCGTGGGGGATCGCCTGGCCAAACTGTCCGGCAGTGGTACGGGATGCCTGGAAGTCGCGCGGTCCGCCGCCGATTCCTCCCATACCCATCATGCCACCACCGCCCATGCCGCCCATGCCGCCGCCCATGCCACCCATGCCACCCATGCCACCGCCCATGCCGCCCATGCCGCCGCCGCCCATGCCGCCCATGCCGCCGCCGCCGCCAGAGAAGGTGAACGTCTTGACTTCGCGAATCTGGGTGAACTGGGGCTGAACGGTGAGCCGGACGTAACGGCGATCGGCCGAAACGACTGCCTGGACCTGTAGGAAGACACCCTCGTTGATCGGCATGATCACCGGGCTGTAGCCAACGCCGCCAAAGATGCCACCACCTCCACTGGGGATCATGCTGATCACAAACGGCTGGGAGACCTGGTCACGAATGGTGGCCTGTTGGCCGTTGAACATCGTCACCTTGGGTGCGGCCATCACGTTGGATCGCTCGTCACCCTGCGCGGCCTGGATGAAAAAGAAGGTCTCGATGTCCGAAAGAATCGCCAGACCGAACTGAAGACCACTCTCGGGGTTGTATCCCCCGAAGTCGGGAACACCGATCTGGAACGAACCCTGCCGAAACTGGAGATCGAGGTCGTCGGTGAACGAATCCGGATTGGACATGCCGATCACCGTCGGACGTGCGTAGTTGTCGCGGTTGACCAGGTTTCGCCTCGGAGCCGGATCGAAGAGTCCCATCCCGCCCTGCTGCTGTTGCTGACCACCCTGGCCACCACCGCCGCCGCCAAAGCCACCTCCCAGTCCGCCGCCAGCGCCACCGCCGCCGCTGAAGCCACCGCCGATACCACCAACTCCAAAGGCGCCGCCGCCGCCCTGGCCACCGCCGCCCTGGCCACCCTGCTGCTGGCCACCGCCGCCGATCACGCTACCGAAGGGAGGCAGGGGAGAACCCGGACCCGACTGCTGGTTGCCACCGCCACCGCCGCCGCCGCCGCCGCCCTGCTGCGATGCGCCGCCGTCAAGCGTGGGACCACCGATCGAGTCCTGGATGTTCCAGTCGAAGTCGATACCGATCCGTTCGTAGAAACTGTCGATCACCACGATCTGCCGGCATTCGATCGTCACCTGCAAGTCCTGCAGGCGGCGGAGTTGCTCGAGCAAGTCGGCAATCTCGTCATGGGTCTTCTGGGTCGCCCGAATCACGAGGCTCAAGGTCGATTCGTGGCCACGCACGCTGCCCTGGCCCCCAATCTCTTCCCAACTGCCCGGTTCGATCGTCGAGGTAATCAAGCCCGAAAGGGATTCGAAGTTGATCGCCCGCTGGCCACCAGACACTCCGGCTTCCATTCCGCTGCCGGAAATCGCGCCGACCAGTCCCGAAGCGGCATTGTTGCCAACCTGGAATTGGGCCGTTGAACCGTTGACGGCCATCTGACCATCAGACTGCAGAGTCGGCGTCGATGGCTGACCTGGAACCAGGCTGGTGATCGTGCCGGCATTGACCCGTCCCATATCCAGTGGCACGACCAGATCGGCGACCGGATAGGTCGCGGTGATCAGGCGGCCCTGTTGACGGACCTTGCTGGTGATCTTCAGCACGTCGTCCTGGATCGTGTAGTCCAGGTCCAGCGGCTCGAGTGTCAGGTTCAGGACGCTCTTGAGCTTGATGCCGTTGAGGTCGATCGACACGGGAGAATTGGTCGTGGCACCGACCTCTTCAAGTCCCAGCTTGTCGACTACGATGTTGATCTCGATTTGCTTGCGAATCTCGTCGATGACCTCCTTGAGCGGGGCCTCGTCGAAGTGCAGCGAGACGGGCGAATTCAGGCTTTTCTCGATCCGCAGCTCCTCTTCGCTGCGTTCCCTGTTGTCAGGACGTCCGAACCGCTTCCGTCTCTTGACCAGGTCTTTCCATTCCCGCTTTCCGGGATAGGCGTAGTCGTCGGTGGGAAAGACCATCGCCATTTCGACATCGTTGAGAGCATCCCAGAGGCTCGCATCAACATCCTCGCGCCGCCTAAGGTTGATCTCGTTTCGCCGGGCAAAGATCGCCTTCTGGAACATGGTCACGACGACCGGGTTGTAGGGGTCGATCTCCCGCGCCTTCCGCGCGGTCATCTCGGCCTCTTCGTAACGCTTGTCCCGGAACAACTCGTTGTACTTGTCGACAAGTTCGCCGATTTCCTGCTCGACACGAATCTTGTGCTGCTGCTCGGCTTCGAACTGTGCCTCGATCTCGCGGTTCCGTTTCGTCTGGGCCACCTGAGGCGCCTTCAGGTCGCGTTCGGTGACGATGGCTCGACGGGCATTGTTCAGTTGGCCCTTGAGCCGATCGGCCAGGGCCTTGTCGAGTTGAGCGGCATTGACTGCAGCCAGGGCCTGGTCGAGCGTCTCCACGGCCTTGTCCGGATCGTTGTCCTTCAACTGGCGAGCTTTGAAGACGGCATTGAGTGTTCGGCTGCGGAGCGAGTCAAACAGCAGGTTCTGCTTCTGCTGCGCCACGGCGATCGCATCATCGCGAGCCGATGACGTGCCGGGCCGGGTCTCGGACGCCGCCGTCCGTGTCGCGGTGGGATTTCGCGGGGACAGTTCTCGAAGGAAATCTTCCAGTTGCTGCGAACGAACCCGGTCCAGTTTCTCGCCGCTGCGATACGCATCGAGGAAGGATCTGTAGGAAGCTTCACGGTCACCGCGACGCAAGTGGGCCAGGCCCTGGTTGTAGAGATCCAGCGCCGACATCTTCGTCGGAGGCCCGACGGCCGGATCTCGAGAGCCGACGTTCGGTTGTCGGATCGCTCGCGCCACTCCCTCACGGGGGGCATTGGCCAACTTCGTGGGAGCGGCGGCCGGGGCAGCAGATGCCTTGGAAATGTCCTGCAGGAGAAACCGCGGACGATCATCGAGCAGGTCCCAGGTCACCTGGAATCCACGAGCCAGTTCGGCTTTTGCCTTGGCCTCGTCCAGCTTTCCTGCCCGCAAGAGAGCTCGGCCCTCGGCGACCAGCGCTGTGGCCTGCCCCTTGAGCGACGTGGCTTTCGGTGAGAGTGCCTTGGGAGCCTGTGCCGCCTCGACACGGGCGATCAGTGCCTCGGGCGTCAACGTTCCGGTCGGGAAGACCAGTTGCGTGGACTGCGCCATCAACCCGGCCACCGATGCCAGTCTCAGGGCTTCGGCCAATCGGCCGGCGGCCTCCTGTTTGGCAGCGACCACCATGTAATCATTGACGCGCGTCTGGACCAACTCGGCCAGCGACTTCCCGGTCTTGCCGGTGGACTGGTCAAGCAGCTTGATCTCGAAGACGGCCACCAGCTGTGCCGGTCGGGGGGTGCCGGCGGCCGGCACCAGGTTGTTTTTTCGGGCCAGGCGATCGGCCTGGGCTGACAGGTTGATCGCCTCGGCGAACTGGCCGGCGGTCCCGGCCGCCTGGGCCTGTTTGATCAACTGAGCAAGCTTGGACGGTGCGTCGTCGACGGCCGGCACCTGGATGCGTGCCAACAGGTCCTGCGGACTCGTTTCTCCCTGGGCAAAGACCAGGCCGGTGGCTTTCGCCAACTGGTCGGCTGCCATCGCCAACCTCTGGGCCTCGTCCCGATCGCCACGCTCCAGTGCCCTCAAGGCCATGGCCAACTGGTCACGAATCCGCAACTTCAGGAGGCTGGCTCGCGTCGACGCTTCGCCATTGCCGGCCGGGGAACCGGCCTCCGGTGGAACGGCGACGGCAGCTGGCGCCACCGGTGCCACCGCTCGAGGCGAGGGCGCAACATCGCCGGCGGTCCCTGGCTGGGCCCCCGGTGAGGTCACTTGTTGAACGGCCCCTGTCTGGGCCGAGAGGTTGCGAGGCGCGTCGTTGGGCAGGAAAAGCCATAGCCCAAGGGCTACGAAGCCCGTACACGCAAACAGTCCGAGAGCCTTTCGCACCGGGAGTTCCTCCGCGAGACTTGCCGCGGCGGTCGACATTGCCACCGATCCCGGGTCCTTCCGGGATCCGACATGGCCCGGCTCTCTTCCGGAAACAGGACGGGCCGAAAATCGTACCCGACTGTTCCAGGTCGATCACCTGGACGACAGCTCATGACGAGTCAGATCAGATTCAATTGTTGGTGTGAGAGTGGAGAGTCGAAGAGAGTGTCGAGTCGTTGTGAGAAGTGATAGCTGACGACTCGGAGTGAGTTGAGATGTGAGGCTGCCAACCTGTGAGAGATTCTTGTTGTTGACCGTTCGTGACGGCAGCCGGTTGAAGATGGGCGGGGTAATAGTGCATCGCCGCAAAACGGGTCAACCCCGTTCCAGACGGTTTTCATTTTTTCTCCTGTCGACGGGCCGGAGAATCCACTCCGGCTGCCGACGGTGAAAGGTCCAGCCCCTTGGCCTCCTCGGAAGCGGGGCCCAATGGACCAGGGATGACCTGTCGGCCCGTGGGAAAGAACGGCTTACCGGGCTTGTCGAAGACGGTGGTGATCTGTGCAGTGAGCTGGAGTTCCCCAACGACCCGTTCCATTTCCTGAACCCGGTTTTCGTCGGCCAGCCGCTTCTCGATCTGAGGCTGGATGGTCTCAAACTTGGCCGCGCCGCCTTCCTCGCGTTCGACGGCGACCACCAACTGGAAGAATCCCTTCCCCTCGAAGATCCGGCTCGATGTCCCCAACGGCAATCGGAACAGGGCATCGGCAATCCGCTCGTCCTTGAAGCTCTCCTTGTCGGTCCAGTCCCACAGACCGCCTTCGGCAGCCACTGGACCATCCGAGAGTTCTCGGGCCACCGCCGCGAAGGACTCGCCGCCGTCCAGCTTCGACTTGGCCACCTCGATCACCCTCAGCGCCGAATCCCGGTCAAGATAATTCGCGTTGGACACCAGGATCTGCCGCCAACGGACTCGGGGTGTCGTCTGGAATTCCTCCAGGTGAGACCGGTACCAGGCCATCATCTCCGACGGCGAGAAATCCTCTCGCGGCCGGGCGGACTGCCGGAGATATTCCATGGCCAATTGCTGTTGCTGGAAGTCCTCCTTGAGCACCTCCAGAGTCGTGCCCTCCTCACCCAGTTTCCTCTTCAAGGCCACAACCGACTGGACCTGCCGCCCTTTGAGCAATTGCGGCAGTTCCTGTTCGGCGAAGACCTTGTCCAACTGAGTGTCGAGGAACTCCTGGCGGTCCTGTTCCAGGCCGTTCCGCATGGCCTGGGCCATCATGCGACGGTCGATGTACCCCTTGAGTTGCTTGCGGATCAGGTCTCCCTGCAGTGCCCGGTACTGGGGCGGGGTGAGTTGCTGTCGAGCGGCGGCCAGCGCCCCCGCCTGCCGGTGCAGGATCTCGCTGGCAAACACCGGCTCACCGTTGACGATCGCCACCACCTGGGTCTGGCTCAACCAGTCCGATTCCCCAGTTGGCAGAGCCATCTGCAGCGACGTGGCCTGGACCGATGTTCCATCATCGATCTCACCGGAACCCGTCGGCAAAACGGTCACTTTCGGCGGAACCTCGCGCACCTCGCCAGCCGTTCGGTCCCACGGCAATCCGCGACAGCCGGGCAACACCGTCACCAGGACAATCATTACGAGGCCCGGCAAACAGGACGCCGCCAAACCGACGAGCCGCTTTGGGAGGACAGAATGTCTCATCATCGGGCCGGTTCCATCCGGCCAGGACCCGTTGTGGAGGGTCCATGGCAAGGAGATGAGGGGCGCGGAGAATCCGTGAGGGGCGGGAGTATAGGAACGGTCTAGGTGGGCTGCAACCCCTCTTTGACCACTCCCAGCAACACCTCGCCTTCGGTTTCATCAGGCTCGATCAGCACGCAAGCCTGCCTCGGGTCAACGATCCGCAACGTCCGCGTGCCGTTATCGACCAGTGGACGAAGTCTCTCGGCCTCGCCACATTCGAGAACCACAAATGGCCCCTGCCCGTCCCGGCGCGGCTCGATGCGAATCCCCTCGATCCCCCATTGGTTCGCCCACAACGACACCCGCTTGAGATCGAGCAATCTCAGGGCTTCCTCGGGCAACGGACCGAACCTGTCACGCAGTTCGTCCCCGACCTCACGCAACGTGTCGAGATCGGGGGCGGCAGCGATCCGTCGGTAAACATCGACCTTGTGCCGCCCTCCCGGAACGTACCCCTCGGGAAGAAACGCCGCCAGCGGCAGATCAATCGAAACGTGCCGATCCTCTCGCGGCGGCAGGCTCTTGAGACGGCGGACCGCGTTCTCCAGCAACCGGCAGTACAGTTCATAACCGACCGTGGCAATGTGGCCGCTTTGCTGGGTTCCCAGGATGTTGCCCGCGCCACGTATCTCGAGGTCCCGCATCGCGATCTTGAACCCCGCTCCCAGTTCGCTGTACTCCTCGACCGCCTTCAGCCTCCGTGTGGCCACCTGGGACAGCGGCCGGGATTCGGGCAACAGCAGATAACAGTAAGCCCGCCGTTTCTCACGACCGACACGGCCTCTCAACTGGTGCAGGTCGGCCAACCCGTACCGGTCAGCATCGTGGATGAAGATCGTGTTCGCATTGGGAATGTCGAGTCCGCTCTCGATGATCGTCGTCGCCACCAGCACGTCGATTCGCCCGGTGACGAAATCCAGCATATCGCGTTCCAGTTCCGACTCCTTCATCTGCCCGTGCACGACACCGATCCTTGCCTCGGGCACGATCGACTCGATCCGTTCGACAACCTGGTGAATGTCCTGAACCCGGTTGTGGACGAAGAAGACCTGGCCATTGCGATTGAGTTCGCGGACGATCGCCTGGCGGATCAGTTCGTCGTCGTCACGAGCAATTCGTGTCACGATCGCCATGCGATCCCGTGGGGCGGTCTGCAGGTTGGAGATGTCACGGATTCCCAACAGTGACATGTGCAAGGTGCGAGGAATCGGCGTGGCGGTCATCGTCAGCACGTCCACCTCCAGCCTCATCGTCTTGAGCAGTTCCTTGGCCTCCACCCCGAACCTCTGCTCCTCGTCGATCACCAGCAGCCCCAGATCGGAGAACTTGACGTCCTTCTGCACAAGTCGGTGCGTGCCGATGACCACGTCGACACTTCCTTCAGCCACACGCTGGAGCGTCCCGAGCTGCTGCTTGCGGGTCTTGAACCTCGACAGGGACTCGATCGTCACCGGGAATTCGGCCATCCGTTCCGAAAATGTCCGATAATGCTGCTCGGCCAGCACTGTGGTCGGCACCAGCACCGCGACCTGTCGTCCGCCATCAATCGCCTGAAACGCCGCCCGCATAGCCACCTCGGTCTTGCCGTAACCGACGTCACCGCACAGCAACCGGTCCATCGGCCGCGATCTCCTCAGGTCAGCTCCCACAGAATCGATCGCCTCGGCCTGGTCAGCGGTCTCCGAATAAGGGAAGGCCCGGGCGAACTCGGTCTGCCAGTGGCTCCCCTCCGGATGAGACAGTCCCGGCTGAGCCTCGCGAACCGCCTGCATCCGCAGCATGTCGGAAGCCAGGTCGTTGACCGCCTCGGCAACCCGCTTCTTCTTCTTTTCCCAGGTCGACCCTCCGATCTTGGAAAGTTCCGGGGTCGTCTTCGACGGGCCGACATACTTCTGGACCAGGTGAATCAGCGATACGGGAACGTACAACTGCACCCGGTCGCGAAATTCCAGGGACAGGTGTTCCTCGGAACGTCCTTGCCGGTCGATCAGCTTCAGACCGCGGTAACGGCCGATGCCATGGGCCAGGTGAACCACCAGGTTTCCGGGCTCGAGGTCGAGGAAGCTGTCGATGGCGCGGGCATCGCGTCGCGTCCGACGAGTTTGCGGCCGGATCTCGGTCCGGTTGAACAGTTCGCTGTCACCCAGCACGATCAACTGCTGTCGCACCAGGCGGAACCCGCGTCCCAATCGTCCCACGCACAGCGTCAGCCGCTCGCCCAGTCGCCCCGCCTCCTCGTTGTCCGACTTCGGCAATTCTTCCAGCATCTCGGCCAGGCGCAGACGCTCGGCCTCGTTGTGGCACGCCACCAGCACTTTCTCGTCGGGCCCCAGCGTCTCCTGCAACTCCTCCAGCACCCGTGTCCGTGGCCCGCTGAACCGTTCGATAGACTCCACGGCCAGGTGACAGGTCGTCTCCATGCTTGCCGCCGACAACGCGGCAACGACCACGCTGGGAAATTCGGTCAGTCGTCTGAGAACCTCCTCGACCGTCACCAGCCCCTCCTGCCGTTCCAGCCGCGATCGCACCTCCTCGCCTTCGCGTTTCAGATCGGGCAATTCGACGAGTCCGACCCAGGTCCCCTCCGGCAACGACTCGGTCAACAACTCGGCCTCGTCGGTCGACACCCCACTCGCCGGCTCGACCAGGCACAGTTCAACCTCGTCGCAGACCTCCAACTGACGCTGTGACTCGGCATCGAAGGTCCGGATCGAGTCAATCTCGTCACCAAAGAACTCCAGCCGCACGGGGTCAACGGCGTCGGGTGCGAAGATGTCGATGATGCCACCATGACGGCTGAATTCGCCCGGCAGGGCCACGGCGGTGGTCGGTTCCAGCCCCCGGGCCACCAGCCACTCGAGCAACTCCTCCGGATCGGTCTCCTCGCCGGTGACAAACCGTCGCGTCGACGCGTTGCGTTGGGCCCGGCTGGGCACCGGCTGCATCAGTGCCGCGATACTGGTGACCAGAACCGGGGGATTGGCAGCGCGTTCCAGTGCCGAGAGCACTCGCAGCCGGGCGGTGAACACCGGGTCCGACGTGTCGTGTTCCTCCGGCAGGGTCTCCCAGGCGGGGAACACCAACGGTGAAGCGTGAGCAAAGGCTCCCATGTCGGCCGCCAGTGACTCGACATCGCCCACCCGTGGCACGACAACAACCAGGGCCGAGGGCCGCTGGCGGGAGATGCCCGACAGCGCCAGCGCGCAGGCCGAGCCCCACGCCCCGTCGACCGTGGCACTTTCTCCGCGGGACAACGCCCGCACCACCTCGACGAACCGCTCGTCTCCCTCCAGATCAACAACCAGTTGTCGCAGGTCGGCCGGAGGGGCGGCCGGGACCTGCTGACCGTCCTCGGAGGTCATCCTCTTCCAAGTCGGGTTCCGGACTCGGCTCGCGAGAAATCTCTCGATCGCCTCAACATCGGCTTCTTGTTCTGTGAAATCGCCTTGAGTGTCTTGACCAGCCGGCCGGGATCGTCGCTCGACAGTGATGTCGGCCGATGAGACAGTGCCGCTTCCACCTCCGCCCGGGCCCCTTTGCTGCCGTTGACATGCAACCCGACCTTCAACCGGTGAACCCGCTCGACGAGTTGCGGGTCGGCCTTGATCCACCTCGGCCACAACCGGATCGTCTCCACCCCCGCCTCCACGAAGGCCTCGATCGACTTGGGATCGGGAATCAGTCCCAGTTGCCGCGACTTGGGCAACAGCTCTCGGAACCGGCGAGCCTGCGCGACACTGCGAACACCGACGATCGTCTTCTTCGGATCGCCGAAACGCTTGACCTCACCGACCACCTGTTGGTCGTAGGCGGCCCCTTGCTCCTTGAGATCCAGCAACACGTCGATTCGTCCGCGGCCGGTCTCCAGCACCTCCCGCAATGTCGGCACCTTCTCGGCACGGTATTTCGCGTCGAACCAACTCCCCGCATCCAGTTGTCGCACCTGGGCCAGTGTCGTCGCTCCGATCTTGCCGGTGCCATTTGTGGTCCGGTCGAGGGTCGCGTCGTGGAGAATCACCAGTTGGCGATCCTTGGTCCACCGCACGTCAACCTCGCTGGCCGTCGCTCCCACCGCGATCGCCCTTCGCAACGAAACCAGGGTGCACTCGGGCCGATCGGAACTTGAACCGCGGTGCGCGATCACCTGTCGGACAGCCAGAGCCCGCTTGGCCAGCGAATCGGCCCCCCGCTGGGCCACGACAGCCCTGTTCCCTCCGAATCCCCAGCCCAGGGCCATCCCCATCCCGACCGCGACGATCACCCGTTTGTTCATCACCATCTCACTTCTCCCGGATCGCTTTGCTGCCGATTGTACCGCGTCGGTCCCGGCCGTCCACATCCCGGTCCATGCGGCCCCTTTCGACAGCCGCACGACCGCACGATATGATCGCCGCGGCAGCGACCCAACAACGACCACACCACCCGGAGCCCAAGCCATGGCCAAGTCGACCGCGCGACGTCGCCGGATCACGCCCGAGGACCTGCAGCAGTTCATTTCCGTGGCCGACCCCCAGATCTCGCCCGACGGCAGCCGAGTCCTTTTGACCAGAAGTCACGTCGGCGAGAAGAACCAGACCGTATCGAATCTCTGGATCGTGGAAGCCGACGGCAGCGTTCGCCCCTTCTCTTCGGGTGACAACGACCGTCACGGCCGCTGGTCACCCGACGGATCCCGCATCGGATTCACCTCCTCCCGCGACAAGCGTCGACCACAGATTTACGTGCTCGAGGCCAATGGCGGAGAAGCCCGGGCCGTGACCGATTTTCCAGAGGGATCGATCGGGTCCTGGGCCTGGTCTCCGGACGGCCGCATGCTGGCGGTTTCATTTCGCCAGACGGATGCCGGGCGGACCGAAGCGGCCGAGGCCGAACGAGAGGAGAACGGAAGCAGCACGCCACCTTGGGAAATCGACGAACTCTTCTACCGGCTTGATGGAGACGGCTACTTCGGCAGCGCCCGGTTTCGACTTCATCTGGTCGACACCGAGACCGGCACACAGAGGATGGTGTTCGGACGTGGCACCAACCCTTCATTTTCCTTCGACTGGTCCCCCGACTCATCCGAACTGCTCGTCGCCACCAACGTCAGCCGGGAACCGCTGCTGACACCGTGGAAAGACGAACTGTTCCGGATATCGGTGAAGACAGGCAAGGCCCGTCGCATCAGCGGCGTGCCCGACGGCTGGAAATCAGCGGCCCGTTTCAGCCCCGACGGACAGCGGGTGCTGTTCGCCGGCCGTGAGGGACGCGAGACATGGGGCGTCCGCAACACGCACCTGTTCTCGTGTCGACTCGACGGCAGCGACCTCCAGAATCTCACCGGCCACACCGATTTCTGCCTCTCCTCGACAGTCATCTCCGACACCGCCGAAGCAACTTTCGGAGCCCATTACGACTTCACCGCCGATGGTCAGCAGGTACTGATGTGCTTCGGCTGGCACGGAGCCAGTGTCATCGCCACGGTGCCCCTGGCCGGAGGACGAGTCCGACTGCTGACCAGCGGCCCCACATCGACAGTCATGGGAAACCTCTCCGACGACGGACGTCACATCGCGGTTTGTACCAGTGATGCCACGACCCTGCCGGAGGTGGGGCGGGCCGAGATTCGCGGCGGCCGGCAACTGCAGGACCTGGCCCCCAAATCCCTCACCAATTTCAACGGCCCGCTGCTCAAACAGCTCGAACTCTCAAAACCCACCGAAAAATGGATCACCGCAGAAGACGGCACGCGGGTGCACACCTGGGTGATGCAGCCTCCCGGCAGGACATCCCGGTCCCGCCGCCGATGTCCGGGAGTGCTCCAGGTCCACGGCGGCCCACACGCACTCTACGGCACAACGTTTTTTCACGAGTTCCAGGTGCTGGCCGCCGCCGGACACGTCGTCGTCTTCAGCAACCCCCGGGGCAGCAAGGGGTACGGCGAAGAACACTGCACGGCCATCCAGGGAAAATGGGGCGCTGCCGACTGGACCGACGTGCAGGCTGTCGCGTCCTTCATGGAACAGCATCCTGCGATCGACCCTCAACGGATCGGCATCATGGGAGGCAGCTACGGCGGGTACATGACCAACTGGGCCATCACTCACACCGACCGTTTCGCAGCCGCCATCACCGACCGCTGCGTCGCCAATCTCGTCAGCATGGCCGGGTCCAGCGACTACCCACTGGTGCCGGGTGAATACTGGCCCGGGAACCCCTGGGACGACAACCAGGAAATCTGGCAACAGAGTCCAATCCGGACAATCCGCAATGTCACCACGCCCACCCTGGTGATCCACAGCGAGGGTGACCTCCGCTGCAACGTCGAACAGGGGGAACAGGTCTTCGCGGCATTGAAGATGCTCGGGGTCCCGACACGTTTCGTCCGGTACCCGCGAGAAACCAGCCACGGGATGAGCCGCTGCGGCCCACCGGACCTGCGAATCCACCGTCTCGGCGAAATCCTCGCCTGGTGGTCAAAGTACCTCTAGCCCCCGCGGGAAACCGCTAGCGAGAATTGCCGCGTCCCAGGTACAGCGACACACCACGCGCAAGGGGCACCACGCGAGGGATCCGGGTCTGGGGTTCGGTGTACGTCTCGTCCGCGCTCTTCTGCTGCTGGGGTTCGCCGGTGGCATCGGGAGCCTCGTAAGGCTTTCCAGGCTCGAGGGTCAGCCGGCTGATCGGCTGGACCACCGTCGTGAACGACGCGTTGGCACGTTCCTCCTTGTTGCGGTAGCGGAACGAACTCCCGAAAGTCTCGAGCTTGCCGATGAAATCCTGGCGGCGGGTCTTCAGATTGGTCAGGTCCCACAGCACCGTGGTCTTGGGTCGGGCCGCCGTCACCTGGCGAGTCCATTCGAGCAGCTTCAACCGGTTCCCTCGCCGAGTTTCCAGCAGGTCGATTTCGTCAATGGCGGTCTGCCGCGTGTCGTAACCGAACCGTCTGGGTAGCGCCACTCGCCGCCTCAGTCGTTCGTCGTACAGTCGATCGCGGGGCTCGGTCCAGATGGTCAGCTCCGATGCCGCGATCACCACCGCATCACCAGCCCGGATCGGCACCCCGGTCCGCGCCGTCACCACCGACTGGCGACGCTGCACCAGCCCGACGATCGCAACGCCCGAAATGCGATAGTCACGACCCACCCGGCGATAAACCCGGAACCGGTGGCCGGAGGTCACACCGTCGACGTACCCCATGTCGATCGCCACGCTGCGCCCCTCGACAAACCTCACCGTCCCCACCACGAAATCGCCCTGGCGGACCGGGGCCCCGTAGAGGTGAACGTCACGGGCCGATGCGGAGGAGGTCAGCGTCGCCATCAGCAACGCGACGAAAAGGCTGAGACGGCGCATGGAGATCGCCCCTGGGGAACTGATGACCGGGAGGACCACCAATCGGGTCCACACCACAGTCTAGCACGCCGGCGACCGCCTAGACGGCTACCGGTTCGTCCTCTTCAACAACCGTCGGCAGTTCCAGAACCGCCGGGGCCGAGCTGGCACTGTGGTCATGACCGTCGTAAACGCCAAAATCGTTGTAGAAGAACTTTTTGACCAGGCGGTACATCCAGCTTTTCTCGGGAATCTCCTGCCCCGGGTGGAACTGCGACGTGCGAACCTCCATCGCGTCCAACTCGGCCAGCGCCGTCTGACGGGCCGTACCGTCATGCGAACCGTGCTTGACGACGAGTTCCTTGAGCAGGTCGGGTCGCTCAAGCACGATACAACCGCGGGTGGTTTCCTGGGCCAGGTGACGGAAGTCGGACAGGAACTCCGACTGCACCATCTTCTCTCCCAGCGTCTTCTGCTCGTCGGCGGGCAGTTGTGGATCGTCGTAGATCGATTCGGAGGCGAACTGGATGATCGGGCAGGGCTCGATCCCACCCCAGGGATTGATGTGGTGGCTGATGCCGGTTGCCGCCGGGCACAACGACTTGCCTCCGCCATCGTGGTAGGCATCGATCACCACGATCGGCTTACGGGCTCGTGTCTCGACAACGAACTTCCGCACCCGCACCTGCTGTTCGGGTGTCAGGCACAGATCGGGACACGCATCCGGACCCATCGGGCGATAGACGTGGAACCAGGTGTAGAACACACCCATCTCCACCAGCCGATCAACCCACTGGTCGGTCAAGAGGTCATCGATGTTCGTGCGGCACAGGCTGGTGCAGACGCCGGTGAAGACCTTGTTGTCCAGGCAGTTGTGGATGCCCTCCATCGTCTTGTTGAGCACCCCGTCACGGCCGCGGCGCTGGTCGCTGATGATCTCGGTCCCTTCGACACTGATCAACGGTGTCACGTTCCCCAGCCGACGCAGTTCCCCGGCCACCTCGCTGGTGATGAAATGTCCGTTGGTGAAGACCTGGAAGTAGCACTTCGGGTGACGCCGGAAGATCTCCAGGATCTCCGGGTGCATGAACGGCTCGCCACCGACGATCCCGAAGAAGACGTTGCCCATCGCCTGGGCCTCACTGATCAGCTTCGACATCGCCTCGATGTCGATCCGCTCCTGCTTGGCCGCCACGTCGACCCAACAGCCCTGGCAACGCAGGTTGCAGCTGTTGATGATCGAAACGTAA
This sequence comes from Planctomycetaceae bacterium, assembly GCA_002724315.1. Taxonomy (GTDB): domain Bacteria; phylum Planctomycetota; class Planctomycetia; order Planctomycetales; family Planctomycetaceae; genus UBA8437. The sequence goes on along the minus strand of PBOJ01000124.1, from coordinate 162,615 downwards.
AGGAACGGGGGAAAGAACTCGCCCCGTTTCAGGCGACTCCGGTACTTCAGCACCGAGCGGACCCCGCCCAGGCCCATGATCCGGAAAAACTTCCAGGCCAGACGCTTGTCGGTCTCCAGCAGGAACCGCTTGGCCATCTTGAGATACATTTGGTTCACGCTCACCTGCGCCCGTGGCGGCCGGACCCGTCCGTCGCCTGTCCTCATTCGATCCTACCACCCCCCTTCACGAAACTCGACCGTCCGATCTGTCACGGAAAGACAGGCCGCAGAACATCCGGCGTCTGGCCCCCGCCGCACCGGCCACACAAGGGTTATCGGGAACCGGTTTTCACGTGCGTGGATTGCCGCCGGACTGCGGGCAACCGGGTTCGCCTTTTGGCTACCATGGGAATCCCCATCACGCGGCCATCTTCGGTAGTGCCGAACACTCGTGAGCCGTCCGTGAGCCGTCGCAGAAGTAGACCACATGAAACTCCACAAGCATGCAGTTGCCGCGGGCATGATCCTGTTGACCGGACTCCCGGTCCTGCTCGCCGAGCCCGCTCGGGCTGAACTGCCGCGAGGCCTCGCGGCCATCGAGGGACAGGTTCCTGAACGGATCACCGGAAACCGACTGCTCTGGTCCGGCCCGGTTTCGGGTTTGAAGATCCGTGGAGATCTCCCGGCCCTCGGGGTCCAGCTCGACCGGAGAATCTACGATTCGCTCGATCTGACGGCACAGGCACTGGTTTTGGTCGGAGAGAAGAAACGGCCTGACATGTTGTCGATCCGACTCAAACGAGGCAACGAAGACATCTCACAAGCCAACTGCCAAGTGGGTCCAATCGGAACTCATCTTTCCCTGTTACTGGATTTTCGAGGCCTAAAACCAGCCGGCTACCGTCTCCTGGTCACAGCAATGGGCGAAGCTGCACCAGCAACGGAAACGGCATTCGAGATCGTGGACCTGATTCCCGCCGCCACGCGACCAGTTCAGCAAGGGAAAGTGCCGATCGCGTTGCAGCCGTCACCGCAAATGTCGGGTCCCAGACGAGTCACCACCGGTGTCCCCTTTCCTCGTGGGGCCATTGTGGATCCACGGCAACTGCGACTGATTCGTGACGACAAAAAGACCGAGGTCCCTGTCCAGGTTCGTGTCACCGCACGCTGGAGCCCTCGTGGATTCATCCGCTGGGCCCTGCTGGACTTTACGGCCGAGATCGATCCGCTGCGGCCCCGGACCTGGTGGCTGGAATACGGTCCGAACCTCGTCCGTCAACCGGTCACGACACCGGTCACCGTGAAACAAGACAAGGGACGGATCGAAGTCAACACGGGACGACTGGTGTTTTCGGTGAAGCAGCAGGGATTCTCCTTTCTGGAATCAGCCCGCCTGATCACCGAAAACGGACAGGTCGGTCCCGAACTGGTCACCGGAAGCCGGGTCGTCCTGGTTGACGAGTCGGGCACCCGTTACGAATCAGCCGGCGACAGAGAGTCGCGTGTGGACGTTGAGGAAGCCGGACCGCTCAGAGTGGTCCTGGCCGCCCGCGGATGGTTTGTCGCTGACGGAAAACGGCTGGGACGTTACACGGTGCGGATGACCGCGAGGCAGGGAGAGGCTGCCTTGCACGTAGATCATACGTTCGTGATCACCGAGAGTTCCCACCGGGTCCGCTACCGCGGGATTTTCCTGGAAACCGAACTGGCCCGCGTGGAACGCCGACGATTCGGACTGGAACGTGACGGTTTCGTGGAGGCGCAGCAGGAACATGCCTGGCTGGTGCAGGACGACGACGAAACCTGTCGCGTGGTCGAACAACAGGAAAACGACCGTCGAACACTGGCTCGCGGCGGCCGTGCGGCCGGCTGGGTGGACACGGGGAACGTCACACTTTCGATCCGGGACTTCTGGCAACAATATCCCAAGGAATTTGAGATCGAGGGACGGATACTGCGGGCCCATTTCTGGCCACGACACGCACAACCGCCGAGTCATCCAATCGCCACGATTTCCGGACGAAATATCCATCGACTCTGGTTCGCTCACGAAGGCGAGCTACTCGATCTGAGAATTCCTCCCGACTATGCCCAGTTGTCGAAGGGACGCGACGAGTTCTACTACATCCCGTCAGCGATCAAGAACAGCGCGGACAACGGACTGGGTGTGGCCAAAACCCACTCGCTGTGTTTTCGGTTCCACGAGACACCAGCCGAACGCGTGGCGGCACAAGCTCGCGAAGATCACTTCACCTGCGGAGTGCTGGCAGACCCGGCCTGGATCGATCAGACGCTGGCCGTGGGCCCCCTGCATCCGGTTGATACGGTCCGATTCCCGGATGTCGAGACGGCCCTGTCACGTCATTTCGATTACCTGCAGAGAATGCAGGAGCAGGTCCATGACTACGGGATGTGGAATTTCGGTGACCGGCACAGCAACTGGAACAACCGCGAGATGCGGCCCGTCGTGAACCGAACCTGGGCCAATCATCATCACGGCTGTCCTCGGACCTACTGGTTGCTGTACCTCCGCAGCGGCGATCCCAAGTATCTCCAGGCCGCTCGTCGTCACTCCATGCACCTGATGGACGTCGACACCTGTCACTGGACAACACCGGAATTCGAGAAGCTCCCCTATCCCCGCGGCAAGATCCGAGGTGCCTTGTGTGATTACAAGGGGCTGGTGCATTGGCATTCCGGAAACCGGCTCTACGACTACAACAACGTGACGGATTTCCTGTTCTACCACTGGTACCTGGACGGTTATGCCCGCGCTGTGGACGTCGCCTGGGAAACCGCCGATGCGGTCGCTTCACACCCACGACCGGGCAACTCGGGACGCGATGGCACCGGGCCATTATCAAGCCTCTGTTTTCTCTACGAGGCAACCTGGGACGTTCGCCTGCTACCACAACTGGAAACCTATGCGACCGCGGTGCTGGGCAGCCAATCCAAAGCCGACGGGAAGTACGGTGCCGGCTATTTCGGACAATGGTCGGGATTTGCCCCCTGGTTGCCCCGTTATATCCGTCTCACTCGTGACCCGGCCGCCGTGGCGGCACTGGAAGATTGGTGTGACTGGTTGAGCCGTCATGCCTTCTATGGCAGCGGAGGAGCCGAGTGGCACGACCTGGCCGAAGGATTCCGTTTGCTGGGCAAGCGGCAATATCTCGAAAAAGGGGTTGCCGAGATGAAGCTCCTTCTTGGTGACCAGTTCCTGCAATCGGGGCACTCTCTCGATGGCCATTTCACCAATGCCCTGACACTCAACGGAGGTTATTTCTCACAGCGGATGCCGAATTTCCTGTCGGCCCTGGCAAAGCTGAAAGGCCCCGTGGTTCCCCGCTACGGACGCAGTTGGGGCGTGTTCGACCGACTCGAAATGGGTGTCTACAGTTTTCGCCGAAAGAAAAATCCGTCCGGGCTGCCGATTGTCATTTTGCGGGAACCGGTCGACAAGAACTTCGATCTGGACCTCAAGGGGAGGTGGGGCGATGAACCGGGTGTGCCGATCCGCGTGGTCCACGTCGAGAGCCGGACAGTCGTCCTGAAAACAAAGATTGCCGGTACGGGCCGCAAAGTCACGATCCCCAAAGACGGCCGAACCGGGCAGTATGCCGTCTGGTTCGCAGGAGAACGGACGCCGATTGTTCAATTCCCGATCAGCACCCTGCCCGGAGAAGTTGTTTCCTGGCGGGACGTGTATTCGAAGCGAATGCAAGCGTTGTACTTCGGCGTTCGACCCGATGTGACCGAGGTCGAGATCGACGTTGCATTTGGCTACGACGCAGAGAGCGGGTCGGTCCATCAGCCCGATGGCCGGATGATGGCCAGGGTCTTCGACGAACGGATGTGGGTCGCGGCCTGGAAGCGACTGAGGTTCACCGTGCCGCCGTCCCTGCGCGGGAAGGTCCTGCATTTTCTGCATGGCCGTAGCCATGACGAGGTCAATTTTCAGCCCGTGCGGGGCGTCCACCCCTGGTTGGCCATCACCAGCGATCGTTTCTTCGTACCCCATCGGCTTGTTACCGAAGCCATCAAATGACGCACTCCAGATGGTTGAACCAGCCCTCACAATTCTCCCGCCAGGTCGATGCCCCCCTGCCAAGAACATCCTCTCGCCAACCACTCGCTCCGGCTATACTCAGCCCATCGAATCCACAGCCCACAACAGTCGCCAACAGCCATGACACAAGCCAGCTCCGACTCGGTTAACCGCCGTGACTTTGCCCGTACCATCGCGGCGGCCACAGCGGCCACAGCAGCCACCTCGCTCGAACCCGCCTCCGCCGACGACAAGCCGAAGAAGCCGTCCAAGCCGAAGGCCCCGCCAGAGCCTCCACCTCCGGCCGCGCTGTTGCTGGAGACCATCCGCCAGAGGTACCCCGACAAACAACTCGACGACCGGGAGGTCCTGCAGGGGATCTATTCCGAATTGCGGAGTGACCTGGCCCGTTCTCGACGACTGAGCGGTTTCCCCTTGAAGAACTCCGATGAGCCAGGCTTCATCTTCTCCGCTTTTCCTGCCTCCGACTGACCGGGCCCAGTTGTCTCTCTCCAGTTCTTTCCTCCACGACCCGACGTTCCCATGAGCCTCAAAGACAAACATGCCTTCGCTCCGATCCGCCGGTTGGCCAAGGGGCTGCGGAAGGGTGACTTCACGTCGCTGGAACTGACCGAGTTCTTTCTCGATCGTCTCGAACGGCTGGGTCCGAAGTTCAATGCCGTGGCGACCGTCACCGGAGACCTGGCCCGCCGTGAGGCGCGCCAGGCCGATACGGAACTGGCCGCCGGCCGTGATCGGGGGCCCCTGCACGGCATCCCCTACGGAGTCAAGGACCTGCTGGCCACTCGAGGCATCCCCACCAGTTGGGGAGCTGCTCCGATGAAAGACCGCGTGATCGACGCCGACGCCACGGTGATCGTCAGGCTCCGCGAGGCCGGAGCGGTGCTCGCAGCCAAACTGGCGATGGTCGAAATCGCCGGAGGACTGGGTTACAAGCAGTCCAACGCCAGCTTCACCGGCGCGGGCCTGAATCCCTGGGACACGGGTCGCTGGGCGGGCGGTTCGTCGAGTGGCCCTGGGTCGGCGATCGGAGCCGGGCTCGTGCCGTTCGCGATCGGGTCCGAGACATGGGGCTCGATCATGACCCCCGCCGGCTTTTGTGGAATCACCGGTTTGAGACCGACGTACGGTCGGGTCAGCCGTCACGGGGCGATGGCACTGTCATGGACCATGGACAAGCTGGGGCCCATGGGCCGAACCGCCGACGACTGCGGCCTGGTACTGGCAGCAATCGCCGGCCACGACCCGGCTGACGCCACCAGTGTCGACAGGAATCTCCAATGGTCGGGACCGCCCGACTTCGAATCCCGCCCCACCCTGGCCGTTGTGACCGACTGCGACAAGCATGTCCAGAAGCCGGTGCGGAAGAACTTCCGCAAGTCACTGGATGAACTCGAGAACTTCTGCCGGATCAAGGAAGTCACTCTGCCGGACCTGCCCTACGAGGACGTGGCCGGAACGCTGATCGCCTGCGAGATGGCCGCAGCGTTCGAGGGGCTGATCTCCAGCGGAGACGTCTGGCAGTTGACGGCCCCGGAAGATCGCTGGGGCGGGCACGCCTCGATGATGATCTCTGCCAGGGATTACATCAACGCGATGAGAATCCGGCCGAAGATCCAATCCGCCCTCGACAAGCTCTTCGACGGCGTCGACGCGTTGGTCACTCCCACGCTGGCCACCGTCGCCTACCCCAACAACCGGTCATTTGGTGATTACCGACGGGGTCACCACGCCAGCCGGATCGGCGGTGCGGGCAACGCCGCGGGAATTCCCGGCATCACCGTCCCCAACGGATTCGGTGAGGCCGACCTCCCGACCGGCCTGCAACTGGTCGGAAGGTCCTGGAGCGAAACCACCCTGCTGGCGATTGCGGCGAAGTACCAGGACAAAACCGACTGGCACAAGAAGCACCCCGACGTCTGAATCCGCTCGCCTCACCAGCCGACCTCGCCATTCCGGCCGGGACGACTTCATGAACACACCCGTTGTCGCCATCGCTTCGAAGAACGGTCTCGAGGCGACCCGACTGGCCGTCCAGCAGATGACCTCTGGCGTCGACACGCTCGAGGCGGTCGTCGCGGGAGTGGGACTGGTCGAGGACGATCCGGATGACACCTCGGTCGGTTTCGGAGGCCTGCCCAACGAAAACGGGGTGGTCGAACTGGATGCGGCAGTGATGCACGGACCAACCCACTCCGCCGGCGCGGTGGCCGGGCTACAGGGAATTCGCCACGCCTCGCGCGTCGCACTGCACGTGCTGCATCGGTCCGACCACGTGTTGATCGCCGGCCAGGGAGCCGCCGAGTTCGCTCGTGCACACGGTTTCGCATCCGAGGACCTTCTGAGCGACAAGGCCCGCCGGATCTGGCTTCACTGGAAAGAAACCCTCTCGGACCGCCAGGACTGGCTGCCGCCGGCCGTCAGCAGGTTGCACCCGGACGTGATTGAATTCTTCAAGATCGACGTCGGCAAAGCCACTGAGCCAGACAACCCGGACACGGAAAACGTCGGACGATTCGGTCCTGATTACCATCGCCCGACCGGAACCATCCATTGCGCCGGGCAAAATGACGCTGGCGAAATCTCCTGCACCACTTCCACCAGCGGACTGGCGTTCAAGCGGGCCGGCCGAGTGGGCGACTCCCCGATTGTCGGAGCCGGTCTCTACGTCGACAACGAAATCGGGTCGTGCGGCAGCACCGGCCGTGGCGAGGCCAACCTCATCGAACTGGGCAGCTTTGCGGTGGTCGAACGGATGCGAGCCGGCCTGGCACCTGGCGAGGCCGCTCACGAGATTCTGCAACGGATCATCGCACGAACCCCGTCCCGACTGCTCGACGAACGCGGCCGTCCGACCTACAACCTCGCCTTCTATGTCCTCGCCGCCGATGGCCGTCACGCCGGAGTCAGCCTCTGGGGTCCGACACCCTACGCTGTCACCGACCCCGACGGCACGCGACTGGAGGACTGCCAGGCCCTGTTCACTCGTGAGGAGACACGCCCATGAGCCTCGCCGTTCAGGCACGACGCTACGACACCTCCGAGCCGGTCTCGATCGAGATCGCCGAGGGCCGGATCCAACGGATCGTGCCGGCCTGGCCGTCGGATGCGGTCAACGACTGGCCACTGGTCGCCCCGGCATTGCTGGATCTGCAGATCAACGGACACGCCGGCACCTGGTTTTCCAGTGCCACGCTGACCGCCGACGACGTGATCAACACGCTCGAACCTCACTTTGCCCACGGCATCACGCGGCTGTGCCCGACACTGATCACCGCCTCGTTCGAAGCACTCGATTCGGGATTCCGGGCCATCGACGAAGCGTGTCGGCGGGAGAGCTGGGTCGAGGCGATGGTGCCCGGCTGCCACCTCGAGGGACCGTACATCTCTGATGTCGATGGGCCCCGCGGTGCCCACCCCCTCGAACATGTCCGCGGGGCCGACTACGACGAGTTCAACCGGTTGCAGCAGGCGGCCGGGGGTCGGATCCGGCTGGTGACTCTGGCGGCCGAAGTCGACGGGGCTGTCGAGTTCATCGAACGGGTTACCGCCGACGGGGTGGTGGTGGCGATCGGACACACGGCCGCCGAACCCGAACAGGTTACGGCGGCTGTCGACGCCGGCGCCCGGCTGAGTACGCACCTGGGCAACGGGGCCCACGGCACCATCCGCCGTCATCCCAACTACATCTGGCAACAACTGGCCGATTCGCGGCTTTGGGCCAGTATCATCACCGACGGACACCATCTGCCCGAGAGCGTGATCCAGGCGATCGTGCGAACGAAATCGACGGAACGAACGATCATCACCTGCGACGCGGCCGGGCTGGCCGGTTGTCCGCCGGGCGTCTACGACGAGGGATCCATGCAGGTCGAGATCCTGGAGGACGGCCGGATCGTGATTGCCGGGCAGGACCAGTTGCTGGCCGGCAGCAGCCTGCAAACCGACACCTGTGTGGCCCACGTCATAACCGCCACGGGAGTCTCGCGCCGCGAAGCGTTTGATATGGCCGGGCTCAACCCCTCCCGGCTGCTTGGCTTCGAGGCGATCGAACTGAAACAGGGCTCCCGCGCCGACCTCGTCCTGTTTCATCACGACGGCCCCGGTTCTCCACTGGAGATCAAGGCCACCATTTTCCGGGGTGAGGTCCGCCACGGCACCGTGACTGGATGAGTCCACCCGTTGCTTGCGACACCTCTGGAATCTGGTACGATCCACTCGCGGTGGGGGACGGGCCAACGCCACCCGTCTTTTCCTGCTCGTCAATTCGCGCGGATGTGACGGGTCTCGTCATATCCGTTTTTTTTGTAGTGACCTCATCAATACATGGCTGCCCCGAGCCTCAACGAGTTCGCCAAGCAACTCTTGCGTCTCCGCCTGGCCGATGCTGGCGAACTCCAGCAGTGCCTGGGCGAGTTGCCCACCGCACTCCGGACCACCGATGGCCTGATCGATGCGATGGAGCGGCGGAACCTGCTGACGACCTACCAGGCCAACAAGCTCCGCAAGGGCGACACCACCGGCTTCGTTCTCGGTGACGCGAAACTGCTGTACCGCAACGGAGCGGGCACCTTCGCAAGGGTGTTCCGGGCCGTATCGCTCGAAACCGGTGACATGCTCGGGGTCAAGGTGCTCAGACAAAGGTGGGCCGAAGACCCCGAGGCTGTCGCGCAGTTTCACCGCGAGGCCAAGTTGCTGCAGCCACTGCGACACCCCAACCTCGTGCCGATCTTCGATGTGGGAATCGTGGAGAACTACCATTACTTCACGATGGAGTTCGTCGTCGGCGGCAATCTCGGTGACATGATGAAGATCCGCGGAGCGGTCGATCCGGCCGACGCCACCCGCATCGCCCGAGACATTGCCGAGGGACTCAGATACTCGTCCACCAAGGGGCTAACCCACCGGGACCTGAAAAAGACCAACGTGCTGCTGGCCACCGACGGCAAAGCCAAGTTGGTCGATTTCGGGCTGGCGGCCGACGAGGCCCTGAAGCCCGGTGGAACAAAGAAACGGGCAGCCCGGTCGGTGGACTACGCGACGCTCGAGGACAACACCGGGGCTCCACCCAATGACCCCCGTAGCGACATCTACTTCCTCGGGTCGATCTACTACGAACTGCTTTGCGGAGAATCCCCCTTCCCCGGAACCAAGTCGCGCGAGGAACGGAAAGAATTCAGCCGTTTCCGGAACGTCAGACCGATCAACACAATCCGGCCGGGTCTTCCCGTCTACGTGGTCGAGGCCGTCGACCGCTTGATGGACCTCAACCCGCTGTCACGATTCCAGTCGCCCGAACAGGCCAGCCAGGCCCTCAACCAGGTGATCGAACGACTCGGGGGCTCATCCAGCAGCGCCCCGGATTCCGGCACCGACACCGGGGACACCGAACCGACGCTGCTGTTCGTGGAGAACCGGCCACCGCAACAGGAACTGATCCGTGATTTCTTCACCAGCCGGGGCTTCCGCGTGCTGCTGGTCGGTGACCTGCAGAGAGCTCTCAACCGCCTGAATTCCTCGCCTCCGGATTGCCTGGTCATGATGGGCGGGGCGATCGGATCGGAAATTGTCACCGGTTTCAAGGAGTCGGCTCGACGGACCGACGGCCGGCCGATCGCACAGATCGCGGTTCTGTCCAAGGACCAGGCCGCCTGGGAAAATCGCCTCGGGGCCCTCGTCTCGGAGACCGCCCGTGTGATGGCCCACCCGATCGTCCTCGGGGATCTGAAGCAAGAGATCCAGTCGGCGTTGGCGGCGTGCTCCGGGAGTTCCGCGTGAACCAGGTGGACGACCGGCCAGAGATCCGCTTCGGCATCCTGGGAACGGCGAGGATTGCCGAGAAGGTGGGACCGGCGATCCAGGCCGCCGACGGAGCGAGACTCGACGTGGTGGCCAGCCGGAACGGTGATCGCGCACGCGAATGGGCCAACGCCCACCAGGTGCCACGAAGTGTCGAGGGTTATCGTCGCGTGATCGACGATCCCGAAATCGACGCGGTCTACATTCCGCTGCCCAACTCGATGCACCATGCCTGGACACTGGCCGCGGCCGAAGCGGGCAAGCATGTGCTCTGTGAAAAACCGCTGGGGATCGATGCCGCCGAGGCACTCGAGATGGCTGCCGCCTGCCGCCAACACGGCGTGCAACTGATGGACGGCGTGATGTGGGTGCACCACCCCCGGGCAGCAGCGATGAAGGAACAACTCGTCGCCGGTGCCATCGGTGAACTCCGGCGAGTCACCTCCGCATTCACGTTCCGTTTTGACGAGATCCCCGACTACGACATCCGACTCGATCCGGACACCGCCGGCGGATCGCTGGGCGACCTGGGCTGGTACTGCTGCCGCGCCACGCTGTGGGCCTTCGACGCACTCCCCACCCGTGTCTTCGCCACGGCCAGGATGTTCCGCGGGGTCGACATGAATCTCTCGGCGCTTCTGTGGTACGACGACCAGCGAATGGCCTCTTTTGACTGTGGGTTTGACGTCGAGTTGAGGAAATGGTTCGAGGTGGCCGGAACGGCGGGCTCGCTGGTCTGTGATGACTTCCTGAAGCCCTGGGACCAGGACAAGCCAAGATTCTGGATCCACGACCGCAACGGACTGGTCGGAGAACACCTCGCCCCCACGCCGATCCAGGAGGTGACAATGGTCGAGAACTTCTGCCGGGCCGTGACGTCCGGCGAACTCCGCCAAGACTGGATCGACGACGCCGTGGCCACTCAGACGATGTGCGATGCACTCGCCCGGTCGGCTCACCGCGAACAGGTGATCGAGTTGGGCGACTGAGACACCGACCACGGTTGTGGCGGCCGGCAGGCTGCCTTGAAAGCCCCCACACCCGCGCTATAATCGACTCCGCCACCGAGAGCGGCGCGTCGGCGGGAGTAGCTCAGTGGTAGAGCACCACGTTGCCAACGTGGATGTCGCGGGTTCGAATCCCGTCTCCCGCTCTCTGCTTTTCTCCGACGGACATTCGAGATGATCTTCGACGACGAAACGACAGCCGAAACTGGCGACGAAGCGGATGCCGAGACCGAAGCGGTCGAGGAACCCGAGAACGAGACGTCGGTGGCCGAGGCCCCGGCCGTAGACAACGAATCCGCCGCGGATGACGACGGCGACCTGCCGTTGCCAGAGGGCGGGTCGTTGAAGATGTCGCTGGACGTCGAGATCACCGAGTCGGGTCCCTGCCTGCGTCACGTCGTCGTCAAGGTGCCTCGCGCCGATATCGACGCCGTCCACGATGTTGCCGTCGGAGAACTGTCTGACTCGGCCGAGGTCCCCGGGTTTCGCAAGGGGCACGTGCCGGCAGGATTGATCGCCAAGAGATTCCGTCGTGAACTGGCCGACGAGGTCAAGCAAAAACTGCTTGTCGGCAGCCTCGAACAACTCGCCGAAGACCACGACCTGGAACCGATCAACGAACCCAATCTCGATGTCGACATGATCGAGATCCCCGAAGAGGGAGATTTCGAATATGAGTTCGACGTGGAGGTGCGTCCCGAGTTCGATCTGCCCGACTACAAGGGACTGACCATCGATCGGCCGGTCCAGGAAGTGACCGACGAAGACGTCGATGCCTATCTCCAGCAGTTCCTGCTGCAATACGCCCACTTCCACGATCATGACGGACCGGCCGAAACCGGAGACACCGTCGTTGTTGACCTCGCGTTCACACACGGCGGCGAAACCGTCCGGACCATCGAAGAAGCGATGCTCGAACTGCGTTCACTGCTCCGCTTCCAGGACGCCGAACTCGAAGGATTCGACGAACTGATGGCCGGAGTGGCCGCGGGAGAAGAACGCACCGGGGAGATCACCGTCGCTGCCGAGGCCGACAACGTCGCCATGCGAGGGGAAACGCTCGGAGTGACCTTCTCTGTCACCACCGTGAAGAAAACTCACCTCCCCGAACTCGATGCCGAATTTCTCGATCGGCTCGGAGTCGAGGACGAGGACGCGCTGAAAGACGCATTGCGGGCAACGCTCGAACGCCAGGCCGAGTTCGGCCAACGTCAGAACACACGCAGCCAGGTGCTGGAACGGATCACCGAGAGCGCCGACTGGGACCTGCCCGAAGAACTCGTCACCAAGCAAACCGAGAACGCCCTGAGACGAGAGATCCTCGAGATGCAGCAGGCGGGATTCACCCCGCAGGAAATCCAGGCCCGGGAAAACGAGATTCGACAACACGCCATCTCCACCACCCGGCAGGCAATCAAGGAGCACTTCGTGCTCGATCGGATTGCCGAGGAAGAAGAACTCGAGGTGGACGGGGCGGACCTGGACACCGAAATCCAGCTGATGGCCATGCAATCGGGTGAGAACCCCAGGCGGCTCAGGGCGAGACTGATCAAGAGCGGAATGATCGAAAACCTTGAGGCGCAGGTCCGCGAACGGAAATCGATCGAGGTGATTCTCGAACACGCCGAGTTCAACGATGTCGAAGGGGAGCCGCTGGTGCGAGACCCCGTCGCCACCATCGACCAATCCGTCTGTCACTCATCGTCTGATACCGCAGCCGAAACCGTCGACGAGCCTGCGGCCGACACCGCAGCCGAAGACGCCGGTGAGGAGTCAGCCACCCAGGACGAGACCAGTGACGAGACAGGTGATGAGACGGTCAAGGAAGCCGAAGCAGACAGCGAGGCTGATGAAGACGAGTGAATCGGTGGGGCAGGGAGTCGAACATCGGACCTTGACCTGTTCGGTCGACATGGCATATCCAACGCGAGATGCGGAGGTCGAGACCTCGATTTCCGCAGTGTTTCTCTTTTGGTGGAACTGACACGGGAGGATCCCGGGGTGTCTTTGCGGAACTCGGCATTCGATCACAGTCTTCAGGCGGCGGGCGCCGGGTACAACCAGGGTCCCGACTACACCCGGCAAAGGCAGATGACCATCGGGGATCTGCTCCTGGAGAACAGGATCATCTTCCTTGACGGCGTCATACACGACGGCAGTGCCAACCTGATCGTGATGAAACTGCTGTACCTGCAGAGCGAGAACAGGCACCAGGACATTCACCTGTACGTCAACTCGCCCGGTGGATCCGTCACCGCCACCATGGCCATCTACGACACCATGCAGTACATCGACTGCAGTGTCGCCACGTACTGCGTCGGCCTGGCCGCAAGTGGCGGAGCGATCCTGGTCGCCGGGGGCAGCAAAGGCAAACGGCACGCCCTGCCCCACGCCAAGATGATGATCCACCAGCCCTTCGGTGAAGTCGGTGGGCAGGTCAGTGACATCGAGATCCAGGCTCAAGAAATCCTCAATACACGCGAACAACTCAACGAAGTCCTCGCGCAACACACCGGGCAGCCACTTGATCGGATCGCCAAAGATACCGATCGAGATTTCTACATGAGTGCTGAAGAGGCCAAGGAATACGGGCTGGTCGACGAGGTGCTCGCCAAGGAAGACAAGGACGCCGACGACGACTCGGACAAACCAGCCGACGAATCCGGCGACTGACCTCGACAATCCTCACACTCGACCCAGACCCCCTGTTTTAACAAACACCCTGTCCCCTCAGATTCCGCCATGACCATTCCGATCCCTTACGTCATCGAACGACATGGCCGTGAAGAGCGGGCCATGGACATCTATAGCCGACTGCTGAAGGACCGCATCATCATCCTTGGCAGTGGCATCAATGACACGGTCTCCAACAGTATCGTGGCCCAGTTGTTGTTTCTGCAGTTCGACGATGGCGAGTCGGACATCCATATGTACATCAACTCGCCGGGTGGCTCGATCACGTCCGGAATGGCCATCTACGACACGATGCAGTACATCGGCTGCGACGTGTCGACCTACTGCATCGGCCAGGCCTCGAGCATGGGCGCAATCCTGCTGGCAGCCGGCACGGCCGGAAAGCGGAACGCGTTGCCCAACAGCCGGATCATGATCCACCAGCCACTGGCGGGCATGGAGGGGACGGCCACCGACCTGGAGATCCACGCCCGTGAGGTGCTGAAGGTCAAGCAGCGAATGAACGAGATCCTGCTGGCTCACACCGGCCAGACACTCGAGCAAATCGAGCAGGACACCGACCGCGACAATTTCATGACCGCCGAGGAAGCCCAGTCCTACGGGCTGATCGACAACGTCCTGGAGCATCTCGCTCACGAGGGTGTTGCCCCGTCAACCGACGACGACTGAGACCCTCTCCTCCGACGGTCGGAGCATCCCATGGACGGGACACCGACACGACTTCTGCTGTCACTGGCGGCCCTGGCTTCCGGTTGCACCACTCCGGCCCAGGTCGAACGCCTGGAGGCCGAGCTGCGGGATCAGCAAGACCGGCTCACCGCTCAGGCCGAAGCGCTCGATTCGGCCCGTACCGAGCGGGACGCGCTGCGACTGCAACGTGACAAGTTGCTGGCCGGAAAGACTCCGGTGGTGCACCCCGAACAGGCCGACCTGCTGGCCCGGATCAATCAGCTGGCAATCAACACCTGGATGACCGGCGGGCAGAACACCGACGACAGCCCCGGAGACGATCAACTCGTGGTGCTGATCCAGCCTCGTGACGCTGACAACGAACCGGTCAAGCTGCCCGGAACCCTGGAACTTCGGCTCTCCGATCCAGCGGCCCCCGAGGGTTCCGACCCACTGGGTTCATGGAAATTCGCTCCGGACGAGTGCCGACAGCGGTGGCTGAGCAGCATGCTCTCGCGAGGATTCCTCTTCCGGCTTCCGTGGCAGACACCTCCGACTCGGGACCGCCTGCTGCTGCACGCCCGTTTCGACACCACCGACGGCCGGCGATTCGACGCGGACGCTTTGATCCACGTCCGCCCGCCGGCCAGTAACGGTGAGCAGCCGGCTCAGACCTCGAACGAGGCACCACCAGACGGGGGCTGAGAAGCCCCTGGCCCGGGACCGCCTCCGGCCAGTTGCCTGGCATGGGCCATCGCCTGGCCCCCCTGCTCCGTTCGTCCACATCTCTGGCAGATCACCGCAAGCTGCGTCCAGGCAAAGGCGTCCTCGGGATCGAGCTCGGTGACCCGTTCCGCGTGTGCGACCGCATCGTCGCTCCGCCCCAACTTCTCCAGGTACACCGCCAACGCCGAATGCGACAGCACGTGATCGGAGTCGTCGACAAGGATCTGCTCCAGTTCGGCAACCGCCGCCTCAAGATCTCCTGCATCCTTGTGGGCCATCGCGCGGTCGTATCTCTCGATCGTCTCGGACATCTGTGCCTCGTTCTTCTCACCGTTTCCGCCTACCACCGTGGCCACCCCTCTGCCAGCAGGCCCCGGAACGCTATGATGCCGTCTGAACGTTTCACGTGAAACACCAGATGCCATCTTTCGTGCCGACGGGTCCTTCCGGATTGAACACCTCCCCCGACGCTCTCGCCTCCCCGTCGCTGGCCGGTCCACCCGACCAGTCCAACGGGAGCAGTCCCTCGAGATCCTGGTGGATCTTCCTGGCCACCACCACCCTGGTGGCGGCAGCGTTGAGGCTGTCGATGCCCTCAGGGATTGCCATCGAGCACTTTGACGAGGGCGTGTACGCCTCGAACCTCTGGTGCCCCGACAACGATTCCAGCTACCCGGATCGCCATCTCTACGCTCCCCCGGGGTTGCCGCAGGTGATCGAGGAAGCGCACCTCTGGCTGGGTGCCTCGGACTTCAGCAGCATCGTCCCTTCATTGCTGGCCGGAATCGCACTGATTCCTCTGCTGGGCCTGCTGGCTCGTGACTGGCTGGGAGAGCCGGCCGGCCGCGCCGCCGTGCTACTGGCTGCCTTCAGTGACGTCCATGTCCTTTATAGTCGCATCGCCCTGACCGATGTCCCCTGGATCACGTGCCTGGTCCTGTCGCTGTGGCTGATCGGTCGCGGCCTGATCTCGGGCCATCCCGCGGTGCTACTGGCCGCCGGCCTGACAACCGCACTGGGATGGTGGACCAAGTACACCGGCTGGTTGCCACTGGCGATCGGCCTCTCGGGTGTCATCGCCATGCCGCTGCTCCTCCGCCAAACCCGCCCCCCATGGGGAAATTGGCTGAAACGCATGGGAGCCGTCGTCGCAGTCACCGCCATCTCAATCGCCCCCCTGTTCGTTTCACTCGAAGACACGGGCGGCTATTCCGCAGTGACCGCAAACCATGCCCGGTACATCGTCGGCCTTACCGGGTGGCTTTCATCGGCCACATCTCAGGTTGAACACATGGCGGCTTTCGAGAGCCCACTGACATTCGTCGGAGTGCTGGTGGCCTGCTGGTTCGCCAATGGCTTGCCCAGGCGTTTCACGTGGAACGCTGTCCGTCGCAGGTTACTGCCGGCAGTGGCCGCTGGCGGGCTCGTGGCGATCGGCTCGTTTTCCGCCCTGGTCCTGGTCGCTGCCGGGTTGGCTCTCCGTGACGGGCTGGCCAAGCTGCGGCACAACGATCGTGTCACCCCCGATCAGGGGCTGGCCTGGACCATGCTCGCGGCGTGGTGGATCGCCATGACGCTCACCACTCCGCTCTACTATCCCTATCCTCGCCTGGTGCTACCGTGGCTGGTCGCCGGCTGGCTGCTGGTCGGTCACCGGTTTGCCTGCTGGACCACCTTCGGTTCGCCGTCGGAACAGTCGCCGGACGCGGCATCGCCCAATGACCGGATTCTGCCGGTGGCAGCCGCCACCGGCCTGGTCCTGCTTCTGCTGGCCATCCCCACCCGGTTCCTCACTCGAGGCATTCCCGCCATCGCACCAAGGACCGCGATCTCCGGATTGGCCGACCAGGTGATCGAGGCCGTTTCGAACCGGGTCCCCTCGGGTAACGCCGTGATCCGGATCTGGGGTGAACCGGCGTTGTTCTTCCAGCTCAGCAACCATTCGCCCGATCGCCTGTTGATGCAACCAGCCGGCGGCCTCCAGGTGATTCACTCTGGAGAACAACCTCCCGACATTCCGGTCTTCCTGATCATCGGCCCTCATGCCGGTGATGGACATTTCCACCCCGACGCCCTCCACGAATACGAGCCGGTCACCACGTTCGAGGCCACCCCCGGCCTGCAGGTTCTCCGGAACCAGCCCCCCGACCACCGAGATCGGCCGATGGCCTTCCGGCTCTATCGCTGGCGGCAGTAGTTTGCCGGCCAGTAACGGAGGTTCCGTTTCACGTGAAACGTTTCAGGCTGCGCGACGCTCCATCGCACGCCACACCCTCTGAAACTCGTCGCCATCGGAAAACGGAATCACGATCTGCCCCGACTGGGCGCCGGAGAGCCGGATCTCTACCCGGGTCCCAAACTCTCGCCGCAGATGATCCTGCCACTCCACCAGGTGGTTGCTCAACGCCGGTGGCCGACCCGTGGGATCTGTTTCGCCGGTCGTCCCATTCGGATCAGTGACCGGATCCACCGACGGCTGGCCGTCTCTGATCGCTTTTGCGGCTGCCTCGGTCGCACGGACCGTCAGACCACCTTCGACAATCTGCTTGCACAGCCGCAACTGATCCGCTTCGGACAGCGTCACCAGGGCCCGAGCATGACCGGCAGTGATCTTTCCGGAACACAACTCCTGCTGAACCGTTTCCGACAGGTCCAGCAAACGCAGCAGATTGCTTACTGCCGACCGACTCATGCTCAACCGGCTCGCCAGTTGGTCGATCGTACTACCAAATTCCTCCAGGTAGCGGCGGAAGGCCTGGGCCTGTTCGAGCGGATTAAGGTCCTCCCGCTTCAGGTTCTCTTCCATCGCCGTCTCATACACCTGCTGATCGGTGTAGATCCGCACCTGGCAGGGAACGAATTCCAGGCCCGCCTCTCGAGCCGCCTTCCAACGTCGCTCGCCGGCGATCAGCTGGTATCGGTTGCCACCATCGGGCCTGACCAGTAATGGGCTCAACACGCCGTGCTGGGCGATGCTGTCGACCAGTTCCTGCATGGCTTCGGCGTCGAAGTCCTTCCGCGGCTGGTACGGATTACGAACCAGCGACTCGACCGAAATCTCCAACAGTTCCCCGTCGCCGGCCGGACCATCCTCATCCGGTTCGACAGCCGATGGGAGGCCGGCAACATGTTCGGCCACCAGTTCCTCTTCGGTCGGTCCGAACTGACTCATGCCGACAAGCCCGGCCAGGCCACGACCAAGCCGGCTTCGACGGGCCGGAGCCTCCGTGGGGGATTCCACCGAATGATCAGAAGCAGGATCGTTGGGAATCGTCGACATGGCCGGTGCTCCGCGGGTCGGTTGGGGGGGGAATTCTAGTTCTCCCATCCCGAACACAACAAGACGGGTTCGGTTTCCAAGGTCATCATGGACAACCACTCGGCCTCGCGGGCCGTTTCACGTGAAACGGCCCGCGTTGACGACCGGAGTCTCCTCCCCCTAGACTCGCAGTCACACGCGGGACGTAGCTCAGCCTGGCAGAGCGCCGGCTTTGGGAGCCGGAGGTCGCAGGTTCAAATCCTGTCGTCCCGACTCAATGGGACAAGAGGCCACCGTGGTAGTTCCAGTGAGCCCAACTGTTCGCCGACTGCTTGGCCTGCTGATCATCAGTTGTGCCGTCACGGGATGCGACACCAGCCAGACGAACCAGCCGCGGTCCGGATCTTCCACCGGTATCAAACCGAGCAAAAGCATCCACTCAGGCCAGCCCGGCGCAAAATCCGCTTCAGCCGCCACTCAACCCGGCGACTGGTTTGAAGACGTGACCGATTCCAGCGGAGTCCATTTCTCTTACCGGAATGGTCGCGAATCGGGCAGATACCACATCCTGGAAAGCCTGGGCGGCGGTGTTGCGCTGCTCGATTTCGACCGAGATGGAGACCTCGACCTGTTCTTCACCGGTGGTGGTGAGATCTCGTCGACTGATCCGGTCCAGGTCTCCGGTCGTCCGAACGCACTTTTCCGGAATGATGGCGACTGGAACTTCCTTGAGGTCACCAAGACTGCCGGACTCGATGAACCGACCGGCTATTCTCACGGATGTACGGCTGCAGACTACGACGGGGACGGATGGACGGATCTCCTCGTCTGCTGCTATGGAGGTTGCAGGCTGTTCCGCAACACCGGGCAGGGAACGTTCCAGGACGTCACCAAACCAGTTGGCCTGGACTGCCCGGGTTGGAACACGATGGCAGCCTTTGCCGATATCGATGGCGACGGCTGGGACGATCTGTACGTGGTGCGTTACCTGGACTGGACCCCCGAGATGGACCGCATTTGCCGCGGGACCAGGGGAGTCCGAGATATCTGCAGTCCCGGCCTCTTTGCCCCCGCCGGTGACCACCTGTTCCGCAATCTGGGAAACGGTCGATTCGAGGACATCACCGCCCGAGCCGGCCTGCGTCCGGACGGTAAGGGCCTGGGCGTTGTCGCCACGGACATCGACGGCGATGGCCGAGTCGACTTTTATGTCGCAAACGACGAATGCGACAATCACCTGTACCTGAACACCAGCGGCCTGCCCCTGGAAGAAGTTGGGCTCGCAGCCGGTGTGGCAACCAACGAGTACGGGGTCCACGATGGCAGCATGGGCGTCGACCTCGGGGATTTTGATGCCGATGGACGGCCGGATCTGTTCGTCACCAACTTCGAACAGGAAGACAACGCGCTGTATCGCCAACTCGAAGAGGCCAGTTTCACACAGGCCACCGTTTCCAGTGGCCTGGCAGGCCATTCGCGTCCGCTGGTCGGTTTCGGGACAGCCTGTGCCGATTTCGATCAGGACGGCTGGCTCGATCTCTTCGTCGCCAACGGGCACGTTTTTTACCACACGGGCCAGTCGCCGTACCGGCAGCCGGCCCAGTTGTTCCGCAACCGGAACGGCCAACGGTTCGAAAACAACTCCACATCGGCGGGAGGGTATTTCCGCGATACTCACGTCGGACGAGGTGCAGCAATCGGAGACCTCGACAACGACGGTGATCTCGACTTGATCATCGTGCACCAGAATGCGGAGGCTTCGCTCTTGCGCAATACGACACCTCCGCGGCCGTTCCTGCGGCTCCACCTCGCCGGCCGTCAGGGGAGCCGATCCGCCATCGGAGCAAGGCTGAGCATCCGTTACCAGGGTCGGACGATCGTCCGTTGGATCAAGAGCGGCGCAGGCTACTTTTCCCGGTTCGACCCGCGTGTCCTGCTTCCGGCTGTCGACAGCCAGGCTGTCGACGTTCGGGTCGACTGGCCGGGGCAGACCGAACCCCGCAGTGAGCACTTCCGTGGACTGCTTCCAGGACGCACCCACATGCTCCGACAAGGCGACGGCGAAGCACGTGATGTCCAGTGAAACAACCGCCCCCTCTCGGCTGCCTCGACGGGTGACACTGACTCTGGGCATCACGCTCGTGGCAATTGCCGCAGGCGGCGGCTGGTGGTGGCTCTGGTCGACAAATCCGCATTCGCTGATCGAAGAAGCTTCGAGATGCCGGCGAAACAACCCAAAGCGAGCCGTACAGCTGCTCCAACAGGTGATTGCCGAGTATCCTTCTGCCGACCTCGAGGCCAGGACCGTGCTGGCCAGCGTCCGCCTTCAACAAGAAGCGTGGGATGCTGCGGCCGAACTGGTCGACGACGACCTTCTCGACAACGCACCCACTCCGGCACTCTCGGAACTGGCCGACCGGGCTGCCCGGCTTGGCCGCAATCGTCTGGCACATCGTGTCCTCACCGCCGTCTCCCAGCGTCCCGGCCCACGACAGCGTTCCACCCTGGTCAAACTCATCGCATCCGGCGGTCCTGGAAGGCCCACCTACCACATGGCCACGCCGGCGCGGACACTGGCCAATCTGGAACCCGAGAATCCCCGATGGTGGTGGCTGACTGTCGATGCGGTGACAGCCGGGGGCAACACGTCCGAACTGGTCGACGTTCTGAGGCTGGCTCTTCAACAACGTCTCCCACAACGCGATACGACGGAGTTGAGACACCGCCTGATCGAACAGACAATCCTGCTCGGTGACGCGACGGCTGCCCGCGACGCACTGACCGACCTGGAGTCGGGTGGCCAGGTCTCGCCAGCGCGGCTGCATATCCACCGCGCCCGCCTGCTGCGGCTCGAGGGCCGTCCCAGTCAGGGACTCGAGGAACTCGAACGAGGGCTGACGCTGCTTGCCCGTGTGCCGGCCGAAGCCATCCGGTTGCGGGGCATCATGCGGATGGACATCGGCGAACTTGAGGCGGCCCTCGGCGACCTGAAGCGGGCTGTGCGATCGCTCGAAAAGGACACGATCGTGCACTACAAGCTGGCCGAGTGTTACCGCCGACTCGGCAAATCGGCACTCGCCGCACGGCACCGCAAACGGTTTCAGGAACTGAAACAACAGTCGGCAGACAACGGCGTGCCGCCAGAAGACGACCGTCGCGGCGATCGCTGAACCGCACGGCTCGGGTGGACTACCCCACCAGTTCGGGCATCGCCCGGTGCTCGCCGACCAGGTAATGCGGTCGACCACCCAGGTCGGTGAGCTGCGTCGTGGTGACGTCGATGCCCAGCCGCTGGTACAGCGACGCAAAGATCTCGCGGAAATGTACGGGCCGTTCGTGTGGTTCCCCACCCAGGCGGCTGCTGGAACCGATCACCTGACCGTGTTGCATTCCGCCGCCGGCCAACAGGGCCCCGGCGACATTGGGCCAGTGATCGCGACCGGCGTTGCCATTGATCTTGGGTGTCCGCCCAAACTCACCCCACGACACCACGGCAATATCATCCAGCAGACCGCGTTCGCCGAGATCGGAGATCATCGTCGAAAGCCCCAGGTCAAACAGAGGCAACGCACCACGTGCCTCGTTGAAGTTGTCCTTGTGCCAGTCCCAGTTGTAGTCGTTCCTCAGCATCCGACCGAACGGCCAGCGCGAGAAAGCGACCGTCACGCAACGGGCTCCCGCCTCGATCACCCGGCGTGCCAGCAGGAACTGGTGCAGGTACGTCTTGCCGTTTCGCTCGTTGGGATACTCCTCCTCGAGCCCGTAACGTTTCTTGACCGACCGCTCCTCGCGACTCAGGTCCAGGGCCTCGGCCAACCGTGGTGATGTCAGCACGTCGAAGGCCTGCTGATGGAACTCGTCGATTCCGTCACCGCGACCGTCGATCTCCACCTGGCGACGAAAACGATCAAAGCTCGAAAGCAACTGCCGACGATCACCCAGCCGTCGCAGGCTCACGCCGTTGAGCCTCAGGTTGCGACGATCCACCGCGTCGACCTCGAATCCGGCATGGGCCGATCCAAGAAATCCCGGCTGCGTCGGCCCGATCCTCATGATGAAGCGGGCATCCGCGTCAGTCGGCACCAGGTCGACAGCCGGTGAAACACCCGGCACCAGTGGGCCAAGCTGCTTGGAAAGTACCGATCCCAATGACGGCCACCCACCCGGAGGAAATCCGGGAACCAGCGGCGAAGCGGGCATCTCGTCATGAGACTCCCACCCGGTCGAACACCAGTGCGTATTGTGATCGTTCTTGAACCCATGAAGCGACCGGACCACCGACAGCTTGTCTGCGATACCGGCCAATCCCGGCATCAGTTCGCAGACATCCATGCCCGGAACCTTGGTCGCGATGGGCTCGAACTCGCCGCGGATCTCCGATGGCGCATCCGGCTTCAGGTCGTACATGTCCAGGTGCGTCGGACCACCGGGCAGAATCACCATGATCACGCCCTTGATCGGGCGGTCCAACTTCGACTCTGCCTCGGCCCGCAGTATCTCCGGCAACGACAACCCGCCGAGGGCCAGGCTGCCGATCTGCAGACAACTCCGACGCGTCATGCCGTCGCAATAACTCGACTGAACCCCTGGGATTGTCAGCATCGGCCGTCCTCTGCCAGTTCGGTCTCCATGTGCCCCGAAATTCCGAAGCCGATGGAAACGTGTGCGTTGCCGTGAAGCTATCTCAGTGTATCGGAAATCGCAACATCTTCCGACCTGCTGATTGCAATGAGTTTCACTGATGTGTACATATGTTTTCACAACCGGTAAAATCGTCTATCTCGGCCGCCTGTCACCAATTCCCGAGACATTTGCGCCTGTGCGTCGGGTTGGAGATGATTCCGAACGGCCGGTTGACGTACAATTCAGTCGCCCGAAAACCGGCAACATCACCGGCCGATCCCGCATCGGTCGAAAAGACCTGATACCGGAGAGAGAAACGATGAGCCAAACGCAACAACCTCAGGACGATTCGCGACGTGATTTTCTGAAGGTTGCCGGTGCGGCGGCATTGGTCGGCTCGACGGCGCCGGCAATCTACGCAGCCGGAAACAACACGATTCAACTGGCCCTGGTGGGTGCTGGTGGCCGGGGAACCGGCGCCGCGGCTAACGCTCTGGCCAGCAAGGTGGGACCAACCCGCCTGGTGGCCATGGCCGATGTCTTTGAAGACCGCATGGCCAACTCGCACAAGGCCCTGACGAACCGCTTCCGCGGTGCCGTGGACGTGCCCGAGGACCGCCAGTTCATCGGATTCGAAGCGTATCGCGAGGCGATGGACTGCCTGAGTCCCGGCGACGTGGTGATCCTGACCACCCCGGCCGCCTTCCGCTGGGTCCAGTTCACCTACGCCATCGAGAAGGGCCTGAACGTCTTCATGGAGAAGCCCGTCTCCATCGACGGTCCGAGCAGCCGCAGGATGCTGGACCTGGGCAAGCAATCGGTCAAGAAGAACCTCAAGGTGGGTGTCGGCCTGATGTGTCGGCACTGTAAGGCGAGGCAGGAACTGTTCCGCCGGATCCAGGACGGCCAGATTGGTGACGTGCTCGAACTGCGGGCCTATCGCATGGCCGGCCCAACCGGTTCGGCCGCCACCGGCAAGGCCCCCAAGGGGTCCTCCGACCTGCTCTACCAGATCCGTCGCTTCCACGCCTTCCTCTGGCTCTCCGGTGGTGCGGTCAGCGATTTCCTGATCCACAACATCGACGAATGCAGTTGGATGAAGAACGCCTTCCCGGTCCAGGCCGAGGCCTCCGGGGGACGGCACTACCGCGGTGATGATGTCGACCAGAACTTCGACACCTACTCGATCGAGTTCACCTACGCCGACGGAACCAAGCTGCTGGTCAATGGCCGCACGATCCCCGGTTGCAACCAGCGTTTCGCCAGTTTTGCTCATGGCAGCAAGGGCTCGGCGGTGATCTCCTCACGAGGACACGCTCCTTCGCGAGCCAAGATCTACAAGGGCTGGAAAATGACCAAGGAGAACATCGCCTGGTCGTTCCCCGGCAGGGAACCCAACCCCTACCAGGTCGAATGGGATGACCTGCTGACGGCGATCCGACGGGACGAGCCGTACAACGAGGTGCAACGCGGCACCGAGGCCAGCCTCGTGACGGCGATGGGACGCATGGCGGCCCACACCGGCCAGATCATCACCCGCGACCAGATGCTCAACTGCCAGCACGAGTTCGCCCCGACTGTCGACCGCCTGACGCTCGACGGGCCATCTCCGTTGAAGGCCAACCCCGACGGCACCTACCCGATCCCAATGCCCGGACTGATCAAGGACCGTGAGTACGGTTCCCTGACCTGATGCCCGAGACACCCGTCTATCCCGGATGCACCCGCCGTCGTGCCATGGCCCAGGTCATGACCGGCATGGGTGCGTTCTCACTGCCCCACATCCTGCGGCTTCGCGCCGAGGCGGCGCGGCCGGGCGGAGCAGCACCGCAACGGCGAGTCATCCTGCTGTGGCAGGACGGCGGACCGAGTCACCACGAAACCTTTGACCCCAAACCACTGGCCCCGGCTGAGTACCGCGGTGAACTCGACGCCATCTCCACGGCGTTGCCGGGAGTTCAGTTCTGTGAAATCCTGCCACGGACAGCCGCATTGGCCGACCGTTTCAGTGTCATCCGTTCGATCCACCAGCCCTCCTCCGGACACGTCGACGGCACGCACAACTTCATCACCGGGTATTTCGGAGCCAGAATTGTCGGCGGCCGGAGCGAGTACCCCGACTGCGCGGCGATCATGCATCGGATCCGTAGCCGGCAGCACGAGGAAGCCTCTCCGATCTCGCTGGGTGCCTCGACCGACCCCAACCTCGCTCGTGGCATGCGCCGCAACCGACGGCGGCTTGCTACTGGTGGTGGCTTGCCCGGCTACGTCGCGCTCGGCGGCCAATCCTCCATCGGCCTGCATCGCGGTGGACCAGCCTACCTCGGCCCGAACGCCGGCCCGTTCCAGGTATCCGGCGACCCGTCCCGACCAAGATTCCAGGTCCAGAACCTGCAGGCGGGAGATGACGGAAAGAAACTGGCCGACCGACGAGCCATCCTGGCCAGCCTCGACCGTTTCGTCCGCCGGGGAACCCTGAGGTCCGAAATTGACCTCCACGGTCAACTCGACGCCGCGGACCGTTACACCCAGCAGGCCTTCGATCTGCTCAGCGGTTCCGGCCGCGCCGCCCGCGCCTTCGATCTCAGCCGAGAGGATCGGCGAACTCGCGAACGGTACGGCCTGGAAACCTCCGGACAGCAGGCCCTGCTCGCCCGGAGACTGGTCGAGGCGGGCGTCGATGTGGTCGCCGTTCGATTCTCACCGGATGGACGCGGCGATGGAGACCGCTCGGGAATTGGCTGGGACGATCACGCCGTCCACGGCAACATCTTCGAGGTCATGAGACGCCGCGGCCCCAAGTTCGACCGCGCCGTCTCGGCGCTGATCGAGGATCTCGATGAACGGGGACTCTCCGACGAGGTGCTGGTGGTCCTGGCCGGAGAATTCGGCCGAACGCCAAAGGTCTACGTCCGCAAGGGCTGTCCCGGACGCGAGCACTGGGGACCGGCCGGCAACGTGATGATGTTCGGTGGAGGCCTGGCACGTGGCCAGATCATCGGCAGCACCAACGACAAAGGCGAACGCCCCGCCTCCAGGCCGCTCACCCCTCGTGATGTCCTGGCAACGATCTACCACACGATGGGCATCGACACCGAGCGGACGTTCAACAACGTGGCGGGTCGCCCCGTGCCGGTGCTGTCGGAGGGAAAAGCCATCACCGAGTTGACCGGCTAGCAGCGGGTCACGGTCCGGCCACCGTGACCCTGGGCAATTCCGCCTTCAGCTTCGTAATCGCCTCCTCGCTCAGCTTGAGGTCCGTCAGATACAGGTCCCGCATCCGCTTCATTCCGTACAGATGAGGCAGTCCCGCGTCCGTCACGCCCGTGCCGTAGAGGTTCAGCGACTCGATCTCGCGCAATCCGGCCAGGTGAGCCAGCCCGGCATCGGTGACGGCACACTTGGCCAGGTAGAGCCCCTTGAGTCGCTTCAGCCGACCGACATGGGCCAGCCCGGCGTCGGTGATGCCGGTGGTCGCCAGGATCAGGTGTTCCAGCCCCTTGAGATCGGCCAAGTGAGCCAGGTCCTGGTCGCGAACCCCGGTTCGCCCCAGGTCAATCCGCTTGATGGAACCATCACCGGTGGGTGCCAATCCCATCGCCCGTACCGCCGCAGCCAAGCCACGACGCTGGTGTCGCACAAACAGCTCGATCACGCCCCCGAACGTGGCCCTGGTCCCGCGGACCGGAAGATCCGACAGGCGAACCAGTGGTTTCAGGTGCACCAGCCCCTTGTCAGTGATCTTCGAGTTGGTCAGCACCAGGCCCTCGAGCCGAACCAGCCCCGCCAGGTGAGCCAGTCCCGCATCTCCGATCCGTGTGCCGGCCAGCCCGAGAGTCTTCAACTGGTCGAGCCGTGCGACGGACTTCAATCCCGCGTCGGTGATACGGGCGTCGTGTACCGCCAGAGACTCCAGTGACGTGATGGTGGCCAGGCGCGACAACCCGGCGTCATCCAGCCGTGAGCCCTCGAGGTCGAGCCGGCGGAGATTGCGGCACTGCACCAGCAGATCCAGGTCCGCCGTCTCGATCGGTCGATCGACGAACCGGACCGAGACCAACCGGCCGGCCTTGTCGACCCGCACACGCCCGCCCCGGTCCTTCAGTTGCTTGGCCAGGCGATTCACGCGGTGTCCTTCCGGGTGGCCACAACGGCTTCCTGCCCCTTCCAGATCGGCCAGGGAACCGAAACCGGAACATCGATGACCGTCACGCGGTCGTTCTCGACGGCTGTGGACAGTTCCTTTCCGAGTTGCTCGGCGGAATTGACGCGGATTCCGTCGGCCCCGAACGATTCGGCCAGCCGGACGAGGTCCGGGTTCCTGAGGTCGGTGGCGAACGTCCGTCCGTAGCGGTCCTCCTGCTGTGGCTTGAGCACTCCGTACGCATCATCGTTGAAAACGATCACTGTCAGCGGAACGGCGTGCTGCACGGCGGTGGCCAGTTCCTGGACATTGAACAACATGCCCCCGTCACCGGTCAGCACCACGACCGGGCAATCCCGTCGCGCCGTCGCCGCGCCGATCGACGCCGAGAGCGCGTAGCCCAGGGTGCAGAAGTTCCAGGGATAGAGGTAGCTGCGGGGTTCATAGACATCCAGCAGGTACCGTCCCCAGTAACCGGCCACGGTCAGATCATTGACGAAGATGGCCTCACGCGGTGTCCCCGAACGAACCGCGTCGATCAGGTCGACCACGTGACCACATCGCTCGATGCTCTGCCGCCGCAGTTCGCTCCGCATCGTCGCCACATCATCGGCCCTGGCCGGTTTCCGTTCCGAAACCGCCTCACAGAGTGCCTCGAGCACCGTTCCCGCATCGCCAACGATCGAATCCTGGACGGGATAGTTCAGGCCAATCATCGCCGGGTCAACATCCACCTGAATCAGCACTGGCGGCATCGGCAACCGCCAACTGACCGTCTCGAGTTGTCCGAAACCGGTGCCGACCGCGAGCAACACGTCGCAATCAGCCCGCATATCACTCGCGGACGGATGGAGCAGTCCTTCGCCGGCCGACAGTGGGTGATCGGCCGGCAGCGCCCCTTTGCCGAGAACAGTCGAAAACACCGGAGCATCCAGGCGTTCGGCCAAGCGGGCCAGGGCCGCAAATCCGCCACTGCGAACCACACCACCGCCGGCCCAAATCAACGGGCGTTGAGCGGAATCCAGCACCTCGGCCACGCGGTGGATGGCCTGGTCATCGCTACCCGATCCATCCACGTCTTCCGGCACGGTGTCACCCACGATCCCCTCGGCGTCGAGAATGTCGCAGGGGATGTCAATCGCCGCAGGCCGGGGCCGCCCGCTGGTGATCGCTGCAATCGCCGAGCACAACGTGGGCACGATCGCCTCGACTTCGGTCACCCGGGCCGAGAACTTGGTCACCGGCGAGTAGCAGCCCAGTTGATCGACACACTCGTGCAGGAACCCCTTGCCAAGCCCCAATCCGCGCGAAGGGATCTCACTGGCGATCGAGAGCACCGGAACAGAATCGGCGAATGCGGTGCCCAGGGGAGTCAGCACGTTGAGCGCCGCCGGCCCCGTGGTGCTCAGGCAGACCCCGACGCCGCCGCTGGCACGGGCGTACCCGTCGGCCATGAATCCGGCCCCCTGCTCGTGCCGCGCCAGGATATGCGTCACATCGGACTGTCCGGCCAGGCCCTCGTACACCGCCAGGTTGTGGGTCCCCGGAATGCCGAAGATCGTCTCGATGCCGTGGGCCGCCAGTGCGGCAACGACCGCAGCTCCCCCGGTCGACGTACTGCCCACCTCGGTCCCGCTCACGATGCGTCCCCGTCCCGAACCACTCCGTCGACTTTCACTTCTGCGGGCAACATCATGTCACCGCGGGTGCCTTGGCCGATCCGTGACTGCGCCAGCAGGCTGCCGTCGCCGCTTCCCTTCCAGACGATCGCTCGTTCCATCCGCCGGGGCTGACGGTCATCGGTGATGGTGCATCCGGTGATCACCGTGTCCCGACAATCCTCGAGCACCAGCCCATTGGGCGTGCCATCAAGGATCTGGACACCCGAAACATTGATCCGCCGGCAACGGACCAGTTCGACCAGCCCCTCGCGGCGGATCGGCTCGACTCCGTCGACGGTATGCTCTCCGGCTTCGGCATCCTCGATCAACACACCCGTCAGATTGCAGTTTTCGGAATCGATGAGCCGAATCCCGGTGGCCAGTTCCTTCTTTCGATAATCCGGGTTGTGGCCAAAACAGTTGGGTCCCACGACGATGTTTCGCGAGGACTCGACCAGCAGGTTCCGGTGGTGGCCGCTGTAAATGTAGTTACCGCTGATCACGACGCCCCGAACACTGGTCAGGTGAACGTTGGTCCGCTGGCTGCCGATCAGGTTGCCGCTGATCGTCCACATGCCCGCCTTGTGATTGCTGAGTCCCCGGTTCTCGTCGCCACTGCCCACCATGCGGATGTTGGCCCCATTGCCCGATGCGGTGGCCTGGATTGTGTTACTGGCAATGGTCCCCTCACGGACGCTCCCGGAACCCACGTCGATGTAGATCTCGGCGGTCGGTTCGTCATCGGCGTCGGCGACCTTATGCGACGCGTTGTTGTTGTACTCGATGTCGTTGCCGGTGATCTGCAGGTTGCGGATTTCACTGTTGTCGATCCGGATCCCACCCAGACGGCAGTAGCTGATGTGGCTGTCGGCGATGATCGACTGGTGCAGGTTGACGTTGTCCAGATGAACGCCAACACCGGTGTTGTGGTAGAAATGGCAGCCGTCGATGACCAGGTTCCGGGCTCGGCTGGTGATGTGCACCGCGGTGTGCATCTCACGAATCAGCACCCCCGAGAGCGTCGGCTGCATAACGCCGACGATCCGGATGCCGTCGGCCTCGGCATGACGCCCTTCAATCTCGATGTCCCGCACGATCGGCATCCGCTCATTTATCCACTCGGATGGGCGAAATCCACCGGGATCGGCCGTGCGGGCGTGGGTGCCCTTCAGAAATATGGCCGGACCAGCACCAGCCATCAACAGTTTGGCTGATCCTCCAGAGCCATCTATTCCGGTCCTTCCAACCTTCTCGAGATCCACCAGCAGCGTCTTGCTGACCAGGTAGTCACCTCGAGGAAATTCGACGCGTCCAACACCCTCGTCGATCGCGTGCTGGATCGCCTCGGTGTCGTCGGTCTTGCCGTCACCGACAGCTCCGAAATCGCGGACGTTGGTCATGGTGGTTGACTCGTGAAATCGGGAACACGTGGCACTGCAACAGGTGGCGGGCCGGACATACCGTTCTACCCACAGCGGGTGACCGGCGGCAACGCAGGGAACCGGCCTACGCCGCCGGGGTTTCCCCGAGTTGTTTCAGGAGGTCACGGATGATCGTCTCGGCCTGCTGTTTCTCGGCGGCCCAACGGGTCTGCATCTGCTGCCAGCGTGTCTCTCCATCGGGCAACCCGGTGGCCTGCCGCCGGAGTTCCTCCTCCCTGGCACGCAGGTCCCGATCACGTTCCGTCAACCGCTCGCCGTGGTCGCTGTAGATTTTCTGCTGTTGAGCCACCTGGGCGGCAAGTTGCTTCTGCGCGTCCTCCAGATCGGCTCGCTGGGTCACCAGCATCTCACGCATCTGGCTGTAGTGTTCGGCGACAGCCTTGCGAGCGATCTCGAGCCGGGCCATGGCCTGTTCGTCGTCAACCTCGCCCTGCTCCTCCCGCATCGTCGCCATCGACTCCTCAACCGCCAGTCGCAACTCGAGGCTTTCACGGTGACTCCCCTCGAGTTCCTCACGCAGCGTCTCAATCCGCTGCTTGCGTTCCTGCAGCGATTGCGATTCGGACCTCAGGTGTTCTCGCAACGCCGCCACCTCTTCCCGCTGCTCCTCACGCTTCGCCTGCCAGTTCTCCCGGGCTGTCGCCAGCCGCTGCTCGTGCTGTTGACGCGATGCTTCGGCGGCACGGGTCTTGCGTTCCAGGCCCTGTAGCCCCCGTTCGAGCAGCGATTCACGGTCATCGAGCAGTCGCCGGCAATGCGCCAACTGGCGCCGAAGAGCATCCAGCATCTCGACACGGCGGGTGAGTTCGGTCCGCTGCTGTTGCATCTCCTGGCGAAAAGACGCCTGGTCGACCTCCAGCATGCTGCGGGCCTTGGCGAGATGTTCCTGCTGGAACAAATGCCGGTTCTCCATCAACGCCCGTTCCTGCTGGGTCTCGGAACGAATCGCCTCCTGTTCTGCTGCAAACGCCTGGCGGGCGTCGTCGAGTTCTCGTTCCTGTCGCTTGCGGATCAATTCCAATTCGTGGGCCTGGTCGGCCGCCCGTTCGGACAGTTCGGCCTCGAACTTCTGCACCTCCTGGTCGTGCCCGGCCTGGCCCCGCTTCAGTTCTTGTCCCTGGATGTCCCTCTGTCGCGCCCACTCCTCCCGATCACGATCCAGTTGCTTGCGTTCAGCCCGGAGTTCATCACTCATCAACTGGTGTGTCAGTTCACCGCGGAGTTCCGCGCTTCGCCGAGCGAAATCTTTTTCGAGCTGGTCCAGGCGAGTGGCGTGCTCGGCTTCGAGCATGTTGGCCCGTGACTTGAAATCCGCTTCGGTCTCGGCCAGCCTCCGGCGGTCGGCATCCAGTTCAGACTGGATATCGGCCGACAGCGAATCGCGTTGCCTCGACAGTTCCTTGCGAGCCACCTCGACCTCAGCTTCCGCTGACGACAACTCCTCGGCACGTGCGTCCATTTCGGCAGACCGCTGATCGGCCTGCCGCTGCCGCTCGTCCAGTTCCTCGGTCTTGCGATCCAGGGCCTGCCGTTGCTGGTCGGCCGAGAGTCGAGCCGAACGGCGTTCCTGATCGAGCTGGGCGTGCTGAGAATTGAGACTGTTTTCGCGGCGATCCAACTCGTCGACCTGGGTCTGCAGGTCGCCGGCGATCTGGCTGGCCTGCGCCAGCAACTTCTGGTTCTTTGCGTTTTCCACATCGCCATGTTCGGAGGATTTCGCGGCACCCATCCCCGGTTGCGGTGCGAACGCCTCTCCGGAGACCGAATCCGTTTCGGGCACAGCCGTTGGTGCTTCTGCCCCGGGCCAATCGGCGATTGGCGAGGGCCCCTGCGGACCGGGACCGTGACCACTATCGGCACGGGAATCCGGTTCGGGCACGGAGGCCGGATCGCTCATCTTGGGAGTCCTTTCCCAGGTCGCAACCGCTATGGGGACAGCTCAATCGAGATGCTGATCCAGCACCTCGACGAACTTGGCCTTCTCCGCCACACCGGTGTAACTCCAGACAACCTCGCCCCCCTTGAAGATGAGGACGGTCGGGATACTGCCCACGTTGTATTTCTGAGCGACGTCGCTGGCCTCGTCGACGTTCAGCTTGGCCACCGTAGCACGTCCCTCGTAATCGGACGCCAGTTCCTCAACCACCGGAGTCAACATCCGGCAGGGACCACACCAGGGCGCCCAGAAATCGAGCAGAACCGGAGAGGAACTGTCCAGCACCTCGGTCTGAAAGTTCTCGTTGGTGACGTCCAGAATGTTCTCTGCCATCGGTGCCGTTCCTCGGGTTGCGGTCTCGGAGCCTGGTCCTCAGTTGTGGCGGGATGATAGGGGAAAGCCCGAAAGAGTGTCAACGCGGGCGCCCCCTACTCGACCACCACCGGAACCAGTTCCCGGGTCGTGCACGGCACCTGGCGTTCCACGTAACGTGGGATCATCTTTGTGCAGGTCACCTCGATCTGGCGAGACACCTGTCGGGCCACGCGCCGGGTGACCGTGTAGGGCACACGTCGGGTCACACGCACCGGCACCTGCCGCGTCCGGGTCTCGCTCACCACCTTGCTGGTCGTCACCGGCACTTTGCGAGTCACCGTACGGGTCTCGTACTTCAACTGCCGCACTGGCACAGTACGAGTTTTGGTCTCGACCACCCAACGGCACGTTTCGACCGGCACCTTCTTGACCTCCTCACCGATCTCCATTCGCTGTACCGTCACCGGCACCTGCCTGGTCTCGACCCGCGTCACGTACCGGGTGCAAGTCACCTCGCGAGTCACCGGGTTGGGACACCATTGAAGACGCGACGAGTGGAACCCTGCCGGGGCCCAACGGAGTCCCAGCTGACCACACGGCTTGGGCCCCAGCCCCGGCAGCAATGGGCCACGGTGGTAAACCGGTCGACGGACCCACCGTCCCCGATCCTCTGTCACCATCCGTTTCTCGGTCACCGGCTCGGTCTTGCGGACACAGACCGTCCGGGTCACTTCCTCGGTCACCGGCTTGTAGGTCTTGCGGCGAATCTCCCGCTCGGAAGTCTCCCGCACCAGCTTCCGCTCCTGGTATTCGAACTCCTTGTCAACGGTCACCCATTTCGGCTCGCGGATCGTCTGGGTGATCTCCCGCTCATTCGTCTCGGTCACTGTCCGACAAACCTGGTACCGCTGCTCGCGCATCTCGGTTTCACACACCACTCGGAACAACTCCACCTCCTCGTTGACATAGACCGTCTCATACACGGTACGCGGCACCTTGACCTGGGCCGGCTCGTAAACCGTCTCAACGACGGTCTTCATGTACGTCACCGGCTGCAGCATGTAAGCGGTGGACGGACTACCCGGCCGCGAGCAGTGAGCCAGTGGCCGCGCGCAGGTCGTCCGCTTGACGGCCGGATCGTAGGGCTTGGTCACCGTCTGCCCGGTCTTCGCGGCGGGCTTGTCGTCGGCAACCGCGTGTCCGCAGAACAGGATCGTGCCCGGCAGGGCAACCAGCGTCGACAGCGAGATGATTCGGTTCATCATGGATGAAGTACTCCAACTGGTGTCACCGCCGGAGACGAGCAGCCCTCAGCGGCGGAATCCGATGACTTCATCATCCGGTCTCTCCGGTAGCAAACGCAAGATGCCACCAGGCCGCATGGCCCCCAAAACCCGCAAGGTCTCCCGAAAACGTCCGGTTGTAGGGGTTGGCCGACCGCAGTGATCTGGTTATCAGGATTCCGCCTACCAGCCGATCCGGCCGGTAGGTGTGATGACGAAGCGGCTTGGATCCGCCAGAATGGGCCGGGCGGAGCAATGCGAACCGCGGAGGAACCGCCCGGCCCCCGGCAAACGGACCGATCCGTGACCGAAATGCCCGACATCAACGACGTACTCGGAACACTGGCCGACCACTTCGGTGATCGAATCTCGACCTCCGAATCGGATTGCCGCGAGCACGCTGCCGATGTCTCGCACCACGAACCTTGCCCGCCCCAGGCGGTCTGCTGGCCGTTGACGACCGACGAGGTGGTGATGGCCGTCGACGCCTGCCGCCGCCATCGTGTGCCGCTGATTCCCTTCGGCACCGGAACTGCCGTCGAGGGAGGAGTGGTGGCGGTCACTGGTGGATTGTGCGTGGACACCAGCCGTATGGACCGAATCATCTCGGTCCACCCCCGCGACATGGACGCCACCGTCCAGGCCGGGGTCACCCGCGAGCAACTCAATCGCCACCTGTCCGATTCGAACACCAGCGTCTTCTTCCCCGTCGACCCGGGCGCCGATGCCAGCCTGGGCGGGATGGCCGCAACGTCGGCTTCAGGCTCCAATGCCGTCCGCTACGGGACGATGCGTGACCGTGTGCTGTCGGTCGAGGCCGTGATGGCCGACGGGTCGGTCGTCCGCACGGCCGGACGGGCCCGAAAGACGGTCACCGGTTACGACCTGACGGCATTGCTGGTCGGCTCAGAGGGGACTCTCGGAGTGATCACCGAAGTCACGCTCCGGCTGGCTCCCGTCCCCGAAGCGATCTCTTCGGCCGTCTGCGGATTCGACACGATCGAGCACGCCGTCGAGGCGGTTATCGACTGCCTGGTCGCGGGGATCCCTCTGGCCAGAATGGAATTGCTCGACGAGGTGCAGATCGAGGCAGTCAACCGATACTCCGGGCTCGGCAACGCCGTCCAGCCGACCGTGTTCTTCGAATTCCACGGATCCGCAGCGTCGGTGGTCGAACAGTCCAGTGCGGTCGAAATGATCACTGCCGGACACGGCGGTTCGGACTTCCGCTGGGCAACTGACGAAGCCGAACGGAACAGGCTGTGGCAGGCCCGACACGATGGGTATTACGCCACACTGGGTCTCCGGGAAGGGAGCACCGGCTACGTGACCGACGTCTGTGTTCCGGTGACGGCCCTGGCCGAGGCAATTGCCAGAACACGACGTGAACTCGAGGGCTGCAGCGTGCCTTCACCGCTTTTCGGTCACGTCGGCGACGGCAATTTCCACGTCGTGTTCCCGATCCGGCCCGGAGACGCCAACGAATTGGCCGAGGTGCAGAAGATCAGCGACCGGATCGCCGAACACGCCCTGGAACTGGGGGGCACGACATCCGGTGAGCACGGAATCGGACTCGGAAAACGGCATCTGCTGGAACGCGAGCACGGTCCCGGCGTCGCGGTAATGCGAGCGATCAAGGACGCGCTGGATCCGCTGCGAATCATGAACCCCGGCAAGGTGCTGTGAAACGCAAAAAAAAAGGGGCCGGACTCGCACGCGGCGTGTCCGGCCCCGATGTGCTTAGAGACGGTTCCCTACGAAAGAATTCCGGTCAACGCATCGGCCTTGACCAGGTCGCGGGGTTGGTTGAGGTGGTTGTAGACGATCGTGTGGGGATTGATCCCGACACTGTGGTAAATCGTCGCCAGCACCTCGCGGGGATGCACCGGGTTCTCGACCGGTGCGGAAGCCGTCTTGTCACTCTTGCCGTAGACAAAGCCGCGCTTCACGCCCGCACCGGCCATCACGGCGGTGTAACAGTAGGGCCAGTGGTCGCGGCCGTCGTTGGAGTTCGTGTTGCCCGAGGTGGAAACCCCGCGCTTGGGACTGCGACCGAATTCGCCCACGGCAATCACGAGCGTCTCGTCCAGCAAGCCTCGCTCGTCGAGATCTCCGATCAGGGCGGAAAGGCCCGAATCGAGCATGGGGCTGTTCTGAGTCTTCATCCGCTTGGTCAGTCCCACGTGGACGTCCCACGAGTGGTTGTCCGAGTTGGCAACCTTGGGCCAGTTGACCTCGACGACCCGGGTTCCGGCTTCGACCAGCCGACGGGCGAGCAGGCAACTCTGACCAAACGTGTTCTTGCCGTAACGCTCTCGGACCTCTTTCTTCTCCGCGCCCAGGTTGAACGCGTCGCGAGCCCGCCCGGAAAGCACCAGGCTCAGGGCTTTTTCGTAGTACTCGTTGAGAGCAAACTTCTGGACGGCAACGTCCAACTCGCCCAGACCGGCGTTGATCTTGTCACGCAAAGACGCACGACGCTGCAGGCGTGCCAGGGGCACTTCTTTCCGCAGCTTCAGGTCATCGACATTGATCCGGTCCATCTTGGCCATATCCATGTCGCCGCCGGACGGGTAGAGGTAATACGGGTCGAAGGCCCGGCCGAGGAATCCGGCGGTGCCCGCCTTGCCGATCACCGAACTCTCCTGCAGCGGACGCGGCATCATCACGTAGGGCAGCATCGGAACGGTCGTCGGACGCAGCTTGGTGATGTTGCAGCCGAAGTTGGGGAAATCCTTCGGGCTGGGTGGCTCGAGCTGGCCCGAGGGCGAGACCTTATCGGCCGTGTAGCCGGTCAGCATCATGTAGATCGCAGCAGTGTGGTTGAACAACCCGATCGGCGTGTAGCTCATCGACCGGATCATCGTGAACTTGTCGTTGACCTTCGCCAGGTTCGGCATGTTCTCGGTGAACTGCACGCCGGGCAACTTGGTATCGATCGGCTTGAAGACGCTCTTGACGTTGTCCGGAACGTTCGGCTTGGGATCCCAAAGGTCGAGGTGGCTCGGCCCACCCTGCAGGTAAAGCATGATCACGTGCTTGGCTTTTCCGAAACCGGCACCACCGTAGCGAGCGTCCTCGGCCGCAGTGGCTTCCTGCAACCTCAGCATCTCCGGCAAGCTCAGGCCAAACGCGGCGGTTCCGCCAACCTTGAGGATGTCGCGACGCGAAATTCCGTCGCACAGGTCGCGGCCGTTGTGTCCGGTAATTCCCAGCATCGGGCCTCTCCTTGACGCGGTCTTGAATTCAACGCCCCGCCAGCATTCCTCCACCAGGAGAAAAGCACACCAACAGGCCGTCTTTGCCGTCCCCCTGACAGTTCAGAGTATCGGCACATGAACCAACTCGAGCTTACTATAGCCTCGTTTCCGCGGCACTGTCAATCAGATGATTCCCCCGATACGATGCTGCCATGAATCACTTTCCTCAGCCCTCTTTGGTCCAAATTTTCTCCATCCTGCTCGTGGCGATGCTGACGGCTCAGCCGTTGTCGGCAGCACCACCACCGGCTCCGCCCGCCACGGTTGACTTCCAGTTCCGTGACGGCGACCGGGTCGTGATGATCGGCAACACGCTGGTCGAACGGGCCCAGGCCTACGGTCACCTGGAAACCGCAATCGTCGCTCGCCTGTCCGGCATCCGACTGACATTCCGGAACCTCGGCTGGAGCGGTGACACGGTCCGCGCCGAATCGCGGGGCATCTTCGATCCTCCAGCCAAGGGTTACCAGCGGATGCTCGACCACGTGGCACGGCTCAAACCAACCGTGCTGGTGCTGGGTTACGGCAGCAACGAGTCATTCAGCGGAGACAAGGGGATCCCGGAATTTCTGGCGCGTTACCGGAAACTGATCTCGGATCTCAGGAAACGCAGCGGCCCCGGGACCCGGGTGGTCATCCTCTCTATCCCGCCGCAACAGCGTCCCGGCCTCCGGCGGCTCAATTCCGCCGTTTCGGGCACGTCCAAATTCACTCGATCCGAACTCGACGTCCCCACCGAGCGAAACCGACAGATTGACCGCTACAACACGGCCCTGGCCAACTTCGCTCTGGCGGACGGACACGCCCACCTCGATCTCAATGCCCCCTTCCAGAAACTCTGGGACAAGCCACGCCGGCAGTTCCGGCTGTTGTTCACCGTTGACGGTCGGGCGCTGAATTCGGAGGGATACCGCGTGGCCACCCGAGGCGTCCTGGCCCAGTTGTTCCCGACTTCCACCCTGGCCGTGCAACTGAAACGGGGACAACCGCCACAGGTGACCGGCCCGCTGGCCACTGGCGGTGCGACGTACCAGAAACGCCGGCTCGAGTTCTCGTCCCGCTTCGGCCCGTTTGTCCTCCAGGTCCAAGGCCTCCGCAGGGGCCGCTACACCCTGCGAATCGACGGTGACAACTTCGGGGACCACACCGCCGAAGAATTCGCAGCCGGCATCGCCCCACAGTTCGGCGAGCCCGGAGACAAACACGCCGCACTGCGGCGAGCCGTGATCGCCAAGAACCGACTCTACTTCCATCGCTGGCGACCCCAGAACACCACCTACCTCTTTGGTTTCCGCAAGCGGGAACAGGGGAACAACGCCACGGAGGTGGCCGAGTTCGAGAAGCTGGTGGCAATCCAGGAGGCCGAGATCGACCGTCTGAAAGCCAAGGTCCTACACCGGATCACGATCGAGCCGGGCCGATGACACTCCACAAAGAATCACCAATCATGCCCCATCCCATTCGCTCCGTC
Organism: Planctomycetaceae bacterium; assembly: GCA_002724315.1. GTDB lineage: Bacteria > Planctomycetota > Planctomycetia > Planctomycetales > Planctomycetaceae > UBA8437. The sequence goes on along the minus strand of PBOJ01000124.1, from coordinate 124,279 downwards.
CTGTTCCTGGCACTGTTCCTGGCCAACGCTCTGCCGGCCTTCGCCCAGCGGGGACTCAAGAACATCCCGCCACCGGATCCGGAGATCGAGCGGAAGTCCTTCCAGGTGGCTCCGGGTTTCGAGGTAAATCTCTACGCATCGGACCCCAAGATCGCCAAGCCGATCCAGATGAATTTCGATGCCGCCGGACGCCTCTGGATCGCCAGTTCCGAGACCTACCCGCAGATCAAGCCCGGGCAGAAGGCCAACGACCGGATCCTGGTGGTCGAAGACACCAACGGGGACGGTCGAGCCGAGAAGACTACGGTGTTCGCCGACGGACTGCTGATCCCCACCGGCGTTGCCCCCGGTGACGGCGGCTGCTACGTGGCCAACTCGACCGAGTTGCTGCACCTGGGAGATTCCGACGGCGACGGTCGGGCCGACACCTCGCGAGTCGTCCTCTCGGGTTTCGGCACCGAGGACACCCACCACATTTTGCACACGCTCCGCTGGGGCCCCGACGGGCGGCTGTACCTCAACCAGTCGATCTACATCCACAGCCACATCGAGACCCCCTGGGGGATTCGCCGCCTGAACGCCGGAGGCATCTGGCGATTCCATCCCGAAACCATGCGGCTGGAGGTCCTGGCCCGCGGATGGGTCAACAGCTGGGGTCACCACCACGATCGCTTCGGACAGTCGTTCGTGACCGACGGAGCTGGCGGCGAGGGAATCAACCACCTGGTCCCGGGAGCTGCCTACGTCACCGCCATCGGAGTGCCACGGATCCTGCGAGGACTCAATCCCGGCAGCCCGAAGTATTGCGGCCTGGAGATCCTCAGCGGAACGCACCTGCCTGAAGACTGGCGAGGCGACCTGCTGACCAACGATTTCCGGGCCAATCGCGTCTGCCGGTTCAAGGTGACCGAAAGCGGTTCGGGCTACCAGGCCAAGCTGATGCCCGATGTGATTCGCACCAAGCACGTCGCCTTCCGCCCGATCGATATCAAGATGGGCCCCGACGGCGCGATCTACATCGCCGACTGGTACAACCCGATCATCCAGCATGGCGAGGTCGATTTCCGTGACCCTCGCCGCGACCATGTCCACGGTCGGATCTGGCGAGTGACGGCCAAGGGCCGCCCCCTGGTCCAACGGCAGAACCTGCCAAAGGCCCCCATCGCAGAACTGGTCAAAAACCTCTCGGCTCCGGAACTCTGGGTTCGCCGCCAATCGCGACGTGTGCTGCAGGAACGGCCGCGGAAAAACCGGCCTCAGATTCTCCAGGTCCTGGCCGACCGCCTGGCGGAACTTGGCCCCGCCGGCAACACCACGCCCCTGGGCGAATCCACGGCGTTGGAGATTCTCTGGACTTGCCAGGCCCTCAACACCCCCGCCCCCCAACTGCTCGAGCAACTGCTCGCGGCAACCGACCCCCGGGTACGGGCTGCCGCGTGCCGTGTGGCGGCCTACTGGACCGAGTTGGGCGGCACCACCCTGGCCGCCCGGGTTCGAGATCCCCATCCTCGCGTCCGTCTCGAAGCGGTTCGCGCCATCGCACGGCGTGGCCGCGACGTGCTGCCGTTGGCGATGGCCGCGCTGCCGATGGACCGCGACACACCACTGGACTACGCGTTGTGGCTGACCGCCTGGGAACAACGTTCGACCTGGCTGGATGGTCTCAAGAACGGCAACAACCGTCTTCACGAGGGACTCGATGACGCGGGGCGTCTGTTCGTCTTGTCCAGTATCCGGAACGCAGCGGTCGTCCCCGCGGTGCTCGAACTGCTGGGCCGCGGTGAACTGTCCGACTCCGACCGAAACCGCGCGGTGTCACTGCTGGCCGACCTGGGGGGACCCGGCCAGCTCCGGATCGCCCTGGACATGGCCCTGGACACCAAGACTCCCGACGCGCAGGCGGCCAACCTGCTCGACGCTCTGGCCCGCACCGCCGCCACGCGGCGAGTCAAGCCGTCGGGATCCCTCGACGGCATCAAGCCGCTGCTCGCATCCGACTCGCTGGCGGTGCAACAAGCTGCTGTCCGCTGTGCCGGACTCTGGAAGCTCGAATCTCTGCGGCCCTCGCTGGCGTCGCTCGCCGCTGGAACCGAAACCTCCGAGGATCTCCGTGGCACCGCGCTGGACGGGCTGTCGGCCCTGGGTGGCGACGCGAGCCGCAAACAGCTGGCCCAGCTGACAGAAAAGTTGCCGACACCACGGGCCCGGCTACAAGCCCTGGCCTCCCTGGTCACCCTCGACCCCAGCGCCGCCGCCGGCCTGATGTCGGCGGTGCTGGCCAAGTCGCCAAACCGGGGTGACCCGTCGGGTGTCGTCGAGGCCTTCCTCGCCCGTAAGGATGGGCCAGGACTGCTCAACAAGTCCCTGTCCGGCAAGACTCTGGCCGCTGACCACGCCAAGTTGATCCTGCGGACAATCGATGCCTCGGGCCGGAAACTGCCGAAACTGGTGACCGTCATCCGGACCGCCGGCAAACTGACGACCGGTCCCACCCGGCTCTCGGCCGAACAGATGAAGACGCTGGTGGCCGAAGTCGGCAACCGCGGAAATGCTCAGCGGGGCGAGGCAATATATCGCCGAAAACAACTCGGGTGTCTGGCCTGCCACGCCATCGGCGGTGCCGGTGGACGAGTCGGCCCCGACCTGGTCAGCCTCGGAGCCAGCGCCCCGGTCGACTACATCGCCAACTCCCTGCTGGACCCGAACAGCAAGGTCAAGGAGAACTACCACTCGCTGGTGGTTGTCACCAAACAGGGCAAGGTGGTCACCGGAATCAAGCTGCGACAGACCAACAACGAACTTGTCCTCAGGGACGCCAACGACCGAGAAATTTCCGTCCCCAGAAAATCCATCGAGGAACAGGTGGTCGGAACATCGTTGATGCCGGCCGGGCTGACCGAAAACGTGACTCGGGCCGAGTTGATCGACCTGGTCCGATTCCTCTCGTCCCTGGGCAAGCCGGGACCGTATGCGGCCAGTCGCAAACCAACCGCGCGCCGGTGGCGGGTGTTGGCCGACACCCAACCAGCAAGGGTGCGTCTGGGACGAACCCGGGTCGGGCAGGCGGCCTCCGACGATGCCGCCTTCACGTGGACTCCGGGTTATGCCACCGTCGGCGGAACACTGCCGCTGGAGGACCTGCCGCAACTGACGATCCGGAACCGGCGAGTGAGCATCGTGCGGTGCGAGATCGAAGTGATAGCAGCCGGCAACGTCGCCATCGCCGTCGGCGACAGCACGGGCCTGGACGCCTGGATCGGCACCAGGCCGTTGAAACTCGAACAGGTCACCACCCTCGAGATGACCAAGGGGCGGCACCGCCTAACAATCACCGTCGACTGCGGATCGAGAACCCGACCGCTTGGGCTGACCATCGACGAGACCACCACCGCCAACGCCCGGTTCGTGACCGGAAAGTAGGCCCGCTACGCTCCCCACACCCCCAGGTACCAGTCCACCAGGTCCTCGCCGAACTCCGACGAATTGGCGAACCATTCGATCGGCGCATAAATCACGTCGAAGACACCCCACAGCGGAATCAGGTGGCCCATGCTGACCTGGTACTGGACCGGTCCGTAGCTGAGCGGGTAGCCGATCAGCACGGTGATCGCCGCGATGACAACCAGCCAGATCGACCGCTGCGGACGCTGCCGTCCGCCATCGCCGGATACGGGGCGATCGTCGACCTGGGGATTCTCGTCGTGTTCCATACCGCTACCGCTTCTGGACACCGGGCAGGTGGCGATGCACGGCACCGTGCATCGTGTAGAACACGAACCGCGAACCGTCCCAGACGTAGACCCCGCTGGACTTGTTCTCCTTCCGCGGCCTCAGTGGATTCCCGGGGTACTTGGTCCAGGATTTCAGGTCGTCGGAGACGGCCACACCCGATGACCACAGCGTGGGATTCTCCTCGCCCTTGGCCGCTCCATGGAATGAGGCGTAGTAGCGGCCCTTGTACTTGATCACCTGGTTGAGCGCCACCAGGTCGCGGTCGTAGAGACCCGGCCCGGGTTTCAGCACCGGGTCGTCGCTGATGTTGGTCCAGGTCAGCATGTCGCGTGAGGTGGCCAGCCAGATCCCCGCATCACGCCGTTCGTAAAAGAGGTACCACGTGCCGTTCTCGTAGTAACCTGTCGGCGTCCCGTACGGACCGGCAGGGATCTTCTTTCCGTTGGCCAACCGCACATCGAGCGGACCGCGGCGGGTCCAGCCGATTCCATCGGTCGAGACCAGCAGATGGGCCACATCACCTCGCCCTTCGGCGAACATGAAATACACCGCCCCCTGCTTGACCACCATCATGTCCTCAACCCAGTGGGCCTTGTAGACGGGGTTGGTCTTGTGACGGGTCCAACTCACACCGTCCCGACTGCTGGCGTAGCCAAGCATCTTCAGGCCCGGCCGTGTCCCGTCATACCCGGTGAACCACATGTGCCAGCGAGGACCTTCCTTCAATATGAAACCCCTCTCGCGAATCTTCACGTCCCAGCGGCCCTCGCCACCGGCCACGAAGACCGGCTTCGGACCGGACGGAACAAACGAGACCAGTTCCCTGGGAAAGACGGGCTCTTGGGCCCGGCCAATTCCCGGCATCACCAACAACGCACTCAACAACGCGAATCGCACGATCATCCCCAGTCAAACAGTGGCTGTTACATGTGACAGTGTATCCCCGAGGCCGATTGACCGTCCACGATCGACGGGGCTACAAAAGGGTCTCTGAGAGACCATTCCCAAGACCAACGTCGTCAGACCCGGCGACACAACTCGATATCCGGAAGGCAATGGGATTCCCCGTGGCGCGTATTCTGCCCACCACAGTGTTGTTGGTCCTGGCCGGATCGCATTGGCCAGCCCACGCCACCGAGCCGTCCATCGACTACCGACTGCAGGTCCGTACGATCCTCAGCAAGCACTGCTGGGCCTGTCACGGAGCACTCAAGCAGGAAGCCGGCCTGCGGCTGGACGCCTCCCAGCTGATCCGCAAGGGGGGCGACGACGGCCCGGTCATCGTGGCCGGTCGTCCCGACAGGAGCGTGCTGTGGCAGAAGGTCACCGCCAAATTGCCCGGTCGAATGCCGCCAGAGGGAAAACCGCTGTCGGCTGCGGAACTCGCCACGCTCAAGACCTGGATCACCCAGGGAGCCAACTCACCGAAAACCGAACAGCCGCCGGACAATCCTCTCTCCCACTGGTCCTTCACGCCAATCCGCAGGCCGGACGCTCCGGACTTTCGAGACACCAATTCGGCCGAAAACACAGCACGGGCCGCCTGGGTCCGGAACCCCATCGATGCCTTCGTGGCCGCACGACACGCCGCAGCCGGAATCCGGCCCCGGCCCGAAAGCGACCCGGCCACGTTGCTGCGACGTGTGGTGATCGACCTCACCGGCGTTCCGCCCACCCGAAGTCAACTGCGAGGATTTCTCGCCGACACCGGTCCCGGTGCCTACGAACGACTGGTCGAGCAACTGCTCGACAGCCCGCTTCATGGCCAGCGGTGGGGACGCCACTGGATGGACGTCTGGCGGTACAGCGACTGGTACGGCCGCCGCGGGAGCAACGAGATTCGTTACAGCCAGCGACACATCTGGCGATGGCGAGACTGGATCATCGAGTCGATCAACGACAACAAGGGCTACGACCGGATGCTACACGAGATGCTGGCAGCCGACGAACTGGCACCCGGGGACGACAAGGCCCTGCGGGCCACCGGATTCCTGGGTCGCAACTGGTACAAGTTCGACCGCAACACGTGGCTGTTTGAAACCGTCGAACGAACCAGCCAGGGCCTGCTCGGACTCGCCTTCCGCTGTGCCCGTTGCCACGATCACAAGTTCGACCCGGTCACACAGGAAGAGTATTACCGGTTCCGGGCATTTTTCGAGCCGCACGGATTCCGCACCGAGGTGGTCGCCGCGGACGTGAAGACCGAGATCGACAATCGCATGTCGACGGTGCTCTCGGACGGCCTGCCCCGGGTGTTCGACGAAAAACCCGACGTGAAGACCTATCTCTTCATCCGGGGCGACGATCGCAATCCCGACAAGTCCAAGCCACTTTCCCCAGGTGTTCCGCTCTCGCTGGGTGGCAAACAGTTCAATGCCCAACCCATCCCGGCCATCGAGCTGCCTCCAGTGGCCTACATCCCCGTGTTGCGTCCGGCCGAAGCCGCCCGGCAATTGAGAGTCGAAACCGACAAAGTTGTCGCGGCTGAGAAAATCGTAACGGGACTGCAAGAGACCATCACCAAGACCACGCGAGAACTGACAGCGGCACGAACCGAGAAACGATCGGATGACACCGGATCGGTGCCCTTCTTCTCAGACACCTTCGACACGCTCGACCCCAAACACTGGAAAGTCCTCTCGGGCACGTGGACCGCGAAGAACGGCACGCTGTCCCAGCCCGGCATCGGCCGTTTCCGCACCCTGCTCCTCGACAAGCAGCACCCGCAAAACTTCCGTGTGCGGATGAAGTACCGCCACATGAAACCGGGAAGCCCCCGCTCCATCGGATTCAGCTTCGATTACGTCGGTCCGACCGAGTCTCAGGATGTCTACACCGCAATCAACCCCCTGGCCCCGATCCCCAGCGTCCAGGCGTTCCACCGCACCGGTGGCAAGGAGCATTACCCGGCTGCCGGCGTCCGGAAAGCTCCCGGCCTGAAAGTCGGCCGGGACGTCGTGATCGAGGTGACCGTCGTCGATCGCCGGTTGACCATCGTGCTCGACGGCAAGACCGTGCTCGAGTACCAGCTGCCGCTCGAACGCCGCGCGGGACGATTCGCGCTTTGGGCCCACGAGGCCCATGCCGAGTTTGACGAGCTGGAAATTCGTGCCCTCCGACCGACCGTCAAACGCATGACGCAAACACTCGCTCGCGCCAAAACCGACCTGCCCGTCAAACGGGCCGAGGCCACCCTGGCACGGGCCAACCGCGACTCGCTGATCGCAAGGATCGCGGCCGAACGGGCCAAGCATCAGCCCGACAACGACAACCGCTCGGCGTTGGCGATGGCCGCCAGCCGGGCCGAGCGACACATCGCCGTCGCCCAGGCGCAGGTCAAGTTGGCAGCCGCCGAGGCCGCGGCCAAACCGAGCCAGCCGGCAATCGACAAGGCCAGGAAATCCGTCAGCCAGGCCACGTCTCACCGCGACGCGGCCGACGGATCCTACACGAAGTTTCCTCCGGCCTACCCGACCAAGAGTACCGGTCGTCGCACCGCCCTGGCCCGCTGGATGACCGGCAAGAACAACCCGAGAACAGCCCGCGTCGCGATCAATCAGATCTGGCTACGGCACACCGGGGCGCGTTTCGTCAACACCGTGGCCGACTTCGGTCTTCGCAGTCGTCCCCGGGACTTCCCGTTGCTGATGGACTGGCTCGCGGCCGAACTGATCGAGTCGGGCTGGGACATGAAGCACATCCATCGTCTGATCGTCACTTCCGCAACCTACCGCATGACCTCCTCGCCCGGCCCGGACACCGACAGGACCTGGACGGCTCAGAAGACCAGCGACCCCGACAACCACATGCTGTGGCGGATGAACTCACGGCGGATGGAGGCCGAGGTGGTTCGTGACAGCCTGCTCGCCATCTCCGGTACGCTCGACCCGGCCTTCAGCGGTCCCGACATTCCCGAGGCCCAGGGCCAGAGTTCACCTCGACGCAGCCTCTACTTCCGCACGACACCCGACAACAAGATGCTGATGCTCGAACTGTTTGACCTGGCCAACCCCAACGAGTGCTACGACCGACAGCAGAGCGTCGTGCCTCAACAGGCACTGGTGCTGACAAACAGCCCGCTGGCCCTGGACCGGTCACGCCGACTGGCTCGCCGACTGGCTGCGGAGATCGGCGTCCGGCTTGGGCCGACCACCGATGCCAACCGCGACTCGATTGCCGCCGACTTCGTCACGGCCGCGTTCGAGTCGGTGCTCGGACGTGGCCCCCGTCCAGACGAACACACCGCATGCCGTGTCTTTCTCTCGCGCAACGCCCGGCTGCTTTCCGACACCACGACACTGAACACCTTCCCGGCCAGCGGCGGGACGGTGGTGGCTGCCTCGACCGACCCGTTCTCACGGGCGCTCGAGAACCTGGTCCACGTGCTGGTCAGCCACAACGATTTCGTCACGATCCGTTAGTTCCACATCGCCGGACTCCCTCATGACACTCCGCCCGACATCGACTCCGATCACCCCCTGCGGACGGCTTCAGCGGCGCACGTTCCTGGCCGACGCCGGCATGGGCTTCACCGGCCTGGCCCTGGGCGCCATGTTGGCCGAGGACGGTATCGGCCACACCGCCCCTGCTGCCGAGGCCGGCTCCTGGTTGCCACCTGACGGACTGGCGAGACTGGCCCCGAAAGCCAAGAGCGTGATCTGGCTGTTCATGGTCGGTGGCACCAGCCACCTCGAGTCATTCGATCCCAAGCCCGCGCTCAACAAGTATGCCGGGCTGACCATTGACGAGAGTCCCTACAACGACCGCGTGCTGAATTCCCCCTTCTACCGCAAGAACGTCCGCGACTTCGCCGGTACGCCACGCAAGCTGATGAACAAGCTGTACCCGCTGCAGATCGGGTACCGAAAGCGTGGTGAATGCGGCATGGAGGTCAGTGACTGGTGGCCGCACCTCTCGACCTGCGTCGACGACATCAGCGTGGTCCGTTCGATGTGGACCACCGACAACGACCATGCCGCACAGCTGCAGTTTCACACCGGTCGACACATCTTCGACGGCTTCTATCCCTCGGTCGGATCGTGGGTCCATTACGGACTGGGCACTCTCAACCGCAACCTGCCGCGTTTCATCGTGCTCGGCAGCCCGCCGGGTGACTGCTGCGGTGGAGTCGGTGCACACGGGGCAGACTACCTGGGACCCGAACACGCCGGTGTCAGGATGCGGATCAACCCGGGCAACCCGCTGCCGTTCGGCACACCCGGAGAATCGGTCTTCCGCGAGGAACGCCAGGACCAGATGGGGCTGCTCAAGCAACTCAACCGGCTGGCGGCCATCGAGTATCCCGGCGACAAGTCGATGCGGGCGAGGGTCAAGTCGTACGAGTTGGCCTATCGCATGCAGATGGCCGTTCCGGAAGCCATGACACTCGACGGCGAGACCCAGGCCACTCACGCGCTGTACGGACTCGACAAGAGCGCCACCAAGTCATTTGGCCAGCAATGCCTGCTGGCTCGCCGTTTCGTCGAACGCGGAGTCCGCTTCGTCCAGCTCTATCACAACGGCTGGGATGCCCACAGTAAGCTCATCGCCAATCACTCGTCGAACATCGGCCAGACCGACCAGCCGATCGCCGGGCTGATCAAGGACCTGAAACAGCGAGGCCTGTTCGACGAAACGCTGGTCGTATGGGGCACCGAATTTGGTCGGACTCCCGGCGCCGAGAATTCCGACGGCCGCGACCATCACCCCTACGGCTTTTCGGTCTGGCTGGCCGGGGGGGGCATCAAGGGGGGCACGGTTCACGGTGCCACCGACGAGGTCGGTTTCCACGCCGTCGAGAACCGCCACTACGTCACCGACCTCCATGCCACCGTCCTGCACCAGCTGGGCCTGGACCCCAGGGCGCTCGAGGTCCCCGGTCACAAGCGACTCGAGATCGACTACGGCCAGCCAATCCGCGAGATCATCGCCTAGCCGTGATCCCGGCCAGTCGCGACAGCCGCAGGCGGTGACAAACCGCCGGGGATCGTTCATCATGTCACGCCAAGGGTCGGAAGCCCGACGGCTCCTCACACCCGGACAGCAATACAACCGCGGAGATGGCGACAGCAATGGAGACCTTCGAGCACAACGGAGTGGCGATTGCCGACACGTTTGCCGAGGCCTTCACGATGGTCGGTACGCGAGTGATCGTGACGGCCGTATCCGCCGAGTGGGCCGAAACGGCCGGGATCCAGGCAACCGGTTTCGCCACCAGCGTGATCGCCTGCAACGCCGAGGCCGCGATCGAGCATCGTCTTGGCCCCGACCAGACTCCCGACGGTCGCCCCGGCGTCTCCCTGTTGATATTCGCCTTCAACCGCGAGGCGCTGGCCCAGGCGGTCATCGACCGGATCGGCCAGTGCGTGCTCACCTGTCCCACCACCGCCTGTTACAACGGTCTGACTGACGGCGACCCGGAAAAATGGATCAACGTCGGTGGCCAGTTGAGGTTCTTCGGCGACGGTTACCAGGGCTCGAAGAAACTCGGTGACCGCCGACTGTGGCGGGTACCAGTGATGGACGGCGAGTTCCTTTGCGAAGAGCGTCTCGGGTCCACCAAGGGCGTTGCCGGCGGAAACCTGTTGATCTGTGGCAGCACCGGAGACCAGGCGCTGGCAGCGGCAACGGCCGCCGCCGAGGCGATGAGAGACGTGTCCGACTGCATCCTGCCGTTTCCCGGAGGACTCGTCCGCAGCGGCAGCAAGGTCGGCTCCCAGTACAAGGCCCTCAAAGCCAGCACCAATGACGCGTGGTGTCCGACCTTGCGGGCCCAGGTCGATTCGGTGCTGCCCGAAACCGTCGAGGCCGTCTACGAGATCGTCATCGATGGCCTGACGCTCGAATCGGTCACCGAAGCCATGCGGGTCGGGCTGGCCACCGCAGTCGGCTGCGAAGGGGTCGAGTTGATCGGAGCGGGCAACTACGGCGGCCAACTGGGGCAGCATCACATTCAGCTGCGAGACTGTCTCTGAAACCGCAGCCCAGGAGCCGCCGGTGTCTGATCCTCCACTGAGCCCCACGGTCCGCTGGGGACTCGTCGGGCTGGGATCACTGGTTGCCGCCCTGGGAATTGTCCGGGCCGAAAGTTGCCTGAGTGCCAACGATCGGTCCCGGTGGGCCACCGTCTGGTCACTGGTTGAACGGGGCACGTACCGGATAGACGAGATCGACTCACTGGAAGTACTCCACAAGCCCTCGGGCAAGCGGCGGCTGCGTTTCCGCACGATCGACAAGGTGCGGCACGATGGCCACTTCTATTCCAGCAAACCTCCGCTGTTTCCCACACTGGTGGCCGGCGTGTATGCGGGAATCCGCGGCGCAAGCAGCTGGACCCTTCTCGACAACACCGAAACGGTCTCGCGATGCATCCTCCTGCTGGTCAACTGGCTGCCGTGGACAATTGCCCTGGTGGTGCTGGCCCGGATGCTCGATCGGTACGCCCAACACCGATCGACCCGCGTGCTGGTGCTGGTCACCGCGTCGGTCGGTACACTGCTGCTGCCGTTCCTGGTGTCCCTGAACAACCACACGGTTGCCGCCACGGCCGTGGTGTTCGTCGTTGCGGCTGTGTTGCGGGTCACAGTCGACGGAGACCTCTGTCCCCGACACTTCATTTTCGCCGGGTTGTTCGCCGGCTGGGCTGCGGCCAATGACCTGCCGGCCACGTCCCTGGTGGCCGTCGCCGGTTGGTTGCTGCTCCGAGCCGATCGCCGCCGCACACTGGCATTTTTCCTGCCAGCGTCAGCACTTGTGGCCGCGGCGTTCATCGGGACCAACATGATCGCCACCGGAGGCTGGAAGCCGTTCTACGCCTATTACGGTACCGAGAAATATCTCTGGGCGGTTGACGGCCAACAGAGCTACTGGCTCAACCCGCAGGGAATCGACAAGGCAAATGACTCGCCGGCGATTTACCTGCTGCACTGCCTGGTCGGCCACCACGGCATTTTTTCCCTCTCGCCCGTCTTCCTGATCGGCCTGCTGACGATCTCGAATCGGGTCCGCCGGCGAGAATCTCCGCTGCTACGGCTGTCCGCGTGGACCGGTCTGTTGACCACCGTGGTGCTGGGCTTCTATCTGACCCGAACCCAGAACTACAACTACGGAGGGGTCAGTTGTGCGTTGCGATGGTCGCTGTGGCTGGTGCCGCTGTGGTTGATGTCCCTGGTCCCGGTGGTCGACTCGTGGGGCGAAACCGGATCACCAACGACCCCGCCGGGCAACACTCCGCGATCCCCGGCTTCCGGCCGCACGCCATTGCGGGTGGCCTGGATTCTGGCAGCACTCTCGATCGTCTCGGCTGTCTTCCCGCTGCTGCACACCTGGAAAAAATATCCCCCGCCTCCCAATCCCTTCCAAGCCCCGTGGTTTTACCGCCTGATGGAAGACTGGGGCTGGATTGCGTACGGGTGAATCTGGAACCCTTCAGGATTGCGCGATACGATGAAGTTCAGGTGGCTGTGAGTTTGCCCCACCATCCGGCAAGGTGGCCATTCGACAAACGGTCCGGTCAACAGAGGTCCAGACGTGCAACCGGCGAAACGGACAGCAGCGGTTGATCCGACAGTCCACAAGCCGTCGCGCCGTGCCGCGGCGTCTCTGGACTTCGTGCTGGTCCTGGCCGTGATCCTCTCGATGGCGGCGTTGCTGATCCCCATGAGCCGCAACGCGATCACCGTGGTTTACGAGATTATCTGCTCCCTGGTGGCCTGGCCCTTCGTGTAGCCGGGCACACAGACAGAGGAAGACGACATGCGATTCATCAAGCCGTTGATTCATCGGACGGGGCGTCTGCTGCGAAGACTGCACCGTGACGAACGCGGAGCGTTGACGCTCGAAACCGTACTGATCATCGCAGCCATCGCGTTGCCGGTGTTGATCGTGATCATCAAGTTCGGCTGGCCGGCCATCCGCAACTATTTCGACAAGGGCCTGCAGTCACTGGAACAGAGCACCGACGAAGCGGTTCGCTAGATCGGCCCGGCCGGTGACCCGTCGGGTCAAGCGGGCCGTCGTGGAGAACGCTTCGTCCATGCCGGAGTTATCACAAATCGTCCTGGTGAGCCTGTTGTTGGTCGCCTCGGTGACAGATGTCCTCAAGGGCCGCATCTTCAACTGGACCACCTACCCCGGCCTGATTGCCGGGGTACTCTTTGGAGCCATTCGACTGTCGGAGGCGGGCCGCCTGGAACTCGACACGACCGGACTGACCGAGAGCCTTCTCGGGATCGTCGGCTGTGGAGGCATCATGCTGACCTGTTTTTTGCTCTCGGACATGGGTGGTGGCGACGTCAAGTTGCTGGCCACCGTCGGAGCGTTTCTGGGCCTGCAGCACGGGCTGACGGCTCTGCTGTGGACGATTGTGCTCGGCGGCGTCACCGGATTGGCGATGCTGATCTGGCAGATCGGAGCCGGCCGAATCCTGGTCGGCACCGCCCGCCACCTGGCACTGGTTGTTCGCTCGCGAGGCTGGGTCCCGCTGGAGACGGCCGAACGCGAACCGTTGAAGAGATCCCTGTTCCTGGCACCCTCAGCCCTGGCCGGTGTGCTGATGACTCTCACCGGGGCCGCCGAGTCGCTGCGAGAGTACATCTGACCCTCCCTTTCCCGATCCGCTCCCTTTCGAATAACCACACGACATGGCACTGCGAGTGATCCTCGACGATTGCCGACCCGCGCTGTTCGCCCTGGCCGCGGCGATGCTGGCGTTGATCGTGGTGATCCGTGCCAGCGGTTGCCGCTTCGACCTGCGGCGTCTGGTCCAGTTGCACCGTTGCCAGCGTGGCGGCGTGCAGAGTCTCTCGTTCGTGCTGACACTGCCGATCTTCGTGATGCTCGTGATGTTCATCGTCCAGGTCAGCCAGTTGATGATCGCTCAGGTGGTGATCAACTACGCCGCCTACGGTGCTGCCCGTAGCATCGCCGCCTGGGTGCCCCAGCATGTCACCGAGGTCGAAGGCGACGATTCGACCGATCCGTTCGGCGAGGAAGTTCATTTCCAGAACATGATCCGCGCCCCCGAACTGCGGCCGGGAAAAAGCCGCGGTTACAACTTCATCGGTGGCACGCGGATTGACGGTCTCACCGAAAACGCCGAGGTCAACTCCGCCGAGAATATGCTCAAGCTCGAATATCCGCACCGCACGGCGGTGACCGCCTGTGCCACCATCTCACCCTCACGGCATCTCGGACTCGACATCCAGTCCGATGCCCGCAGTCACTTCCTGGCCATTCAGACAGCCTGGCAACAATTCGCCGGCCCCGATGTGACTCCCTCCACCGAAGCCCGGCTCTACAACAAGTTCTGCTACAGCTACTGGAACACCGAGATCTGGATCCGGTTCCAGAACCTCAACTCCCACATCGGCCCCACCCACAACCCGCTCAATCATCCCACCCACACCTACGTGCCCAACGAAATCGGTTGGCGAGACCCGATCACCGTGACCGTGCGGCACAACCTCGCCCTGTTGCCCGGTCCGGGCAGATTCCTGGCCAAGTTCCTTGTCCGGCCAGGCGGCCCGCCCGATTTGGTCAGCCACAGGATCAACAAGTGGGCCGGTCCCCGTCGCCAGATCGATCCACAAAGTGGAGAGGCCCGTGACGGTGACTCGTCACCCCACGACCCGAAATACAACAACCGCGTTTACACCACCACCATCTGGGCCCGGGCCACCGTCACCAACGACGGTGTCAAGTCCCTGGTCCCCTACGTCCACGCCTTCAATGCCAACCGATAACACCTCCAGCCACCGGATCCGCTCGCGGATTCGGGTTCGACTCGGTCGCCTCCACGGTGACCAACGTGGCACGATCAGCATCGTGACCCTGCTGGTGCTGCTGGTGTTCACCATGCTGCTGGTGATGATCACCAACGTCGGCCGTCACGCTGATGACAAGCTCAAGATGCAGAATGCCGCCGATTCGGCCGCGGTCACCGGCGGGGTGATGCTGGCCCGCGGACTCAATGGGCTCGCCCACACCAATCACCTGCTGTGCGAGGTCTTCGCGATCACCGCCTATCTGCGTGAGGGGCAGCAGCGGAATGCCGAAGCCCAGGTGCCGGAGATCCTGCAGGCCTGGGGCCTGGCTGGCGGCGACCTGCTGCAGGCCGCCTTTGCCAAGTTTCCGCCGGCCGGCCAGGCGGTGGTCCAGCGAATCCCCTTCGAACAACGGGCGGTCACCGCATTCGGCGACGAACACGCCGCAGCAGCGGCCCATTTCCTTCCGATTTTCGAGTCCGTACTCGAGTACGAGTTGATCCCCGAGTACCAGCGGACGCTGGTCGAAACCGTTCCCCACCTGGCGGTCTCGGCGGCACGAGAAACGGTCCGACGACACGCCCGCCCAACCAATCCCGCTCGTCGCGATCCGTCGAATCCCAACCTGGTCAGCCGCAGCCTTCAGCCCGGCGATGTGCCGGCCTGCGTGCTGTTCCGGTCCAACACCCAGGCCATCGGTGAAGCCTCCGAAGCTCATCCTCTGCTCAGAACCGTGCCGGCCATCGATCCCTCACCGACCGGATCAGACTTCGGGGCAGCCGGACACGGCCAGGAGTACTTCGAAGACGCTGTCAAGCAGCGCAGTGATCTCGCCAATCACTACCTCGAACTCTGGAACAACCAGAAACTCGAACTTTTCGACCGCGATGCCCGCATGTCCCGCTTCGGCGAGTTGTGGCGGATCGCCACACGTGGCCAACTCGACCGACTGCTCATCCGGGAATACCCGCTGAACAATCTGCCCTTCCAGATGCGGCGAATGATCGACGGAACGCATCCGAGCCGGATGAAGCAGATGCAGTCATCGGGAGGATGGCGGCAGGTGAACCTGCACCTCAATCGCGACTACCATCTGCTGGCCGTCGTCTATCGCCGGCATATTGAAGAGATGGGTCCGGGACTGTTCGAGAATCCTCTCTCGGAATTTTCCGACGCGCAGTCGTTCGCCCAACTGCAGGTCTACTTGCCCGAACCACGTTATGTCCGTGTCAACGGATCCTGGGTTCGCTGGGTGCCGATCCGTGATCCCGAGACCCGCGAAATCACCGGATGGCGTCCGATCCCATACCGCGAAAACTGGCCGCAGCGGTGGGACCTGATGAGCCAGAACTGGACCACGCGGATCATGCCCGCCTCGCTGCCGGAGTTGCAGCAGATCCTGGCCCGCTCACCCTCGGGACTCGATCCCCGGGCCGGAACGCTGCGGAGCGGCCCCTTCTCGAGAATCCCCGGCGAAACACTCGACAACCTGGTCAGTCACTGAGATCCCCCATGCAGGCCTATCGGACAACAACGCGAGACCGGGTCGTTCCCGGCAAGCGGTCCGGCCGTCGCGGCCTGGCACCACTCGAACTGGTGCTCAGCCTGCCGGTGCTGTTGTTCGTCATGGGATTGATGATCCTCATCGGCTGGGCCGCCACCTTCAAGGTCCGCACCCAGATCCATGCCCGCGAGGCCGCGTGGAGATCGATCTGGCGAGCCAACCCACGCACAGACGCACAGGACATGCCCAATCCTCCCGGATTCCCGGCACCAGCCCGGATGAGCGTCGATCGATCCCACGTGCCAAGCATCTCGGTTCCGACAACGCAACTGGCCCTCTACGACCAACACGCGGTCGCCCGCGGCCCGATGCTCATCGACCCACAATCCGGCCGAGGATTGCGAGTCGATCAGGACCTGCTGGACGTCCGCCGCGGGATGATCACCGGGCAGGCCTCCGTCGAACGGGGTTTCCCCGTCCTGGGACAATTGCCGCCCAGGGGTTACCGGCACGAGGTGGACTTTCCCGTCCTCGACAATTGCTGGCAGTTCTGGCAGATGAACCTGTCATCCAACGATTCTCGACGCTCTCTACGTCTTTACCCCGACCTGGCCGGACGCTGGCAAAACGTGACGGCAATGCACACGGCCCGTTTTCGTCAGTTGGCCACGGCATTGCGAAGTGGCCTGAACCGTCGCGGGATGGACCTTTTCGACCGCGACGGTGAGTTGGCCAGCTTCTACGGCAACCGCGACTATTACCCACGTCCTCCCCGGAATGCCCGAACCAGCGACCCCGCGGATCTCTCCAGGTTCACCGACCGACTGGTCGAACAGATCCAGGGTCGCGCCAGACCAAGAGAGAGCCTCAACCAGGCCGGCATTCCCGGCGCGCTGACGCGGGATTTCCTGAGAATGTATCGCGAGTTGGCCCGGCGAGCCCGGATGAACGGACAATCCGACGCCGCCTACATTCCCCTGATCCAGCAGCTGGAATCTTTCGAGTCAACCCTGCTGAACTAACCCGTCACAACCACCGTGTCCGACCAAGTCAACCATCTCGATCCCGACGCCCCGGCGACCGACCATCCGTTGGCGTCCCTGGAATCCGCCGCGTCCGGTGGAGTCGGCGAGTCGGCCAGGTGGTACCGCCGTCGTGCGACCGATCTGCTGGCCATCGGACTGCTGCTGGTTATCGGGCTGGCGCTGGGACGCCAGTTGACCGCCTGGTGGAACGAACCGGGACTCGAATCGACCGCGGATGCCGATCGCGTCACCGGAGCCGGAACGGCCTGGACCGAACCCGATGATCTTCAGCTCGGCGAGTTGGCCACAACGATCCATCGCCGGAGGCTGATCGGTGATCGCGAGGCGGCCTACCGGGCACTCGAGAGTTCCATTCGCGATACGGCCGACTCGGCGGGATGGCCTGAGAGGGACGCCGACGAGGCTGAACAGCAGCTGCTGACAGTCCTGGCCGATCGCCGACCACATTTGGACTCGGAACCGTCACAGGCCACCACCTCGCTGCATCGACTCGAAGGTCCGCTGCCGATGGTCGTAGCTGTCCGCCGACTGCTGGGCCAGCGACGGGTGGTTGGCTGGGGACTGGCCACCCGGACTCCCCAGGACGAGTGGGTCACCTGGACGTTTGCCGCCGCCGGTAACGTGGCCACCGAACCAATCAGACTGCCGACCGACTGTCGCCGACTGCTGTCGGTCGGCGACGGCGACCCCGAGCGACTGGTGGTCTTCACCGGATCACCGGGGCCGGACGGCTGGTGGAACCACTTCGAACGCGAACTTCATGACAACGGCTGGTCAACGACATCGCCACCGTCCCGGCACCGCGATGGCTGGACTGCCCGTTGGCAACACCCCTCCGGCCGTACAGTGGTCATCTCAGTGCGACATGACAACTCGGGCAGATGGCATGGTATGCTGAACGTCTTCACCCCGGTTCAGCCGGGGACACCTAGAACACGCCCGGCGTCACCGGGCAAGCGGGAGTCAACATGAAGGGTGCACAGGGCATCATGATCGCTGTGGCGATGGGCGTCGTGGGCTTCGTCTGCAACTGGCTGTATCTGGAACGGGAAGCCAGCCGGGTCGAACTCGTCAGTTTCGTCGGCGTCTCCCAGCCGGCCGACGTCAAACGAGGCGACGTGATCCAGTCCGACGACCTGGTGCCGATCTCGATGCCCAAGAGCCATGAATCGCAGTTGGCACAGGTTGCTGTTCTCTGGGACCAGAGGGACCTGGTGATCGGCCAGAAGGCCGCCCGTGACCTGGCCGTTTCCGGTGAAGCCGAACTGGTGATGCACCGCGATCTGACCACCCCGGCCATCAAGGACATCAACGAGCTGATCGCCGACAACGAACGCGTGATGTGGCTGCCGGTCGATTCGAGAACCTTCAACCCCCAGCATGTGGATCCGGGCGACCAGGTCAGTTTCCGCATCCCCGAATTCGGTAAAGGCGCGAGTCGCAGCCAACCGACCGAAGCGGGAGGAAAGATCCTCGGCCCCTTCCGGATCCTGGCCCTGGGCAACCGCAAAGGCCGCCGCGACGTCCGCCAGGCCGCCGGCCTGGCCTCGGGCGCCGAAAACGTGATCGCCGTCGCCGTGAAGGTCGAAAATCCCGATGGCAAACTCGAGCCCAAGGCCGAAACCCTGGCCGGGATCCTGGCGGTCAACAACTTCCAGGGTGTCCAGGTGCTGCTCCATCGCCGGAACAAGGCCAAACGCTAGGCCTTCGCCGGGTCTCTCTCCCCTCCACTCTCCGCTCGACATCCCATGAAAGTCTGGTTCAACAAGGTCCACGATAGCCGACGGTCCCTGGTCGAAACCGACGATCCGGTGATCCGGATCGGCCGTGACACAGGCAACACGGTGGTGCTGCAGAGCCCCTTGGTCGGCAAGCAGCAGGCCGTCATCCGACGTGACAACGGACTGTTGACCCTCGAAAACCTTGGCATCAACAGCTGCGTCGTCGGCGAGACCGAGGTGCTGGGGGGACAGACATGCGAGTTCTCACCCGGTGACACCGTCCGTATCTGGCCGTTCACCCTGACTTTCGAGTCCGAGCAGGCCAGCCCGATCAGCCGCAGCCAGCTCGAATCGCACCTCCGCTCGATCATGGCCAGCCTCGAACTCCGGGTGCACCGGCAGTTGCTGGAACGCTTCGACCTGTTCGAACTGGAGAGCAGCCAACTGGGCGGCACGGAAAGCATCCTGATGCTCGAGGAGAACATCGAGGATGTCTGCCGCGAACTGAATCTCTTCGGCGACGACAACCTCCCGTTGCTCGAAGAGGTCGTGTCGCTGTTGCTGCAGGACCTGATGATCAACCAGTTGATTCTCGAGAGCGGTGACGACACGGTTCCGATGGGGGACACGGTCACGGCAATGGGTGCCAACGAATTCGACGTGCCGGCGACACTGGTCCCCGAACGAGAGACCGAACTCGAACACCTGATCGGGTTTGTTCGCGAGCAGCTGCAGTTGGAAGGCTGCCGCGATCTCAGCGAACGGATCAACCGTGTCGAATCGCGGATGAACGACGTGTTCCCTCGCGTGCGGCCGCACCTGCACCAGGAGCTGAAGCGGTACCTGATCCTGCGGACGCTGAAGAAGGATCTCAAGGACACCGTCTTCGGCTTCGGCCCCCTGCAGGATTTGCTGCGAGCTCCGACGATCACCGAGATCATGGTGGTCAAGAGCGACCAGATATACGTCGAGCGTGACGGCGTGGTCGAGCTTTCGGGACGCCGGTTCATTTCGGACAAGGTCACCGAGTCGATTATTGAGCGGATCGTGGCCCAGGTCGGCCGCCGGATCGACAAGAGCCAACCACTGGTCGACGCCCGGCTGCCGGACGGATCACGGGTCAACGCCATCATCCCTCCCCTGGCCACCCGCGGCCCCTGCCTGACGATCCGCAAGTTCCCGGCCTACCGCTTCACCATGGACGACCTGATCGAGCTCGACTCGATCACCAAATCTGCAGCCCAGTTCCTTCGAGCCTGCGTGATCGACAGGCGGAATGTCCTGGTCAGCGGCGGAACCGGTACCGGCAAGACCACGCTTTTGAACGTGCTTTCGAGCTTTGTCCCGCACAAGGATCGGATCATCACGATCGAGGACACCAGCGAGCTTCAGTTGCACCAGGAACACGTGGTGACACTCGAAGCCCGCCCCCCCAACGTCGAGGGCGCCGGCGAGTACTCCATCCGCGACCTGGTCAAGAACGCGTTGAGGATGCGACCCGACCGGATCATCGTCGGCGAATGCCGCGGACCCGAATCACTCGACATGCTGCAAGCCATGAACACCGGCCACGACGGTTCTATGACCACCATTCACGCCAACAACACCGACGATGTCCTGAAACGTCTCGAGGTGCTGGTGCTGATGGCCGTCGATCTGCCAGTGATCTCGATCCAGCGACAGGTCGCCTCGGCCATCGACATCATCGTCCAGATCAGCCGGTTGCCCGGTGGTCGCCGGGGCGTGACACAGGTCTCGGAAGTCACCGGTTACGACACCGAGCGACAGTGCGTGGCAACGACCGAGATCTTCAGCACCCGCAGCGAAACGGGGCTGGTGCCGACCGGTTACATGCCCAGCTTCATCGACCGGCTGGTCGAACGCGACCTGCTGAAACTCGAATCCCTCTACGGTGACCAGTCCTAGGAGAATCCATCGATGGACTTGCTGGCCATCATCGGCAGTAGCATGGTCGCCGCCGCCGTCACCGTCGGAGCCATCGCCGGCCGCTCGACCTACTCCCAGGCGATCGATTTCGTCGAGGAGGACCTGAAGGACAAGCTGCGTCGGTTGAGGCTGCGGACCGACCGCCTGAGAAAGTACCTGGTAACCTGGTCGGTCCTCGTCGCGGCCGTCGCGGCCTCGCTGCTGGTCGTCGCCGGGTCCCTGGTGTTTTCGGTGACCGCCGCGGTCCTGCTGGTCAGCCTGCCGTGGTACGTGCTCAGACAGCTGGCCGAAAAACGCCGCCTGCTGATCGAAGACCAGTTGGCTGACGCCATGGTCTCGCTCTCCAATGCCATCAAGGCCGGTCTCTCGCTTGCTCAGGCGCTGGACATTCTTGCCCGGCAGAGTCCCAAGCCGATCAGCCAGGAATTCCTCCAGATCGTCGGCGAGTACCAGCTCGGCAAGGACCTGGAACAGTGTCTCAAGGAAGCCAAGGACCGGTTGCGGAGCGAGAACTTCGCGCTGTTCGCGGCGGCGCTGGAAGCCAGCCGCCAGAGTGGTGGACGTCTCAACGAGACGGTCGAACGGATTGCCACCAGCGTGCGGGAACTGCAGCGACTGGAGCGAAAGGTCCGGTCCGAAACCGCCCAGGCTCGCACATCGTCGCTGTACATGGCCCTGGCACCGATAGTGATCCTGTTGATGAACTACTTCATCGATCCCGTGCACACCCGGATGCTGTTCACCGAGATTCCCGGCCAGATGATCCTCTGCCTGGCGTTCTTACTGAACCTCATGGCCTACTTTTGGGCCTGCGCGATCCTCAATCCCGAGATCTGATCCTGCCGTGTTGCTCGCCCAATCCACATCCTCGCCCTTCCCCCTGTTGCAGGTGATCGCCTGCGTGATGCTGGCGATGGGACTGTTTGTGCTGGTCCGTGCCGTGCAGAACGCCGTCGCCGATGACCCCGACGGTGACGACACCTGGCGTCACGACCAATTGCGGATCGCCGAACTGCGGCGTCGAAGCCTGGTCTACCGTTTCCTGCAGCCCCTGGTGGTCGGACTGGGCCAGGTCAATCGCCGTGCCTTCCGCGATTCGCTTCCCGGCATCCTGCGTGACATCCAGGCCGCCGGACTGCCACGATTCTGGACTCCCCAGGAGTACCTCGGCACGATACAGATCCTGGCGGCGATACTGACACCCGCCTACATCTACATCGGTCTCGACCTGGCTGGCCCCCCCGGACTGCTGGGTGGCCTGGCCGCCGGACCGGCGACCGTCTGGCTGCTCCGCCGTCGGCTGGCCCAGAAGGCCGCCCTGAGACTGTTCCGCATCAAGCAGCGGCTGCCATTCCTGCTCGACCTGCTGACGCTCTTGATGGAAGCGGGGGCGACGTTCCTGCAATCACTCGAGGAATCCGTCGCCGAGTTTCGTGATCATCCGGTCGGAGTGGAATTCGGACGGGTGCTCTCGGAGATCAACATGGGCAAGAGCCGCATCGGGGCACTCGAGGCAATGCGCGACCGGCTGGATGATCCCGAGGTGACCAGCATCATCGGATCGATCATCCAGGGGGAAACCCTGGGAACCCCCCTGGCAAGGCTGTTCCGCACCCAGGCCGACGTGCTGCGGATCAAGCGAACGCAACGGGCCGAGACCATAGCCGGTGAGGCGGGCGTGAAGATGCTGCTGCCCAGCGTGCTGGTGATGGCGGCCACCGTGCTGATCATCCTCGGCCCCTTCGTCCTCAGTTTCATCTATGTCGACCTGATGGAGTAGCCGCGGGTAGAATTGTCCCATGAGTGAACCGGCAACCATCACCATCACCCGCGGCCCGGCCCGCGGGCAGTTGTTCGAGCTCGAGACCGAACTGGTACACATCGGCCGTGCCGAGAGCAACCAGGTTGTGCTTGAGGACGCCAACCTGGCCGATCACCACGCCAGCATCGTCCTCCGAAACGGCCGCTACGCCATCTTCACACCGCTGCCGGACGCTGTCTCCATCGACGGCAGCCCGATCCCTCCGCAGCGATGGGTCTGGCTCCCCGGGGAAGCCGACATCGTGCTGGGAGATCGCACCAGCCTCCACTTCGCGATGTCCGCCCACGATGAGAATGGGAATGGGGGAGAGGAAACCAATGAACCGGTCAAACGGTCGGGCAAGGAGAAACGACGTGGCCGGAAGGGACGCCGACGCAAGCGGCAACTGGCCAAGTTCGTCACCAACGCCGAGGGCGAATCCCGTGTACAACTGGGAGAAGACGGACAACTTCCGGAGCTGAACCTCGACGAGGAACTCACCGGCGGGCAGTCCGAACAGAAAACCCGCCGTTCCAACTCGTTGATGCTCGCCCTGCTGCTGGCAGCCAGCGTGGCGTCGACGGCTCTGCTGCTGGTGGTCGAGGGCCCGGGCAATCGTGCGACCGGCAACGACCGCCGAACCGAACGACAAAAACTCAAGCAGATGCTCGACGATTCCCAGCCCAAGAAGAACCAGGCCGAGGCCGGCTGGCGATTGCTGGTCCGCGACGCCCTGACATCGGCCGCCCGGTCCGATCGATCCGGCGAACTACAGGCTTATGACCGGTTGCTGAAACTGCTCAATGCCGAAGATCTCGGCACAACGGGCCTGACCGGCGACGTGAGCCGTGACAAGCAATTGCGGAAGTCGATCGCAACACTGAAGGGGCCCTGAACCGGGCCCGATCCTGTTGCCTTCACTTCCGCCATAGCCTCTATGGGGACATAATCGGATCGTCCTCCCGATTCGGGGGGGATTGCCCTGAGGACCGACGCGGTGGCCGGCGAAACCCGATACGAACAGCTCGAAACCGTCGGTACCGGACGCTACACGACCGTCTACCGAGCCCGTGACCGGGAACTTGGCCGCGAGGTCGCCGTCAAACAGATCCGCGACGAGTTCCTCGGCGGAACTCTGCAACTGGACCGCTACTGGCAGGAAGCCCAGTTGCTGGCATCGCTGCAGCACCCCAACGTCGTCACGATCTACGACATCGACCGAAAACGGGGCTGGCTGGTGATGGAACTGATGCAGGCCACTCTGGCCGAGCGATTGGCCGGCAGACAGATGGACCTGCGGGCCCTCAAGACCACCCTGGCTCACTGCCTGAGGGCCCTGCACTACCTGCACGATCGCGGGATTGTTCATGGAGACATCAAGCCGTCGAACATGATGATCGATGCCCGCCGACGAATCAAAATCGGAGACTTTGGTCTCTCACGCCGGGTCAGCGATCAGGACGGAACGCTACTCAAGGGGGCCACCCGGTACATCGCACCGGAGGTCGTGTCGGAAGACTTCGGTGAAGTCGATGCCAGAAGTGATCTCTACTCGCTCGGGTTTTCCGCCTACGAGCTGATGTGCGGTCCGCCGTTCGAAGAACTCGCTCTGGGACTCGGGGCACTTCGGAGTGACGTCACCGGTGAGGACCCGTGGATCGAATGGCACGCGGCACCGGACCGTCGACTGCCTCGAATCAGCGAGGTCCTGGAGGGAGTCCCCGGGGACCTGGCAAAGGTCATCCAGAAACTGACCGAAAAGGATCAGTCGCGGAGGTACGAGTCGGCCGAAGACGCTCTCTCGGACCTCAACATCGACGTGAAGATCATCCGCAAGGACGGATCCGGAGATGCTGCTGAAGCGGACAGTGACTCCACGGCTGCCGAACCCGTCAATCGGCAACGGACGCTGGCCATTGCCGCCGCCTGCGTGTCAGTCTTTCTCTCGTTGCTGTTGGTCTTCCTCCCCGGGGGCGGACCGGCACCGACTCCTCGGGACGGCGACACCGTTTCCGACGTGGTGGTGCTCGAGGAGATCACCGACAACGGCCACCGGTTGCGGGTCAGGAACATGACGACCGGCATCTCGAGCGACATTCGCCTGGATGACGACGTGCACGTGGTGATCACGCGAAACAGCAACGACAAGGAACACGGGGCGCTAGACGACCTCTCGCCTGGCGATCGGCTCGAATTGAAACGGACCGCTGAGGAGCCGCCACGGGTGGTCGAGTTGATCGTGGCCCCCTCGACGACTCACGAAGGCGTGGTCGGTGGAGTCGATGTCCCCGCCGCACGGCTGGTTCTGTCCCCACAGGCCGGTGACGACCGAGACGACATCGAGATGAGAATCGGTGACGGGACACGGATGAGACTCAACGGGGAAACCGGCGACATTGCCGATGTTGCCCCCGGCGATCACATCACAGCAGTCCACGTCCTCGATTCCGGTGGCAGCGGATCGCGGCTGGCCACCCGGGTCGACATCCGGCGAACCATGACAACCGTGGGGCTGGTCAACCGGATTGACGCGGCCAAGCCGCGACTGACCCTGCAACTGCAACAGGGAGCCAGCAGCCCCGGCTACCGGTCATGGACGCTGGCCGACGACGCCAACCTGGCCGGTCGGGGGGCGGCGGCTGCCGAACGAGCCTCCTGGACGCTGAAGTCGATCGAGCAGAACATGCTGGTGGAAATCAGCCACGACACGACCATCTCGTCGGTCACTGTTATCCAGGCCCGGCAACCGATGATCCGCGGTGCCATCAATTCGATCGATGTCTCCACCGGCCGACTGGCCATCAAATCCTCCAACGGCACCGTCAACCTGCCGGTGGGAAAGGAGACCTCCGTATTCCTCAACAGCCGCCCGGCGAAACTGGGCGACCTGAGACCCGACGACACCGCGTGGATTTCAGCCGAGCCGGATGGCGGACGGACGATAATGGTGGCCGCCGAGCGAGGGGCTTATCCCCATCGCTGGTCCCTGCTGATCGGTACCAGCCGCTACCAGGACAAGTCGCTGACCCCCCTGCCGTTCGCCGGTGGTGACCTGAAACTCGTCGCCAACCACCTGGAGTGGTTCTATCGCGTCCCCACCGACGGCAGCCATTCCAAGCTGCTCAGCGACACTCCCCGAGCCGAACTCCAGAAGCAGGTGAAGGGATTCCTGGGAGAATTGCGAGGCCGTGCCGAATTGGTCGTCTACACCACCGGCCACGTCTACCGCGGTGACGACGATCAGCTGTGGTTGGCCCCGCGCGGGTTCGACTGGGAAAACATGGCTGAAACCGGTGTGTCGATGGACTGGCTGGCCGATCAGATCGAATCGAGTCGGGGAGCCGAAAAGATCTGGCTGCTTGACGTGACACACGCCGGCAGCGGTCGTGACCTGCAACGCCAACCCGACGGCGCCGCCCTGCTGGCCGCTCTCGGCAAACGGCTCAAAACCACAACGGTGATCGCCAGTTGCGGTGATGGACAAAAGGGGCTGGTCGATCCACAGAGGCGGCATGGCCTGTTCGCCTGGCACATCGCCACCGGCTTCCGCGGTTTGGCCGACAAAGACGCCGATGGCCACGTTTCCGGAAGCGAGTTGTTTGATCACCTCGGCACATCGCTGCAGCAGGACGGAGGACGCCTGGGCGGCAAGCAGTCGCCGGTTCGGTTCAGCCCCCGCTGATCCGCTCATCGTCTCTCGCTCAAAGAAGCAAAGTGGTCACCCCGTAGTCCCGCCCCCTCATCAGTTCCATCATGCGACTCGTGTTCGGAATCGCCGCCGCCGCCATACTCGGGTTGTCAGCGTGCAGTGGCGGACCAGGAGAACAGGCCGGGTCAACAACCGGCCCGGAACCGACCTCCGGTGAGTCCAGTGTGCTCCGACTGGCAACAAGCACCAGCACGGCGGACACCGGATTGATGGACTACCTGCTTCCGGAATTTGAAGCGGCTCACAACGTGAGAGTCGACGTGATCGCTGTGGGAACCGGCCAGGCCCTGAGCCTGGGAACCGGGGGAGACGTCGACGTGCTGCTGATCCATGCCCGGAAAAGCGAACTCGACTTTCTCGAGGCCGGCCATGCGTTGCGTCGCGACGACGTGATGTACAACTCGTTCGTGCTACTGGGCCCCGCATCCGACCCCGCCGACATCTCCGACCGCAAGACCGTGGCAGCATTCAAGGAAATCCGGGACACCGCCACAACGTTCGTTTCTCGAGGCGATGACAGCGGAACCCACAAACGGGAACTTGGACTCTGGGAAATCGCCGGGGGACTGGCCACCTGGGACCGATATGTCGAAACCGGACGCGGCATGGGGCACACGCTGATGACCGCCAACGAAATGGCGGCCTACGTGCTGTGCGATCGCGGCACCTACCTGAAGTTCAAGAACAAGATCACGTTGGTTCCCCTGGTCGAGGATGACCCGGCGCTGCACAACCCCTACGGCGTGCTGGTCGTGAATCCGCAAAAACATGAACGGATCAACGTGTCGATGGCGATCCGGCTGGCTGACTACCTGATCTCCGACCAGGTACAGGAGAAGATCGCGTCGTTTCGTATCGAGGGCGAACCGCTGTTCTACCCGCACCCGCGTGACACTCCCTGATGGACTTCCTGTTCGACGGTCTGAAAGAAGCCGTCCGGCTGATCGCCAGCGGCGATCGGCAGATCCTCGATGCCGCGCTCCGCACGCTGGGCATTTCGCTGTCCGCCGTCGCCCTGGCGATCCTGATCGGGCTGCCAATTGCCACGTGCCTGGCTCGACGCCGCTTTTTCGGCCACCGCCTGCTGCTGGTGATGTTCCGGGCCGCGCTGGGAGTCCCGACAGTCTTCCTGGGCCTGCTGTGCTTCGGCCTGCTGGCCCGCCGTGGCCCGCTGGGACCGCTGGACCTGCTCTACACCCCCTCGGCAATTGTCATCGGAGAGACCTTGCTGGCGCTGCCAATCGTCGTGGCCCTGGCTCACGGGGCTCTCGTCACACTCGATCACAGGATCCCGGAAACCGCCCGGACACTCGGTGCCGGACCTGTCCGTCGCCTGCTGACCTATCTCAGTGAGGCCCGCACGGGGTTGATTCTGGCCATCCTGACCGCTTTCGCCCGCTGCTCGACCGAACTGGGGATCGCAATGATGGTCGGTGGCAACATCAAGGATCGTACCCGCACGCTGTCGACCGCCACGGCCCTGGAAACCGGCCGGGGCGAGTTCGCTGTCGGGCTGGCAATGGGAGGGTTGCTGTTGCTGTTGGCAACCGGGATGACACTGCTGGCGGCCATGTTGGGAAAAGAAAACCGGAGGGACGCATGACGATCGTCTCGACAAACCAGTTGGTCGTCCGTCGATCCAGCATCCCGATCCTGGCCGCTACCGACCTGGAGATCGCTGCCGGCGAACGAATCGGCATTGGTGGTGGCAACGGAACGGGCAAGACCACCCTGCTGAGAGTCCTGGCCGGACTCGAACCGGCCCCTCCCGAAATGGTCACTTTCGACTGTGCCGCCGCGGACATCACCCTGGTGCACCAGCACCCCTGGCTGTTTCACGGCGGCGTGCTGGGCAACATCGAATACGGACTGGCCGCTCGACGAATCAACCGCTCCACGCGGCGTCAGATCGCCGGCGAATGGCTCGAGCGGCTGGGGATCTCGCAGTTGGCCGGACGCCAGGTCGAGGATCTCTCGGGTGGAGAACGCCGCCGTGTCGCGCTGGCACGGGCCCTGGCGATCGAGCCGAAGCTGTTGCTTTTGGACGAACCTCTGGCCGAGATCGATGACGCGGGGATCGCAATGATCCGGGAAGTGCTCGAACAACTGGAGAACACGACCGTTGTGATCACCTCTCCGGTGGACTTGCCGGACGGATTCGTCGAACGAACCATCTGGCTGGCGACACCACAGACAATCCCGACAGTCAACTAGGCGGCCCCGGACTGCCCGATCGTGGACGAGTCCACTGGGCAAGGTTATGCTGACAGTCCTCCAATACACACGTGTTCCCCAACACCCTGAGAGCGGGAGACAAGACATGACACGCAAGATCGCAACGTTGTCGGTTGTCGCGCTGGTGCTGAGCATCGGTGTCCTGGCGATTACCGGTTCGGCCGCCCCGGCGAAAAAGGGTGCCGACAGGCTCCTGAAAAACGTCCAGACCAAAGGACTGAAGTTCCGGCAAATCGGACGGATGAGCTTCGCGACCGACGGGGTCTTGCTGGTCGCTGACCGTGGAAACGGTTCGGTCGTGGCCATCGACACCGGTGACACCGGATCGGCCACGCCGCTGAAGAAGCGAATCGACAACATCGACACGTTGATCGCTGGGGCCCTGGGCACCAAGGCGACCGGAGTGCAGATCGTCGACATGGTCGTCAACCGGATCAACGGACGCATCTACCTTTCGGTAATCCGCAAGCAGGACGGCATCAGTGCCCTGCTGACAATCGACGGATCCGGCAAGGTGGCGGCCGTCAATCTCGCCAAGGCCCGCCACGTGCGAATCACTCTGCCGGGTGACGGCAAGGCCAAAGTCAGCAACGTCACCGGCGTGAAACTGGCCGGCAGCCGCGTGCTCGCCGCCGGACAGAGCGGCCGCGAATTCGCCAGCAAGATCTACTCGATTCCTCTCCCCCTGGAACACGGAAACTCGGCCGCCGTCTACAGCACCGAGACCTTCCACGTGGCCCACGGCCGCTGGGAAACCCGGGCGCCAATCCAGTCGTTCATCCCGGTCAAGGAAAAGGGCAAGACCTACATCGTCGGATCGTTCAACTGCACTCCGATCGCCAAGTTCCCCGTCGACGGGCTCGAAAACGGCGCCAAGATCAAGGGAACCAGTGTCGTCGAACTCGGAAGTGGCAACCGGCCGGTCGACATGTTCATCTACAAGAAGGGTGGCAAGGACTGGCTGGTGACCAACACCGACCGGTTCCACCACAAGCGCCGGCCAATCGGACCCAGCCAGTACTGGGGCTGCCGAGTCGACATGAAGTACCTTGGAGCCAAAGAAACCAACGAAAAGGCCGCCCGGCGAACGGTCAAGAAGAAAAAGGGCCCCGAGGGAATGGAAGTCATCGACGTGCTGTTCGGTGTCAAGCACATCGACCAGTTCGCCAACGACAAGGTCGTCGTGCTTCGTGACACCAAGGGCAAGCTCAGCCTTGAGCCGGCCGTCCTGCCGTAATCGCCGATGATCCGCATTTCGGCAATCCGACGAACGACCGCCGCAAGCCTGCTGCTTGCGGCGGTTGTCTCGTTGTCTGGAGTCGCCGGCTGCCGGCCGGACCCCACTCCCACGGCAGCCACCGAACGCACCGTGGCCACCGGCGGTTCGGTTGGCACCAGCGACCGAACCGCCACCGACGGCCGTTTCACACTGGAGGTGAAACCCAGCTCCAGCGATCCGACAACCATCTCCGTCGTGGTCACCGACACCCAGTCGGCATTCGACAAGATGGCCGACGAACAACTCGAAGGTCTCATCGAAGTGCGTGCCGACGCCCCCGTGCTGGGAACGATCGAGAAACTCTCGGAACGCGAGGTCTCTTTTTCACCCTCCTTCCCGCTTCTGGCCGGCCAGGAGTACCTCGTCCGGTTCCACCGAAGAGCAGAACCGGGTGCGAATCGGCTGGAATGCCGGTACCGGGTCGCGGCTCCCGAAGCCGCCCCGGCTCCTACCGTCACGGCACTCTATCCCACCTCCACCGTTCTGCCGGCCAACCACCTGAAGTTCTACATCGTGTTCTCCGAACCGATGCAGCCCGGAGAAATCTGGGGCTATTTCCGGCTGGACGATCTCGACAACAACCGCCCCGTGCCGCGGCCATTCCGCCACACGGAGTTGTGGTCCCGGGACCGCAAAACGCTGACGTTGTGGTTTCACCCCGGCCGGGTCAAGCAGGGCGTGAATCTCAACGTCGAACTCGGTGCTATCCTCGTCGAGGGACGACGATACCGATTGAACATCTCCGGCAACTGGCCCTCAGCTCGCGGGACTCCCCTGGGAGACGACATCACGCGGGATTTCACAGCCGGACCCGCCGATCACCAACAACCCGACGTGGCCAAGTGGAAAGTCACTGTTCCCGCCGCACATTCCTCTTCACCGCTCGTCTGTGGACTCGGCAGCCCACTCGACTGGGCCCTGCTCCACAGTGACGTTCGAGTCGAAACCACGGCGGGTCGCCCTGTCGTCGGCACCATCCAGACGAGCAACAACGAGTCGACCTGGACGTTTACCCCCCAGTCGGCCTGGCAGCCCGGCCGCTACCGAATCGCCGTCGGCAGCGTACTCGAAGACCTGGCCGGCAACAGCCTGGAACGCCCCTTCGAAGTTGATGTCACCGACGCGAAATCGGCCGAACCCACATCGGCCGGGACACGCCATCGCGAATTCACCATCCAGCCGTAACACAATTCGACCGGTTGTGGAGGGCCTCAACCGTTGCTGGACGGACTCGCAACCGACGCAATCCGGCAATTCCAATAAAACCGGTTAAGGCGA
The DNA here is from genome assembly GCA_002724315.1 of Planctomycetaceae bacterium. Classification (GTDB taxonomy): domain Bacteria; phylum Planctomycetota; class Planctomycetia; order Planctomycetales; family Planctomycetaceae; genus UBA8437. The sequence continues at coordinate 93,264 of PBOJ01000124.1, read as the reverse complement.
CTTTGCCGGTTGTGCCGATAAGTCAACGGAGGGGAATAGTCGATTCACCGAGTCTCTCGGTCCGTCAACGGAGTGGCAGACATGTCGCTGAACCCGAAACAGGTTACTGCCCGCCCAATGGGACTCTCGGCCCGAACCCTGGTTCTTCCACTGATGCTGTCCCTGGCCGTCGTGGCCATTCCCGACATCGCCCCCGCCGGGATCTTCGACTTCCTCAAACGCGATCGCCACGAGGATGTCGAGATCATCGAAACCCACGCCAGCAACTGCCGCTGTCGACCGCGTTGCAGCCACCCCAAGCAGTCACAAAACCAGCACACCCCCCCTCAGACGGCCCATCGCACCACGCCGCAGCCGACACCTCAATCTTCACCCAAGCCGACGCCCCAGGCCACCTCCCCCTACGCGCCCCTGGCCACCACGACCCCAGTCCCTTCGCAGGCTTTCCTCCCCCCACCCGTATTTCAGTCGGCGGCGTCTCCCCCCCCCGCCCCTCCCGTCCCCCCCGTGGCCGCCACCATTCCATCAACTCGGACACCCGTAGCTCGTTACGCCATGCGGCCAACTCCGGGAGTACCCTACCCGTCGACCCCGGTCCGACCAATCGCCCCTCCGGTGATCTACCAGAGAGAGACGGTCGTAAAGCACGTGCCCGTGACGACCTGGCAGACGCGTTGGGTCGACCGCGGTTCCTATCGCATGGTGTGGGTCTCACAGCCCGCGCTGCAACGAGTCCCCCAAACCACCTACCGTTCTGTACTGGGCTACCGCGTGGTGCCCTACCAGCGGATGGCAACACCAACACCCGGGGTTTCCGCTCGCGGGACAACGGGGCCCGTGCTGCCCCCAACGGTGGGGCTCGCTCCGAACCCGGTCGAAACCCGACCGGTAACCTCCCGGCGGGCAATTCCATCGAAAATGAAGCCGAACACCGCCCAGCGGGTGTGGCAGGCACGGGGCCGGCTGGGCCGCTGACGGGCCGTCCGGCTCAATGAAACGCCGGCACGTCGGCAACGCTTTCGCCGTCGATCATGGCCTGCACGTGGGCAGCCACTCGGGTGATGATCGTCTCGACCATCGCCGCCCCGTTCTCGGCCGTTGCCGACAACGGCTCCTTGTCCTCCTGGTCCTGCATCGCATCCGCGCGGACGTTCTCGGGAAACACCGCCAGGGCAAACGCCGTTTCAAACTCCTGGGCATGACCAGGAAAACGACCGGTCTCGAGATACGGCGAAACCGCCTCGTCGTCGAGAAAGTCCCAGTAGCTGTGGAACTGCAGGTTGATCTCCAGCCGCTGCAGGAACTGCCCCCAGATGCCCTGGCAGGGAGCCACGTTGCCGCCGTGACCGTTGAGCACCAGGATGTGCTCGAAGCCGGCACTGTGCATGCTGCGAATCGTGTCAAAGAGCACCGCCAGCCAACTGCCCGGCATCGCCGAGAGCGTCCCGCGATGACGCATGTGGTGTTCACTGATCCCGATGTTCATCGACGGAGCAACCAACACGCCCGGATGCAGCCGTTTGGCCACCTCCGTCGACACGTGCATGCAACTCCGCCAGTCGTGCTCCATCGACAGGTGCTCGAGATGCTGCTCGGTCGCAGCCACCGGGATGATGCACGCCTTCAACTCACCCCCGTCCATTCGCTGACGGAACTCCCGTCGCGTGTGTTTTCCCACCAACACCTGTTCGTCTCGTACATCGTCGGTCACAACTGGTTCCCCTGTGGCTGGTTTCCGAAGCGGTCGGTCTCCACGATCCTCGTCAAACACGGTCCGCCCCGCCAGTAATACGGGTTCACATTTCCTCTGTCAGCCCCTTTCGGCAGACTCGGTGAACAGTTCCTCCATGACCGTGTAACCGCTCGAGGACATCCCCAACCGGGCATACGTTGCCTGCGCCCCACGGTTGTCACCCTCCACGTACAGACGCAATCCCACCACCCGTTCGTCGTTTCGGGCCTGGCTGCGGAGTGTTTCGTAGAGCAGTCGGAACACCCCGCGGCGGCGAAACTCCGGCTCCACGAACACGCTCTGCAACCACCACACCACCCCGTTGCGCCAATCGCTCCACTCCCAGGTGTGCATCAATGCACCCACCACGCGACCGTCGACCTCCGCCACCAGATACCGTCCGGTCGGCACGCCCTCCGACTCGGTCCCCACGACGACCGCCTCAACCCCCGCGGCCAAAGTCTCACCATCCAGTGACTTCCCTTCGGTTTCCTCAGCCATCCGCAGATTGAAGTCCACCAGTACCCGGATATCTCCGGCCACCGCACCCCGCACCGTGATTTCCACGACCCCTCTCCCTGATCCAGATCACTCCACACCCCATCATTGAGCCTCGCGCCCGGTCATTCAACTCGTGCCGATTTCACGCACCAGTCCGCTTGATCTACCCACTCCTGCCCGATTCGCTCCACCACCTGTCCTTCCCGAAATCTCCCACAATCCACGATGTAAATATGGCGATAAAGCGGTAGATAGACGCCTTGCACAGTATGGAGAAAAGATACAGACATTCCGCATGGGCCAGAGATGTCCGGATATGCGGATCGGGAGGGAAATTCTCCGGCCAGCCCTTCGTGGAGACGGATCGCGCGACAACCGGTGACCAAGAAGAAAAAGCGACCAGCGGCACAGCAACACGACGAACACCGACGAGGAAAACAGCGATGCCAAGCCAACAACACGACCACGATGTCTCCAACACCTCTTCTGTGCCGGCAAATGACCCGGACTCGACCATGCCCTCAGTCCCGGCCGAGAGAACGCACCGGACCTGGTGGATCGCCGGTGGGGCGGTCGTGTTGGCCCTGGTGGGAATCCAAATGCTGGTGACCCAACCGTTGGCCCGTCAATTGGCCGGCGTCCGTCGGAACCTCATTCGCGTCGAGAAGGACATGGCCGACCTGGTGGGTGCCCGCGATGCGATCTGGGAAACCAGCGACCTGCTGGCTGGAATCCAGGACCAGTCCGATCGATTGGACGCAACCCGAACCTCGATCGAGACGATCCGGGATTTCCGAGAACAGGTCGAAAACGCAGCAGCCGGACTCGACGAGACACGTGGTGTGGTGGTGCAGTTGTCCGCGTTGCAGGACCGGATCGTCGACGAAAGTGCCGATCACCAAGCAGCAATGACTGCCCTGAACCGGCTTGTCCAGTTGCGTGACGTGGCGGTCACGGGCGTCGAACGGACAGACCGTGCCGTAACCGAGGTGACGCGGTTGCAGGGCGTCGCCGATGATCTCGACCAGGCCCACGGCAAGATCGAACAACTCGTGGAGCTCAGAAATGCGATTCTCCGTGGAGGCCAGGATACTGACGAGGCTCGCGCGACCCTTGATCAACTGGTATTGCTGCAAGATTCGCTCAACACCCACGCGTCGGATGTCGCCGTCGCCAACAAGAACCTCTCAACACTCCTGGCTTTGGGAGAATCGCTCAGGACTCGTTCGAACGACATCGCCAGTGCCGTCGAATCGGTCGAAGTATTGGCCGACCTGCAGCGGGACATCCACGAGCATGTCCAATCGCTGTCCGGCATGCGACGCGAACTGATGGAAGTGGTATTGCTCCAGAGTACGGTGGCAAGAGTGGTCCGGATTCTTGGCCCACTGTCGGAACTGGCTGACCTCAGACGACTCAGTGCCTCGGAGATCCGATCTGCGGCACGGTCGATTTCCAGGCAGCGAGCCAACCAGCAGGCCCAGCGGGTGATCGGCCGACCGGCAAACGCATCACCTCGGACAGTCGGTTCGGATCGCAGCATCCCGACCACCGGCCAGGCGGGACTCTTTGACGGTCACCACCCACTTGGCCTCGACCGTGTCGTCCCCTTACCGACCGAGCCGAGGGTTCCTCACACCGACGGATCGAGTCGATAAAAGGCGACTCCAGACAGCCCGCGAGCCGCTCCAAGCGTCTTCAGCCCGCTTGAGAAGCTCGGGGGCGAGCACTATAGTTGGAATCTTCCACGATGTTTCGACGTTGGGTTCAAGGCTGGGAATTCTCGAACCGCGTCAGGGTTCACTCGGAGACGTCATGCGTTTCGCGTTGGTGGACAGGGTCGTCTCGCTGAAACGAGGCGAATCGATCTCGACAGTCAAGAACCTGACATTGGCCGAGGAGTACCTGGCGGATCATTTTCCAGGTTTCCCCGTCCTGCCGGGCGTGTTGATGCTCGAGGCGCTGATTCAGACCGGGGCATGGCTAATGCGAGATGCCGAGGACTTTCGTTACAGCACGATCCTGCTCAAACAGGCCCGCGCCCTGAAATTCAACAGTTTTGTCACTCCCGGACGTACCCTGTGTGTCACCGCCTCGGTGCACAAGACCGAAGACAACGAATGGACATTCAAGGCTCAAGGCAGCGTTGACGACGCTTCGGCCGTCTCGGCTCGCCTCACACTTCAACAGTTCAACCTCGCCGACCGGGACCCCTCGCTGGCCGATGCCGATCAAAGAACAACAAATCACATGAGAGAACTCTTCAGCCAGATCTGGCACCCGGAGTCCGAGGTGGCCGAAGAAGAATCCACGGAGACGACCGTCTGAGCGGCAAGCCGCCGACGTACGATTGATCTTCCGAGACGAACCACAGAAAGCACGACCCATGAAGTTGGCGGGAAAGACAGCCCTGGTGACCGGCGGCAGCCGTGGAATCGGCCGGGGGATCGTCTGGCAACTGGCTCGCGAAGGGGCCAAGGTCGCCTTCGTCTATCGCTCGGACACCGAGTCGGCCAACCAGTTGGTCAAGGACCTCGAGTTGGACCAGCGAGAGGTGATCGCAATCCAGGCCGACGTGTCGGACCCCGAATCGGCCGAAACGGTGGTCGGGAACGTTCTCGAGACGTGGGAACGGATCGACATCCTGGTCAACAACGCCGGGATCATTCGTGACAACCTGTTGGCAATGATGGATCTCGACCAGTGGCAGGCGGTGATCGACACCAACCTCGGCAGCGTTTTCCACTTCTGCAACGCCGTGGTTCGACCGATGATGTCTCAACGGCATGGTCGCATCATCAACATCTCGAGTGTCGCCTCACACTTCGGAAATCCGGGGCAGTCCAATTACGCGGCCAGCAAAGGTGGGATCGAAGGGATGACCCGGTGCCTGGCGGCCGAACTGGGCAAAAGAGGAATCACGGTCAATGCCGTGGCACCCGGGTTCATCGAAACCGACATGACCGAAGACATCCGCAACATGGCCGAGGGCGAAATCGTCAAGAAGATCTCGTGCCGACGTTTGGGCAATGCCGAGGACATTGCTCATGCAACGGCCTATTTGGCCAGCGACGAGGCGTCCTACGTCACCGGCCACGTGCTGGTCGTCGATGGGGGCCTCACGCTCGGCGGACTCTGAGACTTCGGCCGGATCAGTCTCCGGACTGACTGCAGAATCAACCACCGAATACGACAATTCAACAACTACTTGGCTGGGAGAGGTCGGAATGGCAACCAACGAAGAAATCCTTGGCAAGATCCAGGAGATTTTGGCCAACGCACTGGGCGTCGACGACGAGGAGGTCACTCCGTCAGCGACTCTTGTCGGTGACCTTGGAGCCGAGTCGATCGACTTTCTCGACATCGTCTTCAACCTCGAAAAGGAATTCGACATCAAGATCAAGCGCGGCGAGTTGTTCCCCGAGAACCTCGCGGCCGAGGGAGACGGCCTGGCCGTCGACGGTATCGTGACCGAGGATGGCCTGACGAAGCTGCGTGAACGGCTGCCTCACGCCGACGTCGACGGTTTCTCCGAAGATCCCAAGGTCGAGAACATCCAGGATCTGTTCACCATCGACATGCTGGTCAAGTTCGTCGCCGCCAAGACCTCCGACACGCAGTGATCCCCCCCGGGGCCTCCGTCGTGCGGCCACGCTGGTGATCGGAACACGATCACCGGTCGAAGTTGTCGACACGTGGTCCGGGCGGCATCGCCGACAACACATCCACCCGGCCGGATTCCCACCGGTACCGTAACCCATGCGTTGGATCTGGATCGATCGGTTCAAAGAACTCATCAAGGGGACCTCGGCGCGCGCCATCAAGAACGTGACCCTGGCCGAGGATCATCTCCACGACCATTTTCCGGGATTCCCGGTAATGCCGGCCAGCCTGATGTTGGAAGGCATGGCCCAGACCGGCGGTATCCTGTTGGGCGACCTTCACGACTTCGAACACGTCGTGATCCTGGCCAAGGTGCCCAAGGTCACCTATCACAGTTGGGCCGTGCCCGGTGACACGCTGGTCTACGACGCGAAATTGCTCGACGAGCGTGCCGAAGGCGGCACGGTGGAAGTGATCGCATCGGTGGGTGAGAGGCTGGTGGCCGAGGCCGAGATCGTCTTCGTTCACCTCGACGACAAAGACCCCGAACTGGGGGGCATCGACCAGAAGAACTTTGTCTTCTCGATGAACCTGATGGGAGTGATGGAAGTCGGCAAAGCCGGCGCGGCGGCCCCCGAAACGGGACAGTCCGGAAATGCGTGAATCTTACCGTTTCGCCCGGACCTCCCAACTTCTCAAGCGTATTCCCTTCAATTCCCCTCCCTCACCCTGTTACACTCGTCCCCGTGGCTCCACATTTGTCGGGTCCACCCCGCCCCACCATTTCTCCCCACGTGCTCGAGACCGCCACGAATGAGACGCCGCGTCGTCGTGACAGGCATTGGCTGCGTGACGCCCGTCGGCAATGATGTCGATCAGATGTGGGCGTCGTTGCGCCGCTGTGGCAACGGGGTCGGACCGATCACCCATTTCCCCGCCGACGACTTCCCCACTCAGTTCGCTGCCGAGGTGAAGGACTATTCGATCGACGACTACGTCGACGATCCCGATCAATTCACGTTCGCCAGCCCCAACATCCTTTTCGCGATCGGTGCCGCCAGCCAGGCGATGGCCGACAGCGGGCTCGGCGACGGAGACGTTGCCCCGCCTCGATTTGGTGTCTACCTGGGGGCCGGTGAAGGGGGCCAGGATTTCCAGAAATACATGTCGGTGATCGCCAGGTCCGAGAGCAGCGACGAGGACAAGGTGGTCGATGTCGAGAAGTTCATCCGCTACGGCATGGAGACGCTCGAATCACAGGCCGAACTCGAACAGGAACCGAATCGTCCGGCCGGACACCTGGCCAGCCTGTTCAACGCCCAGGGCCCCAACATGAACTGCCTGACCGCCTGCGCGGCCTCGAGCCAGGCGATTGGTGAAGCGACCGAGTTGATCCGACGCGGAGACGTCGACGTCATGCTCTCCGGGGGGGCTCACAGCATGATCCACCCCTTCGGTGTCACTGGCTTCAGCCTGCTGACAGCCCTCTCGACCCACAACGATGATCCCGCTCGTGCCAGCCGCCCCTTCGATCTGAACCGCGACGGCTTCGTGCTCGGCGAAGGTTCCGGCATGCTGGTGCTCGAGGAACTCGAACACGCCCGGTCGCGCGGCGCTCACATCCACGGCGAGGTCCTCGGCTACGGCTCGACCGCCGATGCCTATCGCATCACCGACATCCACCCTGAGGGCCGTGGAGCAACGGCCTGTATCCAGATGGCGATGCGGGACGCGGAAATCAACACCGATGACTTGCAGTACATCAATGCTCACGGAACCAGCACCAAGGTCAACGACAAGGTCGAGACCCTGGCGATCCGCAACACGCTGGGAGCCGACGCCGAATCGACGCCGGTCTCGAGCATCAAGAGCATGATGGGGCACCTGATCGCAGCAGCAGGCAGCGTCGAGGCGATCACCTGCCTGCTGGCGATCCGTGACAACGTGCTGCCACCGACAAGAAATTACGAGACGGCTGACCCGGACTGCGATCTGGACTACGTGCCCAACGAGGCTCGTGAGGCACCCGTCCGACGGGCCCTGTCCAACAGTTTCGGGTTTGGCGGTCAGAACATTTCCCTGGTCCTTTCGGAGTTCACCGGCTAACGGGGCCTGGCTGGGACTCAGCCCCGTAAGTCGACGCGAAGACAAACCTCATTCGGATCCGATCACCAAAAGACGGTGGTCGTGCGTTGGAGAAGAAACGTGGTGTGGGTCATTTTCGGATCGGTCGTTCTCGGGTTAATCGCGCTCGAGGTGGTCTTCCAGGTCATCCTCGTCCGGCTCATCGTGCCGTGGTTCGAAAACGGGCCGCCTTTCCATGTGCCCTCCAGTGAGGAAGATCCCGATGCCGAACGCATCGAGATCGAGACAGCCGACGGGCTGCTGCTTCGGGGCAGCCTTCACCATCATCTCGACCGACCACCCCGTGGCGTAATTGTCTACTGTCACGAATTCACGGGCTCACACTGGACCGCCATGGCCTACTGCCGCGGTCTCTACGAGGCCGGCTTCGACATCCTGGCATTCGACTTCCGCAACCACGGTGAGAGCGACGTGCAGCCCGGATACGTGCCACTGCACTGGCTCAGCGATCACGAGATGACCGATGTCCACGCGGCTATCGCGTACGCGGCGGGTCGCCCCGAACTGGTCGGATTGCCGATCGGCCTCTACGGGGTCAGCCGAGGTGGTGCCGCGGCGATGGTGGCCACCGCCCAGAACGCCGCGGTCGAAGCCGTCGCCAGCGACGGCGGATACGGCACCAACACCCTGATGCAGTTTCACACCCCGCGCTGGGCCCTGCTGGTGGTCCCCGCCTGGGTCTACAACCTGATCCCCTGGTGGCACTCGCTGATCACCCTCGCACTGGTCCGCTGGTGGAGCCAGAAGCGTCAAGGGGTCCCGTTGACCCCGGTCGAACGTTGGCTTCCCCGACTGGGCACTCGAGAGGTGCTGCTGATCTCCGGCCGCAGTGACAATTACGTGACACCAGAAGTCACCCGGGAATTGCACGGGATGATCGGCGACAACTGCGACCAGCCGTGGATCGTCCCCGGAGCCAAGCACAACCGGGCCCGGTCGGTTGACCCGATCGAATACGACCGACGGCTGGTTGAGTTTTTTGGGTCGATGCCAGGAGCCGCGGACCAGGTGCCCGAGATCACCGAGATCGAAGAAGCCACCCCGGTGATCGCCGACTGATTGGCCGACAGGTTCGTCGGCCGGCTTCCTCGACATCGGTTCTTGACGATACCTCCGAATCGGTGATACGGTGCACCCGGGTGGTAACACGAGGAGATGGGTCGGTGTTGGCCGGCTTCCGACGGAGCGGGCCATGCGAAGGAACGGTCGATGGCCGAAATCACGATCCAGATCCTCGAGGGACTTGAACGAGGACGAGTGTTCGAGTCACTGGAAACCCCCGTGACAATCGGTCGCGAGGACGACAATTCGATCCAGCTCAACGACGAACGCGTCAGCCGTTTTCATTCCAAGATTCAGGAAGACGGCGATCGCATCATCCTCACCGACCTCGACAGCACCAACGGGACGCGGGTCAACGGACGGCCGATCCAGTTGCGGGTGCTCCGCCCGGGCGACCAGGTCGCCATCGGACGCTGCCTGTTGATCTACGGGAGCCGAACCGAGATCGCAGAGTTCCTCGGGACTGCCGATCCCCTCCGCATGCTGGACACCGCCTCCGGTGCCACGCTCAATCTTCCTCTCCCAGCCGACGACGATCTCGACCTGATCGAGTTCTTCCCCGGCGGCCCACCCGAATTGCCCGGGCAACTCACCCCCCTCCAGCAGGCCCAGATCTCGGACATGGTGTCCTTCATCCATGACCGCATCGGCTCGATTCTCCACGCCGCCGTGTCCGTCGCGCCGGCCGATTCTCTCAACGAAATCGCCCAGCCGCAGCTCGAGAAACTCGTCGACGAGGTGCCGGGAGAATCGGCCGAACCACAGACCGATTCGGTGGGTGAGAAAATGGTGGTGTCGGTCGAAACCTGGCAGAGATTGTTGGCGCTGGAGATGGAACTGGCCGTTTACCTTCGCTCGATCGCCGAACCCAACCAGTCGTCCGATCTGGACGGTTGACAGCGGTTTTCGCCGGAAAACGAACTCACCCGTTTTCCTCGTTCCTCAAGAAACTGAGGATTCCGGTGGAGAGGATTGTGCCGATTGTACGAATTAAACTGGTTAGGGAGTGGTTGCGCGCCGGGTGATCCTCGCACGCAGTGACTCAAAACCCTCGCCACGTCCGATGCCTGGCCCGTCACCCAAACCTCCGTACACGGCAATGGTCACGGAGCGACCAGAACGATGAAAACCATTCGGAAGATGCTGCTGACGATGCTGTTGGCTACGCCGGTCGTCACGGCCGGAGAGTTTGTCTGGATCGAAGAGGATGGCACGACAGTCGAGCCAGCCAGCCTGCTGAACGAGGCTGTCAGGGAGTCCCATCTCGGCTTTCCTGATGACGACAACGGCCCGGGCACACTGATGATTTGGCGAAACAGCGACGGCAACGGAGGTGGTCCCGACCTGCAGGCCCCCCTGGTCACCGACCGGCCGGATTTCACCGAGGCCTCCTCGACCGTCGGCCGAGGCGTGGTGCAACTGGAAGCCGGCTACACGTTCATGATGGACAAGGAAGGCACCGAAAAAGTTCATGAACACTCGGGCGGAGAACCACTGATCCGTTGGGGAATGGGTGCCGACTGGCTCGAATTGCGATTCGCCCTCCTTCCGACCACCAGGAGCACCGACGACGGGTCAGGCTGGAGAACCGTCGGGGGCACCGAAGACCTCTACCTCGGGGCCAAGCTGGGCCTGACACCCCAGGACTGTCACTTCCCCGAGATGGCAATCATCCTGCAATCGACGGTCCCAACTGGCAGCAATGAATTCACCAGCGACGAAACGCTGCCGGGCTTCAACCTGATCTACGCATGGGAAGTCAACGACAAGATCTCGTTGGCCGGCAGTACCCAGGCCAACCGGCGACTCGATGACGGAACCAACCAAGCCTACGTCGAAGTCGCACAGTCAGTCGCAGTCGGTCTCGGTCTCTCCGACCACATCGGGCTGTACACCGAATGGTTCGCGCTGATGCCCAACGGTGCCGACACCGCCGAGGTCGAACACTACTTCAACGGCGGGTTCACCTTGCTGCTGAGCAACGACGTGCAGTTCGACATCCGGGCCGGCCACGGGCTGAACCAAGCGTCCGACGACTTCTTCGCCGGAATCGGTCTCTCGGTCCGCTTCAGGTAGCACCGGCGAGTCCGGCGTCGCTCCCCTGGTCAGGCCAGCACCGCCTCGATCGGCCTGCCGTGGTCCAGTACCGAAATCGGACGATTCTCCCGATCACGGACCCTGGACTCGATGTCGATGCCCAGCGAGTGATAGATCGTGGCAGCGATGTCGGCCGGTCCGTAGGGGCGGGTGATCGGGTACCCGGCGTGCTTGTTGCTCTGTCCAACCACCTGGCCAGCCTCGACCCCGGCCCCGGCAAAGAAGATGCTGCCACAGGCGCCCCAGTGGTCACGGCCCCCGTTCTTGTTGATCTTGGGCGTCCGGCCGAACTCCGTCAGAAACACCACCAGTGTCTCGTCGAGCAGGCCACGGCCCTCGAGATCGCGAATCAACGCCGCGAACGCACGATCCACACCGACCACATTGTAACCCCGCTTGACCATCTTCGAGACGTGCGGGAAATTCTGACTCGGGGCGTTGTGGATATCAAAAAGGTTGCCGTAGTCGGGATCATAGCCGTAGTCGACCATCACGAATCTCGCTCCCGCCTCGACCAACCGCCGCGCCTGCAGGCAACGGCCGCCGATCTTCGTGCGACCATAATCGTCTCGCAACGCCACCGACTCGCCGCTGAAATCAAACGCCTGGCGAACCTTCGGCGAGAGCAGCATGTTCAACGCATTGCCGTAATGGCCCTCGATCGCTGACAGGCGACGATCGTTTTCGGCTTCTCGAGCCGCCCGCTTGAGACCCTCGCGGAGCCCCAGGCGACGACCGAGCCGGCCACGACTGAGACCGTCGGGATAGATCAGTTCACGAGGACTCAGGTCCTCGCTGATCTCCGACGGCGGGTTGTCCAGTTTCTTGCCGACGGTGAAGTCGGGCTGTTCGGGACGACCGCCCACGCAAAACGGCGCGTACTGGTTGCCCAGCCAGCCGCCGACGAACAGGTTGTGCGGAGGCGGTCCGGGACGGGTGATCCCGGGGACAGCGATGTAACCGGGCAGGCCATTGCGCGAACCATAAAGGTGCGAGACAATGGCCCCGATGTTGGGTTCGCTGAACAACTGGTTGCGGTTCACCTTGCGACCCGAAAGCGTGTAGACCTGGCTCAGCAGGTGATCGTTGCTGTCGTGAGAAAAACTTCGAACGACAGCCAGGCGATCCGCCACCGCGGCCAGACGCGGCAGGGTCTCACAGAACTGGACTCCCGGCAGCCGGGTGCTGATCGCCGTCAACTCGCCCCGGACCTCTTCGGGAGCCTCGGGCTTCGGATCGAACGAATCGATGTGGGTCATGCCGCCACCGACCCACAGGTAGATCACCGACTTGGCCCGCCCGGGCAGGTCACCGGCTGCGTGAACCGGGTCCAGACCGAGACCGGCCAGCGCCGACGCCGAGACCCCCAGGGCACCGGCCTGCAACACGTCGCGGCGAGGCCACCGGCTTTCAACAGGAATTCCATCTGTGTTGTTCATGACTCGTCCCATTATGCCGCCTCAACAGTGGCGGGGAAAGTGGAGTCCGTCTCCCGAATGCCCTAGCATACCTCACATGAAGATCACAAAAATCATTTGCCAGGTATTGCGGGTCGAATCGGTCACCGAGAAGACCGCCAGTTGCCAGGACGTGGCGCTGGTGCGGATTGTCAGTGACACGGGGTTGGAGGGGATCGGCGAGGCTGATGCATCGCCGGAAGTGGTGCAGGCGGTCATCGATGCCCCCTTCAGCCACAACATCGCCTGCGGACTCCGCGAATTGCTCGTGGGCCAGGATCCGCTGGCAATCCGAAGGAACTGGAACCGGATGTACCGTGGCTCGATGTACTTCGGCCGTACCAGCGTCACCGTGGCCGCCATGGCCGCCGTCGACATGGCGCTGTGGGACCTGGCCGGCAAACACTACGACGCCCCGATCCACCAGTTGCTCGGCGGCAAGCAGCATGACGAGATCCGGGCTTACGCATCGATCCTGTTCGGGGCCGATGGAAACGAAACCGCCGACATCGGTCGACGGTGGGTCGAAGCGGGCTACACGGCGGTGAAGTTCGGCTGGGAACCGATGGGAACCAGCGAAGCCGTCGACATCGACCTGGCCCACGGTGCACGCGAAGGACTGGGAGATGACGCGACCCTGCTGATCGATGCGGGCTGTGTCTGGGACGCCCGCACCGCCCTGAGACGGGCCGAAGCATTTGCGGAATTCGACGTCGAATGGCTCGAAGAACCCCTCCATCAGGCCGACGTCGATGGTTACGCCTGGCTCCGCGACCGCTCACCGGTGCCGATCGCTGCCGGCGAGGGGGAGTGCGGTCGCGAGAGTTTTCGGCCGCTGATCGATCGGCACGCACTGGATGTCTACCAGGTCGATCTCTCGAGAAACGGCTTCACCGATGCGGCCTACGTTCGCGACCGGGTCGAAGAGATCGGCGCCAGGCTCTGCAATCACTGCTACACCAGCCCGATCACTGTTGCCGCCAGCGCCCACTGGCTCTCCACCTGCCGCGATGCGTTCCTGATTGAGGACTGCGTCGAGGATGAACCACTGCGGAACGAATTGACCCTGGAACGAGTCCAGGCCGTCGACGGAATGATCTCCGTTCCTGACGGACCCGGGCTGGGCGTGACGCTCAACGAGGACTTCGTGCAGGCCCACTTGGTCAGCGAGTCGCAGTAGCCATCGATCCTTCGATAGCGGGGACGGTTCCATGAGTGACCCGGATGAGATCCTGTCCGAGTTGAGAGGCCGGTTGGTCGTGATCGACGTCGAGGCCCCCTACGTCTATAGCGGCACACTGGCGGAACTCGACGCCCACCATCTCGTCCTCGAAGACGCCGATGTCCACGACCTCCGAGACGCGAGCACCACCCGCGAATTGTACGTCCTGGAGACGCGGATGCACGGCGTTCGCGCCAACCGGAAAAAGGTGCTGATCCGTCGCGACCAGGTGATCAGCATCTCGGCTCTGGATGACGTGATCGAGTAGCCTCCACGCGGACGCGTCGGTTCACGCTCCTGCACCGAAGAGCTTCGAGAGCAGCTTGGGCCACACTTCCAGTTCGACAGCCTTGTAGCTGAAGAAACCGAAGAACAGCACCGCCCACCCGATCGCCAACATTCGGACCCAGCCCATCCTCAGCCGCGATGGCAAAATCCGCCTGTTGAGATACAGGAGCAGTATCGAGTAGACGAACATCACGAAGCCGTTCATCGCCGCAGAGGTGACCAGCAGGAACAGAGGCTTGTTGAAACCGACCAGCAAGATCACTGTTCCCAGCAAGATCTCGCTCCAGAGAAACAGGTAGTACAGCTTCGAGAGTGACCAGTTGTCATTGTTTCGGAGGTAGTTGGTCTTGACGATATCCGTCGAGATGCGGGCGGTGGCGTCCAGGACACCCAGTTCGGTCGTCAGCAACACGGCGATTCCCATCACCAGGAACCCCAGCTTCAGCATGCCGCCACCGGTGGCCTGATCGCCGATCACCGTCGCCTGCCCCCACACAAAATCCAGCCCGGCGCCGTACTTGTCCATCCCCGGCTTCAGGACTCCCTCGGCGTCGTAGAAGACCGAGTAGGTCATCAGCGACATCAGGCACAGACAGATCACGCAGGTGACGAAGAACGACAACAGGTGCTCGATGTTGGCTGCCTTCCACCAACCGAGCCACCTTCGTCGGTTCTCGGGGCTGTCAGGGAACAGAAATCCGGTATCGGCAATGGCCTCTTCCTGCCCGGTCAACGGGCTGGTAATTCGCCCGATGAACTGGCCCATGCCATAGCCCTTGTCCTTGATGAAGTTGCTCTGCCCCAGGTTGGTCGATCCACCGGCACCGGCAAACGCCAGGGCCCCCAGCAGGCTGATGAACGTCAGCCCGGTGGCATCCAGGTCGGGCATCTGTCCGAGACTGCCGATGCCAGAAACCATTGCCATCACGGCATCACCACGGATCAGGACAATGCCCAGTCCGATCACGATCACCACGATCATCCCGACCAGCACGATCTGGATCCGCTCGACGGTGTTGTAGACCACCGGCCCGGCCGTCAGCGCGATCCCCACCAGCCACAATCCGGCAATCCCCAGCAACGGCACGTACCGGGACTTGAAGCTGACAACCCCCGTCTCGGGATCGAGCACCTCCTCGGCACCGAACAGTGCCCAACTGAGCATCTGGCCCGCCCCCGTGGCCCAACCCGGCCAGGCCCACGGCAGGATGTTCAGGACCAGAAATACCCAGGCCCAGTTTCTGTTGATCCGGCAAAACCCGGTGATGGCGCTCTCACCGGTCGCCAGCGTCCACCGCTCGATCTCCATGTTCAGGAAGTACTGGGTGATCACTCCCAGGATGCAGGCCCAGAAGAAAATGAACCCCGCCTTGTATGTGATGTAGGGCCAGAGCACGAACTCGCCCGACCCCAGGGCCAGCCCGGCCAGCATGATGCTGGGCCCGACCATCTTCTTCCACGAAATCGGTTCGGGCAGTTCTCGCCATCTCAACGGTGGCAGGGATCCGCAGCGGATTGTCTCGTCGGGGACGACCGAGTCGTCACCAAACTCGGGAAGCGGGGGGGCCTGGCCGTCCAACGGGGTGGTTTCGTCTGACATCAGCGTCGTCTCCCACTTCCAACCGAGGAATCGACCATCGTCTCACCTCAACCGGTCTGCGGCAACTCCATCAGTTCGCCGAACCGCTCCTGAACCCTACGCCGCAGAGGGCCCGCCTCATCGCCGTCCACTTCACCGGTCCGCACCAGGTCGAATGCGATCGCCCGCGTCTCCTCGAGCAATTCACGATCTTTGACCAGGTCAGCAACCCGCAGAGGCAACTCGCCGTGCTGCCGCACACCCAGTACGTCACCGGGCCCCCTCAACAAAAAATCGGCCTCGGCCACCGAAAATCCGTCGGCGTGCTGATCGAGTACCTCCAGGCGTACAGCGGCTGTCTCGTCCTGCCGACCTGCCATCAGAAAGCAGTATCCCTGGTAGGATCCGCGGCCGATCCGACCACGCAGCTGATGCAATTGGCTCAACCCGAATCGTTCGGCCTGGTGAACAACCATCAACGTTGCGTTGGGCACGTCGACACCGACTTCGACCACCGTGGTTGCCACCAGCACGCGGGTTCGCCCATCGCGAAAGTCCTGCATCGCTGCGGCCTTCTCGTCGATGTCCAGCCGACCGTGAACCAGCCCGATCGAAATCCCCGCCAGTTCGTTCTCACCGAGTCTTTGCCACGTCTGTTCGACACCCATCCCTTCGCCGGTCTCCTCACCCGCATCGATCCTCGGACAGACCACGAATGCCTGTCGTCCCGCGGTGACCTGCTCTCGAACAAACCCCCAGGCCTTCTGCCGAGTCGCATCGTCCCAGATCACACTGGTCACCACCGGTTGGCGACCGGGCGGCAGGTCATCGATGGTGGTGACATCCAGGTCCCCGAACTGGGTCAGACACAGGCTGCGTGGAATCGGGGTGGCGGTCATCACCAGCACGTGCGGCGAGACCTCCCGGTCCTCGTCGGTGAACCGCGATCTCTGGATCACTCCGAACTTGTGTTGTTCGTCGATCACAGCCAGTCCCAGGGAAGCAAATTCGACATCCTGCTGGATCACCGCATGGGTGCCGATAATCAGTTGGATGTCCCCAGCGGCAATCCGTTGGAGAGTTTCGCGACGGGCGGCAGCCGACAGGTGTCCGGTCAGCAACACCCGATCCACCCGGCTGCCCTCCAGCAAACCCTCGATCGTCTGCCAGTGCTGCCTGGCCAGCAGTTCGGTCGGAGCCATCAAAACCGCCTGGTGCTCGGCAGCGATGGCCACCAGCATCGCGTAGAGGGCGACTGCGGTCTTGCCCGCTCCGACATCGGCCTGCAACAGCCGGTGCATGGCGTGGTCGTCATCGAGGTCGGCGACGATCTCCCCGACAGCCCGCTCCTGACCGCCTGTCAACTCGAAGGGAAACCGTCGGCGGATTCTCGAGTCGATCTTGGCCGATACCGGCAACCTCGGCGATCGTCCCGCCTCTCGCCACGCGCGGCGGCGCAGCGCCAGCCCGAGCAGGAATTCCAGCAGGTCGTCAAAGATCAACCGCCGACGTGCCGCGATGTAATCGTCGACCGATTCGGGACGATGCACTCCGGCCAACGCCTCATGGAGACCGACGACGCCAAACCGTTCCCACCACGTCTCGGGAATCGGGTCTTCGACATGCTCGACAAACCGATCCACCGCATCACGGGTGACCCGCCGCATCACCTCCATCGTCACCCCGTCGGTCAGGGGATACTTGGGCAACAGGCCGCCGTGAGCCTCGAGATCGTCGGCGTCGATGACCTGGATCCGCGGGTGTGTCATCTCCCACCGCCCCGCCCGGCGTTTGGGCTTGCCCGAAAACAGTACCGCATCTCCGTGGCGGACCTTGCCCAGCACCCAGCTCTGGTTGAACCACGTGGCTTTCAGGAACTCGTCGCCGCTGTCGATGACCACCGACGCCATCCGTCGACCACCCCGAATCCTGCGATCGTCCAGTTCAACCACTTCTCCCCGCACCGTCTGCAGGATGTCCGGTTCCAGTTCTCCCACGCGACGCACCTCGGTCAGATCGACCAGGTCCCGGGGCAGGTGCCACAGCAGATCCTCGACCGTTTCGATCCCCAGCCGCTGCAGGCTCTCGGCGCGGACCGGCCCCACGCCGGGCAGGAATCTCACCTGGGTCTGCAGAGGGGACTCGTCCATGACCTCGCACGGCTGGGGGTGTCGTGGGCCACTATCCTAACGAGTTGGCCGGTCGCGCGGTCGCCGGGACCCCGGCTCAGGCGTCGGCGGGGTCGAACTGGTGGGACGCGGCCACGGCCAACTCGTCACACCGCTCGTTCTCGGGATGACCGCTATGACCCTTGACGACGGTGAAGTGAACGTCGTGCCGGGCAAGAAGATCGTCCATGTCCTGCCACAACTCGACATTCTTGACCGGTTTGAAACTCTTCCCCTCACGCCGACGCCAGCCGTTGGACTTCCAGCCGGGCATCCACTCCGAGGCCCCCTTGGCAACGTAGACGCTGTCGGTGATCACTTCGACTTCCGACGGCCGCTTCAACGCCCGCAAGCCCTCGATCACCGCCTGCAGTTCCATCCGGTTGTTGGTCGTCGCCGCATCGCCGCCGGAGACTTCCTTCTCCGTCCCGGAGGCCGGATGTTTCAGCAGGAAAGCCCAACCACCCGGACCGGGATTGCCCCGGCAGGCTCCGTCGGTGAACAACTGGACCCGCGACATCAACTCACACGCCCCCGGACCGTGACCGGCTACCTCTCGCGATAGACGATTCGACCCCGGTTGAGATCGTAGGGTGAGATCTCAACGATCACTCGATCACCGGGCACGATGCGGATGAAGTGCTTCCGCATCTTGCCGGCGACGTGGCACATCACGACGTGGTCGTTGTCGAGTTTGACACGAAACTGCGTGTTGGCCAGGGCCTCGACCACGTTGCCTTCAGCTTCGATGGCCTCTTCTTTGGCCATGGGCAAATCGTCCTCTCGGGTAGAGTGATGTTCGTTTGTGTGACGGGGCGGATTATATCACCGGCAGCACCTCTCGACCAACACCAGACTGCCTGCAACGATCACCGGCCGGGGTCGCATCTCGGCCCGTTGAGCAGTCCGGAAGAGACGACTAGGATGATTCACCGTCCGGGACAGCAACAAACCCGAGTGAGAGTCGGACGGCAATGATCGAGTGCCTGATCGCCCTGGGAGGCAACATCGGTGACGTGGGCGACACGTTTGCTGCGGCGCTGGGACGGCTGGCCGCCCATCCCGACATCGACATCTCGGCCGTCAGCCGCTGTTTCGTCACGGAACCGGTCGGCGAAGATGCCGGGGCCCCCTATCTCAACGCCGCGGCTGCCCTGTCCACCGCGATGGAACCGGCCCGGTTGCTGGAAACAACCAAGGAAATCGAGATCTCCCTGGGCCGGCCCGCCGATCACGCCACATGGGCCCCTCGCAGCGTCGATCTGGACCTGGTCACCTTCGGCGATCTGGTGCTCGAAGAAGAACGCCTTCGGGTGCCCCACCCCGGCTGCTGGTACCGACGCTTCGTACTCGACCCCGTCTGTCGCATTGCCGGCTCGACCCGGCACCCGGCCTGGCAACTCACGTTTGACCAGCTCCGAGAACGCTTGATGGCTCGTCCTCTTCCCGTGTGGCTCGACATGGACGACCGCCGGGACAGGATCGCCGAGTGGAGCGGGCGGTTTCCCGAAATCGAATGGGTGGCGGATCCGGCAGCGGTCGAGGACTGCGGACTGGCCTTGCCCGGCAACCCGCGCCCGCCTGACCCGCTCGTCGACGTCCTCACCGCTGCCACCGGAAGCGTGGAACTGGCAGAGGAGATCCCCGGCTGGCCCGAGCGAAAATCACCGACGGACACGTCCCCCGGCAGCTGCTGACCCCGGCCGCTATTTCACTCGAACCTGTGTCGAGAGACCGTACTGCAGATCGCCGATCCGGTAGACCAGGTGACCGTAAATCACCACGTGGCTGCCGGCCTCCAACTGCACGTCGCCGTACAGACGCTCGCCATCGCGTTGCAGTTCGGTCGAGCGAAACTTCGACTTGCGGAAGTCGAACGTCGGGCTGCGAGCCGACCAGAGTTTCCCGGCGACCGGGGCCGGGTCCGACCGGATCTCCAGCCGCAACCCGCCCGGCTGGTCCTCGTGCTTCCAGGCAATCCGCGGCATGCGTTGACCGGTCGCAAGCGATCGGAAGAACATCGCCAGCGTGGCCCGCAACTGACGTTCGCCACCCTGCAATCCGTGTCCGGCATTGGGGATGTACAGGGCGTACTTGGGACCGACGAGATCCTTCCAGTAGTTGTTCAGGGCGTCGACACACCAGTAGGGGTCGTTGGTTCCGTTGACGATCAGCTTCGGCTGGGTCAGCCGCTCACGGTAGGCGTAGGGATCAACGGATTTCCACAGCGGCAGATCGGGTTTCTTCTCGAGCAACGCGATCAAGCCCTTGCTGGTGTAGTCCTCGATCTGGCGGCTGAACTTGCCCCACTGCCGCTTCTGGTGCTTGACCTGCACGGGCATGTTCAACGTGTCGATCACCAACGGTGCCAGGCCCACCACCCGCTTGTCGACGGCCGCCGTCAACCAGGTTGTCCAGCCACGCTTCGAGGCTCCGGTGACCACGAACCCCTTGACCTCGGTCTTCCACTTCTGCCGGGCCACTTCCTGTACCGCGTCCATCGCCCGCACGGCACTCTTGACCATCGGGAACAGCAACGGCCAGGTCGGATCCCCGGTTTTCAAATGCCTCAGGAACGTCTCACTGATCAGGTCGTCCTCGGACTTGTTGCCCAGCAGAGGCTGGTTGGGCACCTGGTAAAGCACCGCGACCCGGGCCGCGCAGTACCGGGCCAGTTGCCCGTACCGGACCAGGTCATCGGAAGACGGTTCGCGACCGGTTGATCCACCGGTGATGAACAACAGCACCTGGTGATCGTGGACAAGCCGGGCTGGCTCGAGAATCAGCAGCCGATGCTGCCAGGTGATTCCCTGCCACGTTTGGGACACCAGCTTCAGTCGATGCACGCGGCCACGGTCGGTCAGATCGGTGGCCTCGAGCGTCCACTTGTAGGCGGTCTCGGGGGCCCGCACGTACTTGTCGAGCTCACCGAGCTTCTCGGCAGCTGATGTCCGAACCGGTACGGCGGCCATGGCCACGACGAGAATCAGCCCGAGTCCGGCCCTTCCGCAGCGAGCCAACTGGTTTTGCGGGAGGAAGACGTTGAAGCACATCCTGAAGGCTCCTCACCCCCACCTTTTGGGGCGTAGTTTGCATTGTGGCTGAAGGTATCTAAGATAGTCGTTTCGCGAAGGAATCTGACAGCCCTGCAGCCAGTTCGGCCAGGGTTTCGCCTTCAGACAGCACAGGCTGCCAGCGGAGAATGAGACCCGTGAGTGATCTAGCGACCCAGGTAACCGAGGCCAAGGAGGCCCTGGACGCCCACACCGTCAAGATGGTGCAGTGGCATTTCAATCCCGAAACCGGATCCCCTTTCTGGCTGGACCAGGCCGGGGACCTCGGATTCGACCCCCTCACCGATGTCACCTGCTTTGACGATCTGAAGAAGTTCCCCCTGTTCGAGGACGACTCTCTGCGGGGTGGTCCGGTGCAGAGGTGGATCCCCAAGGGCCTGGCCGACAAGCCGGCCTATGTCTTCGAGACCGGCGGCACCACCGGGACCCCGAAGTCTCGGGTCGTGATGGACGACTTCCGGATCGACTACGAATTGTTCAGCGAAACGCTTCCCGATGAGATGTTTCCCCCGGGCTCGAACTGGCTGATGCTGGGCCCCTCGGGTCCCCGCCGACTGCGGTTGGCCGTGGAGCACCTGGCGCAGCACCGTGGAGGAATCTGTTTCTGTGTCGACCTCGATCCCCGCTGGGTGGTCAAACTGCTCAAGAAGGGCAAGACCGAGGAGGCCAAGGACTACGCCGCGCACGTGATCGACCAGGCAATGACCGTGCTCGAGGCCGGTCACGACATCAAGTGCGCCTTTTCGACACCGAAACTGCTGGAAGCCCTGGCCCTGCGATTGATCGACAACGGCTCGAGTGTCAAGGAGGCGGGGATCACCGGAATCTTCTGCGGCGGCACCGAGTTCACTCCGCAGTGGTATCGCTTTGCCCGTGAGGAACTGCTGGGTCCGGATGTCTACATCACTCCGACATACGGCAACACGCTGATGGGGCTGGCCTGCGGCAAGCCGTTTGACCCGGCCGATGACTACAAGATCACCTACTACGCTCCGCAACCGCGGGCCGTGGTCGAAGTGGTCGACTTCGACGACCACACGCAGGTGGTCGAGCCCGGCGGGACCGGTCGAGTGAAGCTGTACACGTTGACCGACGAGTTGTTCATCCCCGGATTCCTTGAACGGGACGAGGGCGAGCGAGAAGAGCCACACGAGAAGTACCCGTGGGACGGTGTCAGCAGCGTGAGACCCTTCCACGTCTTTGCCAAAACGACCACAGTCGGTGTGTACTAGGACGCGTCCAGCCGCACCCTCCCCATCAGACCCGTGCCACTTTCGGCACTAAGAGACCAAGGACAGGATCATGATCGAGATTCCCATCGTTCGCTGGGGCGAGCCGTACGAGAGTATGGAGAAGATGGACGTTGTCCACTTCGAGAGCGGAGAAACCCTGGCACAGGTCCATGAGGCCAATGCCGGGCTGATCCGCATGGACATGCGGAAGGCCCGCCGCGCCCGCGAGATCCTGCGGGAATTCACGATTGAACAGCTCGTCGACATGATGGCCACGGCGGGCGAATACTACGTCAACGACACGCTGCCACTGGGCAACGGCGACCAGTCGCCCGACGACTTCTGCAAGATGCAGTCGGCCACCACGGGCCTGCCCGAACACATGTGCCGCATGAACATGACGAAGAACGCCTTCGTGATGAAGAACATGCACCAGATCCTCGACGCGCTGACCCGCGGCCTTCCCTACAACATCCTCAGCGACGGTTACGGCAAAGAGGAACGGGACGTGATGGTCAGCTACCAGGCCAACTGCAACGCCGCCGGCTGGGTGTTGCCGTCCAACAGCCCCGGCGTCCACACCCTGTGGCTGCCGGTGATCCCCCTCCAGATCGGCCTGGTGCTCAAGCCCGGTCCCCAGGAGCCCTGGACACCGTTCCGGATGTACGAGGCATTCGCCAAGGCGGGGATTCCCCGTGAGGCGATCTCGATCTACCCCGGCGGAACTGCCAAGGGCCCCGAGCTGGGCAGTGCGGTGCTGGAGACCTGCGAACGGAGCGTGATCTTTGGCGGCCTGGCCACGATCGAACGCTACGTGGGCAATCCTCGTGTGAGTGCCCACGGCCCCGGGTTCTCGAAGATTTTCCTCGGAGACGACAAGGTCGACGACTGGGAAAAGTACATCGACCTGATGGCCGACAGTGTCTACATCAACAGCGGTCGCAGCTGCATCAGCTGTTCGGGCATCTGGGCCAGCCGGCATACTGCCGAAATCGCCGACGCCCTGGCTCAGCGGTTGGGCCCCATGGCCCCACTGCCGATGGACAACCCCGAGAGCGGGCTGGCCGCGTTCACGATCCCCGGGGCCGCCGAAGCGATGAGCGGTCAGATCGACGACGGATGCAAATCGGATGCGGTGACCGAGGCAACCGACCAGTACCGCGATGGCGACCGGCTGGTGCAGAACGAACGCTGTGACTTCCTGAGGCCCACGGTGCTCCACGTCACCGACCCCGACGATGAGATGGCCAACACCGAGTTCATGTTCCCCTTCTGCAGCGTGGTCGAATGCCCCCAGGACCAGTTTCTGGAAAAAGCCGGTTACACGCTGGTGGGATCGCTGCTCTCCGACGACGAGGCCTTGGGCCGGTCGTTCCTCGATGCCACCAACATCGATCGGCTGAACATCGGCGAGGTCAAGACGATCCAGCTCAACTGGCTGCAGCCACACGAGGGCAACATCATCGATTTCCTCTTCCGGGCCCGTGCCTACCAGGATTCTCCACCGCCGCCGCATTGATCCCGGTCCCGGAGAACGAGGCCGTCTTTTCGCCTCGGCGGTTCCCGACTATGCTCACGGCATGATGTCTTCCAGCAAGTCCTGCCGTGCCTTGTGCCTGGTGCCCCTGTTACTGCTCGGCCTGGCCACAGGATCGAGAGCGCAGCCGCGTCGCAAGGCCGCCGGCATCCGGACCACCGTCCGAGTCGAGTTGCTCACCGACCGCCGGGGAGCCCCGCTGGCCGCCCAGCGCTGGGCCAGGGCATTCGAACAGTTCAAGGTCTCGCTGAGAATCCGCAGGGGTATCGGTGGCGAACGGACCGCGGTCCGTGAAAAGATTACCGGACGGAACCGCCAGGTGACGGTCATCGGAAAGCTCGATCGTTCCGGACGAATTCTCGTCCCCGGCAAGTCCTTTTCCCCGGGCAACCCGACTGCCCTGGGGACGTGGTTGAAAGAACTGGGAACCTTCGGTGCCAAGGGCAACCCCAACGGCCAACCGGCTTTCGGACTCAGCGAAGGACAGTTCAACTCGCTGTTCGAAACCCTGGCTCAACCGGTCCGGTCCAACCTCGCCGGCAAGCCCCTCACCGAAGCCATCGCCGCGCTGGGCCTCCCGGCCTCGCTGGGTCTTGATCTGTCACGACTGGGACCGGATGTCACCATCCCCCCTCGAACCAACGGCCAGGGCCTCTCGCGGGGATCGACCCTGGCGGCCCTGCTGGCCGTCCGCGGACTCGCCTTCCGTCCTCAACGGACTCCCGCCGGGAAGGTCGAACTGCAGATCCTCAAGCCGCCAGCCGGATCCAAGACCGAGACAACCACCTGGCCGGTCGGCTGGCCTCCACGGCTCAGTCGTCTCAAGACCGCCCGCCCCCTGTTTCAGATCGTGCCGGTTGAACTCGAGGAGGCCGCATTCCTGGATGTTGTCGATGCCATCACCGAGAAAACCGGGGTCCCGATGCTGATCGACCACCACGCCCTGGCAGCCCGCAAGATCAATCCCGCCAAGCTGACCGTCACCGTGCCCCCGAAGAAAACCTCTTGGTTTCAGTTGCAGAAAACCGCCACCAATCCTCATCATCTGACCCGCGACCTGAGAATTGATGAGGCGGGCAAGCCGTTCGTGCTGGTCACGCCGATCCAGGTCAAACCGATCAACAGAAAGTGATCCCGCCGTCCGTCTCACCCCCCGGTCATCCCCACGATGTTCACCGCCCCCCAGGTCGTTGGCCTTCTGCAGGAACTCTCGTTCACCCACGTGGTGACGATCCCCGACAGCACCCTCGGGCAATGGGAAGATGACCTGAAGGCCTGTGACGAGATCGAATACGTCGGGGTGTGCCGCGAGGGAGAAGCGTGGGCGGTGGCGGCGGGATTGTACGTCGGTGGAGCGACCCCGCTGGTGATGATCCAGTGCACTGGCTTGTTCGAGTCGGGCGACTCACTTCGCAACGCCCTGTTCGACTACCGCTTGCCGCTGTTCGCGGTGATCGGTTACCGCAGCTTCCTCAACCAGTCGACGCTGCCCGGTGACACCTGCCTGACCTTCACCGAGCCCATCCTGGAGGCCTGGGGAATGGACTGGGTGCTTTACGACCAGGCCGAGAACACCTCCGAACAGCTGGAAGCGATTGCCGCCCACTGCCTGCGATGCCGTGAAGCGGGCACACCTGGCGTGGCGTTGGTCGCCGAGGGGAGAGCGTAGCCATGCCACAGCCTGGAATGCCGCTGGTCGAATCGTTGAACGTGCTCCGGGAGATCCGTGGCGATGACGAGGTGGTGCTGACGGTGATGGGGACAGCCCGGGAATGGATGGCACTGGGCGAACCGCATCCACTGGACTGGATCTATGTCCCCTCGAGCATGGGGCAGGCTCCGTCGCTGGGACTCGGCATGGCGCTGGCCCAGCCCGACAAGCAGGTCATCGTCTGCAACGGCGACGGATGCATGCTGATGAACCTCGGATCGCTGGTCACCATCACCAACCAGGCGGCCTCCAATTACACGTTGATCATCTTCGACAACGGCGTCTACGAAATCACCGGCGGTCAGCCGACCCCGGCCACCTCGGGGAATGCGCCGTTGGTCGACCATCCGGCCCTGGCCCGGGCCGCCGGATTCCAGCAGGTTTTCGTCTTCGAGGATCTCGACGAGTGGCGGGAATCGGCTCGAGACGTGATTGATGCCCCGGGACCAACGTTTGTCCATCTGGCCATCGCGCCCGTTCCGGGTGCCGTCGGCCCTCGCTCGCCCGGCCCCGCTCCCGCGCGTGCCCAGGACTTTGCCGACGCGATGCAGGCGTAGTCACCGGTCACTCCCAACCCTGGAGTGACGTGACTAACCGCCAAAACCGGTGCATCCTGAATGACCCGGCGAGCTGGTCAGGGAGACCGGCGGTGATCGCCGATGAAAAGAGACAATGTCCGTCTCGCCCCCAAGCCTGGCCCGACCGATCCCGTCACGGGTCGTGTCCACACCGTCAACGACGGGATGGGTTCGTCCGGTCCGCTGGAGAATTGCTGGCAACGCCCGATTGGGCCGCGAACTGGTCCGCCAGACCTGGCACATGCTGCCGGGCCTGATCCCTTTTCTCTTCTGGATTCATCCTCACACCGACCCCCTCTCGGATGCCTTCCGATGGATCTCCCTGGGTGTCGCCGGCACGGTGTCGCTGATCGTGTTCGTCCGGATCCAGGGAGTGCTCAGACCGTCCGAGGGTCGAGGTGGCGAAGCGGTACTGGGATACGCCCTGTGCGTGCTCGGTACACTCTGGATGTTCCCGGAGCACGGTGAACTGGGCATGACAGTGCTGGCCGTTCTCGCCTTTGGTGACGGCATGGCCACCATCGGCGGAACGGCACTCCGGAGCAGCCAGTTGCCGTGGAATCGGCAGAAAAGCTGGGCGGGGACAATGTCGTTCGTGTTCTTCGCTGCGCCACTGGCCACGCTGGTCTACTGGGGGGACGCTCGACCAGCCGTCCCACTGGCCACCGCGGCGGCCTGTGGAATCGCCGCCAGCCTGGCCGGTGCCGCCGCCGAAAGCCTGCCCGGGCAACGACTCAACGACAACATCCGGGTCGGACTCGCCGCCGCCGCCGCCGTCGCCGTCACCCACCACCTGCTGGTCGGGTAGAGGCCCGGGCGACTCCAGCTACGGCTTTGCTGCGTCGTCGCAGGCGCAGACCATTTCGCCGCAGCCCGGGCAGCCCGATCCGTACTTCTCGACGACCGCACGTTCCAGGTCGATTCCGGAGACGTTGGCGATTGTCGCCAGCCACGCCAGCACGTCGGCAAACTCCGCCGCGGTGGCCGACCGGTCGCCTTCCCGCAACGCCGCTGCCAACTCGCCCACCTCTTCCATCAACCACATGAACGTGCCGTCCACACCACGGGCGGTGTCCTTGGACGAGTACATCGTCTCAATCAGGCGTTGAAGTTCGCTCAGACTCAGCGGTGGGGAATTGTCCATGTTCATCGGCAACAGAAATACCACCCACCAACGGCTCGCAACAAGTCACCGGTGATTACCGACACCAAAAAAACACGCCGCGGTCCCGTGCCAGGCACGGGACCGCGGCTATCATGAACAAACCTCTCGTCTGCTACGGCGGTTGCTGTGAGTGAAAACGGGCATTGCCGTGGACAAACCGGGGGGTCACCGGCCGGCGCACTTGCCCAACACCCTGTACAACGGCACCTCCGAGTAATCAGCCTTTCGAGAAGCCTGGTTAGTCATGCACCGCACTAGATCGGCACGACGCGAACGGTAATTTGGGCAAAATCAAGAAAATCGGTAGTGCGGATATTCCCTCCGATTCAACCATCCCGCTGAGTCGGGTTGTAACGGTCATCACGCCGCCAACGGCTCGTCAAACCGGCACGGGAGGTGCCGAATCGATACAATTGTCACCGGTCGGTCAACCGGGCCATTCCGGACAACCAGTCCCCACTTCAGCAGTCACGGTGTCAACATCCACGGAGCAGGCACGATGAGTGAGTCTTCCATGCAGCGGAAACCCGGCTTCTCGACGGACCTTTCCCGTCGTTCCTTTCTCGCCAGCGGCGTCGCGGCGGGTGTAGCGATCGGATCCCAGGGACTCTTGGCCCCCGCGACAGCTTTCCCTGCTGACAAGGACTCACCCTACGCCGAGTTCAAGATGGGCATCCAGAGTTACTCTCTTCGAGGATTTGACACTCCGACTGCTCTCAAACACACCCAACAATTGGGCCTGAAATTCTGGGAAGCCTATCCGCGGCACGTCCCCCTGGGCACTCTGCCGGCACACATCGCCAAACAGAAAGCGATTCTGGCCAAGTCGGGAATCAAGCTGACCGCCTACGGTGTGCTGGGCTTCGATGCCAATGAGGCCAAGACCCGCCAGGCCTTCGACTTTGCCCGCAAGATGGGGATCGATTCCCTGAGCGCCAATCCCAAAAAGGACAAGGCGACCTTCGATCTGCTGGACCGAATGGTCGAGGAATACAAGGTCGCAATCGCCATCCACAACCATGGCCCTCGTGCCCTTTACGACAAGATTTCCGACGTCGAGACGATGGTCAAGGACCGTCACCCCTTGATCGGAGCCTGTGTCGACACCGGCCACTTCTTGCGGAGCGACGAGGATCCGGTGGAGGCGATCCAACGGCTGGGCAAACGGGTCTTCGGCGTACATCTCAAGGACGTCAAGACGGTTACCGTCGGCGGCAAGAAGAAGAAGCAATTCAAGATCGTCGGCGAGGGGGATCTCGACGTCGCCGGCTGCCTCAAGGTTCTCCGGAAGCTCAAGTACAAGCGAGTTGTGGCACTGGAGTACGAGGAGAACCCCAAGAACCCGCTTTCGGACCTGGCCGTCTGCCTGAAATCGGTTCGTGCCGCAGTGAAGTCACTGGCCTGATCGGTCGTTTCAGTCCCGGGACATCCCGTCGATGATCACGAGATTGTCCCGGTGGACGATCTCGGCATACGGCAGGCTTCCCAACTGGTCGGGGATTTCGTCGCTTTGCCGACCGGCAATCTGGCGTGCGTCCCGAGCGTCGTAATTGGCCAGTCCCCTGGCAAATTCCCGCCCTTGGGGGTCGACCAGCGAAACCACATCGCCGTGCAGGAAACTGCCTTCGACGGCGGTCACTCCAATCGGCAACAGTGAACCCCCGCTCTCCAGCAAAGCTCTGCAAGCCCCCGCATCCAGCGTCATGTTCCCCTGGGGCTTGGCGGCGTAGCCGATCCATCGTTTCCAGGCAGGAATCGTCGCACCGTGAGCCAGGAACAGCGTCCCCACCTCCCGGCCGGCCAGCACATCGTCGAGCACGTCGATCCGCGTGCCGTTGGCCACGACCACGCTCTCGCCCACTGCGGTCACGCTCTTGATCGCCTCCAGTTTCCCACGCATCCCTCCCCGTCCACCGTGGCTGCGTTCATCCTGGACCAGGTCGAACAGCCCGTCATCCCAGTTCTCCACCAACCTCAGCGGCTCATCGTCTCCGGGTGAAGCGAACAATCCATCGACGACCGTCAACAACACCAACAGCGGAGCAGACAACAGGTTGGTGACCAGGGCCGCCAGCCTGTCGTTGTCACCGAATCCGATCTCGTCCACGCTGACCGTGTCGTTCTCGTTGACGATCGGCACGGCACCGTATTCGAAGAGCGTGTTGAGCGTGTTGCGGACGTTGAGGTATCGCCCGCGCTCGGTGAAATCCTCGGCCGTCAGCAACAACTGCGCCGCGTGCGAACCATGTCGCCCGAGGCAATCGTCGTAGTGGTGGATCAGCCGAGCCTGTCCAGCGGCCGCGGCCGCCTGCAGATGAGGCAGGTCCTCGGGACGGGCACCCAAATCGAGCACATCGATTCCGGCTCCCACCGCCCCGCTGGAAACGATCACCACTTTCCGTCCTGTTTCACGAATCCGTACCACGGCCTCGACCAGCGCGGCGATGCGTTCGACATCCAGAGTGGCATCGGGCCGAGAAATCACGTTCGTGCCCACCTTCACGACCAGCGTCTCGGCCGTCTCGATCACTTCACGGCGGACAAGATTCACAGGAACGGACATGGCGGAATGCGGTTGGAGAAACGGTCCTTCTCTTTCTAGTTCATCACCTCGTCGCGTGAAAGTGTGACCGGCCACGTTGGTCTCACCCTCTGACCTCGTTATGATGGAGCCTGCCTCGCTTCCTTCCAGGACGTGCACGGACGCCCGACGCCATGGCCGAGTTATTTCACGAGTGTGGCATTGCCGCGGTTTACCACCTGCCCAACCGCGAGACCAGCCGTCTGGCACCCTCGCAGGGGGCCGGTGAAACCTCGAGACTGATGCCGCGGCTGTTGTTGGACATCCAGAACCGCGGGCAGTTGGCCGCCGGGATGACCGCCTACTGCCCGGATCGCAAGCAGTTGATCGATACCCACCGGGACGTCGGCACCGTCACCGAGGTGTTCCATCTCAGCCACCCCGAGCCGGCCGAGATGTTGATGAAGAAATACGCCGGACCGGCGGCGATCGGACACGTTCGTTACGCGACCTGCGGACAGGACGACCGCAGCTACGCCCAGCCCTTTGAACGCCACCACATCCAGAAGTCGAAGTGGTTCAGCTTCGCCTTCAACGGCCAACTGGCCAACTACCCCCAGTTGCGCAAGGAAATCCTCTCGCACACCGACTTCCACCTGGCCCGGGAAACCGACACCGAAATCCTGATGCACCTGCTGTGCCAGGAACTCTCCGGTGACCAGACTCCCGATCTGCTCGACGTCCTCAGTGGTGTCACTCCCTGGCTGGACGGTGCCTACAACATCGTGTTCCTCAATGCCCAGGGAGACATGTTCGTCGCCCGCGATCCGCTGGGTATCCGCCCGCTATGCTTCGCCATCGACGGCCCGATGTTCGCGGCGGCGAGCGAAAGTGTGGCGCTCTCGCAGATCGGTTTCCACGACAAGGACATCCACAGCCTGCCCCCCGGCGGGGCGGTGATCATCCAGAACGGGGAAATCGACGTCCGCCAGTTCGCCCCCTCGCCCAAAAGGTCTCACTGCTTCTTCGAGTGGATCTACTTCGCCAACGTCGCCAGCACGCTCGATGACCGCAGCGTCTACATGACTCGCAAGGCCCTCGGGGAAGAACTGGCACGACTCGAAACCGTCCCCATCGACGACGACACGATCGTCGTCCCGGTCCCCGACACCGCCAAGGCTGCCGCCGCCTCCATGGCCTTCGAACTGGGGATCCCCTGCCTGGAAGGCCTGATGCGAAACCGCTACGTGGGCCGGACATTCATCGAGGGCACCAATCGGGCCGACAAGGCCCGTCTGAAATACACGCCGCTGCCCGAGGTGCTCCGTGGCAAGCGGGTGGTGATCGTCGAGGACACGATCGTTCGCTCGACCACGATGCGGGCCCTGGTCTCCCAGCTTCGGGAACGCGGGGGAGCCCGGGAAGTTCACGTTCGCGTCGCCTGTCCGCCGATCATCTCGCCATGCTTCTACGGCATCGACATGTCAACGATCTCGGAGCTGTTCGCACCGAAATTCATGAACGGAAACGAATTGACTCCCGAAATCGAACAGCAGATGGCCAAGAGCATCGCCGCCGACAGCCTCCGTTATCTCCCGATCGAGTCGATCTCCCGATCGATCGATCTCCCCAGCGACAGCCTCTGCCAGGCCTGCATCAATTCGCAGTACCCCACCACCGCCGGCACCGAGCTGTACCAGATCGCCCTGGGCAACGATGGCACCCCGGGGGCACGGACCTACGACACGCCCGAGCCGGTCACCACCAGGACGTGAACGGGGTTCACCACAGACGGTCAATCCGCAGCCGATGACAAGTCGTTGCGACCCACCGTGGGTCTCGCAGCTTGTGCCCGGCCTTTCGGTCCCGCTTGACAGCTGAGGTCGGGAGGCGGCCGCACTGCTCGAACCGACCGGGTCGGCTGGCCCAGCCCTGACAACGGCCGGTCAGTCGACGTCGTAGTCACGCGCCAGCCGGGCGAACTCCGTCAGGGCCGTGTCATCGATCCCGTCGGTCCAGTGGATTTCCACCGACGCCTCGGTGCCACCGACCAGTTCCTTGGCCGAGACATTGATGTGCCCGCTGCGGTCGTACCCGTACTGCACTTCGATCGGAGACCCGGCGGCCAGGCCCGAGGGCAGATCGACGACCTGGAAATCGCCGATCACCGTGCACGACTCGACGTTGCTGACCTCTCCCTCGAGCAATCGGATGTGAATCGCCCGCGGGTTGTCGGTATTGGTGACGAATCGCTGGGTGACCTGGCACGGCACCGGCGTGTTGCGGGGAATCATGATGTGGTTCCAACGCTTCTGGACATCATCACGATCGGTCACTTCCACACCCAGTGAATGCGAATTGACGTTTGAGGTGCTGATGGCTCTCAGCCTGCCGATCACCGCCTGTCCGGTCACGCCCCCGGCCCCCTCATGACGTGCCTCGAGAATGGCCGCATGAATCGCAGCCCCCTGAGCGACAGCCAATTGAGGATCGAGAATTGAACTGGGTGGCTTGCCGCCAAGTTCCTCGAGCATCGCGCGGACACCGGGCATCGCCGTCGACCCGCCGATCAGCACGATGTCGTCCAGGTCGGTGCCAGTAATTTCGGCCTGGACAAGCACCAGTTCGGTGGTGTCGCGGGTCCGCTGCAGCAGATCGGCCGTTTCGCGTTCGAAGCGGGACCGGGTCAGATCGATCGAATACTGCCGACCATCGTGAGCCAATTGCACGGTAGTCACCATCCGCGTGCTCAGATCACGCTTGGCGTCCTCGCACACCTGCAGCAACCGGAAGCCGACATCGGAGACCTCGCGAGGATCGGTCCCCCCCTGTCCGATGATGTCCTCGGCCACTGCGTCAGCCAACCGGTTGGTCCAATCCATTCCCCCCAGCATCGTGTCACCGTCGGTGGCCCGCACTCTCAGATGCGCGGCGGTGATCTCAACCAACGTCACATCGAAGGTGCCTCCACCGAGATCGTAGACCAGGATCCTCCGCGAATCGCTCGGACCGCTCTTGCCCAGAGCCCCCCGGGTCCAGGCGTACGTCAGTGCCGCAGCGGTCGGCTCGTTGATGATGTCGACCACCTCGAGTCCGGCGATCTGCCCCGCATTCCGGGTGGCCCGACGATGGAGTTCGTTGAAGTAGTACGGCACGGTGATCACCGCCCGGCGAACCGGTCCGATCCGGCTCGCGGCATCCTGCCGCAGCCGCGTGAGAATCAACGCGCTGAGGATTTCGGGGGTCAGGCGTCGATTTCCGTGTCGCAGTGCGAACCTCGGATTGCCCATCTCCCGCTTGATGGCCACAACCCGCCGTTCGGGCGGGCATTGGGCCAGGGCTGCAGCGTCCGGATCGACCTCCGCCTGGTCCGCGTCACCCAGCAACACCACCGAGGCGGTCAAGGGTGACTGGTTCGAGTTGTCGATCACCCGCGGTTGGCCGTCCTCGTCGAGCACCGCGAGAGCCGAATACGAGGTGCCCAGATCGATGCCGACAATGCGGTCACCCATTTCGCTGTCGGTAGCGGGAGGTGTCGAAGAAACGTCGGCCATCGGCTTGTCACCGTCGGGACAGGGGAGGACGAAGCAGCGACTGGGACCGCCGGCTCGCCACGTTGTCTGACACTACAACAGTTGCTTCATCTCGCGACCGCTGACATCGGTCAACCGGAACTCGCGGCCCTGGTAGCGGAAGGTCAAGCGTTCATGATCCAGCCCCAGCAGATGCAGGATCGTCGCGTGCAGGTCGTGGATTTCGATCGGATCCTCGGCAGGGTAATACCCCAGGTCATCGGTTTTCCCGACGACGCGGCCACCGCGAACGCCTCCACCGGCGAGCCAGTAGCTGAAGGCTTCCTTGTGGTGATCCCGTCCGGGAGTGGCCCGGTCACCCTGCAACATTGGCGTACGTCCAAACTCGGCACCGAAGACGACCAGCGTCTCATCCAGCAACCCCCGCTGACGCAGATCGGCGATCAGCGCCGCGATGGGACCGTCGGTGGCCCTCGTCTTCCTCGGCAGGCTGGTGCCGATCCCGCCGTGATGATCCCAGCCCTGGTCGAACAACTGCACCACCCGCACCCCCCGCTCGATCAGGCGTCGGGCCAGCAGGCAGTTGTTGGCGAAACTCGGTTTGCCAGGATCCGCTCCGTAACTCTCGAGTGTCCCGCGAGTCTCCTGTGAGAGATCCATCAGCCCGGGCACGGCCGTTTGCATCCGGAACGCGAGCTCATAATTGGCGATCCGCGTGGCGATCTCCGGATCACCCACCTGCGACAGTCGCAGGCGATTCAATCTCACCACGTCGTCGATGATCCGCCCCCGCGCTGAACGATCGACACCCGCCGGGTTCGATGCGTACAGCACCGGATCCCCCTTGGTCCGGAACCGCACCCCCTGGTGCACGCTTGGCAGAAAACCGTTTCCCCAGAGTGAGCTGCCACCGCCGGGCGTCAGGCCGGTGACCAGCACCACGTAGGCCGGCAGATCCCGCGAAAGGCTGCCCAGGCCGTAGGAGAGCCAACTGCCCAGGCTGGGGCGTCCCTGCTGGCCGAACCCCGTCTGGGCAAACACCTGCGCTGGCCCGTGGTTGAACTCGGATGTGTGGACCGTCTTGATCAACGCCACTTCGTCGGCAACTGATCCGAGACCGGGAAGCAGTTCCGACAACTCCAGGCCGCTTTCGCCGTGTCGTCGGAAAGCGAACGGCGACCCCATCAGCTTGGGCCGTTTTCCCAGGAACGCGAACCGTTGTCCCTTGAGCAATTCGGCCGGACACTCCCGGCCGTGGTGCTCCCGGAGTACCGGCTTGTTGTCGAAGAGATCCAACTGCGAGGGAGCTCCGACCATGTGCAGGAAGATCATCTGCTTGGCCCGGGGAGCCGAATGACCGGTCCGGGCATCCTGGGGTGCGGCGAGGAGTCCATCGTCGACCAGCGCACTGGCCAGGCCCGCCAGGCCCAGGCCCTGGCCCAGGAAGGCGCGACGCTGCTCGATCAGGTTGGTCTGCAAACCGGTCATTCTCGAGTGATCACCTCGTCGAGGTTCAACACGACATTGGCCACATGCATCCATGCGACCAGCGCCGCAGCTTGGTCGCTCGGCACGCTGCCGACGGCTTCCGTTCCAGGGAGCCAGGTCTTCATCAGCAATCGGGTGGTCACCGGATCCCCCGCCAACCGCTTTCTCTCGGTCTCGAATCGGTCAACCAGGATCAGGGTTTCGGCCCGGCCAGGTCGACGGCCGGTTGCCAAACGGAACATCGCCTCGACCCGGCCAGCCGGCGATCCGTCCGGACCACCAGCGGAGTGCACCCTCCGAGCCAGCCCGGCGGCCGCCTCGACATAGACCGGATCGTTGAGCAAGGTCAGCGCCTGCAGCGGGGTGTTCGACTGCGACCGCGACACCGTACAGACCTCACGGCTGGGTGCATCGAAACTGACGAAGCTGGGATACGGTACCGTCCGACGCCAGTAAACATAGACGCCACGGCGGTACAGGTCCTCTCCGTGACTGGTCTTCCAGAGATTGCTCGCCACGCCAATGTGGTTCCAGACACCGGACGGCTGGACGGGAAACACCGGGGGACCATGCATCTTGTCACTGAGCAATCCCGCGATGGCCAGGGCGTTGTCCCGAATCAACTCGGCCGGCAACCGCCGTCTTGCCGCACGAGCGTACCACCGGTTCCCCGGGTCAGAAGCTCTCAACCGGCCATCCGCATCGGATCGACGACGGTAGGTGGCCGATGTCACAAGCAGCCGGTGCAGCGACTTCACACTCCATCGACGTCGGACCCACTCTGCGGCCAACCAGTCAAGCAACCCGGGGTGAGTCGGCCGCGCCCCCCGGGTGCCAAAGTCCTCGATTGTCTCGACCAGCCCTCGCCCGAACAGCTCCGCCCAGTGCCGGTTGACCACCACGCGTGCCGTCAGAGGATTGCGGCCGTCGACCAGCCATCGGGCCAGATCGAGCCGGTTGAGCGGGCGATCGGTGGAGATCGGAACGGGTGGCCAGGCAGCCGGCGTCCCGGGTCCAACAGTTTCCCCGGGGGCCAGAAAGTCACCTCTCTCGAAGATCCGAGTCTGACGCGGCCGGGGCATTTCCAGCATCACCAGCGTCGTCGCCGGTTTCAGGAGAGCCTGGACATCCCGGGCACGTTTCAGCAGCTCAGTCAGCCGAGTCCAGTCTGCAGACAGACCACGGTAGTGGTTGCGAACCCGCTTGGCCTGCTGAGTCTTGCGTTTCGCGCCGACCGCTCCGAGAGCCCGCTTCAACCAGGTGGGGGTCCCCTTTCGATCCCGCACCAGTCGCTCCCATTCGGCCTGTTCCCCATCGAGCAAAGACGCCAGTTCGCTCCGCTCAGCCTGCAACCTGAGGACTCTCCGTGAGGCGGCTGCCGCCCGAGCCACGTCACCACGAGCCCGCGGCAATTCGACCATGGCTCCGGCAAACTCCCGCTTCGAACCCTTCGCCTGGATCTCGACCCGCGTGTTGTTGAACAGGGCGAACAGGCCGTAGTACTCCCGCTGAGAAAACGGATCATACTTGTGGTCGTGACACTGGGCACATTCGATCGTGGTGCCCAACCAGACCGTTCCGGTCGTATTGACACGGTCCACGACGGCCAGCACCCGCTCCTCTTCGGGGTCCACTCCGGCCTCGACATTGGCCATCGTATTGCGATGGAAGCCGGTGGCAATTCGCTGTTGGGCCGCCGCCCCCGGCAGCAGGTCTCCGGCAAGTTGCTCGATCGTGAAGCGGTCAAATGGCAGATCGTCGTTCAGGGCATCGATCACCCAGTCGCGCCAACCCCACGCTTCGCGACGACCATCCCGCTGGTAGCCATTGCTGTCGGCAAACCGGGCCGCATCCAGCCAGGGCATTGCCCACCGCTCGCCGTACCGGGGCG
Source organism: Planctomycetaceae bacterium (assembly GCA_002724315.1). Classification (GTDB taxonomy): domain Bacteria; phylum Planctomycetota; class Planctomycetia; order Planctomycetales; family Planctomycetaceae; genus UBA8437. Next base: position 56,680 of record PBOJ01000124.1, on the reverse strand, counting down.
ACGCCAAAAGACGGTCCACCAGTCGCTCCCACGCACCCGGCCGTCTATCGTCCAGAAATGCGTCGATCTCTACGGGTGTGGGCGGCACTCCCAGCAAATCCAGAGTCACTCGTCGGACCAGGGTCTGGCGGTCGGCCGCACCCAGCGGCTGGAGCCCTTGCTTTCGCAGTCGATCCGCCACGAACGCGTCGACAGGATTCCGGACGTCCTCACCAGCGTCGGGAACCGCCACCGGACCCGGCAAACGGTAGGCCCAGTGCGGCATTTCCCCCGCTTCGGACCGACCCACCACCCCGGCCAGCAGTCCCGCGTACACGGCCAGCCAAACCGCCTTTCCGGCAATGACCGCCCACCGGTCAGACATGTATCACGCCCCCAACAGGTTGATCCACTTCAAGCCGGCCCACACGTTTCATTCCACCACAAGATCCGGTGTTGGTCCATCTCCGGTCGTGGTTGCCGGATCATCCGGGGCCATTTTTTTGGCCTCCCCGATTTCGCTGGAGACGACCGCTGTTGACGAGGCGGGGGATTCGGCGGCGGGCGACCGGGCCGACAACGTCCACGGCTCGATCCGCCCATCGACCAGGCGGAAGAAACGGTCCCCGAGTTGTTCGGCCTCGGATCGGCTGTGGGTGATGTGAACCGTGGTGACACCGGCCTCGCGTGTGACAGTGCGGACAAGCTGGTACATGTCATCACGGGTCTCTTCGTCGAGCGCGCTGAAGGGTTCGTCGAGACACAGGACGGTGGGTTGCGCCGCCAGGGCCCTTCCCAGGGCCACCCTTTGTCGCTCTCCTCCGCTCAGTCCGTCGAGGCTGCGATCCAGCAACCCGGTGATTCCCAGCCGCCCGGCCAGGTCCTCGACCCGGGCATTGACCTCGCCCTTGGGTCGACGCCGGATCTCCAGGGCGAAGCCGATCTGGTCGCGAACCACCATCGACTGAAACAGGGCTCCCTCCTGGGGAACAAATCCGATTCCACGGGCCCCGGGTTTCAGACGCGTGACATCCCGGCCATCGATGACAATCCGTCCCGAGCTGATCGGTTTCAGACCACACAGGGATTCCAGCAGTGTCGTCTTGCCACTGCCGGTGCGTCCCATCAGGATCCCGTACTCACCGACCTCCAGTGAGAATGAAACATTCTGCAACGAAAAGTTGCCGACAGTCACGTTGAGCTGCTCGACGGCAATCACCGATCACACCTCTCTTCCAGAACCGTCCGCCCGGAGGCGATCTTCTCTGTCCTACAGCCAGTTTAGCCCATCACAGGTCTCCACGGCAGGACACCGCAGACGTTTCAACCGGCTTACCCAGACTGCCCGACGGGTACATTTCGCGTCGCCACTACATCACGATCACGGACCGTTGTGAATGGAGTCGTTCCGGGATGGAGGCCGATACGAGAAACGTGTGGTCGTGCTGATGCCGCCACCTCTTCCTGTTTCCCGCACGGACATCTCGCGATGACCTCGGACGACTCCCCCGCGGCTCTCCAGCAACGCCTCGAAAACCTTGAGGAACAGCTCCGTCAGGCCCAGAAGATGAGCACGATCGGCGCGATCGCCTCATCGACGACGCACGAGTTCAACAACATCCTGACCACGGTGATCAACTACGCGAAGATGGGACTGAGGAACACCGACGAGGAGACCAGGGAAAAGGCCTTCAGCAAGATTCTCGCGGCCGGACAGCGTGCCGCCAAGATCACCACCGGAATGCTCTCCTATGCTCGCAACAGCGGCGACCGCCACGAACCGATTGACCTGGGCGAGTTGGTGACCGACCTGCTGCTGCTTGTCGAAAAGGATCTGCAGAAACACCGAGTCGGACTCGAAACTCGACTCGAGCCGGACGTCTTCGCGGCGATCAACACCAGCCAGATCCAACAGGTCCTGTTGAACCTCGTCATCAACGCACGTCAGGCGATGGACGAAGGTGGGCAGTTGACGATCACGGTGAGCCAGCACGCCGAAGACCAGATGGCCGAGATCATGGTGGCCGATACCGGCAGCGGGATGACACCCGAGACGCTCGGCCGCATTTTCGACCCGTTCTTTTCGACCAAGACCGCCGACAGCCAGGGGCAAGGGGGCACCGGACTGGGGCTGTCACTTTGCCGAGAGATCATCGAAGCTCACCAGGGACGGATCCGGGTCGAGAGCGCCGTCGACCGGGGAACCCGGTTCACTCTTCGATTCCCGCTGACCAGTTCGCCGTCCTCGGCAGCCGCCTGACCAGCGGGCCTCAGACAAGACCCGCCAGAGCCAGGATCGTCGCGGCAACGCCCAGAATTCCCAGGACGATCCACCACGTCGAACGTCCCTGCCAGGGCGAATGAAACGACGTGATCCACTCGCCACAAGACGGACACTGTTCAGCGTCCTCGTAAACATCCGCGCCGCACGAGGGACAGGAGACGGTTTCGGACCGGTCGAGGTCGTCGTCCTCTCCTCCGTCCCAGTCAATCTCGTCATCCCAGTCGTCGATCATCAGCAACAGTCTCGAGACGGATGCATCTGCCCGGATCGCTAGGGCCCCAGCAGGCTGTTCAGCCTCCTGCGATGATACGCCAATCGCTCATCGGCTGTCATCGCCGAGAAATCCGGCGGAGACTCCGTCAGCGCTGTCGCATCCGATGACACGACCGGCGGCGGCGCGGCCGCGGTGGACCCATCGGGGGCCGCCATTGGCGGCAAGCTGATTGTCGTCTCGCTGCCCCCGTAGCTCATCACCCCGGTTTCGAGCACCAGATCATCCTCGAGAGACCGTCGCGGGGCGATCCCCAGCTTCTCGAGCACGGCATGATAGGCCCGCACCGCCTCGATGGGGTCCAGTTCCCCATCGACGATCAGCCTCAAGAACCGTACGAACGCCAGCTGGTTTTCGGCGTTGTTGATCTTGCGTCCGAACAACGCCACCCGGGCCCCGTACTTCTGGGCCTCGTGAATCAACTGGAACGCATCTCGCGTGGTGCCGGCTGATCCACCGAGAATGCCGATCACAAGGCTCGGATCGTAGTTGACCAGTTCCTCGGTCGCCTGAGGGCCATGGTAGACCATTTTCAGGAACAGCGGGCGAGCCGAACTGGTGACACCCGCCAGCGTCCGAGCGATCAGGTCGTTGATGAATCCCGGCAATACGTCCGGCGCAACGCAATCGGCCTGGTTCGGATCAAAGACCTCAAGAAAGTGCCGAAACCCCTTCCGCTCGGCCTCATCCCGAAATGACCGGTACGCCTCGATCGTCTCCAGGTCGTCATCACGATTGTTGGCAAAAGTGACCGAGTAGAGTCCGAGGTCCGCGCCGGTGGTCCGCTCTTGGACCTCGCAGTCGAGATGTCCACACTGGATGTGATCAATCGAAGCCGACCGAAACGGCTTTGAAGCGGCTTCGTGGATCCGGCCGCCACGGACAACGTGGATGTCGGTGGTGTCATTGGCCCGCACCGCCGCCGTCACCTCCGAATCGTCGAACAGCCGACGACGAATCGTCAATTCCTCGTTGGTCGATGCCGACATCAGCATGATGTCGACCAACCCGGCCTCGACAATCTGCTGCATCTGATCGCGGTAGTCGGCCAGCGACCGGAATCCGAGTTCGCCATCGTGACGTTCCGGCGATCGTCCCGGCGCGCCCATTCCGAAGGCCATGTCCGCATCTTTGGCATCGGCCAGGATGAACTCACGGCTGCCTGAAGGGTCAGCCTGGATCGCTGCCAGCTTTCGGTCGAGCGACTTGGAACAGGGTGTGGTCATCTCGAATTGATCTCCGGGTTCGTCCCCCCGACGGGGACCGGGGTGCCGAGGGTTACTGGGACAGGGCCGCCATCACCTGATCGGTGATGGCAGAGACGAGTTCATCAGCCGGCTCCGGGTTTCCCCCACCCGTACCCAACGCGTCTGCGGTCGCCGGAGCCTGCAGGTAACCGGGGAACGTCGGAGCCGGTGGGAAGGCCTGCGCGGTGAGTGGTGCCCCACCGTAACCGTCGATGAATGCGGTGTTGCCGCACAGGTCACAGTCGTCGTTGTGGAATCGCGGATCGTCGAAACCGAGCCGCTTCTTGAGGTCGAGCAATTCGCGGGTTTGACGCTCGTCGAAGTAGTTCACGTTGCCCAGTTGCTTGGCCAGCAGCAGGATCCGGCAATAGGAGTCCAGGATCTCTGTCTTCCAGTAAGCGTCGACCAGGTCCTTGCCGAAACTGACTGTCCCGTGGCTGGCCAAGATGATCGTGCTGGAACCTTTCAGGAACGGGATCACCGTGTCGGCAAAATCCTGCCCACCGGGCGTCTCGTAAGGAGCCAGCGGGACCTCGCCCATGAACACCTCCACCTCGGGAAGCACACACTGGGGAATTGGCTCGCCGGCAACGGCGAACGCGGTCGCGTGCGGCGGATGGCAGTGAACAACGGCCTTCACGTCCGGACGGTGCTTCATGATCGTCAGGTGCAACAGCACCTCGCTGGTCCGCCTGCGACGTCCGGCGATCTGGTTGCCCTCCATGTCGACCGCACAGATGTCCTCAGGTTCCATGAACCCCTTGCAGATCATCGTCGGCGAGCAGAGCACCTCGTTCTCACCAACGCGGATCGAGATGTTTCCGTCGTTGGCCGCGGCGAAACCCTTGTCGTAGACCCGCCGCCCGATCTCGCAGATCTCTTCTTTCAGCGAACGATCGTGAATGCCTCGGCCCCATTGTGTATCGGTCATCGAATTCTGTGTCCTTCTTCGAGTTGCTCGTTCTTCGGTTGGTTGACTCTGTCTTGCTGGTGCCTACACGAATTCAACGCTGTCCAGGATGGCGGTGTTGTAGGCGTCGATGGGCTTGAGTTGAGGTCGGAACGGGTTCGACGCCTCGGGCCCCTCGGCGACGGCAATCCTGGCGCCATGGCCGGCCCTCTGCTCGTCCAGCAACACCAGCGATTCACCACGACCGTCTTGCTTGCCGTCAAGGCCGGCGGCAGACAGTGGCACGGCAATCAGCCAGGTGGCTCCCACCAGGCTCGGATGGCAGGTCGACAACGTCACATTGCCTATCACTTCGGCGACCCGCATCAGTTGGTTCTCCAGTCCGGACGTTGAAGGAATTCCATGGGTTTCCTCTTCATGATTTTCCGTTGGGCCAGTCGATCGGCGACTCGGGTGGAGCCGCCGTCAGGCAGATCTCCACGATCTGCCGCGACATCCAGGTCCCGACCGCCAGGGGACAGGCGACCACCAGGTTGGCGCCCAGTCGTTCGAGCACTCTGGACGCCTCACCGACGTCACTGACGACCGCCCCACGCACCTCCGGCCGCCGGTTGGCCAGGCAGGCCAGGCGATGAGGATCGGTCGAGAGCACCACGACGCCGGCTGAGATGTCACCCGACAGCCAATCGTGCAATCGCGAAACAGCCTCATGGATGCCCTCGGATCGCTCGGACACGTACCCGTTCAGAACCGGCACATCCGGGTCAGCCAGCAACAGTTTCCAGTCCGCCGGCACCGGTTGCGAATCTCTCGCAGCCGACACTTTGGCGTCGACCGTGACGGTCAACTCATTTTTCTCGACAAGCTCTTGGGCCGTGGGTGTCAGGATCGCACCGGCGGAGATCCTCACCAGGCGAACCTCCGGGGAGATTCGTCCAGCGAGCAGTTCGCCCGTGACAATCAACTCGCGGCAGATGATCTCGTTGACGACCTCCTCGGCCGGACCCGCCGGCTCGGAAAGACCGGCCTCCAACCGCCGCTCGACGGCGGCGACGATCTGTTCAACGAGATTCGGATCAGAGGGCATTCGCCGGCAGGTCCATGAAACAGCGGGAGGAGAGGCTCTGGCTGAAGGTCAGTCGTTGATGATTCCGATGATGGCCCAGCGGGCCGGTGCCGTGTCGTCGTTGAGCAGTTTCCGGACCGAGCGGCCGTCGCTGGTCATCAACACCCGGTCCCCATGCCGGCTGCCGACGGCGTCGATGACCACCATCGGGTCTCCTTCCGCAGCAGATCCGGCATCAAGGGGTTGCACGAGGATCAGGCGTTGGGCCTCCAGAGAGGCGTGCTTGACGGTGGCCGTGGTGCGACCGATGACTTCACCCCAACGCATCAGATGACCCTCAGAGCGTCGACCATCGCGCACCGACGTTGCCTCGTGAAGGTCAGCGGATTGGTGACACCTTCTCCAGTCGGAGTAGCGATGCTGTAGGAGAGATAGCCTTCTCCTCCGAGGCCCAGACCCGCCATGGATGGCCCGTTCTTGATGAACAGCGTCGTGTTCATCGCCCGGCCCATCTCGGTCATCGTCCGAACGTCCCGCGAGTGGATCAGGCTTGTGTGCCCAAACCCGTGCTCGGCCTCCAGGCACAACTCGATCCCCTCGGCGGCATCTCGACAACGAACGAACGGAACACATGGCATCATCTGTTCCTCGGGAACAAACGGGTTGTCTGTGCCGGTCTCCCCGTAAAGGATCTGGGTGCCATGGGGGACCTTGACTCCGATCTTCTCGGCCAGAACCTCGGCGTCGACGCCGACCAGGTCGCGATTCAGCACATGGTGACCTCCGGCTTCGGTCGGCGGCGAAAAAGCCAACTTGGCGAGTTGATCCATCTGATCGGTCGAGAGCCGGTGGCCCCCGTTGTTCGAGACGGCCTCCATCAGCGGATCGAAGATCGATTCGACCGCGAAGACCTCCTTCTCACCGATACACAACAGGTTGTTGTCGTAGGCCGCCCCCTTGATGATCGAGGCGGCGGCATTGTCCAGGTCGGCGGTCTGATCGACCAGTACCGGAGGATTTCCCGGGCCGGCCACGATGGCCCGTTTGCGACTGGCCAACGCGGCCCGAGCCACTCCCGGACCGCCGGTGACCACCAGCAGCCGCACGCCACGGTGCTCGAAGATGGCATTGGCCGTCTCGAGCGTCGGTTCCCTGACGATCGTCACCAGATTCTCGATCCCGATCGCATCCTTGATCGCCCGGTTGAACCGTCTCACACCCTCACAGGCAATTTTCGCCCCCGACGGATGAGGATTGACGACCAGAGTGTTGCCGGAGGCAACCATGTTGACGACGTTTCCGGCCAATGTCGGCAGCGAATGGGTGACGGGGGTGATGGCTCCGATCACTCCGAACGGTGCGTACTCGGTCACGGTCAGGCCCCGGTCACCCGAAAGCGCGTCACTGCGGAGAAACTCGGTACCGGGAACCAGCTTGATGATCTGCAGCTTCTCGATCTTGTGATCGAGCCGGCCGATGCGGGTTTCTTCGAGTTCGGCCCGCCCCAATTCGTCACACTGCGTGGTGCAAATCCGTACCACGCAGGCGATCGCCTTGGCCCGGTCTTCGATCCGCTTCTGTTGCAACTGCTCGAACGCCCTTGCGGCGGCGTCGACGGCGTCATCCACCCTCGAAAACACGCCCCAGTCTCCGTCGGCCGATGGAGCAACCTCGGACGCGGCCGAGTTACGACCACCCAGTTGAGACAGGACTTCTTCCACCACCGTACGAACGACCTGTTGATTGGCTTGGATCATCAAGAGACCTCTTCTCTTTTGCTGGCTATCTGTTTCGAATTCTGTTGACGCATCCCGGCTTGTGGATCCGGGCTCGATTTCAGTTGGGAATCGGTACCGTGTGATTTCCGACATGGACCTGATCGACGATGCCGACGATCGCCGCATCAATCGGGAGTTTCTCTGTCTGTTCGGTGAACCGGGCACTGGATCCCTGAACGCACAGCACGACTTCTCCCTCGCCGGCCCCGACCGTATCGACGACGATGAAGGTGCGGCCTGTGGAATTGAGTTTCGCCCGTGCCTTGTCGTTGAGCCGCAACGGCTCGACGATCAGCAGCTTCTGCCCGACCATCGACTCAACCTTTTGGCTCGATACGATACTGCCGGTGATTCGTGCCATGAACATCGCCGTCGATCTCCTCACCGTTCCCCGGTTTCACGCTCCGTCACTCACCAGCTCGGCCGCCTGCCGGGCCACAATCAGTTCCTCGTTGGTCGGCACCACCCAGGTCGCCGTGCGACTCCCTGGAGCGGTGATTTCCGCTTCACCGACGGCTGCCGCATTGGCCTCCTCGTCGATCGACAATCCGCACCAGTCCATGTCACGACAGACCTCCGAACGGATGCGGACGCTGTTTTCACCGATCCCGCCGGTGAACACGACCGCATCAGCTCCGCCCAGCACCGCCATCTGTGACGCCAGGTACCCCCGAATGGCCAAGACGAAATGGTCCACGGCCAGCGCCGCTCCGGAGTGTCCCTCTGCAGCGGCCTGCTCGAGATCCCGCAGGTCACCGCTGAGACCACTCAGGCCCAGGAGTCCGCTCCGGGATGCCAGATCATCGAGAAGTTCCTCGAGTCCTTTGCCGGTGGCGCGCATCAGGACCGGCAACGCGAACGGATCGAAATCGCCGACCCGGTTGTTGTGAGGCAGTCCGCTCTGCGGACTCATCCCCATGCTCGCGGCCCTGGAGACACCGCCATCAATCGCCGCCAGAGAACTGCTGCCTCCCAGGTGACACGAAACGACCTTCAGGTCCTGCTGGCCAGTCAGTTCGGACATTCGGGTGGCAATGTAACGGTGGCTGGCTCCGTGGTACCCCCACCGCCTGACCCCCAACTCCTGCCACTCGGCCGGAACGGCGTAGGCCCGCTGTGCGTCCGAAATGGTCTCGTGGAAGCCCGTTTCCAGAGCCGCCACCAGTGGGATTCCGGGAAAGGCCGACGTCAGCTGGCGCATCGCCTCGACATAGGGCGGGTTGTGTGCCGGTGCCACGTCGGCCAGGGATTCCATCCGCTCCAGCAATCCCTCATCGACCAGCCGGACACCGGAGAGTTCGGCAGCGAAGACCGCCTTGAACCCAATGGCCGCCACGTCCTCGACACTGCCCAGGCATCCCGTTTCCGGATGAGTCAGTGCATCAAGGCACAGGCCCACCGCAACGGCGTGGTCGGCAACCGACTCCGTCGACTCGACCACATGGTCCCCGATCTCCATCGACACGACCCCACCTTCACCACCGATGCGGTCGATCGCACCACGGGCGAGCTGGTGTTCACCGTCGAGGTCGTACAGCCGGAACTTGAAGCTGGTCGACCCGAGGTTGGCGACAAGTACTTTCATGGTTCGGTCCTTCGAACCTCCCGTTTCAAGACACGATTCAGGAAACAAACAACTCGACAAGCCCATCGCTGGGCCGGGAAATCACCTGGGAGGAGACGAGTTCGCCGACGGCCGAAGCCGCCTGGGATCCGGCATCCACCGCCGCACGCACGCTGCCGGTATCACCTTCGACAATCGAGGTGACCCATCCGCCACCGAGCGAGATGCAAGCCACGACGCTGACGTTGGCCGCCTTGACCATCGCGTCGGAGGCTTCTACGTGAGCCACCACGCCCCTGGTCTCCACCATTCCAATCGATTCACTACTCATGAGAGCATCTCTCCGAAAGGCCCCTCGGAAGGGCACCTGTTTGACTTGCCGGTGCATGTCCGGACTCGTCCCCTTGACGATCACGGCCAGCCGCCGCAGACCACGGGGCTGCCCGAACCACCGAAGGCCGAACTAGTCGCCGGTGGGCAACATCGCGTTGAGTTCCTCGTGCGGGCGAGGAATCACCTGCACGCTGACCACCTCGCCGACCTTGCTCGCGGCACTGGCCCCGGCATCAACGGCCGCCTTGACCGCCGCCACGTCACCGACCACGAAGCCCGTCACCAGGCCACCACCGACCTGTCGCCAGCCGTTCATCTCGACATTGGCGGCCTTGAGCATCGCGTCACACGCTTCGATCAATCCGACCAGGCCTCGGGTTTCAATCATCCCCAACGCTTCCATTTTCTTGGCCATCTCTCAAATCTCCTACTTCTCTTCTCAGGATGTGGATCGAACGGCGACACTGCCGTCCGTCTCTTTGGTTGTTCGGTTGTTTGTCTGACCTGCCAACTCGGCCCGCATGTCACCCGTGGCAAGCACACGGGTTCGACTTCTGCAACTCCACTTTCTCGGCCGCCGACAGGTTCACGGCGTTCCCCTCGTCGGTGTCGATGTGAACCTCCAGCCGAATGTCCTCCCCGGCCCTCACCACCATGTCCTCGAGAACCGTTGTGCAACCCGCAGACTCGATCCGCAGTTGCATCGACTCGCCAGCCTCGACGCCGTAGTGAGCCAAGTCCTCGGGCCCCATGTGCACGTGCCGCATTGCCCGGATCAGCCCCGACTCCAGCTCGACCACTCCGGCCGGACCGACAAGCAGGCAACCCGGCGTGTCGTGATGGTCGCCACTGATCCGCACCGGCAGATCCAGGCCCAGGAAGATCCCGTCGGTGAACGAGAGTTCCACCTGCGTGGCTCCCCGGCAGGGACCCAGCACGCGGACACTCGGCAGCATCCGCCGACGGGGTCCGACCACCGACACTGTCTGGTGAGCCGCGTAGTACCCCTCCTGGTACAACTCGCGATCTACTTCCAGCTCGGCACCGGGCCCGAACAGGACCTCCAGATGTTCCTGCGACAAATGGGCATGGCGAGCCGAGACATTGACGATCAGCGGATTGGGAGCTCCATCGGGGGAGGCGGCCACCCGGGGAGTCCCCCCCGTATCGCCCTGGCGGCGCAGCACCTCCCGCACCAACTTCTCGATCTCGATTCGGCCCAGTTCTGCTGGTATCTGTGTCATCATCGTCATCCGGTCTGTTCCACCATTTCTGTCACCGGGTCCTCAGTCGGTTCCGGCTCCACAACTGTCAGGCACACTCCAAGTGACTCGATCCTGTCCCGCCACTCGTGACTGATGCCTCCGTCAACGACCAGGTGGTCGATCTCTTCGAGAGGGCAAAGCCTCGCGAGGGCCGCGTGTCCCAGTTTTCCACTGTCAGTGACCACGATCACTTCCTCGGCCGAATCCATCATGGCCCGCTCCGTCTCGACCAGCAGCGCGTTGCTGTTGAACAGGCCTCGCTCGGTAATCCCCCCCACGCTCATGATCAGTCTCCGCGCGTGGATCCGTCCAATCGCCTCCACGGCCAACGCCCCCAGCGCAACACCCGTCTTGGGATAGACAAAGCCCCCGATCTGGATCAGCTCGATCTTGGGCTGGTTGAGCAACACGTTGACGATCGGCAACGAGTTGGTGACCACCTGCAGTGACTTGCCCTGCAATTGCCTGGCCACCTCCAGGGTCGTCGTCCCCCCGTCCAGAAGCACCGTCTCACCCGAACCGATCAATTCCGCAACTGTCCGAGCCACAAGCTGCTTTTGGGGCCGCGCCCTGTGCCGACGGTCATCAAAATCGGTCAACGATTCACCGACGTAGGCTGCTCCTCCACGAGTCCTCCGAATCTGTCCGTTTCTATCAAGATTTTCCAGATCACGTCTTATTGTGGATTCGCTGACACCCACCTCAGAAACCAGGTCCTGCAGCGCAGAAAATCCTTTCATTTCAATGATTTCAAGGATCTGGCTCCGCCGTTGATCAACCAACATCTCTCGCCCTCATCTCGCGAGCGTGACTACTAATTACCCAAATTGACAGAACAAATGGGCAACTTCAATCACTTTCTGTCAGTTTCCGTCATATTTTTCCACGCAGAACGGGGCTCGGAGCCTCAGGCTGCTGGCTGTCACGCGGAGGATCAGTCGACCTGGAGCCGGCCGTCGGCAAGCCGCAGCCTGCCACCGGCGAACAGGCGGATCGCCTCTGGGTAAGCCTCGCATTCGGCCGCGAAAACCCTGGCTGCAAGGTCATCGGCCGAGTCACCATCCTCAACGGCAACCACCTTCTGGAGAACGATCGGACCGTGGTCGTACTCGTTGTCAGCAAAGTGCACAGTGCAGCCACTGACTTTCACGCCCCGTTCGATCGCCGCCTGGTGGACGTGATGCCCGTAGAATCCCTGGCCGCAGAACGCAGGGACCAGCGAAGGGTGAATGTTCATCACCCTCAGGTGAAAGTCCTCGGGAACAACAACCAGCGACAGGAACCCGGCCAGCACGACCAGGTCGGCACCCGCCTCACGGCTCACCGAAAATGCTGCATCACTCCAGGCCGCCGCCGACGAGAATTCTCGTCGAGGCAGCGTGTGCGATTCCACTCCCGCCTCCGTGGCCCGATCAACTCCTCCCACCCCGACCCGATCCGAGACCACGACCGCGACTTCCGCATCGAGTTCCCCGCGGTTGATCGACTCGAACAGGTTGACCAGTGTCCGGCCGCCGCCGGAAAGAAACACCGCCAGCCGGACGGGACGGTCGAGTGGTCCAAACAGCGTCTCCACGTCTACGTCTCCTCTACCACCTCGTCGGATTCCCGATTCTCCACCACCTGCATCTCCTCCGTGCCACTCTCCCATGCGAACGACTCGGGTGTCTCGGAAGCCCGTTGCATCCGTCTCCGCCTGTCCTCGCTCCGGTTTCTCCAGACAAACCATCCGATCGGAAGTCCGAACACCACCATCCCGGCCGCCAGCACCACCGGCAGGGATCGGTCCAGATCTCCAGGACTGGGAGGCCTCCACTCGAGTCGACCACCAAGCACCAGCGGAGCGAACCGGTACGCGTCGGCGGCCGGGTACCCGTACATCTTGAAGAAGTAACCGCTGCCCGAGACACCGTTGACCAGCACCGGCCGGTTGGCCGCCTTGAGTCGCCGGACCTCCTCCAGGAGCTCCGGTGGAACCGAGGTCATCACCAGCACCGTCGGATGCTGCTGGCTGTCGGAAGTGAACAGCCAAGCCTCGTAGAGCGTCTGGATGCCGTAGGGATTTTCTCCGGCGGGCATCTCCACCAGTTTCCTCAAGTGCCCCCGCAGCGTCACCGGTTTCCCAAGGTAGACCTCCGGACGCCGGACGTTCTCGTACAGGTCCACGAAAACCGGGAACTCCTCGACCGGCAATCGCCGCACCGCAGCCCGCCCGGACGCCTTCTGCCTGGCCGCCAGGAATCTTGCCGCCGCCCGGCGAAGTGTTTCCGGATCCACACGGCGAGCATGATCCAGCACACGGTAGTAAGCCGCCGACTCCCCGGCGCGGATTCCTCGGGAAATCAGACTGCCCTCGGGAACCAGCACCGGCCGAAACACCTCCGGATCGATCAGCGCCGCCGGAGCTGCCTCGGCCCGGGATCCGTCAGCCCTTCCTGCCGGTTCGGCCGGCGGCACGGCGACCGCCGTCGCTGCAAGTCCGACGATCACCACGACGATTGACGCGTAAAGGGGCATGGTTGGCACGACCCGTTGTGACCCGATGAACGACGCGGGCATCCTAGCGGTCGTCGTCCCGGTCGACAACGGGCCACTCATCGCCGACCTGCGGTTCGTCCCCAAAACATCGCCATCCTCACAGAATCGGTCTCGACCTCAAACGCCTGCTTGTGATAGTTTCCCCGCCCTCGCCCAACGGGCGGGGTTTCCATTATCCGAGTGATTCCGAGAGCGAGCGGCAAGGAGGCCGTCGTGAGCTGGGGACATTCGCCCAAGCCGCCGTCAAGACATTCATCCGATCCCACTCCCCACCAGTCCGATGCGGATGGGGACCTGTCAGCTGGACTGAAGGTCCAGATCCGCTGGCTGATACGTCGGGATATGCCCGAGGTGTTGGAGATCGAGCGAGCGAGTTTCGAGCAACCGTGGACCGAGGAGGACTTCCTCGGACATCTCCGCCAACGGAACTGCATCGGCATGGTCGCCGAGCACAACCAGCGGATCGTGGGATTCATGATCTACGAGTTGCATAAGGCACGCCTGCAACTGCTCAACTTCGCCACGAGTGTCGACTTCCGACGCCTGGGAGTCGGCCTGCAGATGGTCGCCAAGCTCGTCGACAAGCTCTCCCAACAACGCCGACAGGAGATCCTTCTGGAGGTCAGGGAATCGAATCTCCAGGCGCAGTTGTTCTTCAAAGCCCAGGACTTCCGGGCCGTCCGTGTGCTCAGGACGCACTACGACGACACGACCGAGGACGCCTACGTGATGCGGTACCGCCTGTATGAAACCGCGGCCGACACGATTCCGTTCCAGCCGCAAAACCGCATCGACTTCTACAACGACGCGGCCTGACCCCAACTTTGACTGGCACGTCGCGTTTCAGCCGGTATCCTCCTCGGGATGCCCTCCGCTTCCCTCCGTGAGTCGATCGTGCTCGAAGGGGTCCGGGTCCATAACCTCCAGGACCTCTCGCTCGAAATCCCTCTCAATCGCCTGGTCGTCGTCACCGGCATCAGTGGCAGCGGCAAGAGCAGCCTGGTTTTTGAAACCCTGGCGGTGGAGGGTCGGCGACGGTACATCGAGACGCTCTCTCCCTCAGCCCGTGGATTGCTCGAACGACTCGACCGGCCCGACGCCGACCGAATCGAGTCGGTGCCACCGACAATCGCCATTCGCCAGGGCACCAGCCGTGCGGGTGCCCGTGAGACGGTGGGCACGACGACAGAGATCCATGACTTGCTGACGCTGCTGTTCGCACGGATCGGCACCATCGTCTGTCCCGAATGCGAGATCTCCGTCGAATCGTCTACGGTCGACTCGATCGCCCAGACCCTTGTGGACCTCCCTGATGGACTGAGATTCCAGGTCGCGTTTGAGGTGGCCGCCCACGAGCCCGACAGGGAGCAGCAACGTCCACAACTGGCCGAGGAGGGGTTTCGCCGCCTGGCGGTCGTTGATGAGGACAGTCGGAACCGCAGCGTCGTGGATCTCGACGACGTCGACGATGACCGGCTCGAAACCGCCTGGGTCATCCTCGACCGGCTCACCACGGGGACCGCTGACCGAAGCCGGATCGAGGAAAGTGTCGAGCAGGCAATCGGCTACGGAGATGGCCGCTGCCTGGTGCTGCTGGCCGATCCGAACTCCACCCCTTCGAACCGACAGGTCACCCTCGACGGGAGCCCCTGGAGTGTCACGGCCTGGTCGACGGGCACCGCCTGCAGTGGGTGCCAACGACGGTTCGCCAGACCCGAGCCCCGGCTGTTCAGTTTCCACAGCCCGCTGGGGGCCTGCCCCTCTTGCCGCGGTTTCGGGAGTGTCCCGGTCATCTCGTTCGCCAAACTCGTCCCCGATCCCCGTCTGAGCCTCCGCGAGGGAGCCATCGTGGCCTGGACCACACCGGCCTACTCCCACGAACTTGACGAGTTGATTGCCCTGTCGGCCGACTACGACATCCCGGTCGACGTGCCATTCTCGGAACTCTCTCCTGAACATCTCTCGCTGATAACCCACGGAGTGCCCGAACGCGACTTTGGAGGACTTGATGGGTTTTTCGACTGGCTCCAACGGCACCGTTACAAGCTCTCGGTCCGGGTCTTGCTCAACCGTTGGCGGGCCTACGACACCTGCACCGCGTGCAACGGAGCTCGCTTGCAACCCGACGCCCTGGCGGTGCACCTGCCCGACCCTGACGGCTTTCCCTCCGAAATCTCCACGATCGATGGTCTCTCGGCAATGCCGGTCGCCGGTCTGAGAGAGGCACTGACCGGCTACCGGGACCACCCGGGAGACCTCCCCGACGATCTTCGGCACACCGTCCTGGATCCCCTGCTCGCTCGGCTCGACTGCCTCCATCGGACCGGGCTGGACTACCTGACCCTGGACCGCCCCCTCCGCACACTTTCCGGCGGAGAAGCTCGCAGGGTGCTGCTGACACAGGCACTCGGATCGGACCTGGTCAACACGCTCTATGTGCTCGACGAACCTACCGCCGGCCTGCACGCCGAGGATGTCGAGCGGCTACTGGAGGTGATCACTGAGCTGGTCGAGCGAGGCAACAGCGTGGTGATGGTCGAACACGACACGGCGGTCGTCACCGCGGCCGACCAGGTCATCGACATTGGCCCGGGAGCCGGGCGAGACGGTGGACGACTGGTCTTCCAGGGCCCTCCCGAAGATCTGTCCTCCTGCGACGATTCCCTGACCGGCGGTCACCTTTGCGGGCGGCTTCCCGAAACATCCGGTGACCCGAGATCACCTTCGGAACCGGCAGCATCCGAATTGGGCACGATCACGCTCGGAGGCGCCACCCGGAACAACCTGGTGGGAATCGACGTGTCGTTCCCCCTCGGAAAACTCGTCGCCGTCGTCGGTCCCAGTGGCAGCGGCAAGAGCAGCCTCGTTGAAGAGACACTCCATCCGGCTCTGTGCCGTGCACTGGATCAGCCGATCCCCTCAGAACTGCTCGGCATCGCATGCTGGGATTCGCTCCACGGGCACGAGGAAATCGAACAGGTCCTGCTGGTCGATTCGTCACCGATCGGCCGATCGGCCCGGTCGATCCCCGCCACCTACCTCAAGGCATTCGACGACATCCGCCGTCTGTTCGCGGGAACGGCCGAATCCAAGCAAAGGGGCTACACGGCCCGGCAGTTCAGTTTCAACACCGCCGGAGGCGGTCGTTGTGACATGTGCGGGGGCACCGGAGAAATCGAAGTCGACATGCAGTTCCTGGCCGACATCCGCACAACCTGCCCCGAGTGTGGAGGACGCCGTTTCGGCCGTGAGGTGCTGGAAGTGACCCACCGTGGCCGATCGATCGCCGACGTGCTCGAAATGACTGTCGACGAGGCTTTCGGTTATTTCCGGGGCGAAAACCGGATCCGACGCCGACTGCAGCCGCTCCGTGAAGTTGGCCTCGACTACCTGCCGCTCGGCCAGCCCACCACGACGCTCTCGGGAGGAGAGTCCCAGCGACTGAAACTGGCGTCGTTTCTCTCGGCTGGAGCCACGCGGCGGACACTGTTCCTGCTGGACGAACCGACCACTGGACTGCACCCGGCCGACGTCGAGACCTTGCTCGGATGCCTGGACACGCTGATTTCCGTCGGCCACACGGTGGTGGTCATCGAACACCACCTCGAGCTGATTGCTCGAGCCGACCACGTGATCGAACTGGGTCCCGGTGGCGGACCCGACGGGGGACGTGTGGTCGCGGTCGGCACGCCTACTGAACTCGCCTCGCACGCCGACTCGGTAACAGGTCGACACCTGGCGTGTTACAATCGGCGGTCCCGCAAGGTCGCGAAGTAGCGTGGCCCGGCGGGAGCCGCCGTTTCGGCTTGGACCGTTAAAGGAGTGACGATGTCCGACTCACCCCCGTTCGCGCACCTGCACTGCCACTCGCACTACAGTCTGCTCGACGGCGCCAACCGCATCCCGAACCTGGTCGCCAAGGTCAAGGCCGACGGGATGAACGCGCTGGCCCTGACCGACCACGGCAATCTCTTCGGAGCCGTGCAGTTCTACAACGAGTGCCGCAAGCAGGACATCAACCCGGTACTCGGTTACGAAGCCTATGTCGCCCCCGGCCACCGCACCGATCGGACACCTTCGAAGAACAAGGAGGCCTCCTACCACCTGACCCTGCTGGCCCGCAATCGCACCGGCTTCCAGAACCTGATGGCGCTCTCGTCACTGGCTTACCTGGAGGGCTTCTATTACAAGCCACGGATCGACAAGGAAATTCTCGAAGCCCACAGCGAGGGCCTGATCTGTCTCTCTGGCTGTGCCTCGAGTGAACTCTCGCACCACATCCTCGCCGGGCGTGACGACCAAGCGGCCGAGCTGGTCAGCTGGTACCAGAAGGTCTTTGGCGAGAACCTCTACCTCGAGATCCAGAATGCCGGATTGCGGATTCAGCAGGAGTGCCTGGTTGGAACCGTCGATATCTCCCGCCGAGCCGGGATCCCCCTGGTCGCCACCAACGACTCGCACTACCTCGACCGCGACGACGCCGAGGCGCACGACGTCCTGTTGTGCGTCAACACGCGAACAGTCATCTCTGACGAACGACGAATGCAGCTGGAGGGCAACGAGTTCTTCGTCAAATCGCCCGAGCAGATGTACGAAGCGTTCCCCGAACACCACGAGGCGGTGGCCCTGTCTCAGCAGATCGCCGATGGAGTGGACATCGACCTCGATTTCTCCACACGGCACTTCCCCGTATTCCATACACCTGACGACAAAAGCGACACGGTGTACCTGAGGGAACTCTGCGAGGAACGGCTCGACTGGCGTTACTCCGACCAGGTCACGCCCGAGGTCCTCGAACGTCTCGACGACGAGTTGCGGATCATCGAGGAGATGGGTTACTCGAGCTACTTCCTGATCGTGTGGGATTTCGTCCGTTTCGCGATGGAAGAGGACATCCCCTGCCAGGCCCGCGGATCGGCCTGCGGATCACTGGTCGCTTTCCTGCTGGGACTCAGCAACGTCTGCCCATTGAAGTACGACTTGCTGTTCGAGAGGTTCCTGGACCCGAGTCGAAACGAACCGCCCGATATCGACATCGACTTCTGTCGTGACCGTCGTCAACTGGTGATCGACTACACCAAGGAGAAATACGGCGAGGCGAACGTGGCCCAGATCGGGACCTTCGGTACGCTGAAGGCCAAGGCGGCCATTCGGGATGTCGGCCGCGCCCTGGATGTTCCGCTTTCCCGGGTCGACGAGATCGCCAAGATGGTGCCCGACACGCTGGGCATCACCATCGAACAGGCGCTTGAGGAAAGCCCCGACCTCGACGAGCAGTACAACGCCGACCCCCAGATCAAGCGGCTGCTCACGATCGCGATTCGTCTCGAAGGACTGGCCCGCAGCGCCGGCACACACGCGGCCGGCGTGGTGATCGGCAAGGAAGCTCTCGAGAAATACGTGCCCCTCCAGAGGATCACCGGCAAGGAGGACGTGATCACCCAGTGGCGGGACAAGGACGTCGAACAGGCCGGATTGTTGAAGATGGACTTCCTCGGGCTCCGCAACCTCTCCATCCTGGACAAGACCGTCAAGAACGTCAGTTCGACACACGGTACCCAGATCAACCCGATCGAACTGCCTCTCGACGACGAGGCGACCTACGCGCTGCTCCAGCGAGGGGAAACCAAGGGCATTTTCCAGCTCGAAAGTGCCGGCATGCGTGACCTGTTGACCAAGATGCGTCCCGACTGTTTCGACGACATCATCGCCACCAGTGCGCTCTACCGCCCGGGGCCACTCGAGGGCGGGATGGTGATGACCTACGTCGACGTCAAGCACGGTCGTGAGCCGGTGCCGACGGTGCACCCGATCGTCGACGAACTGCTCGCCGAGACCTACGGAGTGATGGTCTACCAGGAGCAGGTGATGCGGATCCTCAACCGCGTCGGCGGCATCGAACTTTCCAGTGCGTACCGTTGCATCAAGGCGATCAGCAAGAAACAGATCGACGTGATGCAGCGTTTCCGTGAGGAATTCGTCGCGGGCGCCGGAACCCGTGACCTGCCCGAGGCCCAGGCGGTCGAACTCTTCGACATGATCGAAAAGTTCGCTGGATACGGATTCAACAAGTCTCACTCGACCGCCTACGGGGCGGTCGCCTACCAGACTGCATATTTCAAGGCACACTTCCCTGTCGAGTTCATGGCAGCGCTGCTTTCCTGCGAAATGGAAGACACCGACCGGATCGCCGACCACATCGACGATTGCCGCCGGATGCAACTCGATGTGCTCCCCCCCTGTGTGAACCACTCGGAAGTCGAGTTTCAGGTAGAGAATGGCGGGATCCGTTTCGGACTGGCCGCGATCAAGGGCGTGGGAGCCTCCGCTGTCTCGGCGATCGTAGCCGCAAGGAAATCCGGCGGACCGTTCCGCGACATCTTCGACCTGACCGAACGAGTCGAACCCAAGTCGGTCACCAAGAACGTGCTCGAAATCCTGGTCAAGAGCGGTGCGCTGGACGACCTGGGCCCCCACCGCAATCAGCACACCCAGGTGGTCGAGAGGGCTGTCCAGGCAGCCGTGGCTCACCACCGCGATCAGGCACGCGGCCAGAAAAACCTCTTCGGAGACAGTGAACAGGAAGAGCAGCTGCAGGCGGATTTGCCCGACGCTCCCGAATGGCCACAGAACCTGCAGCTGTCCATGGAGAAGGAAGTCCTGGGCTTCTACCTGACCTCGCATCCGCTCACCCAGCACACCGGTGTCATCTCGCGACACGCAACCCACAGCGTGATCGACGCCGGCAGCCTTGACGAAGGCACCGAGGTGTTGCTGGGGGGAATGATCTCATCGATCCGCACCTCCCAGACCCGCCGGCCAACTCGTAATGGTCACACGCGATTCGCCAACTTCAATTTTGAGGATCCCGGCGGGAATATCCGCTGCATCATCTGGCCCGAGGACTTCAATCGACTTGGTGAGAAGATGGAGACCGAGACCTGCCTGTTCCTGCAGGGCAAGGTCGACCGGCGAGGACGCGAGCCTTCGATCGTCGTCCACAACGTTCTCACCAAGGAAGAAGCCGAGCGGGAATTCACCAGGCAACTGGCGATCAAGTTCCGGAGAGGTGTTCACTCCCGGGCCGACATGAACCGCACCCGCGAGATCCTGGGCCGATATCCCGGCCGGGTCGAAGTCGTAGTCATCATCGAGTCGACGCGATCAGATGACGAAGCGACGCCGGTTCGCTATATCATGTCGACACCCAATGATCTCCGCGTTTCGTGTTCACAGGAACTGCAGACCGAACTTGGTACGGTGCTCGGAGAGACCGATTTCGAGTTCCATTCCAACAATCGTCGACGAAGCGCCATCGCCTGAGAGACCCGATCACGTGACAGATTCCCCATCGACCTGGCACCAGCTGGCCGAACGTGTTCTGGATGGACACCAGCTGACCCCCGAGGAAGGACTGGCGATCCTCGAATCCGACGACGCCTGTCTGCCGGACCTGCTCGCCGCCGCCTTCCGGGTCCGCCGCGAACACTTCGGGATGGATGTCCAGCTGTATTACCTCGAAAACGCCAGGAGCGGACTCTGTCCGGAGGACTGCAGCTATTGTTCCCAGTCGGCCGTCTCGGATGCCCCGATCGACCGTTACCGGTTGAAGAGTCCCGAGCAACTGGTCGCCGGGGCTCGCGAAGCGGCTCGCAACCAGGCCCGCACCTACTGCATTGTCGCCAGTGGGCGGGGTCCCAGCGATTCCGATGTCAACGGTGTCGCCGAAGCGGTTCGTCAGATCAAGCAGGACACCGGCCTCCACATCTGCTGCTGCCTGGGCCTGCTCACGCCCGACCAGGCCGGACAGCTCAAGCAGGCCGGAGTCGACCGGATCAATCACAACCTCAACACCAGCCGGGGTTTCTACGACGAGATCTGCTCGACACACAGCTACCAGGACCGGCTCGACACGCTGAAGGCCTGTCGCGACCAGGGGCTGGAACTCTGTTGTGGACTGATCGTCGGCATGGGCGAGACACTCCGCGACGTGGTGTCCGTCTGCGGAGAACTGCAGGAATTGGGGGTCGAATCCATCCCGGTCAACTTCCTCAACCCGATCGACGGAACCCCTCTGGAGAACACCGACCACCTCGACCCGCGGTTTTGCCTCAGGGTCCTGGTGCTGTTCCGCCTGGCCCATCCGACCACCGAGATCCGGATCGCCGGTGGACGGGAAGTGAACCTGCGAAGCCTGCAGCCGCTGGGTCTCTACGCCGCCAACTCTCTGTTCGTCAGCGACTACCTGACCACGGCCGGTCAACCCGCCAGTGAAGACCACCGGATGATCGAGGACCTGGGCTTCCGCGTCGTCGCACACACCGCGACGCCACCCGAAACCGTCGCCGGTTAGGTGGCGGAGACGTCGCCGGAGAGCCTAGTAGCCCTGGGTGCGACAGTAACGGCGGGCCTGCCGAGCCAACTGAACGAGTGGCTCTCGGGACAGTCCAGCCAACGGTCCCCTGAGATCGGACCCGCGGTGGGGCTGATGCACAGAGCGAATCACCTCGACCAACTCTCCCTCACTCATTTCGGAGAGTCGCTCGGCAGGAAGACTGGCGACCTCGGCCTTGGGCCAGATCGTCCCAATCACCTCTCGCGATGTGAACTGGGGCCCCGCCTCCGAGTGTGAAACCGATCCTGTCATTCCGAGGCCTCCATTCCCGAACGAATCGATGGGCTCCGCCCGCCGACACTATTTGAACTTGTCGGGAATGTAGACGACCTCTACATTCCCGTCCATTCAAATTCTTCGGCCCGATGCGTCCGGGTCCTTCAACGAATTCTCGGATTCGTCCATGCCAGGCCAACAACCGAACCGGTCTCGCTTCGCAGCTCACCGGAGCCAACGACACTCGACCGCAGCCCTTCCGATCGATGCGGTCGGTTCGGCCATCGCCCGCACGCAACAGTGGTTGCTTGCGCGGCAGGATCCCGACGGCCATTGGGTGGGAGAGCTCGAAGGGGACTCGATCCTGCAGTCGGAATACATCCTGCTGCTGGCATGGCTGGAGAGCAATGGGTCGGCTCCTGCATGGGCCAGCGAACGCATCCAGCGTGCGGCCAGGCAACTGGTGGTTCAACAACAGCCCGGAGGCGGATGGTCCCTGTTCCCGGGTGGACCTCTGGAAATCAGTGCCTCGGTCAAAGCTTACCTGGCACTGAAAATCGCCGGCCATGCTACCGACGCTCCCTGGATGACCCGGGCTCTCCAGGCCATCCGCGGTGCAGGTGGTGCCGAACGGATCAACAGCTTCACCCGCTACTACCTGGCACTGCTGGGAATCCTCGACTACCGGCAATGCCCAGCTGTCCCGCCCGAAATGGTGCTGCTCCCCCGGTTCTGCCCGCTGAACATCTACGAGATGTCGGCATGGTCACGGACGATCTTTGTCCCGCTCAGCCTGTTGTGGGCTCACCGACCGAGCATCAACACTCCTTCCGAATGGAAAATCGATGAGCTGTTTCTCGATGGACCGTCCTCGCTGCCGACAACGATGCCGCAAAGTGAGCAACTCGACGAACTCACATCTCCCAGCCGAATCAACTGGAACAGGATCTTCACCCGGCTCGATGCCGCCTGGAAAGGCCTCGAAAGGTGGAAGTTGACCCCGTTTCGCGGCATGGCCATCCGGCGGGCTGCCGACTGGATGATCGAACGATTTGCCGACAGCGACGGACTGGGTGCGATCTTTCCACCGATGGTCTGGAGTGTCGTGGCACTGAAGTGCCTGGGGTATTCCGATGACGCCCCGATCCTGGTCCAGGCCCTCGAGCAACTCGAAAACCTCGTGATCAGCGAAAACGGTACCGATCGCCTGCAGCCGTGCCATTCTCCGGTCTGGGACACCTCGATCGCCACCATTGCACTGCGAGACTCGGGACTGCCGGCCGAACACCCCGCGCTGCGTCGCTCGGTCGACTGGTTGCTCGACCGCGAAGTTGTTCACGAGGGAGACTGGTCGAAAAGTCAGCCGGGAGCAGCTCCGGGCGGCTGGTACTTCGAGTTCGCCAACCGGTTCTATCCCGACGTCGACGACACGGCGATGGTGGTACTGGCCCTGACCCGCTGCCTGCCCGAACTGCCCTGGACGGCTGACTTCTTCCTGGACTTCGTCAACGAAGACAAAAACGTCCCCGATATCGCCGCGGTCCTCAGTGGCCGCACGGGCTCTCCAATTCACGCAGCCGAATCGGTCGAATCGATGGGGCCGATACTCGGAGCGATCCACCGGGGTGCCCGCTGGACGCTGGGAATGCAGAGCCGCAACGGAGGCTGGGGCGCCTTCGACCGCGACAACACTCGCGAACTGCTCACCCGCGTCCCCTTCGCCGATCACAACGCGATGATCGACCCTCCGACCGCCGACCTCACCGCCCGAGTGCTCGAGATGCTTGGCGGCCTCGGGGTTGGAGAGACTCACCCGGCAGTGATTCGCGCCACCGATTTTCTCTGGGACGAACAGGAGTCAGACGGAAGTTGGTACGGTCGCTGGGGCGTCAACTACATCTATGGCACCTGGCAGACACTGCTCGGCCTTACAGCAATCGGCATCCCACTCGGTGACTCGAGAATCCGACGGGCCGCCGAACGTCTCAAGCAATTCCAGCAGCCCTGCGGCGGCTGGGGAGAGACACCCCGGTCCTACGACGATCCGACCTTGAGAGGGACCGGGCCGGTCACCGCATCCCAGACCGCCTGGGCGGTGCTGGGACTGATCGCCGCCGGTGAGGCCGACAGCCCCGAGGTATCCAGCGGGATCGGCTACCTGCTGGATCACCAGTTGCCTGACGGCAGTTGGTCCGAGGAACGGTTCACCGGTACCGGTTTTCCGCGTGTCTTCTATCTCCGGTACCACCTCTACCCGATCTCCTTTCCTCTGATGGCCCTCGGACGGTATGCTCGTTGCCAACACGGCGTCGCCCTCACCGATCGCCGGGCTGCCTGACGACACCGGCAGCCGAAACGGGAGCACCACGGCCCCGGCGGAAACAGGAGCGATCGATGCCCCAGGCGCCTCGTTCGAAGAACCAGACGCTGCTGGTCAGCGACCCGGTCTTCCAGACGCATGACACCGGCCAGGGGCACCCCGAGTCGATTCGTCGGCACGTGGCGGTCACCCGCGCCCTGGCAGCCCCGGAGTTCTCAAAGGGACTCTGGAGAATGAAGCCTCCGGCCTCCGACGACGACGCGATCCGTCGAGCCCACAAGCCCGAATACGTCGCGCTGGCACAACGAGAGATCAACGCCGGCATGGCCATGCTCAGCACCGGTGACACGATCGTCTGCCGCGCATCTCTGGAAGCGGCTCGACGAGCCTGTGGAGCGGTCTGCCTGGCGATCGACGAGGTCGTGGCCGGACGATCGGCCAACGCCTTCTGCACCGTCCGCCCGCCCGGTCACCACGCCACCCCCGATCGCGGCATGGGCTTCTGCATTTTCAACAACGTCGCCGTCGCCGCCCGGCACGCCCAGTCCCGCCACAAGATCGGCCGCGTGCTGATCGCCGACTGGGACGTCCACCACGGAAACGGCACCCAGGACATCTTCTACGACGACGAAACCGTGTTCTTCTTCAGCACCCACCAGTCCCCTTGGTATCCCGGCACCGGAGCCAGACAGGAAACCGGGACGGGCAAGGGCCTGGGCAGCACGTTGAATCGTCCCTTCCCGGCCGGTACGGATCGCAAAAAGATCCTGCCGGCCTACGCCGAGGAACTCCGGACAGTCGCCGACAAGTTTCGCCCTGAGTTGGTGCTGGTCTCGGCCGGCTTCGACTCTCGAATCGGCGATCCGTTGGGCCATTTCCGACTCACCGACAACGACTTTGCCGCGTTGACCGACGTGCTGGTCGATATCGCCAATCGCCACGCCGGAGGACGACTCGTCAGCGTCCTGGAAGGCGGATACAACATCGACGGCCTGGCGACCGCCTCGGCCTCACACTGCCGACGACTCGTCCACGCCGCCGGCCAACCGGACGCCAGCTAGACCGCCGACAGCACACTTTTGGCCGCTTCGACTCCGCTGGCGATGCAGTCGGGCAACCCGACGCCCCGAAACGCATTGCCGGCCAGGGCCAGCCCCGGAATCTCCGCCACCAGACGGTCGACCTCCGAAACGCGGTCGAGATGACCGACGACGTACTGCGGCATCATCCGCGGGTAGCGAACGACGTCGACCATCTCCGGATCGCCCCGCACGCCCAGCAGTGCCCCGAGTTCTTCCCTCACCAGTCGCTCGATCTCCGAGTCGTCCCGGTCGACCAGTTCCGGCTGCAACTCGCCACCGACGAATGTCCTCAACAGCACACGTCCCTCCGGAGCCCGGCCGGACAACTTCCGGCTGGCAAACGACACGGCCAGTACCCGACGCCTCTCGGCATAGGGTACCACCAGGCCGTAGGCATCGAGGGGATGCTCGATCTGATCGAGCCGGTACCCGGTGCTGACGACGATGCTCGAGGCCGATTCGATCTCGCTCAACCGGTCCGAAAGGTCCTTCGAGAGATGGGCAACCAGCCGAGCCGCGGCACCACAGGGGACCGCCATCACCACCGCATCCGCCTCGATCGTCTCCCCGATGTCCAACTCGACCCGAAAACCGGCAGAATCCTTCACGCGGCGAATGGCGAGCACCCGAGTCCCTCGCCGGATCCGGCACCTCTCCTCCAGCCGGCCGGTCGCAGAATCGACCAGTTGGCCAAGCCCTCCGGCCAGTGAAGCGAACAATCCGTACCTGGCCCCCTGCGTTGCGGTCGCCCGTCCCGCTGCGGTGGCCCGCAACCCCTTCCACAGGCTCCCGTGGTCACGTTCCATTGCGATGAAACGCGGCAGCGTCGCGGCCAGGCTCAGGCGTTCCGGATCACCGGTGTAGATCCCACCGACCAGCGGCTGGACCAGCCGCTCGAGCGCCTCGCGGCCCAGCCGCCGCCGCACGAACGATGCCACGCTCTCGTCACCTTCCTCCCGACGTCTGCCAACCAACGGTTCGCATGCCATCCGGAGCTTGCCCCTCCACGAGAAGATCGGGGACCCAAGTACGGGCCGGATTCTCGGAGTCCCCAGCAACTGAAAACTCTCGGGAACAGGCTGTGGACGACCGGCACACACCACCAGGGAGCCGCGGAACTCGGGATCGGTGCCGATCATTTGATCCGCGATCCCCAGCCGATGACACAACTCGGTGGCGGCCGGCTTGTCGGTGATGAACATGTCCGGACCGCGTTCGACCAGGTAGTCACCCAGTCGAACCGTCTCGATCACTCCGCCCAACCGCTCCGACGCCTCGATCAACTCGACCTCGATCCGTCCACCCGACTCGTCCCGAACCCGGGCCTCCTCGCACAACGACAACGCCGCCGACAGGCCGCTGGCCCCGCCCCCAATGACCAGGCACCGCCATGTCCGTCCCGGGTCATGGCCAACCGTCACGCCGCCCCTCCATCACCACCCATCTCATGAACCATCTCGACCAGCAACTTGACCTTTTCCGGATCCATTGTCGGCAACAGGCCGTGGCCAAGATTGAAGATGTGCCCCGGTCGACCGGCCGCCGCATCGAGTACCTGGCGGGTCCGGTCACGGAGTGTATCAACGTCGGCAAAAAGGCTGACAGGATCGAGGTTGCCCTGCACCGCCACGTCGTGGCCAACCAGTTCCCAGCCGGCAGCCAGGTCGATTCGCCAGTCCAGCCCCTGGACGTCACCACCGGCCTCGCGTTGCAGCGGGTACAGTGCCGGATTGCCGGTCAGGAAGTGAATCACGGGCAATCCCTCGGGCAGGCCCTCGATCAATCGCTTCGAATGCGGCAAAACGTAGCGGCGGTAATCCGAAGGGGACAGGCACCCGGCCCAACTGTCAAAAATCTGCACCACCTGGCAACCGGCCTCGGCCTGGGCTGACAGGTAACGGATCAGCGTGGGGACCAGGCGATCCATCAGGGCCTGCCACGCCCCCGAATCGCCGTACATGATCGACTTGGTGTTCTCGTAGTTCCGCGACCCACCTCCCTCGATCGCATAACTGGCCAAAGTGAACGGCGCCCCGGCAAACCCGATCAATGGACAGTCACCCGGCAGGTCCGCACGCACGCGACGCACCGTCTCAAAAACGAACCCCATCTCCTGGATATCCTGGATCTCGCTCAGGCGATCAACATCGGCGGCAGTCCGCAGCGGATTGTCGATCACCGGTCCCTCACCGGCGTGGTACTCCAAATTGAGCCCCATGGGTCGGAGAATGGGCAGCAGGTCGGCAAACAGTATGGCCGCATCGACACCGAGTGCCGCCTGGGCCGTCAGCGTCACCTCCGCAGCCAGGTCTGGACGGGTGCACAGTTCCAGGAACGTGACCTGGCTTCGGACTTCCATGTATTCCGGCAAGTACCGTCCCGCCTGACGCATCAGCCAGACCGGCGTCGTGTCGACCGGCTCGCGGCGAACAGCCTTCAGAAAACGGGATTCACGCAATTGCGGCGTCATCAACTGAACCTGAAAATGGGGGAGAGGCTGATGGAAACCAGAACCGTCTCAGACCCGATTCTAGCACACGCAAAGCCCCCGGGTGGCTCTCTCCTCAACAGTCACGACCGATCTTGACCGCCTTGCCCCACCGACCGTACCATCCCCCAGCCACTGATCGGCCGAGGCCGGGGGGGAACCTATGTCGGCCCGCAAATCGCTCCTAATCATCCTGTGCTCGGCGCTGGTGATTCGAGTAGTCGCGGCGGTGATCGTCACCGAGCAACTCGAGCACAACGACCAGGAATTCCTGATCGCCGGTGATGCTGGCGGATACTGGGAACTGGGCGGACACATCGCTCGTGGGGAACCCTACCGACTGCTCGGTCAACCCGGTGACCCGCTGGCGGACGTTTCGATTCCACGTGAAGTGGCCCGCATGCCCGGGTTTCCAGCCCTGCTGGGGCTGATCCGCTCGATTGTTGGAGACAGCCTGCTGGGAACTCGCCTGGTTCTGGCAGTGGTGGGCACACTGGCCTGCTACCTGGTCTACCTGCTGGGTTGTCGCATCCACGGCCCCTCGGTCGGACTGGCCGCTTCAGCCGCCTGTGCCGTTTCTCCCACACTGGCTGGCTTCAGTGTCCTGGTCCTCAGCGAAACCCTGTTCGCAGTCATGCTGTTGGCATGCCTGCTTGCCGCCGAAACCCTGTGTTGCCGGGCTCCAGATCTCGATCAGCGTCCGCGACTCTCGGCAGCTCTGTGGACCGGGCTGGCCAGTTGTGCGGCCGTGTACGTCCGTCCCGGATGGCTGGCCGCGGTGCCGCTGTTTGCGGTGATTTGGATCGCGTTTTCGGTCGAGCGGGCACGGGCGACGGTCGAGGCAGCTGTGCTTGTGCTGGTCGTCGCGGTCGGTCTGTTGCCATGGGTCTGGCGAAACCAGCAGGTCACCGGCCACCCCGTGCTGACCACTCTCTGGGCCGGCCCCAGCCTCTACGACGGCCTTCGACCGACAGCCACCGGTCACAGCGACATGCAATTCATCATCGATGATGGACTGTTTGCCGATCCCAACCAGACCGAGTACGCCATCGACCGGCACTACCGGCATGCGGCCTGGGAATTCACCAGGACGCAACCGGGCACGGCAGCCTGGTTGGGGCTGGCCAAGTGCTGGCGTTTCCTCAAGCCCTGGCCCAGTGCAGACCAGTTCGGTCTCTGGTGGCAGGTGACTTTGGTGGCCGTTCCGACACTGGTGTTGTACCTGCTGGCGATCCGCGGGGCCTGGATCCATCGGCACCAGCCATGGACCTGGCTGCTGGCCGCCGGCCCTTTGCTGTACTTCGCCGCGCTGCACACCGTCTTCGTCGGCTCGCTGCGGTATCGCATCCCCGCCGAATATTCGTTGTGGATCCTTGCCGCTGCCGGATGGCGTCGGAGGGCCACGCCATGACCCGGCTCCGGAGTGAGTGGAAGCGAACCCTCTGGGGACTCGTGGGACTCTTGTTGATCACCGGCGGCGGAGCCGCCATCTGGGTCCACCACGTCTGGTCCCACAGTGACCGGCTGCTCGAACAGGCCGTGCGGGCCAATCTCGACCGCCTCACACCGGGAATCAACGTCGAATTCTCGTCTTGCCGTTTCGATCTACTCCGACGCGTCCGCTTCGATGACGTCGAATTGACGACCGTCGACGGCCAGCCACTGGCCTCGGTTCCCCGGGTCATCGTTTCCATCGACCGAGAGGCACTGGCGCGGCGTCAACAACTGCTGATCCAGAAAGTCACGCTGCACGAACCCCGCCTGCGGCTGGCTCGTGACATCCGAGGCGGCTGGAACTGGCGAGACCTCGCACTCGAGCAAAACGGTCGGACGATGTTCCCCGAATGGACCATCGATCGTGGCCAGATCGAGATCGCCCTCGACGCCGACTCACCCCAGGTCCGCTCACTTTCCAACCTCAATCTTCGGCTCGTCCCGGCCGGGTCCGATCGCTATCTGGTCGACGGCACCGGACAGATCGAGAACCCCGACGCGTCCTCGCCCGAGGCGCAACTGACGCTTTCCGGGCATTGGCAGGTCACCGAAAATGACTTTTCGATCAGCGGCCAACTCGGCGACCTGGTCATCGAACCGAGTTTGCACGAGTTCATCTCGACCCTCTCCTCTGGAACGGCCGATGACCACCCCAACCGCCTGCCATTCCAGGCGACAGATGTCACGCTGGCCGCGCTCGGAGATCTCGACTTCCGTGTCTCGAGTCGTCAGTTGTCGGATGACCTGGACTACAAGCTGCTTCTGACTCTCAAACAAGGACGCCTGCAACTCCCCTACCCGTCCGACCAGCCCCGGATCATTGACCACCTCTCCGGCCAGCTCTATCTCGATCCGCGTCACCTTCAGGTCAAGACCCTGTCCGGCCGCGACCTCGACACAACGCTCACCGTCAACGGCCTGCTGGAACTGACGACCGATCCCCCGACAGGACAACTCGATGTGGCGTTGAAGAACCTGGCGATCGACCAACGCCTCCGCGGCAGTCTCCCCGAACAGTGGCAACCGCTGTTCGATGTGTATTCACCTTCGGGCCGAGCCGACGTCTCCGCGACACTACAGCCAACCGGAAACGGCCTCTGGCAATTCTCTGACTCGGTCTTCTCCCCAAAGAACTGTCGGGTCCGTCACGCCCGATTCCCATATCCGCTCGAAAACATCACCGGCACCCTGACTCAGAAAGGGAGGACGAAAGACCTGCTGGTCGAGATTGATGCGATCGCCAGTGGTCGCCCCATCCACTTTCGCGGACAGGTCCTCAATGCCGGCCCCGCCGCACAATCGCAGATCAACCTGTCCGTCGATCGTCTGCCGATCAACCAACAACTCTTCCAGGCTGTCTCGCCCAACGTCCGCCGGTCGCTGGAAGCCATGAAACTGGCAGGAGCAGCCGACGTACGCGGCAGGCTGATTCGTCCTCCCGGTCTCAACCAGAAACTGACCACCACACTCAACGGCCGATTCGTCGACGTATCGGTCCGCTATCAAGGATTCCCATGGCTGGTCGAGGAGATCGGTGGAGAGTTCACGGCCGCGATCACTCCGAACGACTATTCGTGGCACTTCAACAAACTGACGGGACGACACGCAACCGCGTCGCTCACCGGCTCCGGAAATTTCGACGGACGTCCCGGACATCCTGGACACTTTCAACTCGATCTCGAAACTCGACGCGTCCCCCTGGATTCCCATCTTCGTGCCGCCTGCTCAAAAGAACTCCGGCAGCTGTGGGATCGTGTCCGTCTCGGAGGTTTGCTCGACGGCCGTGTCGAGATCCGACGCCACGGCACCCAGCCAATCCATGTCTCCATCCCGCGGTTCACGGTCGATTCCGGAACTCTGCAACTGACCGGATTCCCCTACAAGCTCACCGACGCCCAGGCCACTGGCCGATTCGGACGGTCCGACGACAATCAACGCCGACTCACGCTCACCTCGTTCGTCGCACGACACGGACCGACCCGGGTGACCTCGAAAGGCGTGCTCGAGATCGATCGACGAAAGGACTGGATGTTGCGGCTTGACCCCTTGCTCTGCGAGGGATTGGTAGCCGACAAGGATCTTCGTGATGCTCTGCCCGGCCGACTGCGGGACACCGTAGCCAGCCTCAACCCGGAACGCCCCTTCGATCTCGAAGGACTTATCGAACTCCGTGGAGCCGGTGATCCCGGATTCCCGATCACCGCGGCGTGGAATCTTCAGACGCGGCTTCCAGACAATCGCCTCTCCGCTGGAGTCCAACTCGAAAACGTTACCGGACAGATCACCAGCCGCGGCAAATGGTATGGGCAACACGCCGAAATGACCGGCCATTTTGCCCTCGAATCCGCCAGCCTCTGGGGATATCGTTTCCGCGACATCCGCGGACCGTTCCAGTACCGCAACCAGGACCTGGTCCTGGGTTCCAGCCAGGCCTTCGCTCCTCTCAACGGCCGACGTGCCAACCTGGCCATCCCGCTTGCCGAACGTGTCACCGCCAGGGCCGTCGGCGGGCTGTTCACTCTGGACGCACAGGCCCGTATCAACAAGCAGTCCAACTACCACGTCAAAATGAACCTCTCCGAAGCGAAGCTCCAACAGTTCGCCCGGCAATACCTTCGGGATCCCAAGAACCTCAAGGGAGTGATGAGAGGCTGGCTCGACCTGAGGGGAAAAGGGAATTCGCCCTCAACAATCACCGGCAGAGGACAGTTGCAGATCAGTCCCGCTGAACTCTACGAACTGCCCATCGTCGTCCAACTCTTCGACGTGCTCAGCCTCGGACCGCCCCAACAAACCGCTTTCCGGTACGCTCAGTGTGACTTCCAGTTGGCCAATTCCCGGTTCCGTTTCAACAGCATCGATCTCGTCGGAAACTCCCTGCAGCTTCGCGGGCGCGGCGAAGCCACCTTCGCCGGACAGGTCGGACTGGATTTCTACTCGATGTTGCCACAATCCCGACTCCCAATTCCTTTCCTCCAACCACTCATCGCACCTCTGACAACCGGGTGGGTCGCCGTCCGCGTCGATGGAAAGGCCAACAACCCTCAAGCTAGAATCCGCCCCGCACCTGTGTTCGATGACGCACTGAGAGGATTCCTCAGCGCCTTGGACAACCCCGCCGGCCGGCGCCAACTACCACCGCTGAATGCCCCGTTCGGACATCGACGTCGGCCGTTTCCGCTCACATCGCCTGCGGCCCGGACCATCGACAATGGCCGACTCAGGTGAACGCCGCCAAAACTGGTGGCGCGCAAAAAAAAGGACCCTCGAATCCCGTTCGAGCGATCAGTTCAGTTCAACAGTGCCTGTCGCGTCGGAGGACGCTGAATGGCAGAAAGTGGGTCAGGCTGCCTTCAGGGGACCTGCTCTGTCGAAATACTGGACTGGTCGTTGGTTCTCAATGGTTTCCGAGGGCCCTGGCTGGGCTGAGGAATTGTCCACATATATCGCGGACGTACTCGGACAAAATGCAATTCCCGTACCAATAGGACAACAGGCCATTTCGGCGCCGTACAGCCTCAGAACAAGTTACCGTAAACCATTGTCATTTTTCATTTAATGTAATTAATCCCTACCGAGAAGAAACCGGATTCGTCCAACAAACTTTTCGGCGCGACCACCCGTTCGGCGCCGAATGTTGAGTTTTCGGCGCCGAACTGGGACGATGGGAATTGGTTCCCAGCGTTTCTATGATGAGGGCGGTGGTGGTGCGTTTTCGAGGACTTCAATCCCGGCAAATTCTGGCGACCACCGGCACACTGGCGATACTCTATTGCATCGTCGTCCTGACCTATGTCGCAACCAGTCCCGACCTGCGGATCCGTTGCCTCCTTTTGGATTCAACGCGTCCTGCGGACCTGCCTGCCTCGGTGCAGGGTGTGGTCATGCGGAAGGTCGAATTGGCTCAAAACGGAGTGGCACCACATCTTCCGATTCCATCTGAAGGTGACATTCTGACGCGAATGGCCGAGGCACCGGTCCATTCATTTTTCGACTTCTCCCGCCAGGTCTCGAAGCTTCGGCGAGCACCACTGAAGGCGAATGGCCAATTGCCCGAAGGGGCAGACATCGCCGAACTCATGGATGTTGCTCCCGAGTTGATCCAGGATTCGTCCATGGTCCGATGGGTGCGGCTGGAGTTCTACACCCCATTGCGATCGGCGGATTCCGGGGCTCCTCCCACCTGGGTACGAAAGGAAACGTACGTCCAGGTGCAGGACATCCCAACCTCGGACATCGTGCTGAGCCTTGTCTGGTTCCTTCTACAATTGGGTGTGTTTGCCGTCAGTGCCCTGGCGGTGTGGCGTCGACAGGAAGATCGGTCGGCCGTCCTGTTTTTCGGGATGTGCATCGTGACTTTGGTGGCTTTTGTCGGTGGCTTCCACTGGTGGCTTGTGGCTGGCAGCCTCTGGTTGAACATCCCGTTTATCGTCTGCGGGGTGTTGCTTCCAGTCGTATCGCTTCACTTTTTTCTCGCCTACCCCCGGTTGCGTTTTCCGCTCACGACCCACAGTCGACCGACACTGTGGGTTGGTTATACGATCCCGCTCGCTTCCGGCCTTTTGTTGCTGCTGGTACTGGAACGAGCGAGATGGTTCAGCCGGTTCGGGGACGATGACTCGGCACTGGCATCGATGAAGTCCTGCCTTCTGCTGATCCGGGTGTTGATCGACGTGTTTCTGGCCTTCGCCGGAGTCTGTTTCCTGGCCCTGCTGGTCGTGCTGGCCCACAGTCGCCGCAAAACGCGGCACCCGATCGAAAAGAACCAGCTCGAGTGGCTGTTGTGGGCCGGCCTGCTGGCGACAGTCCCGGTCGGCTATACGCTGGTGCTCGCCCTGTCCAACAACAACGACCACCGAGTCGAGTTTGCGCTGGGCTGGACGACCCGGTTCTCGATGTTCCTGGCCAGTCTGTCGTTCCTGTGCGCTTACGCCGTGGGAATCATTCGACACAAGCTGATGCTGATCGACGAACTCGTCAGCCGTGGCTTGATGTTCTATCTCGCCCGTGTCCTGTTGGCCGTTGGGTTTGGCGTGGCGATGTCAACGGTGTTGTTGGTGCTCGATCGCCTAGCCCATCAACAGGATGCCGCTCCGGGGGCCCAGAGAATCCTGACCCTGGGAACGATCCTGGTGGTCACATCACTGATTCTGTTGTGGCTGCGTGGCCGAATTCAACAGATGATCGACCGCAGATTTTTCCGCGAGAAGTACCGTCTGCACACGGCAATGGAACGGATCAACCAGGCGGTGGTACGGGTCGGCGACCCCCAATCCCTGGCAGACCGAATGCTTGGATCCTGTCACGACGTGTTCCAGGTCCGCTCGGCGTCCATCTACCTGCTCGAACAAAAGCCCGACACATTCCGACTGGCAGCTGTGAGAGGCACTCCAGACCGTGAGGTCCCGTTGCAGGTCATTCTCGAACCGGAATCGATCGAGCAGCTGCAAACCCACGCCCATATCCTTGGCCCGCGACAGGGCGGATCGCAGGCCGAATCCGGCCCGGCTTGGCCGGTGATGCAGGCCCTCTCGGCTGAACTCCTTTACGGCCTCGAACTCGACGGCCGTCTCGGTGTGCTTGTCGCACTGGGCAGCAAACCGGATGAAACAACCTACACTGCCGAAGACCTGACGTTTCTGGGTGCCCTGGGGCAAGTCACCAGCGTTGCGTTGCACAGTGCAAGAGTGCACCGGGACGTCACTCGTTTGAACGACGAGCTTCAGGACAAGGTCGAAACAATTGCCGAACAGGAACGCCGAATTGCGGTCGTCGAGGCTCAACTGTCTCACGCCGGCGACGCAGCCCTGTCTCGGCCCACACCATCTCTCGAACCGCCCACCGACAACGTCTTCCACCGAGAACCGATCATCGGCAGTTCTCCGGCTCTGAACCGCGTCCTGCAAACAGTCCAGAAGGTTGCCGGCAGCGAGGCGAGTGTCCTGATTCACGGCCCCAGCGGCACCGGCAAGGAACTGCTCGCCCAGGCGATCCACGAGAACAGTTCACGACGGGATGGCCCTCTTGTGCGGGTGCACTGCGCCGCACTCAGCACCAGCCTGCTGGAGAGTGAACTGTTCGGACACGTCAAGGGAGCATTCACCGGTGCCCATCGCGACCGCGTGGGACGTTTCGAATTGGCCAACGGCGGCACCCTGTTCCTTGACGAAATTGGAGATATCTCCTTGGAGACCCAGATCAAGTTGCTGAGGGTTCTCCAGACCCGGTCCTTCGAACCGGTCGGCGGAGCACGCACAATCGAGGTCGATGTCCGACTGATCACCGCCACGCACCAGGACCTCAAGGCCCTGATCAACGCCAACCGGTTCCGAGAGGACCTCTTTTATCGTCTCAACGTCATCTCGATCGAACTCCCCGGGCTTTCCGAACGGAAAGAGGACATCGTGGAATTGGCCGTCCACTTCCTGAAACGCAGCAGCAGCCGGCTCAACAAGACAATCACCAACATCAACGAATCCGCCGTTTCGGCCATGTTGAATTACGACTGGCCGGGGAACATCCGCGAACTGGAGAATGCCATCGAGCGGGCTGCAGTGTTGACCGACGACGAGACGATCGGGATCGAAGATCTCCCGGATGACGTGCGGGCCCAGGGTCCCGAGTCGCGTCCCGTGGTGCTCGCCGGACGGGTGTCTCAAACAGATGCCGCCTCGGACAACGCACCGCCTGTCCGGGCCGAAAGCGGCAACGAACGGGACTGGTTGCTCAACGCGCTAAGAGATTCCGGCGGAAACAAGGCCCGTGCGGCCCGCTCACTGGGGCTTCCTCGCAGCACATTTTTCAGCAAGCTCAAAAAGCACGGGCTCGACTGAACACGAGGCCATGTCGATCAGAACGTCGGCCCGCCACCACCTCCCCGCGACGGCATTCCCTGTTCGATCCTGACTCCACCACCCGACGACGTCGCTCCCCCGCCGATGGCCAGAGTGCCACTGGCAATCTGCTGTCGCCTGGTCGCATAACGGATGATGAACGACGGCCACGTGGTGTTGGCATGTGGTCCGATCCCCTCGCCGGTGGACGCTCGGATCGTGCGTGGACCGTCGAAGACCTTGCCGCCGCCGCTTCTCTTGAGCGTTTCTTCGGAGACCCACTGAGTGAAGCCGAGCCACTGCCGATCGGGTGCCACGATGTTCAGCAGGTTTCTCCGCTCGGGTGTGAACCCCCAGAAGTTTCTCGGGAATGGTCCGGTGTGCAAAGCAGTCAACAGGAATGCCATCGTGACATATCCGGCCAGGAGGCCGCCGCCCCAGCGTCCGAGTTCATAGGCGAGGCGATCGGAGGTGATGAAACGGGGCGAGATGCGATCGGTGAGGGTTCGAAGACCCAACACGAGTCCGGCAAACAGTCCCAGTAGCGCGAGAATATCACAGTGGCTTCGCCACCAAAGGCTGCTCCCAAACCCCTCGAGCATTCCGGCCACGGGCTCGAAGAAGTTCATCGCCAGCAGCCCGCTGAAAATCACGATCAGGCTCGTCAGTGACGCTCCCCAGATCCCCTCGCTGGCCACGCTCCAAGTGACCAGTCCAAGGATGATCAACAACAAGATATCGATTCCGCCCATATCTTTTTTCCGCCGCTCTACTTGACGACTCGCAACAGTTCATCGACTGAGGTGACGCCGCGGACAACCAGTCTCAGCCCCTCCTCTTTCATGTACAACATGCCACCTTTGCGAGCCTCGGCCCGGATGGCCGTCATCGCCGACTGATCTCGGATCATGTCTCTCATCCGGTCGTTGACCGGAAGCAGTTCAAAAACACCGATTCGGCCGCGGTAACCCAAACCGCCGCACGCCGGACACTCGGTCTCGGGATTCTTCGGCGGACGGTAGAACTTGCTGATCCGCTCAGCCGGCAAGTTCGCCTGCCGGAGAAACTCGGGCTTGGGCTTGTACGGTTCCTTGCACTTGGAGCACAGACGCCGAACGAGTCGCTGTGCGAGGATTCCCGAGAGCGAACTGGCCAGCATGAAGGGCTCGACCTCGAGATCGATGATGCGGTACAGAGCCGTGATTGTGTCATTGGCGTGGACTGTCGAAAACACCATGTGTCCCGTGTTGGCCGCCTGGCAGGCGATGTTGGCCGTCTCGACGTCCCGGATTTCTCCGATCATCACCACGTCGGGATCCTGCCTCAACACGCTGCGGAGACTCGAGGCGAACGAGTTTCCGGCCCGAGAGTTGATCTCGATCTGGTTGACATTGTCGATGCGGTACTCGACCGGATCCTCGATCGTGATCACGTTGCGTTGAAACGTGTCGATCTCGTTGAGCGCGGCATACAACGTCGTCGACTTGCCGGCCCCGGTCGGTCCACAGACCAACAGCAGGCCGTGCGGCTGGTGGATCACGTCGCCCAGTCCGTCGGTCATCTGCTTGCGGAGGCCAAGGTCATCGAGGGTGCTGACCGAGTTGGACTGGTCGAGAATCCGCAGGCTCAACTTCTCGCCGTAGTTGGTCCCCTGGGTGGCGACGCGGAAGTCGATCCGACGGCCTTCTGTGACCGCCTGGAAGCTGCCGTCCAGTGACCGCCGCTTCTCGGTGATGTCCATCGCCCCCAGCACCTTGCAGACATTGACCACGGCGTTGCCGACAGAGATATCGAACGGCTCCATCGCATAGAGCACTCCGTCGATCCGCATCCGGACCGCAACCTCCTCGGTCTTCGGCTCCAGGTGAATGTCCGTCGCGCGGCGAACGATGGCATCGTAGACCAGTTCCTTGGCCGCCATGTAGCCTCGGGAATTTTCGACCTGACGGCTGCGGCCATCGTCACCGCCTCGCCCGTCGGACTTGCCGATGAACTGGATATCGGGTCCCGAGGACACTTCGGCGGTTCGCCCTCCCCCCACGGGCAGACCAAGCCGTCTGAGAATCCGTCGGAAATGGGCGGGGGTCATCACCTTGGCCGAGTCGGGCACCTTGGCGTTGCGTTCGACAACGTAGAGCCAGTTCGGAATCACGTAAGCCAGCAACAGCACCGGAAAACCAAGCAACCTGGGAACACACAGCGCGCAGAGGAACCCGATCCAGCCGCTGGGAATCACCAGCGCCGTCCAGAACCCGTTGCGGACCTTCAGCGCCTTGCTGTCGTCATCGACCCAGTGGCAGGTCCATGTCCACAACAGGAACAGACCCAGCAGCGGGATGTAGAGCAGAGGATTCAGGTAGTTGCCGCCGCCCTGGTGAATCGCCGAACGAGGATGCGGCAGAACGATGCCCCGCGAAAACGCTTCGGGAAACTCCGGCAGCCCCCTTCCCGAGATGGGCACGGCGACCTTCTGCGACTCGCCGGAGCCCTCGGTCGGGCTGTTGGTCTGCGCCGACGACTGGGCACTCGCGATCGATGAACCGACGGGGCCCCAGGACAGCAGGATGGCCCCCAACAGGCTCAACGCAACCAAGAACCGTGGACCGTTCACACCAGAGTCTCCCGCGGCCCCCTCATCCGTCGCGCCCCGTTTCATTCCCGCTACAGAATGGCCGCCGCCTTCACGTCGATGCCCTTGAGCATCATCTTCAGTTCCTCGACCGATCCGGACACCTCGAATGCCGCGGCACGGCTGATGAATTCCTCTTCGATGAAGTTGTACAGGCTCTCGTTGAACAACTGCATGCCCTCATCCTTGCCGATACGGATCGCATCGACCAGTTTCCCATCGTCCTCCTCGAGAATCAGTTTTCGGACTGTGGGATTGAACTTCATGATCTCAACGATCGGGACCCGCTTGGGATCCTCTCTGACCGTCGGCACAAGCTTCTGGGCGATGATGCCCTTCATGTTGAACGCCATGCTGCTTCGCAATGCCCGGTGCATGTCCTGTGGAAACAGGTCCAGGATTCGGCCGATGCAACTCGGAGCAGTCGACGCGTGGATCGTGCCGAAAACCAGGTGACCGGTCTCGGCCGCATGCATCGCCGTCTCGAAGGTCTCGGCGTCACGCATCTCGCCCACCAGCATCACGTCGGGATCCTGGCGAACCGCGTGTTTCAGGGCGACCTCAAAATCCTTGACATCCAGGCCGACTTCCCGCTGATTGATCAGGCACTTGTCCGGCGTGTAGACGAATTCGATCGGGTCCTCGATCGTCAGCACGTGTTTCCGATAGTTGGCGTTGATCCAGTTGAGCATGGAGGCGATCGTCGTACTTTTGCCGCTGCCGGTCACACCGGCCAGCAGGATCATGCCCTGGTCAAACTTGCAGAGTTCTTCCATCGCCGGCGGCAAATACAGGCCTTTGAAGTCCGGGATCCACCGCTCGACCTTCCGGGCGACCATGCCCCAGTTGCCCAACTGGATGAAAAGGTTCACACGGAATCGCCAGGTCTCGCCCTCGTATTCGACGACATGGGCGAAGTCGGTCCCGCCATTCTCATCAAAGATCTTGCGACTCCGCGCATCCATCATCGGACCGAAAAGCTGCTGCATGTGCTCACGGTCGATCGGCTCCATCTGCAGTTCCCGGAGCGTCCCCTTGACTCTCAGGATCGGCGCCTTGCCAACCTGCATGTGAAGGTCCGACCCCTCGTGCTTGATCAACTGCCGGAAGATCTTGTCGACTTCCAACTCGCCACCATCGGCGACTGACTTGGGGGGGGCATCGAGTTCTGTAGCCATGTTGATCTGGACTCCCTCTGGACTCTGCGGGGGCCACCTGGGCGTTCAGGCTGCCAGCCCGTCGGTTCTCACCACGACACCTCGGTCAGCAAGAAACCTCTTGGTCTCGGCAATCGTGTAGGTTCCGTAATGAAAGATGCTCGCCGCCAGGGCGGCACTGGCACCACCGGTGGTGACGACTTCACACAGGTGTTGGGGCGAACCGGCTCCACCACTGGCGACAACCGGAATCTTGACGGCCGCCGAAACGGCCCGCGTCATGGGAATATCATACCCATTCTGAGTGCCGTCGGCATCCATCGATGTCAGCACAATCTCCCCAGCGCCCAGCCGTTCGGCCTCGACCGCCCACTCGACCGCCTCGAGCCCCGTCGGCACCCGTCCGCCGTTGACGTGCACCTCCCAGAACTCCTCTCCCTGGCGATCGACCCGCTTGGGATCGATGTTGACCACGATACACTGGCTGCCAAATCGCAACGCCGCTTCGCGGACCAGGTCCGGATCACTGACCGCCGAAGAATTGATCGAAACCTTGTCGCAACCGGCTTCGAGCAGGCAGCGAATGTCGTCCAGGGTGCGAATGCCACCGCCGACTGTCAGCGGCATGAAAATCACCTCGCTGGTCCGCCGGACCACGTCGAGCATGATTTCCCGACCTTCGTGGCTGGCCGTGATGTCCAGGAACACCAGTTCGTCGGCTCCCGCCTCCTCGTATCCGGCCGCGATATCCACCGGATCGCCGGCATCGCGAAGATTGACGAAGTTCACGCCCTTGACCACTCGGCCGGCGTGCACGTCCAGGCAGGGAATGATCCGCTTGGCCAGCATTCTGATCGCCGTCTCCCACGCGCACGATTCGAGCGAATCAACTGTATGCCTCGCCCCATCCAACGTCAATGTGCCACAATGGCACCCAGTCCCCACCCCCGTTGAACCCAATCCCACCCTCACGGTCCCCCCCGATGATCCCCGCAACGCAACTCGACGAACTTCCCATCCGGGTCGGACTCGGACAGTTCCAGCTCACCTCCGACTCCCTGCTGGCCTACATCAAGCAGTGCGGTGTCGACGACATCCAGATGAACACGGCACAGCTTCCCGGTGACAGTCGCTGGGAATTCGAGGACCTGGCTGCCCTGAGGGAACGGGTCAACGCCGCGGGACTCCGCCTGATGTCCCTCGAAAACGTTCCCGTCACGTTCTACGACAAGATCATGCTGGGGCTGCCCGGCCGGGACGAGCAGCTCGACCACATGGTCGCCACCGTCACCAACATGGGACGAGCGGGAATCCCCATCCTCGGTTACCACTTCATGCCAACCGGCGTCTGGCGAACCAGCAAGACCCAACCGGTCCGCGGTGGTGCCCTGGCAACCCGTTACGACCACCAGTTGGCCACATCCACAGATGACGACCGTTTCCAGCACAAGAACTCCACGGCCCACCCCGACCGCGACTACACCGTCGAGGAGATGTGGGAGAACTACTGCTGGTATCTCGAAAGAATCCTGCCGGCGTGCGAGACGGCCGGGGTCCGTTTGGCCCTGCATCCCGACGACCCCCCGGTGGACGCCGCGCTGGGTCGTGTCCCGCGACTGTTCCACGGTTTCGACTGCTTCCGCAAGGCGCTCGAGACGTTTGACTCACCCATGCACGGGCTGAACTTTTGCCACGGATGCTGGTCGGAGATGAAAGCCGGTGAGGGTGTACTGGACGCGATCCGGCACTTCGGCAGCCGGGACCGGATCTTCTACGTCCATTTCCGAGACGTGCAGGGCGGGATCGACGATTTCACCGAGTGCTTCCTGGGCGACGGGAACTGCGACCCGGTCGAAACCATTCGTACTCTGAAGGATGTCGGCTTCCGCGGCTTCCTGATTCCCGACCACGTGCCGCAGATGGAAGGCGACGAGGGCTGGAACCACCGCGGACGGGCCTGGACGGTCGGTTACATCCGCGGATTGCTTGACGCGGTGTCGGGTTAAACGCACGGGAGCCGGCCTCGTGAAGAAACCGGCTCCCGGTGGTCATCGACCTGTCCCGTCCCGCTAGACGAGTTCGTGCAGCGGGTTGGGGTTCTGGTTGAGCAACTTGATGGGCCGATCGGCGTCGTCGCGGATGAAGCCCTTCGGGTTGATTCCCATGTTGTGATAGATGGTGGCCAGGATCTCCTGGTACTTCACCGGCCGCTGGTCGGGATGCCCGGCATCCTTGGTCGTCGACCCGATCACCTGACCGGTCCGCAGACCGCCACCGGCCATCACAGCACAACTGGCCGGTGGCCAGTGATCCCGTCCGGCGTTCTTGTTGATCTTGGGCGTCCGGCCAAACTCGCTGCAGACCAGCACGGTCACGTCCTTGTCCATGCCCCGCTCGTGGAGGTCGGTGACCAGGGCACTGAGCACCTGGTCGACCAGCGGCAGCCTCGCCTTCATCTGGCCGAAGTTGTTGCCGTGGTAATCCCAGCGGCCAAAGCCCAGCGTGACACATCGCACACCGGCCTCGATCAGACGACGGCAGATCAACACCTGCTCATTCCAGACCGGAGGACCATCGCTGACGTTCTTGGGCGAACCCTTGCCGTAACGTTCACGGATCTTCGGGTCTTCCTTCGAGACGTCCAGGGCGTTGAGCAACTTGCTGGAGGTCAACACGTCGAAAGCCTGCTCGTAGATCGCATCGGCACCGCGGAATACGGCGTTGTCGGCCGAACGGCGGAAACCGTCAAAAGCCGAGAGCAGCTTCTTGCGATTGTTGAGCTGGTCGAGCGTGATGCCCTTCAGCGCCATGGCCTTGATGTCATCGCCATCGGGTTTGACCGGAGCGTAGGCCCGCCCCAGCTTGCCGGGGAAGCCGACATCACACCACGGCTTGTGGCCGCAAGTCTTGGTCAAACCCATGTAGGCCGGCACCGTCGAGTCACGGCTGCCAAGTTCCTTGGCCAGGAACGAGCCGATCGACGGCTGCTGCATCCGGGCCTGGTCACCGCGTCGCACACCGCTCCAGCAATGGGTCGCCGCGTGAGCACCATCGGAATCGGCGATCGAACGGATGATGGCGAACTTGTCGGCCATCTTGGCCATCCGCGGAGCCAACTCGCAGATCTCGATGCCCGGTACGTTGGTCGCGATCGGGTTGAATTCTCCCCGGACCGCCTTGGGGGCATCGGGCTTCAGGTCGACGAAGTCCTGGTGGGACACGCCCCCGGCCAGGAAGATCATGATGACCGCCTTGTTCTTCGTGTCGCCCTGGGCTCCGTTGGTCGCCTGTGACTGAGCCTTCATCAGCTCGGCCATCGTCAGACCGCCCAGGCCCAACCCGCCAATCTGGAGGAACGAACGACGCGAAACGCCGTCACAGAAACGATGTCCGGAACCACCCTGGATCGAGAGCATTCGGTTGTCTCCCAGCTATTTGTTCTTGCGACGGCAAACGACGGAATGCCGCTCTCCGATTATATCCCGAGAAACCATCCTATCAACAGATATCGATCCAACTGCCCGCCTGGCTCGAGTTTTTCGGGAGAAACAGGCCCGTCAAACGCTTAGACCGGCGACGGCAACCAGCCGTTTTTCAGGGCCAGGGCGTACAGCACGACCATGGGAGAAATCACCGCCAGGGCCAGGCCGCAGATCCACAGGAAGATCGTTGTCGGTTTTG
The DNA here is from genome assembly GCA_002724315.1 of Planctomycetaceae bacterium. Taxonomy (GTDB): domain Bacteria; phylum Planctomycetota; class Planctomycetia; order Planctomycetales; family Planctomycetaceae; genus UBA8437. The sequence continues at coordinate 13,150 of PBOJ01000124.1, read as the reverse complement.
ATGGGCGAATCCGCTCATCAACCCGTCGGTGTCTCAGCCAGATCGTCCCCAGTGCCAGGGCGGGATAAAAGACGACCGAAACCAGGCTGGCGATCATCAGCATCAGCGGCGGGTTGGTGAACATCGAGTACATCGCGGTACCGGTGACCAGCGACACGCAGATCAGGATGCGGATCGACTTCTGCCTGGCCGGATAGTCGGCCGGATCGATGAGCCGCATCACGCAAAACGCGTCGGTCAGGAGCCTCGCCCCACCGGCCGCTCCGGCCAGCACGGTCGAGAACAGCACGAAGAAAGCACCGACGATGAAACCGGTGGCCGCCCAACTGGCCAGGGCTCCGGTGGAGAATTCGTTGATCACCGAGGTGTACATCTCCTGCAGCGTCGTCAGCGTCTGCTTGGCATCCGGATCGATCTGTTTCTCGTTGAGAATCGCCGCGCCGAGGAAGTAGAAGCAGAGCGTGCTGACGGTGTAGACGATCATTGTCAGGAACACGTCGGTGTACATCACCTTGACCCAGCCGCGTGCCCGCCTCGGCCACTCATCTCCCGGAACGCTCTCACCGGCATTCCGGGCGTAGCCCTTCTCAACGCACCAGTAGGTGTAGGTGATCATCTCGTAGTGACCGATCCCCGTGCCCGCGTAGGCGGCCAGGGCGGTCATCACGATGGTCGAAGCGGCCAGGCCGGCCATCAGGTTGCCGGGGAAGATCCGGAATTCCAGTCCACTGCGAATGTCGTCCCAGGTCACCGCGTAACCGGTCCACTGCAGCAGGACCGTGCAGGCGATCGTGATCAGCGTGAAGGTGAACACCAGGCCGATCGAAACGCGTTCGAGCACGTTGTAGCCGCCGGAGAGCAAAATGGCGGCGGCACCGATCGCCACGACAAGGGTCCAGATCACCGAGCCGTTGTCGCCCAGCTTGCCCGGCAGGGCCAACTCGACGGCCTGCCCCGCACCACCAACGATCGCTCCGCCGTTGATGTACATCAACAGCACGCTGACCAGGTAAACCCCCATGAACCAGTTGATCCGGGGTCGCTCGGCCGAGGAATCCTCAACGGCTGATTGTCGGCCAATCACGACGGCGGCAACCACCAGAAACCCGAACACCAAGGCCGGAATCCAGACCTCCGGTTCCAGCCCCAGGACACTGAGGGCGACGACGACGACGTTCTTCGGATCCACGTACGTGTACAAGGCCACGCCGGCGACGAACCCGACCAGTACCGTCGCCAGCCAGCGAATCGTTAACCAGTTCGGACGCTGAAGTCCCGGCCCCGGCAGGCCGTTGTAGACCTCCAGGAAGGTCTTCCCACTGGAAATCGTGTAACGGACCAGTTCGGCCTGCACGACGACCTTGAGGAAACACGAGGCGAGGATGAACCACAACAGCAGGTAACCGACCTCGGCTCCCAGCTTGGTCGTCATGATCAACTCGCCGGACCCCACGATCGATCCGACCAGGATCATCCCGGGACCGAGGTGCTTGAGCATGGCGAGGAACGTCCTGGGCGGCTCCTGGAACGAATCCGCCGATCTCGCGTAGGGGTTCTCGACAGACGGCTCACACTCCGTCTCAGCCGGGGACTGAGAGTTCGTGAATTTCCCCGCCTCGTCTCGGGGGTGCTCCGATTCGCTCATCCCATTCCCTCTCTAGACCCGCCGAATCCCGGAAGGCCGAAGCATGATACCAGAATCGATCACCGATACCTTATCATGAGTCGATCGGGTCCGTTTTCGCCCTGCCGACGGGCAAATAACCTCCGTCGGCGGCGCATCAGAAACAGGTCCGGAAACCCCTACCACACCCGTGACCCCGAAGGGTCCCCACGATGACACGACTCCTCGCACTGTTCGCCGCCGGTCTCTTCCTGCTCCCACCGCTCCCACCGCTCCAGGCGGCCGACAAGCCGGCAGACAAGACGACCCCGAAGCCGACGGCCGAGCAACTGACGTTCTTCGAAAAGAAGATCCGGCCACTGCTGGTCTCCAAGTGCTACGGCTGCCACTCGGCCAAGGCCAAGTCGATCAAGGGCGAACTGCTGCTCGACAGTCGTCAGGGCTGGTCCAAGGGAGGAGAAAGCGGACCGGCATTGGTACCGGGCAAGCCGGGCGAGAGCCTGCTGATCGAGGCAGTCAAGTACGACGGACTGGAGATGCCCCCCAAGGAAAAACTCTCCGACCAGCAGATCGCCGACCTGGTCCGCTGGGTCAAGATGGGTGCTCCCGATCCCCGCAAAGGAGAAACCGCATCGTTGATCCGCCGTGAGATCAACATCGAGGAAGGACGACGATTCTGGGCGTTTCAGCCCCCGACCGAATCGCCTCTGCCCGTGGTCAAGAACCGTCGCTGGCCACAGGGGCCGATCGATCACTTTATCCTCTCGCGTATCGAAGCCGCGGGCCTCGAGCCAGCCGAAGATGCCGACAAGGCCACCCTCGCCCGCCGACTCCACTTCGACCTGGTCGGACTGCCCCCCACGCCCAAACAGCTCGAGGCCTTCCTGGCTGACAAGCGACCCAACGCACTCGAGGCACTCGTCGACCGCCTGCTCAAGTCGCCTCACTTCGGCGAACGCTGGGGCCGACACTGGCTCGACGTCGTCCGGTTCGCCGAATCAACCGGCATGGAACGCAACTACACGTTCCCACACGCCTGGCGGTACCGCGACTATGTCATCGACACGTTCAATCGCGACGTGCCGTACAACCGCTTCATCCGCGAACAGGTCGCCGGGGACCTGCTTCCGGCCAAGACACCCGCAGAACGCAACCGGCTGAAAATCGCCACCGCCTTTCTGGCGATGGGACCCAAGTCGCTCAACGAACGCAACAAGGCGATTTTCCAGATGGATATCGTCGACGAACAGATCGACATCACCACCCGGGCTGTGATGGGGCTGACGGTCAGTTGTGCACGGTGTCACGACCACAAGTTCGACCCGTTCCCGACCGAAGACTACTACGCCTTGGCCGGGATCTTCCGCAGCACCGAAACCCTCTACGGCACCTCCGGAGGACAGGGCAACCGGCAGGCCGGCAAGCTCGCCTCGCTCGAACCGATCGGTACCGCCGCCAAGCCCGCTCCGACCAAGAAGCCGGTCGCCAAAAAAGCCGATGTTCCGGCCAAAAAGACGGCCAGGAAGCCCGGCAACTCCAAGCGGCTCAAGCAGTTGGTGGCCCAGCAGAAGAAGGTGAAACAGGAACTCAACGAGGCACGTGCCAAGCTCAGCGACAAGGTGAAGAAGAACAAGAAGCAGACCAACCGAGCCCTGAAGCCCATCCGGACTCGTCTCAGAAAGCTCAACAATCAGATCCAGCAACTCCGCGGCGGAGGCGGTGGGAAAAAGAAGAAGAAAAAGGGCGGCGGGGCCAAGAAACCCAGCGGCCCGGTTGCCATGGGGGTCCGCGAGGGCTCACCGGCCGATTGCCGGGTGCACATCCGCGGCAACATCCGCACGCTGGGCGACAGCGTCACTCGCGGTTTCCTGCAGGTGGTGAAGCTCGACGGGAGCGACAAGATCAACGCCAGGCAGAGTGGGCGGCTCGAATTGGCCAACTGGCTCACGCATGCCGACAATCCGCTCACCGCCCGGGTGATGGCCAACCGGGTGTGGTCCCACCTGACCGGCCGCGGCCTGGTCACAACTCCGGACAACTTCGGGGCGATGGGACAACGGCCGTCGCACCCCGAACTGCTCGACCACCTGGCGTTGAAGTTCCGGCAGGACAACTGGTCGGTCAAGTCGCTGGTCCGCAGCATCGTGCTCAGCCACGCCTACCGGCTCTCGAGTTCCCCGAACACCGCCGGCACCGCTCGCGACCCCGACAACACGCTGTTCTGGCGCATGAACCACCGTCGGCTCGACGCCGAATCGATTCGCGACGCGATCCTGACCGCCAGCGGTCAGCTCGATCCCACGCCCCGCAAGCAGTCGATCATCTCGGAAATCGGCGACGCCAACGTCGGTCGCAACGCCAATCTCACTCGCCGGATCAACGAATCGAACCGGCATCGCAGCGTCTACCTGCCGATCGTCCGCAACCGTCTGCCCGAGATGCTGCGGCTGTTCGACTTTGCCGAACCCTCGATCATCGTCGGCCGCCGCGAGGTGACCACCGTGCCGGCCCAGGCGCTGTTCCTGCTCAACAGCAGCTTCGTGATCGAGCAATCCGACCACATGGCCAGGCGAATCCTGGCCGCCGCCGATGACCCCGCCCGTGTGCGACAGGCCTACCGCCTGGCACTGGGACGAATCCCCTCCGACGCCGAAATTGCCGCTGCTACGGGACTGATCCGCGACACGATTGCCAGCCTGCCCAGCGACGACGACGGCAAACAACTCCGGGCGTGGTCCGGACTCTGCCAGTCCCTGATGGCCTGTGCCGAGTTCCGATACCTCCAGTAATCCACGACACAACAAGCAAGAAATCACCAGACGGAATCGAATCATGATGTTCTCGACCCCCACGCGCCGCGACCTGCTCAAGGGACTTTCCTGCGGCTTCGGTTACGCCGCCCTGGCCGGTCTGGCTGCCGAGGCGGCCGCGGCCGACACCAAGCGACAGGACGCCCTGGCACCGCTCAAACCCCACTTCGCCCCCAGGGCCAAGCGGGTGATTTTCCTGTGCATGCGAGGCGGTCCGTCCCACGTCGACACCTTCGACCACAAGCCGCAACTGGCCGTCGACAACGGCAAACCGGCTCCCGGCAAGAAGAACCGCAAGCTGATGGAATCGCCCTGGGCCTTCAAGCAATACGGCCAGAGCGGGCAGTGGATTTCGGAGCTGTTTCCCAATGTCGCCGGCCACGCCGATGACCTCTGTGTTCTCAACGGCATGCACGCCGACGTGCCCAGCCACCCCGAGTGCTTCGTGCAGTTGCACACCGGCAGCTTCCAGTTCGTCCGCCCCTCGATGGGTGCCTGGGTGCTGTATGGCCTGGGAACCGAGAACGCCAATCTGCCCGGCTTCATCACGCTCAACCCGCCCAGCCGCGTCGGCGGTGCCCAGAACTACGGCAGTTCGTTCCTGCCGGCCGTCTACCAGGGCACCCGCATCGGCCAACTCGGCCAGTCGCTGAAAACCGCCACCATCGGCAACCTCAGGAACCCGCGGCTCGACCGGTCGGCCCAACGTCGGCAGATCGATTTCGTGCAGTCGCTCAACCGTGGACTGATCGAAAAACGGCAGTCCGACGAGCAACTGGAGAGCGTGATCGAGTCGTACGAGCTGGCCTTCCGCATGCAGTCGGAACTGCCCAAGGTACTCAGCCTTTCCCAGGAAACCGCCAAGACCCAGCAGGCCTACGGCGTCGACGCCGGGCCAACCGACAACTTCGGTCGCCAGTGCCTGCTGGCCCGGCGGCTGGCCGAGGCCGGGGTCCGCTTTATCGAGCTGTCCCACGCCAACTGGGACCAGCACGGTGGCCTGCAGAAGCGGTTGACCGCCAACTGCCGGGCCGTCGATCAGCCGATCGCCGCCCTGCTTGCTGACCTCAAACAGCGAGACATGCTCAAGGACACGCTGGTGGTCTGGGGCGGAGAATTCGGACGCACGCCGCACATCAAGAAGGCCGACGGACGTGACCACAACTCGACCGGGTTCACGTTCTGGATGGCCGGAGGCGGCGTGAAGGGCGGCATCGCCCACGGGAAGACCGACCAGTACGGGATGGAAGCCGTCAGCGGCAAGGTCCATTTCCACGACCTGCACGCCACCATGCTCCACCTGCTGGGCCTGGACCACAAGAAGCTGACCTACCGCTACGCCGGTCGAGATTTCCGGCTGACCGACGTCTACGGCGATGTGGTCAAAGAGATCCTGGTGTAGGTCACAGGGCGACACTGCGGGTCAAACACCGACAAATTCGGTGTTTGACCCGTTTTTTTTTGCGCCGAAATCACTTGCAGACCTTCCGGTTCCGGATCGCCGCCTGGGAAGAACTGGACGGCACTCGACCGTCACACCCACAAACTCCTCCCAGATTGCCTGCCCTGCCACTCCGAGTTCCGGTCAGTCAAACCTTACCGGTCATTCCAGACCAACGGCATTCGGCAGCACCGTTTGGGCCGATTGTGCTGAATCTCGGAAGCCGGTCGTGCTGATGAAGACCACAAGGACGATTGTGCGGCCCCTTCGGGTCGTACTGGCTGTCTTCACCAGGAGCTGGAAGCGTGCATCTTTCATCATGGCTGGACTCGGTGAGAGTCCGATTGGGATCACTGAAACACCGTCGCCACGGCCGCCAATTGGTTCGTCGCCCGGCCCCGCGAGCGGCTATCACCGAGCAGTTGGAGGACCGGACCTTGTTGTCGGTCACTTCGCTGTGGCTCGACGGCGAACTCTCGATCGTCTCGGATTCTAACGACAGCATCACCGTCGAATCCGACGCTGCCCAACAGGTGGTGGTCAAGGTCAACGGCGTGGTCGATAACAGCGTGCCCTCGATTGCGGCATCTGATGTTCGGGCCATCGTTGTCGAGGGTGGAGATTTGGGCAACCGCCTCGACCTTCGGGCGATTTCCACATCGGCATTCAGTTACACCGATCCGGTGACCGGCGACCCGATGTCGATCACTATCGAGGGAAACAACGGCGATGACGTCATCTACGGTTCGTCAGGATTCGGAGACGTGATCTCCGGCGGAGACGGCGATGACTTCATCGACGGCCGTGAGGGCGACGACGTCATCACCGGTGACGACGGCAACGATTCCATCTACGGCCAGGATGGAGATGACGAGATCTCCGGAAACGATGGCGACGATTTTGTCGTCGGTCTGGCCGGTGACGACGTGATCGACGGCGGCGACGGAGCCGACACGCTCAACGGCGGTGACGGCGACGACGTGGTCTCCGGCGGCGACCACTCCGACGTGATCCAGGGCAACGACGGCAACGACACGCTCAACGGCGAATCCGGTGCCGACACGATCCGCGGTGGCAGCGGCAACGACTCGGTCCGGGGTGGCGGAGCAGCCGACCGGATCGAGGGTGATGACGGAGATGACGTCCTCAACGGCCAGGGCGCCAGCGACGTGATCTACGGCGGCAACGGCAACGACAGCCTGATCGGTGGTGCCGGGCTCGACACCCTGGTCGGCAACAACGGCGACGACCGGCTCAGCGGCTCGGGAGGCAACGACTTCCTCGAGGGTCACTTCGGCAACGACAGCGTCTTCGGCGGTGGAGGGCACGACCTGCTCTACGGCGACCGTTCCAACCCCAACATCACCAGCGACGGCAACGACATCGTCCGCGGCCAGGGCGGCAACGACACGATCTACGGAGGCGGCGGTGCCGACCGGCTCGAGGGCGGATCGGGCGACGACGTGATCGACAGTTTCCTGCCCCAGTTGACCCTGGTCCTGGTCGACGACCCCATCGTGACATCCGAGGGCAATACCGCGTCGCTGTCGGTCTTCAGTACCGACTTCGAGAGCGGAGTTCCCGACGAATTCACCGGGTTCACCTCGACGACCGCAGTCGAGGGTTTCGCTGGACTGGGCACCAACTCGAACGTCTTCGCCGGACAGTTCCTGCAGAACGACAGCGGCTGCTGCTCGCTCGATCCGTCCACCGGACAGACGCCAACGCGCCTGACCCTGACTGACCTGCCCTCTCACCAGAGTGTCGACGTCGACTTCCTGCTGGCGATCATCAACTCGTGGGAGAGCTCGGACGATTCCAGTGTCTACGGACCGGACAACCTTGTCGTCACAGTCGACGGGACTCAGATCTTCAACGACAACTTCCGCAACTACGACGGCACCGATCAGGGCTATCAGCCGCCGACCGGAGTCGCGCTGACCACTCCCCCGCTGGACGATCTCGGCTTCCCCGGCCCGTCAGCGGCACTCGAGCAAAACGACAGTGGCTACAACATGGGTCTGGACCCGGCCTTCGACGCCATTCCCCACACCGCATCGACATTGACCATCGAATGGTACACCGAAGGTGGGTGGGAAGGTGGAGCGAACGAATCTTGGGGAATCGACAACGTCGAGGTGACTCTTAACGGAGTCCCCGTCCAGTCGACCGCCACGTTCAACGTCACGCTCACCCAGCCGTCCAACAAGGTCATCACCCTGGACTACACGACCTCCGACGGCACCGCCGTGGCCGGTTCGGACTACGTCACCGAAAGCGGAATCCTGACCTTCTCGGCCGGGGCCACCCAGCGGACGATCGAAGTCAGCGTGCTCGGCGACGACGTCGTCGAGGGCGACGAGACTTTCGATCTCTTCCTGTTCAACGCCGTCAACGCGGCCGTCGGTGATGCGGTGGGCACCGCCACGATCACCGATGACGACCAGGCCCAGGCAATCACCTACTGGCCCCAGGACTGGTCATCGGAAACCGACGCGAGAAGCTTCGTCATCGAGTTGGCTCCCGGCACCGACGCAGGGATGCTCGGCACAATGATGGGAATCGATCCCCAGGCGACCGGTGTGATCGAGAACACGTTCACGCTGACACTGGCAGATGGCCAGGAACCCGAAGAACTGATCGCGATGCTCGAGACATTCGAGAATGTCACGAACTATTACCCGCTTGAAACTCACGTCATGGTCACCCGGGCAGTGCCCGATGACCCGCTTTACGCCAACCAGTGGCACCTCAGCAATACGGCTCAGACAGGTGGCACGGCCGGGGTCGACGCCAACGTCGAAAATGTCTGGGACGACTACCGTGGAACCGGAGTGGTCATCGGCATCGTCGATGACGGGTTCCAGCACTCTCACCCCGACCTCAATGCCAATTATGACGCCAGTCTCAGCTACGACTTCAACGACGATGACAACGATCCGACACCGGTCGGCAATGCCAGTCACGGAACCAGCGTCGGTGGTGTTGCAGCCGGAGTCGGATTCAACACCGTCGGCATCGCGGGCGCCGCTCCCGCGGCAACGCTGTCCGGTCTCAGGTTGATCGACGGTCCGTTGACAGACCAACTCGAAGCCAACGCGTTGCAGTTCCAGAATCAGCAAATCGACATCTACAACAACAGTTGGGGCCCCCCGGACAGCGGGACCATTGCCGGCCCCGGAACACTCACCGCAGCGGCACTCCGCAACGGCGCCACCAATGGTCGCGGCGGCCTGGGCGTGATCTACACCTGGGCTGGTGGAAACGGCGGCGACCTGACAAGCGACAACGTCAATTACGACGGTTACGCCAACTCGCGGTACACGGTCGCCGTGGGGGCCATCGATCACAACGGTGTCCGATCCAATTACAGCGATCCGGGCGCAGCGTTGATGGTCGTCGCTCCCTCCAACGGAGCCCCGGGAGCTGGCATCACAACCACGGATCTGGTCGGCGGCGGAAACGTCTCCAACGATTACACCGACAGCTTCGGCGGCCCCTCCTCGGCCACTCCGCTGGTATCCGGCGTGCTGGCCCTGGTCCTGGAAGCCAACCCCACGTTGACCTACCGAGATGTCAATCACATCCTGGTCAATTCCGCAGCAATGACCGATGCCGGCAACGCCGACTGGTCCCAGAACGCAGCTGGACACGACATCAACCACGAATACGGTTTCGGTCGCATCGACGCGGCCACAGCCGTGGCGACTGCCGAGGGCTGGAGCAACGTCGGGCCCGAGATTTCGGCCACCAGCGGTTTCGTTACCGTCGGCTCCGTCATCCCGGACGATTCGACAGCAGGCCTGGTTTCGACAGTCAATATCCCCGACGACGTTACGCTCGAATACGTCGAGGCTGTGGTGAACATCACCCATGCCAACCGGGGCAATCTCGAGATCACGCTCACCTCACCCGGCGGCACCGACTCGATCCTCGCCGAGGTCCGCAACAGCGACTCCGGATCCGACTACACCAACTGGATCTTCACATCGACCCGCCACTGGGACGAATCATCGCAGGGTGACTGGACCCTGACGGTTCGTGACCTGGCTTCCGGAGAAACCGGAACACTCGACGACTGGTCGCTGAACCTCTTCGGAACGGCTCCGACAACCACCCCCACCGGTCCGCCGCCTTCGACTCCGCTACAGGAACCCGACCTGATCGGTGACACCCTGATCGGGAATTCGGGCAACGACGTCATCCGTGGGGCACTCGGTGACGATCTGTTGGTCGGCAACGGCGGCCGTGACCTGATGAACGCCGGTGGCGGCGACGATCGGCTCTTTGGTGGCGGATCCCGTGACACACTCGGCGGTGGATCCGGCGACGACTTCCTCAACGGACAGGGTGGTGTCGACACCGTCGATGGTGACGACGACAACGACACCCTGGTCTGGCAGGTCGGAGCCGGCAGCGACAGCTTCTCGGGGACCGAGGGCTTCGACGAACTGGTCATTCAGGGCAACAGCGCCAACAACCGGCTGACGGTCAGCGAAAGTGTCTCGGGCAACGTCCGCATCAGCGACAACACCTACCAGGTGACGGCCGCGTCGAGCGTCACACAGGTGACGATCAACGCCGGTCCCGGCAACGACCGCGTCACCATCGAGGACGTCAACGGAGCCAGCGGAATCCTGCTGGCGGTCAACGGCGAGAACGGCGGCGACACGATCGACGCCTCCGGCGCCGACCTCGGCGATGTCCGACTGCTCGTCCAGGGCGGTGACGGCAACGACGTGATCACCGGCAGCGACGGCGACGACGTCCTGCGAGGTAACGACGGCAACGACACCGTCGATGGCGGAGCCGGCGACGACACAATCAACGGTGGAGCCAACCACGACTCGCTGAGCGGTGGCGACGATGACGACCGGATCGACGGTGGTGCCGACAACGACACCATCGCCGGCGGCGCCGGCGACGACCTGCTGCAGGGCGAAGACGGCAACGACAGCCTGGTCGGTGACGACGGCGACGACACCCTGGTCGGTGGCGACGGCGATGACGCGATCAACGGATCCGCCGGTGACGACTCGGCACTGGGTGGAGACGGCCAGGACTCGCTGCTGGGTGGCATCGGCGACGATACGCTCGACGGCGGCGTCGACAACGACACCATCTCGGGACAGGGCGGCAACGACGTGATCGCCGGCCGACACGGTGACGACAACCTCGCCGGCAACGAGGGCGACGACATCATCAACGGCGGTGACGGCCACGACGTGATCACCGGTGGTTCCGGTGACGACCTGCTGGGTGGCCACGACGGCGACGACCGCATCAACGCCGGTGGTGGTGCCGACACGCTGGTCGGCGGAGACGGCCACGACACGCTGCTGGGTGGCGGAGGATCCGACATCGCCGTGGGTGGTGATGGCAATGACTTCATCAACGGCAACGGATCGACCGACATCATCAACGGCAACGAGGGCCAGGACCAGGACGGATCGAATCTCGCCAGCGAGATCGACAACGCCTTCCAGTTGGACGGATCGATCCTGGATCTGCTCGACCAGGTCTAGTCCCGGCCGCGGGGTTCGGCGATCACACGTCCAGGCAGATGTCGTCGAAACAGTCGCCGAAACAGTCGTCGATTTCGGCCGCCGTTCCCACGACCCTGTTGTCACCGTCGCCGCCGCAGAGCCGGTCGACTCCGGAATGCCCGTTGACGGTGTCGTCACCGTCTCCACCGAGAATCGAATCGGCGCCCGAACCCCCCAGCAACTTGTCGTTGCCCGCCTGGCCCAGGATCACGTCGTTTCCGGCCCGACCGTTGACCCGGTCGTTGCCGTCGTGACCCGCCATCCGGTCGTTGCCAAGGCCACCGTCAAGCACGTCGTCACCCGATCCACCGCGAAGCGTGTCGTTGCCTGCGGCTCCGGAAAGTGTCGTGGGACCTGAGAACTCGGTGGCATCGATCAGGTTGTCACCGTCGCCACCGTTCAGCGACGCCTTCTCGATCGAGACCAGGGAATCCGAACCGTCTCCATCCAGGGACAGGTCCGAAAGCGTCCAGTCGGTGTCACGGGTCCCGCTGACCCGGTCGTCTCCGTCGCCGCCGTCGATCAGGTCGTCTCCTCCCTGTCCCAGCAACACGTCATCACCCAATTCGCCGGCCAGCGAGTCGTCTCCAATTCCGCCCAGCAGGGTGTCGTCCCCGTCTCCACCAACCGCCGAATCGTTCCCGGCGGAACCATTGAGCACATCGGCGGCGGCTCCACCACGCAGGGGGTCGGCACCGGCACCGCCGATCAGCGTCACCGGGACCACGGCCGAGGTGGCGTCGATCGCATTGCCATCGTCACCCCCGGTCAACTCGACTCCTTCGATCTCCGAAAACGTGTCGCTACCCAGTCCGGTGAGCGTGGCGACCGTCAGCACAAAGTCGACGTTGGCGGACTCTGCCAGCAGATCATCACCATCACCGCCCTGAAGCGTGTCGTCACCGGATCCACCGCCCAGTCGATCTTCATCACCCTGGCCCTGAAGCAGGTCGTTTCCGGCACCACCGTCCAGGGAATCGGTGCCATCGCCACCCCGAACAACATCCGCTCCGGCACCTGCCTCCAGTTGGTCGTTTCCGTCACCACCGTCCAACAGGTCGGACCCGGCACCAGCCAGCAAGGTGTCGTCGCCACCCTCGCCTCGCAGGATCACGTCGCCCGAATAGCCTGAAGCATCCAGGACGTTGTTGCCGGCTCCACCAACCAGTTCCACGGTCTCGACGGTCGACAACGTATCGGTGCCGACCCCGCTGAGTTGTCCGTCGACAAGCACCAGGTCGCCGTCCAGGGTTTCCCACGCCACGTCACCGGTGCCACCGCCTCCGATGAGTTCGTCGTCACCCAATCCGCCGACCAGCGTGTCGAGGTTGCCGCCGTTGCCCTTGATTCGGTCATCGCCGCCGCCGCCCTCGAGCCGGTCGTTGCCGCCGCCTCCGTAAAGCCGGTCGTCACCATCTCCGGCCACAAGGCTGTCGTTGCCTCCCTGGCCGTTGAGCATGTCGAACCCGCTGCCCCCAACCAGGGTGTCGTCGCCATCCCCGCCACGAATCGTGACGTTTCCGGAGAATCCGCTGGCATCGATCGTGTTCGCCTGTTCGTCTCCGGCCAGGTCCCCGCGTTCGACCGACAGCAACACGTCGGTCCCGGCCCCGGTCAAAACCGTGTCCGCAAGCACCCAGTCGACACCACCGGGACCGACCACCCAGTCGATACCCGCACCACCATCCAGCGTGTCGTCACCGTCGCCACCGATCAGCGAGTCGCGTTG
>PBOJ01000123.1 GCA_002724315.1 Planctomycetaceae bacterium | reverse complement strand
TGGCAACGCTGCCGCTGGACCGGATCGTCTCGATCGAACCCGAGACCACACGAGGTGCACTGACAACCCGCTTGATGAAATTCCAGGGTGAACGACTCGAGGTCAACGTCGACGCCGACGATGGCCACCTCAAGGTCGAAGTTCTTGACGAGGCCGGGCAGGTCATCCCGGGCTTTGACGTCGGCGCGTGCCGGACCATCTCGAGCGACTCACCACATCGGCGAGTGCGGTGGCGCAGGCAGAAACTGAAGCAACTGGCTGGCCAGCCGATCCGACTGAGATTCCATCTGGCAGAAGACTGCAGGCTGTTTGGCTTTCGCTGCCGATGAACCTGTTCTGCTCATCCCAGCGAGGACATTTCCTTCTGGGCCTGTATCCAGAACTCGATCTTTGACCGGGTCGGGAAACCGGCGATCATCAGGATCACCACGAACCCGGCCGTTCCCAGGGACCACCAACTCTGCTCCGCCTGCAACGCAACGATGTTGATGAAGGCGGCACCTTCGAGTAGCGCGAGCTTGATGATCAGGCGAGTCTGGTAAACCCCCAGGAATTGCTGCGTCGAACTGGTCTCTTTCAGTGTTCCGATCATCCCCGGAACAATGACACTCATCACAATCGTGACGGCCGCAAATCCCAGGCCGATCTTCCCCAGAAGTTCCAGTGAGTCGCTGGCCCCCTGGAAAGTCGCCAGGACGACCGCCGCAAACACCGCTGGCCCGAGCACAAGCGCCACGGCAATGATCTGCATGGTCCGCAGATGTCCCCTCCACTCGGGATCCAGTTTTGGGCCATGGTCGTGTGTTTCCATTCTGCACTCTCCAACACCTTCACCACAGGCACCACCAAGCCTGTTGAGCATCAATCCACCATTACACTACATAGGCAGAGGTTTCGGTTCACCGAAAAAGCTCTGTCCGAGGCTCAAATCGGACGTCGTCGTCCAGCGGAAAAATCGGTCGCGGCGTCAAGGTGTGGCCGAGACTGTTCAGGTTGGCGCTGGTCGCACCGGGAGCATCCACGTTCAACAGCAGGCCACACCACTCCGCAAACATGTGGGGCTCACAGTGAGGGGATTTGACAACCACGGCATCGAATCGCCGAGGATCACAGCCATGGGCATAGAACAATGATCGGTCAAACAGGCTGACCGGCCGTGTGGTGACGACCCAGGTAACGGTCTCCGACTCGATGACAGCCGTATCTCCGGCACGCCAATGCTGGCCAAACGTTTCACTCCGAATATTGCCATCCGAGAGCATGCGAACCCTGCCGTTGAGCGACAGGGGCGTGAACCGACCGGGATCCTGACTCCCCCCCAGGGTGACCGCGACCTCACCGCCAATCCCGGCAGCCAGCGCGGCCCGGACAGCCGGCGGATCGACAATCGGTGCCAGCACCGTCCCGTCGTAGCCGGCTTCCAGTAATGCGGCCACGATGGCATTGCTGTCGCCAGAAGCTCCCGAACTGGTCGCGTCGGCCGCATCGGTCAGAACTACCGTCCCCTCGGCACCAAGGGCCTGTTCGACCGATTCCTCCAGCGACAGCAGCGGGACCTGCATCGCCTCGTGATACTGCCAGAACAACTCGGCCAGTTGCGAGGCCAGTTTTTCGGCCATTTCCGCGTCACCGTCGGTCACGACGAGACTGTTGGTTCTCAGGTCCGGCACATCCGTGAAGGGATTGCCGATCATCATTCCGGCAGCCAGGCCAACCGGGGACGATTCGATCTCCTGGCAAAGACGAATGCACTCACCGAACCGTCCGGATTCGGTGATCAGTTCATCTCCCCGCACCAGGGCCGGAATCTTCACACGAGCCGTCACCGGACTCACCTCCCCGTCGAGGATTCTCAGCAACAACCGGGCGGCACGTTCACCGGTCGTCCCCATGTCAACATGTGGATACGTGTGATAGAGCACGATGGCATCGCTGTGACTGATCATGCGATCGGTCAGGATGCCATGAAGGTCCAGAGAGACAACCAGCGGGATGTCGTTGCCGAGAATCCGCCGAGCCTCGGCAAGCAAATGCCCTTCCGGATCCGGTTCCCCCTCGGCGGACATCGCTCCATGAAGACAGAAATAGGCAGCATCGACCCGGGAGTTGTCCTCCAGTGAGGCGACCAGATCATCTCTCAGCGATGCCCAGTCAGCCGCCTGGAGTGTACCGCCCGAGGTGATCGCCTTGGCCCCCATCGTGGGTACCATCTCGATCCCCTCTTCGGCCTCGAAGACCGAAAGAGCTCCACCAATCTCGTCGTCGATGGACCGCCGATCGTCGAGCCATTCCTGGCCGTGTCCGATGTTGAAGTCGTCGATCGTGCTGGGGACAGGATTGAACGACGAAACCTCCTGCATGCAGGAAAAAATCAGAATCCGGCGTTTTGGTTCGCCCATTGTCATCTCACATGGAAATGGAGTTCTTGGCACGTTCTCGCGCCGCGCCTGGTCATGCCTCCGCCCGTGAACCCGCAAGAGAACGTCGAACTGTACACGGTATCGTGACGACCATCGAGAGACACGAACGTCTGTCCGTGACATCCGTCTCGCGGTCAACGATGATGTCGGGCTGGTTCTCTTCCCAGATGTTGATTTCATGCGTTCGGGGCCTCCCCATGTCCACTCTGCGACTGGCCGTGATTGGCGCCGGCGTGGTCGGGCGATCTCATGCACAAAGGATCGCCGGGGCCTCGTTTTGCTCGCTGGCTGGCATCTGTGACAACGATCCGAACCGTCGCAACGTGGCGACTGAACACAACAGCGGCTTTTACGCCGACACGGACATCCTGCTGCAACAGGAGTCACCGGACGGCGTGATCATCGCCACGCCGAACGCGTCCCACGGCCGGCTGGCATCGGAATGCCTTGCTCGTGGAGTACCCGTCCTGGTCGAAAAACCAATTTCGGACTTGCTCGAAAGTGCCCACGACATCGTGACAGCCTCCGATCAGGCAGGAGTCCCCGTCCTGGTTGGTCACCATCGCCGCCACAGCACCGCCGTCCGCCGGACGAAACAGTTGCTGGAAAACCACGCCATCGGCGAACTGATCGCCCTGTCACTGATGTGGGCCCTGAAGAAACCCGACGACTACTTCGACGTCGACTGGCGATCTCGACCGCCTGGGGGCGGGCCGGTGCTGATCAACCTGATCCACGAACTCGACACGCTTCGCTTTCTCTGCGGCGAAATCGACCGCGTCTACGCCCAGGCCAGTTCGCAGACACGACAGTTGGAGGTCGAAGACACGGTCAGCATCTCGCTTTCGCTCCGATCGGGCGTGATCGCCACCTTGCTGGCCTGCGACAGCACCCCATCCCCGTGGTCCTACGAAGCCACGACCCACGAAAACCCCCTCTATTTTGAGTCCACGGAAAACTGCTATCACTTCCTCGGTACCGAAGGTGGACTGGCCTTTCCACGTCTGGAGATCTGGCGGCACGACGACCCCAGTGCCGTCGGCTGGCAACATCCTCTGACCCGACACACGGAAGAAATTGGCACCAGAGATCCTCTCGACACTCAACTCGAACACTTCTGTGACGTCATCCGAGGTGACGTCCAGCCCCTGGTCGACGCACGCGACGCCACGCGAAGTCTCGCCGTTGCTCATGCGGTGCTGGAGTCGATCCAGACTCAGCAGCCGGTCACAGTGGTTCCTTAACACCTTCCCGCCTTGCCATGGCGACTGCCGATGTCACTGACAGATCCCCAACTGAACGAATTCCACGAAAAGGGATTCCTGTTTTTCCCCGGCCGTCTCGAAGCCGCACGCACTCTCGAACTTCAGCAGGCACTCGAGACGGTGCTCGAGCGACGCGGCCCGGAGGTCATTCGTGAAGAATCCGGCGGGACGTCCGCACGCCTGGTCTTTGGTGCTCACCAGTATTCCGAACCGTTCGGTCGACTGGCGTCATCGCCGGATTTCGTCTCACCAGTCGGCCGGATTCTCGAGGACGAAATCTATCTGCACCAGAGTCGGATCAACCCCAAGATGGGCATGGGGCAGGGGGGGGCCTGGACCTGGCACCAGGACTACCCGCCCTGGAAGACCATTGACGGCATGGCTCAACCTCGATGCATCGTGGCTGCCGTCTTCCTGGACGCCTGCACGCCGGTCAATTCCCCGCTGTTGCTGATCCCCGGCTCGCACAATCATGGCCTGCTGGACTCTCAACCGATGACCGAATCTTCGCGTCACGGTTACGATCTGCACGCGATCACGACCACCGACGTGGAGCAACTGGCCGACGAGCACGGCATCGAGCCGCTCATCGGCCCGGCGGGTTCTGTCGCGCTGATTCACTGCAACCTGGTCCACGGATCGGCCAACAACGTTTCACCATGGCGACGAGCCATCCTCTACCTGGTCTACAACGCCGTCAGCAATGCCTGTACCGGAACATCACGGCCGTGGTACCAGAACAACCGTGACTTCACCTCGTTGTCGCAGGTCGGCAATCCCGAGTAAATTGCCATGAATCGAACGTTCCCATCAGGACGCACGCCGGGCACCAGCCCGTCCGTGTTTGCCGGAGCGAAACACCAATCTGTGACAGGGACCGGACGTTCCACAGATCTCCGCAGTATTTGAAGGACAGAACCATGCGCATCGTCATGCTGCCCCTGTTGATCTTGTGTGGAGTCCCAACACTCTCCCCGGCCGGGGATGTTGATCGTCAAGTCGCCAAGCGAGGCTTCTTTTATCCGGGGTATCAACAACTCGAACATCCGTTCGAGAAACCGGGCAAACAACACTGGGTGGCCACCGATGGAGACGATGCCGGACCGGGAACCAAGGCGGCTCCCTGGAAAACCCTCGGGCACGCGGCCAAGACCATCAAGGGTGGCGACGTGGTCAACATTCTGCCGGGTCTCTACCTGTTCCACGGCGGTTTTGGCCCGGCCGGACCCAACGAGGACAAGAAGACACTCTACCGGGCAGCCGACCCGTCATTCCGCAGTGGACGTGTGGTGGTTTCGGCCGACAAGACCTTTGCCAGCCCCAACTGGAGCTTGTCGGACAATCTCAGCATCCAGGGACTGTGGATCGGTGGAAGTTTCGCGAACGCTCATAAGAAGGGCGGCGGCAGCTACAGTTCACGCAACAGCGAGATCGTCGGCTGCACGTTCTTCAATGCCGCGGGATTTGCCGGGGGGCCGGCCTACGACTGGCTGTTCCAGGACAATCGCATGGTCCACCAGGGAAAGGGCACTCACGGGCACAGCATGTACATGGCCGGTGGCATACGACACGACCTGCCGTGGAACAGTCGCAACCTGCGTGTGCTGGGCAACACGCTGGTTGCCGGCGAAGGTTATGGGTTTCACTGCTGGCATTCTCCGGTCAGCGCCACAATTGCCGGCAATTTCAGTTCGGGAAGCTACTGGAGCATCGTCTTGCAGGGTCCCAACCACTCGTGCCACCACAACGTGTTCTGGCGGCCGCGTGGGAATGTCGGTGGTGGTGACAAGGGCATCGTGGGATTCAACGGATGGCTGCCGGCACGATTGCGACGGTTCGATCACCTCGTGTTCGGTTCTCCACACCCCGTCTGGCAGGTCGGCTACCCGCCGATTCGCTCCAAGCGAACCGTCGAGAAGATCTACCTGCAGTACGACGCGAGGATTCTCGGCGTACCCGCCAACCAGCACTTCCTGCTCAGCGGCAAAACCTGGACCGGAAAACTGGACCTCCCCAAGACGCGGGGTGTGGCGGCGACAATTCCCGAGCCTGCCGCCGGAGCCGTCCGGCCGGACTTCTTCCCTCGCACCGCCGAGGAAATTGACGCCGCTGTAGCAGCAATCAGCAAATACTTCCGTGAACACGACCCGCTCCAGGTCAGCCGTGACAAGAGCGACCGACTGGAGCAATTCTTCGATGTCCTGAAGGTCCGGTATCACACGACGCCCGAGGACTACGCCACATTTCCTCCCATGGCACAGGACAAGGATGACGGCACCTACGGGAAGCACTAAACCGCGACAACTTCTCTTGAGGCTCAAACGGGATGAAAATTGGTCTTTCAGTCCACCGCCTGTCCGTTCTCGGGTTCGTTTTGTTCTGGACCACCGCAACTGTTGGCCAGGACATCAACCCACGAAAGCAACGAAAGCAACGAAACAGCCAGCTTCAACGGTTGCCGGACATCTCCAGATTCGACCGGAAGAAGTCCGGTCGTTTCATCGTCGACCTGGACGTCGTCCGAACAGGTCACCCGTACAAGGGAACCAATGCGACAAAACCGCATTCGGGTGCGCACGTCTATTTCCGGATTCCCGACAAGCCGATTCCGGCCGGGAATGTCCGCGCGTTCCCGGCCATCTATGCGGTCGCCGACGGCTACGTCTCCCGAATCGACGAGTATTTCAAGCTGCGTCCGATCTTCAACAGAGCCCTCGGAAAACGGATCGCCAATCATCGCTACGGAGTGACACTCACCATCGCTCGCAAGGATGGAGCGGCCGTGAATTTCCACTACAGCATCGAACCGATGATCGACCCCGGTGATCCCGATTTCTACAAACCGTTCATCCTCGTCAAGCGGGGGCAGCGTGTGAAGAAAGGAGACGTCATCGCCCGGATGTACATTCCTCCGCGACGAGAATTCGCTCAGCACACACACATTCACTTCAACCTGATGGACACCGGCAAACGACAGTTCATGGCTCCCACAATCTTCACGGACGAGATCGCGGCTCGATTCCATCGCGTCTGGGGAAAACGCGGACTGGACGGAACAACCCGTATCCCACCATGCATCGGATATCGGCTGTCCGCCCCCGAAAACCCGTTCGGCACCGGTGCCAAGAAGCAGCTCTGAGTGCCGCCGTCCGCGACACTGTCCTTCCGCGGACCGCACGTCCCCGACGGGCGAGGTCAGCCAAAGAGCCCGAGAAGCGGGCGAGCGGTTGTCAGCGGGAAGGGTCGCCCCAGGTGATCGGTCAGTTCGAAGTCGGCAGGAACACCCAACGCGTGATAAATCGTGGCTGCCACCTCTTCGGGACTCACGGCGTCACGTACGGGGTAGGCCGCCGTGCTGTCCGAGGCGCCGTGAACCAAACCACCTCGAATGCCGGACCCCGCCAGGGTGATCGAAAAACACCCGGGCCAGTGGTCACGACCGGCATTGGCGTTGATCTTGGGGGTCCGGCCGAATTCCCCGATCACCGCAACGAGTGTCTCGTCAAGCAACCCTCGAGATTCCAGGTCATCGAGCAAAGCCGTATAGCCCTGGTCGAACACCGGCAACAGCTTCTTGTGTTTGACGAAGTTGTCCTGGTGGGTGTCCCAGTGATCAGCCACTCGCGACTCGTAGTCACGAGCCCAGTTGACCGTCACCAGGCGGACGCCGGATTCCACCAGCCGGCGTGCCAGCAAGCATCCCTGGCCAAAGGGCGTCATGCCATACTGGTCTCGCAAACCGGTGGCCTCACGGGTCAGATCGAAGGCATTCAACGCCTCCGGAGAATTGACCACGCGGATCGCCTTCTCCTGGAACCGGGTCACGCTCCGCACCGACTGAACGTGATCGAGCCGACGACGCAACTGATCCAGCCGACCCAGCAATGACGTGCGTTCATCAAAACGTCTGCCGACGTTGATGCCACCGGTGGGAAACGGGTTGAAATCCGGCTGCGAGGGATCGTCGGTCACGAACATCGGGTCGAGATGATTCCCGATGAATCCCGCGAAGAATCCCGGGAAGATGTGGCCCAGCGGGATCTCGTTGCCGGGTGCATTGAGACTGACTCCGGCTGGCAGCACCGAGGACTGGCGATGAATCAGGTTCATCGTCGCACCGAAACAGGGAAAATCGTCCGGCAGGTTCGTCGGGTTCGTGTTGGGGCGCCGGTGCCGCACACCGGTCTGCATATAGTGCATCGCGACGGTGTGGGTGCTGTCGGGATGGGTGACGCTGCGGATGAGTGCAAATCGATCGGCCATGCCGGCGATTTTCGGGATGTGCTCCCCGAACTGCGTTCCCGGCACGCTGGTGCTGATCGGGTTGAAAGGCCCGCGAACTTCCTCGCTCGAATCGGGCTTCAGGTCCCAGATGTCCTGGTGGGCCGGAGCCCCGAACATGAAGCAGAAGATGCACGACTTGGCTCGACCGAACGTGCTCGAGGTTTCCTTTTCGGCCTGTTCGGCCCTGAGCAGGTCCGGGAGCATCAGTCCCATCGAGGACAACCCCCCGGCCCGTAGCCACTCCCGGCGAGTGACGCCTTCGCACAATCGGGCCGGATTCATGTCCAACGAGAGCACAGCAGCGCCCCGAACGGATGGAATTTGCCTCAGACCGATGCATTGTCTGGATGTTGACCAGACCGTGTCAACCGGGGATTCCCGGCGAAGATGTGAGAGCGGCCGGCCTCAAAGGAATCTCGGAAACGGATCACCTGCTCGACGGGGTCGGTTCCGTCAAACGGTCAAGCGACACCGGACTTCTGCCCGCCAAAGCAGTAAAGCAGGACGATGGCGGCGCCTGGTGGCCTCGCTCTCACTGAACGTTTTTCGGTGACTCGGTCATGTGCATACTGAGCACCGTTGCATTGCGAATATCCACCTGGGCTTTGACGATCGCCAGAAATCCGTAAATCAGCCCCAGCACGACCAGGGAACCAACGATGAAAAACACGCCCATCGCCGCTTCGGCCATCCCCAACATAAAACTGAGGCGGAAGAGCTTGAGTGTGGCATACAAGGTCACCAATCCCGTGATGCATCCCAGGGCGGCGACGATCTGAGAGGCAACTCTGACGAAGGCGTACAACTTCGGCATTTTCATCTGCATTTCCATTTGCGTCTCCTTCGATTCTTTCAGGACGAATTGGCGAATGGCGAAATCAGCGGGCAGCACAATTCCCGCAGATGCCATACTGAGAGGAACGAAGAATCCTTCAGCAAGATCACACAAAATGGACAATTCCCTTTTCAGACAGGGCTGCGGAGAGGTGGAACCAAGATGTCGCTGAAACGCGTATTCGTTCTGACATCACTCGCCATGATTGCCTTTGCAGGGAACTCGCTCCTGTGCCGGATGGCACTCAGGAGTTCACAGATCGACCCGGCAAGTTTCACGTCGATTCGGATCCTCTCCGGTGCAGTGGTGCTGTTCCTGGTCACTCGGACACGTCGTGTCTCAACAGCCGGTTCGGGCGACTGGTCATCAGCACTGGCACTCTTCGGCTACGCTGCCGGGTTCTCCTACGCCTATGTCGACCTGCCTGCAGGGATCGGTGCGTTGCTGCTTTTCGGAGCGGTCCAGGTGACGATGGTCGGCTACGGACTCACGACAGGAGAACGTCTGGTCGTTCGACAGTCGTCCGGCCTGGTCCTGGCACTGGCTGGACTGGTGGGCCTGCTGCTGCCCGGCCTGTCGGCACCGCCTCCTGGAGGTGCTGCATTGATGATCGGAGCGGGAGTCGCCTGGGGGATCTACTCCATCCGGGGCAAGACGAAAGGAGATGCGACCTGCAAGACAGCCGGCAACTTCCTTAGAGCAGCCCCATTGGCGTTGGGATTGAACCTGGCAATGCTCCCCTCGACCCGGCCAGCGACTCTCGGAATCACGTGCGCGGTGGCCTCAGGAGCACTGACGTCCGGAATCGGTTACGCGATCTGGTATTCAGCGATCCGGGGACTCAAGGCGACCCAGGCAGCAACGGTCCAATTGAGCGTGCCAGTCATTGCCGCAGTTGGAGGCATTGTCTTTCTCGGTGAGACCCTCTCGGCACGCCTTCTGGTTGCTTCGATGGCCATTCTCGGTGGCGTCGCACTGGTTGTCATAGACAAGCCAGTTTCCCGGTGACCCGCTGGAGAAATCGGGTTTCCCGGAGTTGCACAATTCGCCGGCACGATCTCGCCCGAACCGCTACGAAGCCATCGGTGATGAAAGCACCGACTCGGATGGACCCATCTGAACGGCTGCGGCTATCATGACCGTGTCTCAAAGAGCACACTCGGAGAGGACGCGATGCTCAGCGTGCTGGGGTCTCCCAAACGGGCCTGTGACGGAATCGTCCGGCGTGATCTTCTCCGCGCCGGAACGCTCGGGCTGCTCGGCGGAATGACGTTGCCGCAGTTGTTGCGGGCCGAGCAGGCTGTTGCTGGCCGCGACCGTACAACCCGTCGCCGTCACCACGTTCAGAAAGGTTGGCTGCAGCCCGGAAAGGCCAAGTCGGTCATCCTGTTGTACCTCTTCGGCGGCCCGGCAACCCAGGACATGTTCGACCTGAAACCGGATGGGCCCAGGGAATCGCGGGGCGAGTTTGCGCCCATCAGCAGTTCGGTGCCCGGATTTGACATCAGCGAACATCTGCCGCTGTCGGCACGATGGACGAGCCGGTCGGCCATCGTGCGTTCGGTCCACCACGAGGCGGGCTGCCACAACGGCATCCCAAGCCTGACCGGATTCAATGGCACCTCGAAGTCGGGCAACCCGGACTTCGAGAGTCCACAGGATCCGCCCAGCATGGGTTCGGTCTGCGACTACGTGGGACTGGGTGACGACCCTCAGATGCCGACTTACGTCCACATGCCCAACTACATGGGCTGGGGTCGCGGTTTTTATCGGGCGGGTGCAAGAGGCGGCTTCATCGGCAAGCAATTCGATCCGCTGTACACCGTCTGTCAGCCGACGGTCGAGAAGCCCGCGCATCGCGACGTGTCGCAAGTCGTCTGCGGCACGCCGAAATTGCCGAACCTGAATCCGGAAATCAGCGTCGACCGTTTGAACCTCCGACATTCACTGCGAGAACAAATCGACAACAAGCTGCGAGAGTTCGGTGGATCGCCGGCCGTCCGGGCACACGACAAACAATACCAACAGGCTTTCAGTCTGCTGACCTCCTCCGAATGCCGAAAGGCGTTCGACCTCCAGGCTGCCCACCCGAAACAGCGCGAACGTTATGGCCCGTCACTGTTTGGCGAAAGTGTCTTGATCGCCCGACGCCTGGTGCAGGCGGGAGCACGATTCGTCACCGCGTGTTGGGAAAACTACTGGATCTCAAACGGGATCGCGGCCAAGAGCCCCGGCGACATCGACTACAACGCCTGGGACACGCACACCCTGAACTTCAAGCTGCTGCGAGAGCTGAATCTGCCGGTGTTTGACCAGGCCTATTCCGCCCTGATGGAAGACCTTGACCGCACCGGACTGCTCGACGAAACGCTGGTCGTGGTCATGGGAGAAATGGGCCGGACTCCGAAGGTCAACAAAAAGGCGGGCCGCGATCACTGGACGCACTGCTACTCGGTACTTTTCAGCGGTGCGGGGATCCGCGGCGGCACGGTTTGCGGCAGTTCAGATGCACGTGCCGCCTTCCCCGCCTCGAACCCCGTCACGCCGGCCGACATCGTCTCGACCATCTACCGCTGCCTGGGCATCAACCCGGAGACCCCGGTCTACGAGCCCAACAGCCGCCCGGTCCCCATCCATCATGGTGGCAAGCCCATCGAGGCGATTTTGGCATAGCTGGCGAGGGTGGCGTGCACCTCGCGGCCTGCCTGACCTGAGGCATTCGCCCGGCAACGACGACAGGCCCTTCGGCGATCTCGCGTGACCGGTATCAGGCCGTTTTGCGATCCCATGGCCTCAACGATATTCTGGGTAGCCGCATCACCGCTCCGCTGGTGTCGCGGAGTTCTCGACAGTGCACCTCGTCGCTGCTGGAAAGATGACGACGGAGGCACTCGAATGCTAACGGCCAACCACATCGCATTGCACACGAGTCACTATCCGTCGCCCCCTTGTTGCCAATCACCACCAGCCTCCAATGACCGCCCCGTTCGAAAACCAGGTCCGCGTCGAATACGTCCGCGTCCCAATGCGTGACGGCGTCCAACTGTGCGCCAAGATCACTCGCCCGGAAGCCGCCGGTTCTTTTCCGGCGATCATGGAGTACAACCCGTATCGCCGACTCCGAAAACCGCTGCCCGACTACGGTGATGAATACCCGCCTTCGGTACCGTACCTGGCCGAGCGGGGATACGCGGTCGTTCAGTTTGATGTCCGTGGCACGGGAAATTCGGGAGGCTTCACGACCGACATCTACAACGACGACGAACGGCAAGACGCTTACGACATGGTCGGCTGGATTGCTGATCAACCGTGGTGCAGTGGCAACGTCGGCATGATCGGCAAGTCGTACAGTGCCGTCGTCCAGTGGCAGGTCGCTGTCGAAAACCCTCCCGCACTCAAGGCGATCATCGTCCGATCGGCCAACGACGACGTCTACACCGAATGGGTCTATCCGGGTGGCTGCCTGCGGCCCTACATGTTCGACAGCTACTCGGCCCACATGAACACGTGGAACTTCGCACCACCGGACCCGGATGTCGTCGGCGAACAGTGGGAGACGTTGTGGCAAGAGCGGCTCGAGAACAGCGCCCCGTGGGGAATCGGCTACATCTCCAATCCGCTTCAAGGGCCGTATTGGCAAGACCGCTCGTTGTCTGCCGATTATGGGCGGGTGAAATGCGCCGTGATGGTGATCGGCGGATGGTCCGACTGCTATCCCACCGCGCTGTTGCGGGCTTTCGAAAACCTGCAATGCCCCAAGAAAGCGCTGGTCGGCCCCTGGGGCCACTGGTATGGCGAGGAACCTGTCGCGGTGCCCGGGCCACGAGTGGACACTCGGCCGATTTATCACCGGTGGTTTGACCACTGGTTGAAGGACATCGACAACGGCGTCATGGAGGAACCGCCCGTCACGCTGTTCGTTCGCCGGCACAGCCCTTCGGCCGCCCGCATGGCTCTCGAAGAACCGGGTGAGTGGAGAAGTGAAAACGAGTGGCCGCTGGCCCGGCAGCAGGATCGCTTGCTGTACCTGGGTGCGGAGAGCCTCGACGAGTCAGCCGCGGACGTGGAAGATCGGGACGATTTCCCCTACTTCGCGGGCTCTGGAATCTCATCGGGGATTCACTGGGGCGGTGGAATCATGCCGTGGGGGACACCGCTCGACCAGCGCCTCGACGACGCGAACTGTGTTGCCTACACCTCCGCCCCGCTGGAGGACGACATCGAAGTCACTGGCACCCCGATCGCAAAACTCTACGTTTCATCAACCGCCCGGGTGGCATACTTCCGCGTGAAGTTGATTGACGTCGCCCCCGACGGAACCGCAAAGCTCGTGCGGTACGGCGGCTTGAACGCCACGCATCGCCAGTCACACACCCAACCAGAACCGTTGGCACCAGGCGACGTCTATGAACTCGACGTCCCGCTGAAAGCGATGTCCTACGTCTTCGAGCGAGGACATCGCTTACGAGTCAGCATCGCCGGAGCTGACTTCCAGAACGCCTGGCCTGTTGGCGAGCCAGGAGTTCATACCATTCACCGCGGTGGTGGCCAGGCATCCCATATCGTGTTACCGATCATTCCACACAACGCCTCCCCCATGCCCACTCCGAACCTGGAACAACTCCCACCAGCCGATCCTGAACAATTGCCGACATCAACCGAGTACTCGATCACCCAGGACATGGCTGAACAAACGGCGACCCTCCACCTGGGTGTGGAGTCCGGGGACGCAGACAACCGGTTGCAGGTGAAGTCCGCTTTCACCGTCGACAACCAATCGCCGGCGACCGCCGTTCTTGACGCCAAGGGCCATTTCCGGATTCGGCGGCCTCAATTTGACATTGCAATACACTCCGACGAACAGACATGTAGCGACGCCGAGTCGTTTCATCACACCGTACAGGTTCGTATCACCCGAGACGGCAAGCTTTGTTTCGAAAAGGACTGGTCTGTCGTCATTCCACGCCAACTGAATTGACGGCAACGACCGGGATGTCAACCAGCAGCCAGTCAAAGAGAAGGACAGCGAATCCACCATGCATGACACAGCGGACGCGGTCGTGATCGGGGGAGGGATCCTCGGCGCGAGCACCGCTCATTTTCTGGCCAAGAAGGGCTTCGGGCAGATCATCCTGCTCGAGCAGCGAACCCTGGCCGCAGTGAGCACGGGCCATTCGGCCGCAGCGATCCGGACGTTTTATTCGAATCCGGTGACAGTACAACTCGCTCAACGTGCCGTGGAGATGTTTTCGAACGGAGAAGAGGAACTTGGTGGTGACTGTGACTTTCGGCAAATCGGTTACCTGGCTCTACTCGACGAGGCGGGAATCGAAGCTGGAAAGACCGTGGTCCAACTGCAACGAGAGCACGGGATCCGAATCGAAGAATTGACGCCCGCAGATCTGTCCGACCGTCTGCCGATGGTCAACCTTGACGACATCTCCTACGCGATACTCGAACCGGATTCCGGATTCGCCGACCCGAAGAAAACCACGCGCAATCTTGTTGAGAGCGCGAGCGAATGGGGGCTCACAGCGCACGAGGGTGTCGGTGCCCGATCCATTACGCTCACAAACGGTCGCGTGTCGGCTGTCGAAACCGACAACGGTCCAATCCAGACGCCCGTGGTCATCAACGCGGCCGGAGGGTGGGGCCGGCAACTGGGACTGACCATCGGGCTCAACTACTCGTTTCGGTGGAGCCGAGAGTACGACGTCGTCCTGAACGTCCCGTTCGACACCGCCGATTACCCGTGGCTGACCGACCCGCAACTTTGCGTTTACAGCCGCCCGGCCGGACCGCGACAGTTGCTCGTCGGACTTGGTTTCCCCAAGGAAATCGAGCCACTGGACATCGACAATTACGATACGACGGTTGACGACGCATCTCGACATCGCGTCGAAGAGAAGATCTTCCAGCGCGTCCCGTCGACACGAGAAGGCAGCTTCGATCACGGATGGGCTTCGATGTACACGATCAGCGATGACTGGCATCCCCTGGTCGGACCGGAACCGGAGATCCCCGGTTACTTCGCCTGCCTGGCGGGGAATGGCCATTGCTTCAAGCTGGGCCCGCCGCTCGGCGAAGCATTGGCCGATGTGATTACCGGCAACGCGAGCAAGATCGACATCACCGGATTGCGTCCGAGTCGATTCATCGAAGGCGACTATTTCACTTCCGCCTGGGGTTCGGGAAACCGCGCATGAGCAGCATTGACCCCATCAAGTTCGAAGTGATCCGCAACGCGTTTGTCGAAGTGACCGAGGAAATGTCGGCGGCCCTGCGTCGCAGCGCTTATTCGACGAACATCAAGACTCGCTGCGACTTTTCGTGTGCGATCTTCGATCGCAATCTGAACGTGCTGGCCCAGTCGTTCGCGCAGGCCAACCATCTTGGCTCGCTGGTTCGCATGGTTCCCCTGGCGGTCGAGGCATACGGAGCCGAGAACTTCAATCCAGGCGATGGAATCGTTTTGAATGACCCGTTTCTCGGCGGCGTGCATTTGAACGACATCACGATCATTTCACCGGTGTACTCCGAAGGCGAACTCTTCGGGTACGTGGCCAGCCTGGCCCATCACGTCGACGTTGGCGGCGGAGCGCCGGCAAGCATCGGGGCCTTCCAGGAAGTCTACCAGGAAGGCGTGATCATCCCTCCGGTCCAGCTCGTCGACGACTGGACGATCTGCGACGACGTGTTCCGGCTGATCTTGTCACAAGTCCGGGCCAAGCGGGAAACGGCCGGTGACTTTCGAGCTCAGATCGCCTCAAACAACACCGGCATCCGCCGACTGACAACATTGCTGGAGCGACATGGATCGGACGTAGTCTCCGAATACGTCACCGAGTTGATCGAATACACCGACCGCTTGACCCGGGCGGAAATCGCCAAGTTGCCACACGGCACGTATCACGCCGAGGGAGTTGTCGACAACGACGGGTTTACCGACGACCCGGTCAAGCTGGTGTGCTCGATCGTCATTGACGACGACGGTGTGCTGTTTGATCACACCGGCAGTGACCTTCAGCGACCAGCACCGGTCAACATGACCTTGTCGATGGCTTACGCCGGCGCCGCGTATGTGCTGCGGTGCATTGTCGACATCGACGTGGCAATCAACGCGGGCTTTTATCGTTCGGTACGAATGGTCGCCCCCGAAGGGACCGTCGTGAACTGCACCCCTCCCGCACCGGTTGTCGGTGGTTGGGAAACGCACACGCGGATGGTCGACGTGATGTTCAAGGCGTTGTCGCCGGCCATTCCCGACAAAGTGCCGGCCGGGACAAAGGCAATGATCTGTCACGCGGGCTTCGGCGGTGTCGACCCACGCAGTGGCGAGTTCTACTGCTTCCTGGAGACTCTCGGCGGCGGCTACGGCGGCCGGATTGCCAGCGACGGACCCGATGCCGTGCAGGCTCACGGACAGAACACCGAAAACGCTCCGATCGAAGAGACCGAGATGAGTTATCCGGTCCGGATCACCCGCTACGAACTGGTCAACGACTCCGAGGGACCGGGTGAGTTTCGCGGCGGCCTGGGACTCCGGCGCGACTACGAATTCCTGGACCACGAAGCGTCATTCACGGTTCTCTCCGACCGCGATCGCTGGGGGCCGTGGGGCCTGTTTGGCGGCGAGGCCGGACAACGGGCCTCCTACATTCTGAACCCCGACGGGGAAGCCGAGGAGCTCGGCTCGAAGGTCACGGTCCCACTGAAACCCGGAGACGTGGTCAGCTACCGCACCTGCGGCGGCGGCGGTTATGGCAGGCCATCCGAACGCGACCCCGAACGTGTCCTGCAAGATGTTCGCGAAGGCAAAGTCTCGGCAGAGCGTGCTGCCGAAGTCTATCGAGTCGCCATCAATACCGGGACGTGGACTGTCGATGAAACCAGAACGGCCGGGCTACGATCAACATGAGTTTCACACACCGACTGGGCGTCGACATCGGCGGGACATTCACCGATGCGACGTTGATTGACGAAGCGACCGGCGAAGTCCGCATCTGCAAGGTCTCGTCGACACCCGACGATCCGTCACGGGGATTCCTGGAAGCCACCGAACGGATCCTGCAGGAAGCCGGTCTGCCGTATGCCGACGTCGGTTACGTCGTTCACGGCACGACGGTTGCCACCAACGCCATCATCGAAGGCAAACTCGCCCCAACCGGATTCGTCACGACCGATGGTTTCCAGGACATGCTGGAGATCGCCCGCCAGATCCGCCCCTCGCTGTATGACGTGCATTTCGAAAAGCCGACACCACTGGTCCCGAGACACCGATGTTTCGGTGCCGCGGAACGACTCGACGCTCGCGGCAACGTGGTCGTCCCGCTCGACGAAGACGCGTTGAGACGCACGGCCGAAGCGTTGCAGGCCGACAACATCGAATCACTGGCGGTTTGCTTCCTGCATTCCTACGTCAACGCGGATCACGAACGACGCGCGGGCGAGATTCTCCGCGAAGCGCTGCCCGATGTACGAATCTCACTGTCATCCGACATCGCGCCGGAGTTCCGGGAATACTTCCGAGCCAGCACGACGATCATCAACGCCGGCGTTCAACCGATCGTGGCTCGATATCTCGATCGGATTGAAAACCGGTTGCGGGAAAGTGGCCTCTCGGCTGAGTTGTTGATCATGCAGAGCAGCGGTGGCGTGTTCACGTTCGCCGCTGCCGCCGACAAGCCGGTCTACATGGTCGAATCCGGACCCGCTGCCGGAGTGATCGCGACAAGTTTTCTCGGCGAGAAGCTCGGACATAAGGACCTGATCTCCTTTGACATGGGGGGCACAACGGCCAAGACGGGCTTGATCCAGGATGGCGAACCCGGCGTAACGAAAGACTACGAAGTCGGCTCTGCAGCAAGTTCTTCCGAACACGGTGCGAAGGCGGGCGGCTACCCGATTCGCACGCCGGTGATCGACCTGGTCGAAATCGGAGCCGGCGGCGGATCAATCGCGTGGGTCGACGGGGGCGGCGTGTTGCGAGTCGGTCCGCAAAGCGCCGGAGCGGACCCGGGTCCGGCCGCTTACGGCAAGGGTGGGCGGGAGCCCACGATCACCGACGCCAACCTGGTCCTGGGTCGAATTGATCCCCAGACTTTCCTCGGTGGAGAACTGGAACTCGACGTGGAATCAGCTCGCACGGCCATCGAAGAACGTTGTGCCAGCCGGCTGGGCATGGACGTCGTCGAAGTGGCCCACGGCATTGTCGAGATCGCCAACGCCGCCATGACCGGTGCGTTGAGGAGAATCTCCGTCCAACGCGGCTACGACCCACGAGATTTTGTGCTCGTGGGATTCGGCGGCGCCGGCCCTCTGCACGCCAATCGACTCGCAGACGAACTGGAGATTCCACGCACGCTGATCCCGATGAGTCCGGGAATCTTCTCGGCCATGGGACTGCTGTCGACTGACCTGAAGCACGATTACAGCTCTACGTTGGTCACACGGCTTGATGAGACGGTGCTCACCAACGTGATGCAGGAATTCGAAGCAATGGAAGCCCAGGGACGCGGCGCACTCGAACAGGATCAGGTCGACGAGCAACGGATGCAATTTGTGCGCCAACTGGATCTGCGGTACTTCGGACAAAGTTACGAACTGACGCTGTCCATCGAAGATCCCGAAATGCGGCCAGACGAAATGCAGCGCCTGTCGGAGAGGTTCCACCAAGAACACGAACGCGTTTACGGTTTCAGCGCTCCCGATGAACCGATCGAACTGGTCAATCTCCGCCTGAGCGCCATCGGCACGATCGCAAAACCCAGTCTTCGCCAGATCGCCGGCGACGACCAGGACCCGGGTTCAGCAGTGCTGACAACGCGATCGGTTTACTTTGCAGAAACCGGCGGATTTGTCGATTGCCCCATCTACGACCGGTATCAGTTCCATGCCAACACCGCGATTGACGGGCCGGCCATCGTCGCGGAAATGGACTCCACGACGCTGATTCACCCCGGCTACAAGGCCTCGGTCGATGACATCGGCAACCTGCTGATCAGCAAGGCCTGAACACTCGTGGAAACCGGAAATTGGTCATCGATTCAACTCCTGGCGTCCAGCCATCTCACCCCCTGCGTTACTGCAGTGTCTTGATTCGAATATTGCGGTACTGGATGTAGTGGCCTTTCGGCGAGTGGGAATCCTGCAGTCCGATGTAACCCGTCAGCGGTTTCTTCTTGGTCTTTTCGTTGGTCGACTGATCGAAGTCGATGCATTTCCGGCCGTCGGATTTCACCGTGACCCGATTGGCCTGGCAGCGGATCTCGAACGTGTGCCACCGATCGGCCGATTCATCCGGCCTCGGCTTGACGGCGACGAAACCGTACAGCGCCCCGGTGCAATGGCTGTCGTCGCGACGGGCGTTGGAGATCTGCACTTCGTAACCGGTCACAAGCAGCATGTCATCGGGCCTGAGAGCCAGGTCGGTGCCCGAGCGAATGAACACCCCACTGTTCCCCCCCCTGGAGACCTTCCACTCGACTTTCAGGATGAAGTTCTTGAAACGCTTCTTTGAACGTAACCACTTGCCACTCTGGCCGCCGTCAGAGTGGATGACCCCGTCCTTGATCGCCCATCCTTCCTTCCTGCCCATGATGTCCCAACCATTGAAGTTCTTGCCGTTGAAGAGTGACACAAAGCCGTCTTCGGTCTTCCTGGCACCGACGATCTTCACCGCAACGGCCTGGCCCGCGGAATTCTTTGGCTGAACCCGTTGGCTTGAGCCACGCCTGGATTCGAACCTCTGCAAAAGTTTCCTGGAGACATCGGTGACAATCATGCCCTCGGTCGGGCGGTGTTCGCCCACGAGTTTCCCGCTCGGATCCAGCGCCAATGCCAAGCCCGGATACCAGTAGTCTCCCGAGCGTCCTGCCTGGTTGGCATAAAAGACGTACAGGCCATGGTCGGCAGCCCTTGCCGGCAAGAACTTCATGTGCAGATTGCGATGGAATTCGGCCTGGCGGGTCTGATCACCTGTCTTCTTGTTGACCAGGGAATCCCGTCCACTGCCCCCGATGGGACAAAGCATCATCTCCGCTCCATGGTGAGCGGCCGAGGAAAAGTAGCTCTGGTAGTTGATGTCCGCACAGATTCCCACGCTGAATTTCCAGCCCTGCGATTCAATCACCGGCAGGCTCTTCCCAGCCTCAAACCACTTTTGCTCGTTGGCATTCGGCAACCAGAGCTTGTGGTACGTGGTGCGATAGCCGGATGGATCGATCACCATCGCGCCGTTTCGAAGCCGATCGGCCGTCGGGTCAACAATACCCACGACGAGCGTCATGCCCAGTTTCGCGCACAGTGCTTCCAGCCGTGGCCGTGCAATCGCCATGGCCTTCGTGGCGATCGCGCGTGCCGATTCTTGTGTCATCTGGGAATTGCACAGCGAACCCGTGACGCACAACTCCGGAAACACGGCAAACGTTGCGCCGGCCCCCTGGGCTTTCGCTGACCAAAAGGCAATACGGGCGAGATTGGTCTCAAAATCACCAAGCTCCGAATGCATCGCGACGGTCGCCACACGAATCCTGGCCTCGGTCTGTTGTCCTCGCTCACCGGCAACACCTTCACGGGCGATTGACGACAGAATCACGGCCAACCCCACCGTCATGACATGACCAGTAAAAAGCCGTTGCATGGTTTTCACCTCCAGTTGCCAGATGGGATCGCGTCGCAGCGGATTTTGTGTCATCCCGAGAAAACAGGAATCCTTGTCTCGGACCTCTTCGATTTCCCGGGCGCAAACATCGAGATCCGCCAGGGACATCTTCATCGCCAGTCTCCCCGGCGGAGTCCCCGCGTTCAACCCGGCAACTCCAGACGGCTCGTTCCATCATCGTTTTACGGCGCCACAAGCGGGCTTCTCGCGTTCATCGTCGCCCCGTTTTGCCATCCCGCGGTCACGTTGATACGCTGGAAAGCTGCCTTACCGCTTCCGTGGACGGGTCGAGATCTCCACCGCGCAACCTGTCACCGGTTCGTGCTACCGCCTGTGCGCCTCGTCATCAAGTGGCCGGTCATGACCAATACCCCCAACGACAAGGTGAACCTCGTCGACAAACTCCAGCAGTTCACTGAACACTGGAGCCCTCGAATCGTCGGTGAACTCAACGGCCAGCATGTCAAACTTGCCAAGCTCGAAGGCGAGTTCCCCTGGCATCACCACCAGCATGAGGACGAACTCTTTTTAGTCCTCGACGGTCATTTGACGATCCATCTTCGAGACAGAACCGTCGAACTCGATGAAGGCGAGTTCTTCATCGTCCCCAGGGGGGTTGAGCACAAACCTGTCGCCGACGTCGAGACCCACGTGATGCTCCTCGAGCCAACCTCGACCCTCAATACCGGCAACGTCCGGAATGATCTCACCGTCGATGAGCCGGAGTGGTTGTAGCTAGCTGGGCAGGAAACACGATTGGCAGTTGTCGAACCAACTACGGGATCGACGGTCCCAGGCGACACGTATATCATCCGTATCAAAGCGGGCGTTGGTGGAGCACACTCATGAGCATCCGGTCCGGCAGCGGACAACATGCGGTTTCACGGCGGACGGCAATCCGGAATGCCGGATCAGCCTGCAGCGTCCTGGGACTGGCGAATCTCCTGAGAGCCCGTGCAGTTTCAGCACCGTCCGCAGCCACCGCTCCCGACACCTCGGTGATCCTGGTCTGGCTGCCTGGCGGCCCGTCCCACATGGAGACTTACGATCTGAAGCCCGATGCGCCGTCCGCGTACCGGGGAGAGTTTCGGCCGATCGCCACGAAGGTTCCCGGACTGGACCTTTGCGAACACCTGCCTCGGCACGCCCAGTGCGCCGACAAGTTCACGGTGATTCGCTCGATTCACCATCATTCAGCCAACCATGATGCGGGTCACAAACGGGTCCTCACCGGGCGAATTCCGAAGAAGCCCGATGGATTCGTGAATGACCATCCGATGGTCGGGTCGATCGTCTCCCGGATGCGAGAGGACACGCCGGCTCGCAGCGGTCTCTACAACTACATCGTGACCGGCGACGGGCGGGTCAACAACGTTGACACCTTCAGCTTTGGTGCGGCGTACCTGGGCAACCGGACACATCCATTCCGAATCTCGGCCGACCCCAACGCGGACGATTTCCGGGTCGAGAACCTTTCGCTGGCAGCAGGGGTTTCGGAGGCAAGGCTGGGAGAACGGGCGACCCTGCTCACGACCCTCGACCGACTGCGCCGCGACATCGATGTTGGCACGTCAATGAACGCCGCCGACGCATTCAACCAGCGAGCCATTCGCATGGTCACCTCACCCGAGGCCCGTGCGGCCTTCGACCTGTCACAGGAACGGGATGACGTGAGGAATCGCTACGGCCGGCACCAGTGGGGCCAGCGAGCGCTGCTTGCACGTCGACTGGTTGAAGCGGGCGTGAGTTGGGTGACGGTGGTACTGGAGAACCCGTTCGTTTCGGGTGTCGATTCGCTGAAGAACGGAACGTACAACTGGGACAGCCACGCTGTGAACGCTCACATCTTCGATGACCTGCGTGTCCGACTCCCGATCTACGATCGCACGATCACCGCGTTGATCGAGGACATCTACGCTCGCGGACTGGATCGGCGCGTCCTGCTGATTGTCACAGGCGAGTTTGGACGCACGCCACGCATCAACTCGCAGATCGGGACAAATACCGGCATCACGCAACCGGGCCGTGATCACTGGCCTGATGCGATGAACGTGCTGGTCAGTGGAGGGGGTATGGCCACCGGCCAGGTTGTCGGTGCGACAACAAGAAAAGGCGAAGAGCCCGTGCAACGCCCACTGTCGCCAAATGATCTGTGGGCAAGTGTCTACCAGCACCTGGGGATCAATCCGGAGATCGCTTTCCCGGATTACAGCGGCCGCCCCATGCCGATCCTGCCCTTCGGCGAGCCGATTCCGGAACTCGACCCGGTCGGCTGATGATCACCAGGGACGACTGCGACGAAACTCCTGCAGATATCGTCGTTCCTCAATCATCGGCAAAAAGGGCTGCAGGTAGGACCAGGTGAACATCGAGACACCATTCACCTCGACCCGTTTGGCCACCTTCAGGTAGTCCGCCACCTCCTGCGCCCGCGTGATATGGCCGTGGCTCGTTCGGATGCCCAGGCAGAACGTGATCTCGACCGGGGAACCGAGGGCCTTGTTGATTTCCACAGCACCGCGGAGACGCTTCTCGAACACCTTGAGATACCGGTCTCCATAATTCTTGCGGTAGCAGTACCCCGATATGTTGACCATGTCGATATACCCCTTGCTCGCCCATGTCCTCCAGTCCTGGGCGACGCGATGTCCTTCCACAACGTGAGGCCCCCAGGAATAGATTGCGACAGGGATCCCGGGCTGAATTCTGCGAACCTCACGGCTGATCCGGCTCATCAAGCGAGTGAGTTCGGCTTCTTTGAATTCCTGGATCTGATCCGGACTGAGCTTCGAGTATTTCAGTCGGTGTCGTTTTTCCAGAAGGGCGACCGAATGTGGGTCGAGTCGCATCGGCCGATTGTTGAATCGCATGTAGTCCAGCAACAGACCGTCCGGCCGATATCTGGTCACGATTTCCTTCATCACCGAAACGACCCAGGCTCTCGCGTCCGGATGCCCCGGACTGATATGGCCAATTGGTCGACCGCCGGGGCTGCAAAGTGCCCACTCCGGATGCTTTGCGAGAATGCCGTCTGGCTTGTCACGACCGCAGGCAAGTACGCAGGGGACCGGGTAAACGCGCAAACCACGGACCGAGGCTTCCTTGACGATCAGCCTGAGTGGATCCCAATCCGAATACACATGGTTTGGGAGAATTTCGCTGGGATACAGAGCGGATCCGGATGTGGTGGTGGCGTACGGCATGACGACGTCGATCCCACTGGCCTTGACCCGATCCAGGTGATTCCGCAGAGCCTGCTCGCGAACCGCGATCGAATCGCCAGCCTCGCACAGGTGGTGGATGTTCACGTAGGTGCCCACGAAGGACTTCCCCTTGGCATCAACCATCGGCAAGCAAGCCAGGACCAGGCAGACGCTCAAAAGACCATGACGAGTGATCACGGCAGAGAACTGCAACGACGACATTGTCCAATTCCGTTGTGTACGCCAGTCATAAGACAAGACACCGTCCGTCTCGTCACGTTCCTCGAATCAATGCCGGCTGCGGACTCGACGTCACAGTCTCACCACTGCACCAGCAACGTTCACTTTGCGAGTCCTCAACCCTGCCAGGGACTTCATTCACCAGGTGCATCAGCCGTTTCAGCCACCGAGAGAAATCTCTCGGTAGACGACGTACGCAACCCCATCGACTTTGTCCGGGCTGGCCTGCAAACGAATGCTCCGCTTGCCGATCGGCTGGGACAATTGGGTCTTCAACATCTGCCCGGACCTGATCGAGGCAAAAGGAATTGCATGCCGCTCCTCACCACAGAAAATCACCAGAGCCCCCGTGCCGGCAAGCCCAAGGACATCCAGTTGAACCACGGTCGCTTTCGGATTGGGGTTCTCCAGCAGAACCACCACCGGGCCATAGTCCCGATGGGCGCGATTGCGTCCGACGAAGTTCGGTTGGTGAAGCGGTCGAAACAGCTCCCGCTGACCGTCTCGGGCTGACACCCGCAGACGAATTGTCCCACGCCCACCACGGAGGATGTCCAGTTGCGGGGCGTCCAGGTATTCCAGCGGATCCAGCTTGCTGGCAACCCACTGCTGGTACCAGAGGTTGGCCTGGTTGGTGACGGCCCAATCACGGCTGCGACGTTCAGCTCGAAGCCGTGACACATCAGCCAGGTCGTCTCGACGACCACCCGAAATCGGGAAGTAGGTCCCCCAGGTGATGTCGAACATTCGCCAGTGGCCCCGGTAAAACACCTCGGCACAAATGTGGCTGTGGTTCTTCTGAGGCTTGTCTCCGCGAAAATAGAACTCCACCGGCCTCGCCCGGAGTCCCAATCGCTTCGAGATCTCAAGAAAAGCGGCCACATGGTTGCCACAGATTCCCGCCTCCTTTTCCAGGCACTGTTCGACATTCGTCGGCAGTTTCTTTTTCTCCACACTGAGAATCGAATAGTTCAACGAACTCATTCGCGCCTGCACAAAATTGGCCGTCGCCAGGGCCGAAAAGAACTCGGGAGCCAACGACCGGCTGCCCAGGGCCATGTGTTTCGCCTGGCGGCGAATTTGTTCGACAGCCCGATCGGTCAGTGGGGTTTTCGAAGGCCCCTCAGCCTGCAGACCCATCGGCACAACGGGGCAGATCACCAAAGCACACACCCACAACGGGATCTTTCGTGAGTCGCAGATCATGGTCACCCGTCTCGCCTGTTCGTCGAGTCTTTCCAGCGTGTCATCGCTCGCTCTTCAGCACCCAGTAGCCGCCGTGCGTCTTCAATGCCTTGTCGTCACGCGCCCCGTAGTGCGGAATCGGCTGCCCCCGTTCGTGGACCCCGAGGTCAGGAGCCTTCCCCGTGAAACCGTTGTCGTGGATGTTGGGCAACGCCACCCCCGCGTCGATGGACGTGGCCCCGGCCTTGAGCGTGATCAGTTGCGGCGGAATGTCGATCACCTTGCCACCGGGCTGGCTCCGCCACAGATCCGTCGGCAACGACCAGTTTTCGAACGTCGAGCTTGCCTCGATGTCGATCCCGTGTGACTCGACACCGGGCAGGAACCTGGCAAATGACGTGACATCGCTGAAATGCGTCTGTCGTTTGGCACGCGTGTCGTACCAGCCGAAAACGTCGCCGATAAAGACACCCGGGGGCGGCTTCTGTTTGCCGAAAGCGTCGTAATCGAGATCGGTCGCCCAGGAGGGAAGGAAGCCGGACTCGGAAAGCGGGTAGTTGGTATATCGACGAATCGCGTCAACCTGCTTCGGATCGGCAACGTGAGCGATCCACAGGTAGTCACTGTGAGTGAGGTTGTACCAGATGTTGTTTCGTGAAACGCAGTTGAGCAACAGGTACGCAGCACCCACGCCCGCCTTGCCCACGATGAAACTGTTATTGATCATCACGAACCGGTCGCAAACACGCATCTTGAACATCGTCGTGTCACTGACGATCTGGTTGCGGATGATGTACCAGGGCGACCCGAGCATGGGCTGAAAACTGATCCCCGCCTTGTGCGTTTCCTGAATCCGATTGCCCCACATGCGAACGTTGCCGTAACCGGAGTCAGGTTCGAGACCGTCATCGGACACCTCGAAGATGTCATTCCCGAAAATGTCGCAGTTGCGACCCGGGTAAGACACACCATCGGCGGTCTTCGAGATCGTGTTGTAACAGACGACGTGATGACTCGAGTGATTCAACTCCACTCCTTCACCCGCCGAGTGCTCGGCACCGTACCCCTTGCCCGTCCGACGGTCCTTGTCTCCGATGATCACGTTGTCGGTGATCACCCACCGAGTGGCCTTGTACCGGCCCACGAGCACCCCGTAATGAAACCCCTGGATCCGGTTTCGTCGCAGCACGATATCGGTGGCGTTGATCCGATCTCGCACCCCATTCCGAGCGGCCTCGACAATCCGGGTGATCCGGAAACCCTCCAGCCACAGGTGATTGGCGTAAATGTTCAGGTGATGCAGGTCGACAGGGCCGTCGCCGGCGGGAATCCAGTGCACCCGCCGTCCGGGCTGCCCCGAGGTCTTCGGAGAAAACCGATCGTAGTCCCCTTTGTGCATCAGGAAGACATCGCCCGGTTTCGCCTGGGCGTCGGCGGCGGCGAGTCCACGGAACGGGTCGACCTCGGTTCCCGTCCCACCTCCATCACCCGGGACCACGTGCAACCGGCGTCCGTCCGAGGGAATCGCCAATCGCGACCACGTCCTCACCTCGAACTGCTCAACCACGCCACCACCGTCAGGGTCCTGTACCGTCAGCCGCACCTGGTAGGTCGTCCCGGGCCGGAGAAAAAAGATACTGCCGGCCAGCATGTTGTAGCGACGGTCAGCCTTTGTCGTGTTGTAGTAACCGTGGTAGTCGATTCTCAGCAGGTCCATCGCTTCGGACCACTTCGAACGTCCCGACCGCCGGTACTCGACCCGACAGGTCGCATCGTGATCAGCATCGCCCTCGATGTCCCACTCGACGCCAATCGAGTTGAGTGTCGTATAACGACGAAGCGTCCCCACCCTGGTCGCGGTCTTGCCAGCAGAAAACACCGGCGACATCCAGAGAGTCGAGATCACAACCAGCAACGGAAGATGACGGCAGAAGACCGAGTTGGACACGGCACAGATTCCGACGGGGCCGAAGAGAGATGACCTCATCGTCGCAGCGTATCAAGGCTCACCGGTCATCGCAAAACGGTGTGGCGTCGTGTGGTCGACGCCCACCATTTTGCCATCTCTCCGCGCCACTGATACGCTGGCAAGTCGCGTTTCGGCTCCCTCGACCGTGCGGAGGTCTCCACCGTGTACCGTGTGCCAACTCGCTACCGCTTCCTGCTGTTTGTCACGTTCTCTCCGCTTTCGATCTCGTTGGCCGTTGCAGCTGGTGACAACCCCGGAACCCGCAATCCCACCGTCGTCTGCCAGGCCCTGAAGTCGATCGATACGGCTGCAATCAACCGCGACTTGAAGTCTGGCGTCGCAACCGTGGATGTTGCGATTTACCTGGGGGAAACCGACGGAAAGCCACATGGTTATGTCGCCTCCCCCGATGAACTGGTCGCATCCTTTGTGCGTGCCAGGGAGATCTTTGCCAAGGCGGGTGTCCAACTGAAGCTGCTGTCGGTCAGACGGGCCATCGTCCCCCCATCGTGGCTCGCCGTGCAGGCCAATGACGTCACGGGATTCCCTGCACCTCCAGAGACCAACACGTACGTGGGCTTTCGCTCAGCCGGCTGGAAATTGACAAAGGAAGCCACAAACGCCTTCGAGGGCATCATTGAGCGTCATGCCCAAAATCATCGAACGATTTACCTGCTTTACCTGAAACAGGTACGGATGGCCTATTACGATCGGACCGTAAAAGACCGGCCGCGAATCAAATCCATTCCAACCGGTGGCCTGTCCCTTCCGGCCTACTTGTTCGAGACACGGATCCCTCGTCGAATTCGCGGTGTCATCACGTTGTGTCGGCAGGGAGGGAAGGGCGGTCGCACGATCGCTCATGAACTGGGTCACAAGCTCATGAACGTGAGCCACGAACACCGCAAGATCGGTCCGCAATTCGAAGTCCGGGGCAAGGGCGGCTTGATGATCTACGGGCGAGGCACAGAAATCCCGTCGGGCAAGACCGGGCGATGGCACAAAGAGCGGTTACATCTCTCCCCGTTCATCTACCGCACAAAAGAAGACGGCACTCGTCAGTGGAACGCCGATTACCGCGAAGGCGGCCACTACTATGATCCGCTCTACGGTGACAAGGTGATCCGTTTTGGTGTCATGACACGTCCCAAACGACCAAAACGGCGCCGACCGTCGAACGAGTGATGCCGGTTACCGGGTGAATCGGAAGGAGTACAGGTCGGCGTCCTTCAACTCGAAACAGACCCGCACAGGTTTTCCGGCAATTGCGGAAAGTGCGGCGCCGCCGGTCCATGTCACCCGACGGTCGATGGTATCACCAAACATCACCGGACAATCCGACAACCGGAAACCGTCGATCGGAGTCCCCTGTTTGTCCTGGATCTCAATCCGCAACGAACCGGCAGCGGATGTCGAGAAGTTGATTTCCAGAGCGGTTCCGTCAAACACGAGCGGTTTTGTCAGCAGTTGTCCGCCTTTCCACCCAGCCGAGGCGGACACAAACCCGTCCATGCGCAGCGTGTATCGTCTCAGCACGCCCCCTTTTCCTTTCCAGTAACGTTCCGGACCGTAGATGGACAGCTCTGGGGCCGCTCCCGGCAACGCGGACCGTGTCTCGACAATCTGCCACGCCACGTGTTGATTTCCGTATTGCCAGGTTCCCGGTCGTTGAGCCCCTGGCCGCAAAAACGCCTCGTTCCATCGCTTGAAATGGACTCCGTCTCGGCTGGCCATCAAGAGTGTTTCAGTCAGTGCGGTCCCGAATCGTTCGCTGAGGGCTGCACGCTCGGCCCTGTCTTCGGGGTCGGGCAGGGCTTTCATCGATGGGGACCAGCCACGTTCGATGTACCGGGTTGGCAGTCCCAACAGGATGTGCGGTGCACGTGGATAGGGAAACACGTGATTTTCGTACAACTCCTCTTTCGGCGAATCCGCGAAGGTGAGATCGGCCGCCTGCTTCCAGTGGATGAGATCGTGCGAAGAGATCGTACGAATGGCCCGTCGCCCCCCGGTGATCCATCTCCGATAGGCCCGATATTTTCCAGCCATCGAATCCCAGAATGCGAGATTGACGGAATCGAACGGTCCCTTGGTCAACACGGCGTTCTGCTGGATCGGCGACCAACGGATTCCGTCCCCGGACTTGAACACATGCATTCCCCCTTCGGCGAGAACGCCCCCAACGGCCTTGTAGCGAGCTTCGGGAGGACAAGCCGGGTTGTGGTCAATGAACGGAGCAAAATTCAGACCGCCAATTCCATTTCGGATGATGTTGTTCTTCTTTGATCCTTCGAATTCGACCAGGCCCAGGTCCGGTTTCTTCCAGTGAATCCCGTCCTTGCTCTCCGCGTAGCACGTAACAGGCTTGCTGAAATGAAGCATGCCCTTGGCAAACCAGAAGTTCCACCCGCGGTAGTACATCCGGTAACGGTCACCGTCCTGGAACACGGTGTGTGACCCCGACGCCGTGCCCTCCCATGGCGCATCGTGGACGATTGAGACCTCCCTCGGAATCGGGTGGTGCAATCGAAGTGCTCCCGTTCCACTGATCCGTTCGATCAGGTGATCATCCACAAACAGCTCGCGTCTCGACCCAATATCGATTGGCTCTGCCGCATTGCCACTGACGACCGAAGCGAAGACAACGATCAATCCCATGGTTCGTGAAAGACGATTCTGCTTCGTGATGTTTCGATCCATTTCCTGGTCTCGATCTGGGCCACATTGTGGACTCAAGTGCATCCGGAGCCCAACCGGCACACTCGTAACAGCGGACTGGCAGGCTCCAGTCCTGTTCGGGAGGCAAGTGCCGCCATCGCCCCGGTCTCTGCTCCTCGGCTGAAGCGTTCTACCGGCCGGATCAAGGCCTGGCGACTCGGACTGCGATCTGCGAAGCGGCGCGATTCCAGCCATTGTCAATCGCGTGGACAGTCACGGTGTGATGCCCTGGATGGTCGCCTCGCAAATCCCACGTGTATTCCGGTGTCTTGGTTGTGGCGACAAGGCGATTGTCGATGAACCAGCGGTATCCGGTGATCTTCCGCTTGTCTTTGGGCGTCGCACGGGCCTGGATCGTGACATGGGGTGTCGTCAGCGTCTGTCCGAACATCGGCGTCTGGATCAGAACATTGGGGGCCGGGGCGACAAAATGTTTGTGGGCCAGGCGGTCACAGTCCAGGGCCAGCGTCTCACCGCCCAGGCCGTAAAAACCAATGCCCGGCATTTCCGGAGCATACCGCCTCAATTCGCCGATCATCTGGTCGATCTTCTCGGCAGTCAACTGATGGCCGGGATGGTATTCGTTCGACTTGCAGATGTGCCCGAGCATCACCACGTGACGTTGGATGGCACCATGTTTGCGGGCCGTGTCGATGCGATGCTTGATACCTGCCATACCGATGGCAAATCCCTTTCGGGGAATCTTCTTGTACATGTGCGTGTACCCTTCCTGGATCAACAGATCCACATGACCTTCCCCAGCCAACTGGGCCATGTGAGACTCGCCCCTGTAGTAGTAAGCCAGAAAGCGATCCGGATAACTCCGCTTCGCCGCCCGAAAAGCGTCCGACAGCCAACCGGCCTGCTCGCCTTGCAGATTGGACTCGTGTCCACAGAACCCCAGCGGGTGGTTTCGTGCCGTGCCGGTGTAGTACGTCGAGTAGGCCGCCTTGGTGCGGAGCCAGTCGACGGGGCCGCCGTCTGCCCACGCCAGGTTCATGACGCCGCGGGGCGCGAGCCATGTGCCGAAACTGTCGTAGGTGGTCATGTTGATCGTCGGCAGTTGTTTCCACATCTTCTGCGATCCGACGCTGTAATAGACGAAGTGGTAAGGATCCCGGACCGGGGCGAGTTGAGCAGAGGGAAACAGTGCCAGCGCATTTTTGTTGGCCTCGGCGGGATCCGGCGGAGTGCCCTGCAGATCGATGACCAGGGCAGGGCGGTATTTGCTCTTGGCCTCGGTTGAGGCGAAAGCCAGCAGCCAACTGCCCTGATCAGGTTGACCGAAAATCGGAGGACTGGCCGTGATCATCAGGCCGAGGTTGTCCATATCCTGAAACAGCCAGCGTTCCACTATGCCGGTGACGTCAAACTCCACGACCCCCGGTTTCTCGATGACGCGACGGGACACCAGACCCGGCCGCATCGCGTAATTGATATTGGCGTGCTCCTGGCGAACGGGCCAGGTGGATTTGTTGCCCAGTGGCGAGCGAAAGTTGGCCTTGTGGTTCCACGCGATGTCCGTCGGTGCGACGGTCGTGATTTTCTTTTTGGGATTCTTGGCGGTGACCACGTGCAACCTGAGAACAGCCTTCTTCAATCGGCCATGCCGGGATGGCGCAATCCGGTCCAGTTTGAAACGCATGAGCACGGTTTCGTAGGACGACCA
Organism: Planctomycetaceae bacterium; assembly: GCA_002724315.1. Classification (GTDB taxonomy): domain Bacteria; phylum Planctomycetota; class Planctomycetia; order Planctomycetales; family Planctomycetaceae; genus UBA8437. The sequence continues at coordinate 31,628 of PBOJ01000123.1, read as the reverse complement.
GGCATAGCCGTTGGCCTTGAGCGTCGGTTGAGAGAACGAGGCCGCGTTGGTCGTACTGACTGAGCCGTCGATGACATCGTCGGCCCCCTGGATCACGATGCGAGTGTGTCCGGGGATCTTCCCGGCCGAGTCGTCACGTGAGGGCTTCAGCGGAACACGCGCCAGAAAGATGTCCGCCGCATCCTTGAAACGAAACTCCCCCGCGTAGGGATGAGCCGCCCGGTGAAAGACCACCAGCATGTCGTCGCCGTCCTCGACCGCGGCGGCGTAGGAACTGTCGTGGTTGCCGTCGAGCGGCCCCAGCAGGCAGTACGGACGGAGCTTACCGCTCTCAAAGGTGTAGATCATCGTGGCCTGGTCGAGACGACGCCCGCCAACCTGGGACCGCGGTGTGGAAGCCGGGACGGGTGGGTCGTAGCCCAGGTAGCGGCCCATCAGGTAGGTGACCCCACCAAAAGTGTGAACGGCTTGGCCCGACAGATGCACTCCGGCCGGGCGTTCGGTCCACTTGGCGTACGGAGGAAGCGATTCGAGAATCGCTCCCCCGACGGTGACCTGTGACCTCAGGAAGGCGGTCAAACGTCCGTCGGCACCAAAGTGCAGAGTGGTCTCGCTCTCCCCCTGTCCGGCACGAATCGTCGATACCTTGGTCCATTCGATGCCATCGGTGGACGTGACCAGGTGAGATTCGCGACTCGAGTTCGGGCCAGGCCGGTGGGCGGCGGCGTAGTACCGTCCCTTGTGCTGAATGGGTTTCCAGAGAATGAAGCCGTCTCGGTAGACCGGTTGAGGCTTGCTCCATGCCCGGCCATCATCGGTATGACTCACAGAAACATGGAAACGGCCACCATTGAGACTGTTGATATAAAGGAAGAGGCGTTTGGGGGTTGCCAGCAGTTGCGCGTCCCGATCGTCGCCGGATACGTCGAGCGTGATCGATGGCTTCCAGGTCATGGTGTCCGAGGAACGGATGACAGCCAGGTCCCCGTCCCGAGCCACGTGGCCCGTCCCTTTTCGGAATGCCAGCCAATACTGGTCTTGCCACTTCACGAAGGCGGCGAATGCGTTGTGACGGCCGTCGCTCACAATTTTTCGGACGTTCTTGGCCTTGGTCGGCAGGGTTGGCTTCGCGACGACACGCGTGCCAGCCATCGAAAGAGAAATCGTGACAGCCAGCGTCCAGAAACAGACTTCTCGATGTGTCATGTGCATTCGTCTTGTCATTTCGTTCGGGAGACCGAGAATTAGCCGTTGCCGGCGGGATAAGCTCTTAGCGTACACCACAACCAGCCATCCGGCATGCTCACGGTGGGACAGTCGAACTCCGAAGGCTTGGCCAACGCTGTCTGGCCGGACCAATCTCGACGCACAGCCCGGGATCACCTCGGGGGCGTCTTCCAGAACGTGCCAGTGATCCCGGTCACTCCATTTTTGTTGCGGGCGTAGCACGCCGTGAAGACACGACCCGGCTTCAATTCCAGCGACGAACTGTACCCCTGGTTGCGATCCGGAGCGGACCGCAGTAACCAGGAGGTTGGCCCCCATGTCCGTCCCGCATCGTCGCTCAGCCGTGCGTACAGTCCAAACGGTGCAAAACGCCGACCAAAGGTCAGCAGCAGCCGACCGTCGGAGAGCTTGAGCAGCCGGGGGCATGCGCCGGACGTGATGTTCGTTTCCACGGGATCCGTCCAGGTCTTGCCACCATCCCGCGATTCATTCCGCCAGAACAGGCCGGAACGGCCGTCCTGGCACTGGCCAGTGCGGTGCAGGGCCACGATGTGTCCTGCTCCCATATCGACGAGCCCGGGTTCATAGTAGACGCGAGTCGTCTTTGTTCCTTTGGCGATCACGGTGGGCGGGGACCAGGTTCGACCGTTGTCATCCGATCGGTAGACGACATTGGAGGACAAACCCCCGAGGCCTGTCCCGAGTGCTCCGTAGCAGGGTGCGAGCAGAGTCCCCGAGGAAAGCCGGATCGGTTTCGAACAGGTCTGCAGACGCGGTGCGAACAGCACGTTGTGATGCAGTGACCACGTGAGTCCCGAATTCTCGCTCCAGCACCAGAATCCACCGACGTTTGCAAACGGGTATTCGTGTTTGTGTCGATGCGGAATCGATGCCCGCTCGGCTTCTCTCACGGGAACGACGGAATGCATGGCCAACAGCCCGCCCACCTGTCCCCGGCCCAGGTGGATCGGCGCAAACTCCTGCCCCCCTCCGGCAGCAAGCTGAGCGGCGTTCTCAACGTCCCAGGTCTCGCCACCGTCATAGGAACGGATCACCGTGATCACGCTCCGGGGGTGCGTGTGCCGCACTCGCTTTTGGCTGGGAGCCTGGCGAAATGCCATCAGCAACTCCTGGCCCTCGAGTTTCACCACATGGGGAAAAGCGGTGTATTGCCGAGGGTCAAACAGAACGCTGGTCTGCCGAACGCCAGTTGGTGTTTTGACGGAAATGGATCGATCCACCTCCGCGGCATTCACCGACTGCGGCCGATGAATGGATGCGTACCCCAGAACGCCCGTCGCCGCTTTCGCCGAGTGCTCCAGGAATCGACGGCGAGACCCGTCTTGCTGGTCTTTCATTTCGGTGCCCTCTTCTGTCGCGATGTCACTTCGCTGGGCGACTCGTGCCGTTTCCTCGCAGTGTCCGCCGTCCCGGGCATCCAGACCAGTCGGCCAATGCCCACGGCTTTTCCGTCGTGCACATCAACGGCGGTTCATTCTCCGCGGCGGCTCTTCGCTAATGACACGCGGTAGAACCTGCCCCCCTTGCCAACAGCAGTCGAATAATACATCCACCAACGACGATCGCGGCGAACCAGGTAGCAGGCAAAACACGCGTATTCGTCGATGCTGCCCGAGGGTCCGTTGGTGAGTGTTGGAACGGGATCCTTGACCCAATGGTCACCATCCTGGCTGACGGCGTGAACAATGCCATTGTGGTTCGGACCGGTCGTCCGATCGTTCTTGGCCCAGGCGCTGTACCACATGTGGAACTTGTCGCCTTCAGTCATGACGAAGACGTTATAGACGTATCCCTCGTCAAACGACCCGACCCGACTCGGGTTGAGTACCGGTTGCCCCTGGTTGCTGCGGGTCCAGTGAATGCCGTCACGGCTGGTGGCATGACCAACCCGAAACGACTTCTGTGGCCCCACACCGTTGTACCAGAGATGCAGGAGGCCACGCTGGTCGCGGGCAACCGCCGGATGCAGCACCACCTGGTCGTCGAATTGCCCTTTTTTGCCCGCACCCAAAACCGGCCGACCACCGTTCTGGCGTTCCCACTGTTTGCCATCATCACTGGTGGCGTAGCCGATCGTGTAGCGGCTGGCAGCGTCGCCGGCGGTATACCACATGTGGAACTTGCCACCGAAACGCAGGACGGTGGGATGGTCGACTTTCGTGGAGTCGAACGTGCCGGGCTTACCGTGTTTGAAGACAGGAGTGCCGTTGTTCTGCTTTTCCCAGCGGACCCCGTCTTTGCTGGTCGCCAGGCCAATGGACCCAGTAAAGCGATCGTCGGTACGGCCGTTGTACCACATCCACCACGACTCCCCGACGCGAAGAATGCTCGGGTACTTGGCCTGCGTGGAGTCAAACTTTCCCCGGCCACCGACATCGAGCACAACAGTGTTCGTTTTCTCGAACACGCGGTACGGTCGTTCCGCGTACGTTGCTGAACAAAAGACGGAAGCCAGGAGAATTGGCTGGACGAGTGCGGGCAATCTCATAGGTGATTCCGGGAATGTGTCGCCACATGGATTACGGGTCAACAGACCCTATATCATGCCGGGCTTTCACCGATTCACCAATGCGACAACAGGAGAAAGTTTGCACTCAACCGCCTCTCGGCATCTGACCTTCGGTTGATCCCACGCTCGATGAATCGAGAGGACCGGCAACAGGATCTCCCATCGCCCGGCGCCGAAGTGGACGCCGCCGCCAGGCTGGTTCCGAGGCTACAACATTCGTACGGGCCGCTGGAAACCTTGAGACATCGATTTCGGTCCCAGGCTTGAGCTGTGTGCCCCGGAAGTCCTCCCCGATCCTTGCGGACCATGCCCCACAAGTGATTGCCCGGTCCAATGACCATCGGCAGGAAACCCTGTCGACTAGGCCAGGTGGCGAATCGGGGTCCCGGAGGCTGCGAAGTCGACGAGATTCGTCGGGAGATCCGATCTCAGCCGCAATTCGGAGATGTCCAGCAGAGTGTGCAGGATGGTGGCAATGAGATTGGCGGATTCGGTTCGGTCGGCCAACGGTTCCCCACCATCACGAGTGGACTGGCCAATGACCTGTCCGTCGGTGATGCCTCCACCGTAGAGCATCAGCGGGGCCAGCCCCGCCCAGTGATCTCGGCCACCGTTTTTGTTGATACGCGGTGTCCGGCCCATTTCTCCCACGCAGACGAGCAGAATGTCGTCGCTCAAACCCCGCTCTTCACAATCTTCGATGAAGGCCGAAACGGCGTGATCGAAAGGCCGCCCGACGGCTTCCATACCGCGAGTGACATCGAGATTGTTCCGATCGGCGTGCATGTCCCAAACGAACCGGGTCGCGACGGTGACGAAACCACAACCGGCCTCACACAAGCGGCGAGCCAGCAGCAGTTCTTTGCCGAGCGTCTGCGCGTTGTTCTGGTACCAGCGACGAGCCGACCCGCCGTTGCTGACGCCGCTGTAGCGATCTTCATCGACGAAGTGAGCGGTGTCATACCTCGCAATCGTCCGCGGATCCTCCCTCGACAGATCAAATGCGTCAGCCACACCGCGGAGCACGATCTCGAAGGCCTGTTGGCGATACTTGTCGAATCCCTCGGCGGCCCCGCTCTGTTCAATATCCCGCCGAAGCCCGTCCAGCGACTTCAACAAAGCCGCCCGATCGTCGAAGCGTTTGGCCGGCAATCTCAGTTTCATGTTCTCTTGAAGTGTCGATCCACCGCCTGGAGTGAACGCCGAATACGCGTTGTTGATATCACCTGTCTGATTGAACTTGCCGAACCGTTCATCAGGCCCCAGCGCCCCCGGCTCAATCGTGTTCGGAAACAACGTCACGTTGGAGGGCAAACCGGTTGTGGGATCGTTCGCTCCGGCCAACCGCGAAAACAGCGTTCCGATATTCGCCTTGCGTGACGCTTTGCCGATCAGCGGCCGGAGACTGTGACTCGCGCTGCCGGACGTATACGACCGCACAATCGCCATCCGGTGCGCCCATTTTGCCAGCCCGCTCATCGTGGATCCGAATGTGACACCGGGAAGGCTGGTCTGCACCACGCCGCCGACCGTACGGATGCGGTCAGGAACAGCGAGTTTCGGATCGAAGGTCTCGAACTGAGTCGGCCCTCCGTGTTGAAGCAAAAACACGACCGATTTGCCGGTCCTGATCGGTTTCTCTCGCCCACCGGCAACAGCCTGTGTACGAAGCAAATCCGCAAGCGAGAGACCACCCAGGGCCAGGCCACCGGCCGTCATCATCGCGCGACGACCGATCGTTCGCTGGTGGTCAAAAATCGAGAGCATCGTTGCTTCGCCCGCTCGTATGGCCACAGGACGCGATGATTTACCTGCCGAAGCGCGAGTATCTCAGAATTTCGTGGACTGATCCACCTGTGCACGAGACGACCGCAGCGACTACTGGCCCGCTTCGGACAACTCCGATTCACCCCGGGTGCGGTACAGGAACGCATCGGATGTCAGCAGTGATACGAGCAGCGCTTTCATGCTGCCACCGCTGCCTGCGTAGGCACGATACGCATCTTGAAGAACCGGCGCGTCGTTGAGAGTTTCGTTGCGACCCATCCAGAACCGGAAGGCGTGGCGAATGAACACCTGTTCAGCGCGTTTGCTTTGGGCGAGCTTTTGGATCAACTCGATGGCGTTGGCGACCTTGCCGTCGAGAGAAGGGTCACCGGAATCGATGATCTCCCCAGTGGTGTCGACCGGCTTACCGAGCTCTGTTTCCCGAAACAGCCCCGCGTGGTTGTACATCTCGAACGGCAACCCCAGTGGATCCATCTTCTTGTGGCACGTCCAGCAATAGGTCGCCCTTGTGACACGCATTCGCTTACGCAGCGTATTACCGGGTTCATCCGGCAACATCGCGTCCACGGTGATCGGCACATCGGGAATGCCTCCCCCCAACAGCCGTTCGCGAATCCACCGGCCTCGCAGGATGGCGTGATTGTCCATGGCATCCGAGTGTGACACCAACCAACTGGGATGTGTCAGGATGCCAAGACGTTGCCCCTTGGGCACGGTGGCCAGGATGCGGGCCGGCTTCATGGATCCGTTGCCGAAACTGCGGCGACTGACCCGGCCGAAGATCTTCGGGCCCGACAGCTTTGCCACGGTCACGTTGTGGTTCACGTTGGCTCGGCGTTTCTTTTTCTTCTTTCTTTTTGCCTTCGGCGGTTTCTTTCCCGGGTTGGCTTTCAACCACGCCTTGAGTTCGGCCGCCTCCTTCTTCTTCACTTCGGCCGCGGCCCTCTTCGCCGCAGCTACCGAGGCCGCCACTTCCTTTCTGGTTCGCCTTTTCCCGAGATACACGTTGTCGCCCTTGGTGGTGACGACCTTGTCGGTTGTCAGCAACCGCCGGAACACATCCCGGTCTTCTTGCAGAATCAGCTCCACCAGGCGATCGGTGCTCACCGTGGCATCAAACATGGCGCGATAGTGTGACTGCCCCCTTGTACGAGCACCGGTCTTGGCCAGGGCCTTGGTGTCCTTGCAGATGTAGCCGCCAAGGTCAAAGTCGAAGTAGTCGCGGAAGAACCTCAAAACTCGCGGTTTCCGGTTGCTGTCGTCGGCCAGTATGCGTTCGACTTCACGCTTGACGTCCAACCTGGTCCGCATGCGGCCTTCGACGATGGCCTCCCGCAGTTGCTCGTCGGGCTTGATGTATCGCAACGCATGATTGACCGCCAGGCCCAATTCCCAGTCCTGGAGCATGACACGTCCATGGCGATCCGGTTCGCCGTTCCCGACCAGCTCGGATCGGAAGAGCGCGTCCCGGTCGAGAAAGATCGACGACAGCCCGAGCACCGCGCCGTCTTCCTTGCCAAGTTTTTCGATGGACTGCCTGACAATCGCCAGGTACGCGTCCGATTCTTTCCTCCCCGGAGGACGAAAGGTCAGCGCTTCGAAGAGGTGATCCACCGCCGCTCGCAGACGCTCGTCGGTAACCCCCTCGTCCTTCATCAGGTCATAGACCGGTGTCAGTGGCCGCACGACCTTCGTGCTGTAAACCAGGCTGGTCGGCAGGCCGCGAATATCGCCCTGCATCTTGTCAGCTATCGATTTGGGGTCGTCGGTGATCTGGTAGGGCAGGGCGATGCTCAGCGGGCCGTAGGCCATGTAGCGAATAATGTCTTCAGCGACCCCCATGATCTGTGTCGCTTCAGCACTGTTGACCGTGTAGAAGTCGGGGTAGTTCTCCAGCCCGTGGTTTCGCGCTGACGACAGGACGGCGGGCACGCTCTTGACCGCCGTGGCGTAGGCCACGGTCCCCCCCTGCCACTTGATGATGCGATCCGTGCCAAAGTAGAGCTTGAGTTCACCGCCGTGGTTGGTGGGAACGACATCACCGTGGGAACGAAGGCCCGGCTTTGCAGGATCAAATGCGGGCTCCCGGTTGATCAGTTCATTCAGTCGGGTGATGTGTTCCTGTGGCGTCACACGCCAGAGGCGTGACGGCGATGACGTCGGAGCGAGCTTGATGCCATCGGGAAGTGGGCCGAACAACAGGTCATGATCGACGAAGTTGGCCTTGTTCGGATCGAGGTGCGCACGGAACCCGCCCCTGTCTCGCATGACTCGAGCCAGTTCGCCCACGATCCAGTCAGAGAATTGCAGCCGGTGCACGACCGGTGGCTGCTCCATCTCCCTGGGAGGCATCTCCTTCAAGGTGACCTGGGCCCACACTCGCCTCCAGATGCCTGCGTTGACTTCAGTCACAGGCCCCAGATCATGGAGAGAGAGATTTCCCGCGGGTTCCTTCAAGCCATGACAGCCCACACAATGGCTGGCGAGAAATGGTCGAGCGAAGCCGCGATGGTCCTTGTTGACCTTCTGTCCGGGCGTGTAGGTTTCGCCACTTGCCACGGACAGCAGGCCGCATGAGAGCAAAACGGCCAGGGCACATCTGGCCGTGGTCATGCCAACACTTCCGTGAGCGGGCCGGCACTCGTGTCGAACTTCTTGGCCAGCTTTTCACTCATGTTGAAGCGGTCGCAGTTCTGCCCCGCGCCCCTCAGGAGTGTCGCGTACAACGCGTTGATGGGTCGCTTGCCATCCAGTTGCGTGAAGCAACCGGTCTTGAACGCCCCGTCAAAGTTGCCCAGGAGCATGACGGGCCAGTTGGCGCCGTTGGTGTGCTGCTTGTCCGCGTTGTTGCTGGTGTAGACGATCAGCGTGTGGTCCATCATGGTCCCACTCCCTTCTGGCACGCTTTCCATCGCTTCGATCATCTTCACCAGCATGCGGCTGTTGTACTGACGGATCTTGATCCAGATCGGGTTGCCCGGCTGCTTCATGTGCCCGAGATTGTGGCCCTGTTGCTCGATGCCCAGCCCCTTCCATGCACCAAAGATCTCACCGCGACCCGAACCAACAGTCAGCGTGTTGGTGATCCCCGACGTGAGCGCCGAAATGCCGAGGTCCAGAAGGACATCGTGCCAGTCGGTCTCGAATTCCGGCTTCGTGTATCGTTCGTCAACCTTGGGCGCGAACTTGCGAAGATGACTGGCTACCGTATCGAGGCGATCGCGGAGGCCATTGACATCCTTGAATCCCTGAACGAATCGCCCGTAACGCTGCTGGTCGGTGGCCGGAAGCGATCGTCCCTTGGTGGCGGCCAGTTTTTCGATCTGATTCAACACATTCGACCGGGCTTCGAACTGCCGTCGAATGTTGCCCGTGGAAATGCCGCCGTACAGCATCTGGTAAAGCTGATTCGGATTCGAATGCATGAAGATCGGCTGTCCGGCACCACTGGCCGACAACGTCGCGATCGTGGGCTTGCTCGCCATGTTCTCAATGGAGTCCATGCCGATGCACAGGTGGGGCAGCAACGTCTGAGGCAATGCCTTGCTCAGTGCATAGTCGATCGTCGCTGCACTGGGAGGCACGCCGTCCCCACCACGATACCCGCCGAGCGCGCCGAAGAAGGCGCTGTGCGTGGGACTGGCATGCATGCCGTGCAGACCATTGATGATGTGCATTCGTTCCTTGTACGGCTCGAGCGCACTGATGGGCTCGGGAAGCTTGGCTTTGGCCAGCGAACCACTGCCGTTCATCCCTTCAGGAATACAGGTCTTCGGATCGAAGCCCTGGTTTTGCAGGAAAAAGATGATCCGCTTGGGAGTCGCGTTCGTGGCGGGCGACGCGATGAGACGTTCCGGAAAAAGTGGTACACCAAGAGCAGCTCCGGCACCGGCCGCCACCCCGTGCATCATTTCTCTACGGTTGAGCATGATCGATCTTTCCGTGCAGGCTCCGCGGGGAAGACAACTGCGGCAGCTCACCGCGAGTCGAAAAGTGCGGAGTCGTCAGACAGGATTATGTCACATCTCAGTGACTGAAGCGACACAGTTATCTCCTCCTCCCTCCCGAGAGTCGACACAACTGACTTTACCGACACGTGTTACAACGGACGCGAGATTCAGGTCTCGCCCATGTGTCGAATCACTTTCGAACAACGCGGCTATCCGGAACGACGAACCCGGTCGACCGTTTTCCTTCGCTCCCGGCATGACGAAATCGGAACGAAAAGAGGTCCGCGTCCTTGAGGACAAATCGAAGACGCACGGCCGCGCCGGCAATTGTCTTCACACTCTTTCCGGCTTTCCATGCGACCGTTCGGGAAATCTCATCGCCGAACACTTCGTGACAATCCGTCCGGGCGTGGCCCGGAAGCGGGTTCCCGTCGGCATCCTGAATCTCGATTCTGATACTGCCCGCTGCGGAGGTCGAGTAGTTGATCTCCAACCTGTTGCCCTTGAAGAGGATCGGTTTCGTGACGAATTCCCCACCCCGAATCCGAGCCTGCACAGAAACGAACCCGTCGACATGGAATGAGTAACGACGGAAATTCTGGCTTCGACCGTTCCAGTAACCTTCGATCGCGTAGATGGACAGTTCGTCGGGCGCCTGAGGCAGGTCCGATTTTGTCCGCAGCAGCCCCCACGAGACCAGGTTGTCACAGTAGGTCCAGGAGTTCGTCCGAGACAGACCGGGACGAATCAGTGACTGTTCCAACATGCATGCCCCGAGACCGGGGGACTCCTGCGGACCGGCGCCTTCGATGCCCAGAACCGCAACGGTTTTCTGTGCATCACGAGTTGACGGCTGGATCGAGCGACGTTACCACCACGGTGAACTTGAAACGGATTGGAGACGGTCGTGCTGAAACAGATCGTGACAATTGGCCTGCTATTGGCAGGGACACCGTACGAGACAACGGCCGGAGAGTCTTTCGAGGTCAGCGTTGCTCACAGATTCGTCGGCCCGGTACTGCTCAAGGGAGGCCGGTTGCTGGCAGTCGACCAGACTCTCGAGATGACCCGATCTGCCGATCAGGGGCGGACCTGGACCAGAATCGGACCGCTTCGAGATACGGCGGGCCAAGTGATCATGAAGGGCAACGTCCGTCCGTGGAGCCTGCTGCGACTTCAGTCCGGTGCGATCGCCATAACGTTCGAAACCATCCCACCTTCCCAGGGAGGCGGAGTGGGAAAGGAGGACGGTACGTTTTTCAGCCAGTCTCGCGACGAAGGAAAGACCTGGTTGCCGGCAACCCGTGTCAGTTGGCCCCGTTCTCCCGCCAACCCGACATGGTTGATCCAGACCCGAAAAGGTCGCCTGGTTCTGCCCAACGAGTACTGGCGGACACAACCAATGGACCGGGGCCTGGGAGTCTGTACGGCGTTCTATTCCGACGACCAGGGACTGAGTTGGCGAGAATCCCGAGACAGCCTCTGGGTCTGGGAAAACGGTGGACGACAGCAGGGTAGCTGCGAAGTTCCCACCGTTGTCGAAATGTCCGACGGCCGCCTGTTGATGTTCATGAGAACATCGTTTCAACGGATCGCCCGCAGCGAAAGCCGGGACGGTGGCCAGACCTGGAGTCCAGTGAAATTGACCAGCCTGCTCAGCAGCAACTCCGAGATTTTCCTGCACCGGTTGCCCAAGTCCGACACGTTGCTCTGTGTCTGGAACCAGGCCAGCAAGCGGGAGATCGAAACCGGTTACTACCGCGCGAGATTGACCTCGGCGATCTCTCGAAACAATGGCACGACCTGGACGAACTTTCGCACGGTGGCAATGTCACCCGGACAAACCCGCACCACCAGGATCCCGGCCGTCGATCCGATCGCCTTTCTCAAGACACCACGTGCGATTCCCAGGGAGTCCGAGATGCTCAGCAAAGAGTTCCACATGAACCGGGCCCCAAGAGTTCGCGTGATCGGTGAATCGGCGTACTTGATCTACACGCATCGGCGTTATCGCTATGACAGCGGGAAGGTGAAACGAACCGTCAACGAGATGCGGTTACGGGTTTTTCCGGTGTCGTGGTTCAGTTCCACCGAACCAGCACAATAACTGTCCCGGTTGCCACGATCGACGTTGTCCGGGTCGAACAGTCAGCAACCCAGGATGTCGAACCACCGGATCCTCTTCCGTCGGCAAATCCAACCGCACCCACAGCCGGCTGACCGGGATGCCGCACCTCGCTGCCGGAAAAGTGACCCGGATTCAGCGACACAACCCGCCGGCGGCAATCCGGCATTCCAACAGGACGCTGGTCCTGCTGACACGCCGAAAGGGCCTGTTGAATCACCCAAAAAAACGCTGGGCGGAGTTGGAACGGTAGCCGACGGGCGTTGAAGCCACTGCCGCAGGGGCCGGCTCCGAACCTTCAATCCCGGATCTTCCAGGTCAAGTTCTCCTGGAAAGAGACATAGGAGAGATTGACGACATATTCCTTCTCCAGGCCGCGGCGAAAGTCTTTCAGACGCTTGAGCGCCACATCAAACCCGGATCGATTTCCGGTTTTTCGGAATTCGCGAAACGCTTCCTGCGTCTCCAGTGTCAACTGAGCATCTCGCAGTCCCTTGGCCAGGAATCCAACTCGCCTGGATGCCGTTTCCTCTGCAGCTGCTCTCTCCGCAGCCACTCGCAGCAGACGACGCCCCTCGTTCATCACCTCGGGCGTATAGATCTCGTGTGCGACCTTGTAGAACGTGCGAAAGTTCAATCCGTCCGGATCCTGACGTCCGTACCTGTTGACGATGGCCTGCCACCGTTTTCGAGTGACAGGCTCGGTCACACGTTCCCAGTAATCGAAGTACTGCTTCACGGCCGCCTTTGCTGATCCGAAAGCTCCGTAATACTCGTCCAGGATCTCATCAACTGTCTTGTCGACGGGCAACAGCGTCCGTGCGATCACGTACAGGCTCGGCCCCTGAGTGGCCCACATCCCGGTCAGGCTGTCGAGATCTGTCGCCAGCACACCGTGTCGAAACGCGTGTTGGATATCCGCGCCGACACGACGGGCAAAATGGACAGGCATGTTGTGGCTGCCCAGGGTGATGTTCGGGCGAAAGACCAACCTGGCCCCCGTCGCTGACCATCCTTTCCAGTCGTTGCGGAACTCGCGGCTCGTTTCGTCGGTGTAAGGAAAGAACAGGGAGCTCGCCAATGCGATCACAACACGATTGTTCAAGACTGCCGCGGTGGGCGGCCGCATGTAGTTGGCGTAAGCGTAGCTGATCACGTTTGCGTTCTTATCGAACTTCTCGGCTTCTCTCTGAACAGCGAGCAGGTATTTCGCGTAGCGGTCCGAAAGCGAACCAAGATGGCCGGGCCAGCTCCAGCCATCTCGATCTCCGGCGACAAACGCCTTCCGCGCCGCCGCTGTGGCCGCTGCGGTGTCACTCCGTTCGTCCCAGTCAAGACACCGCCGGCAGACACACTTGCCCGGTGTGTCATTGGGTTTGCAGTTGACCCACGGCAGCTTCGCCGTCCGGTTCACTCGCCAGTCGACAACCACTTGCTTCCACAACTCCGGTTCTGAAACACACATCGACACGTGATGCGGTCGCGCGCCGTCCGGCTGTCTTCTCCCGTCAGGCAGCAGGTTGAAGAGTTTCGGACGAGTTTCGCCGAATCGTTTCCAGTAGTCCCGGAAGGCCTCGGCATAGTCCAGGTTGTGTCGCCGCATGAAGCGGTGCCTGCGCAGCCACTTGTAGACGCCCAGCTTGTAGTCGTAGACGCTGCCCTCGGAACTCCAGGCCTGTCGACCAAGGTGAAGAGAGGCTTCGAATCGCCAGTAACGCTGCATCAACCTGGGCAGCGACCTGGTTTTCCACACACCGGTAACAACATGCTGCTGCCGCGGAACGAACTCGCCCAAATCTCCCGGCCACAACCACCGAACGCCCACCTGGCGTTCAAGAAACTCATAAACCGCAAACAACGTCCCCATGTCGACGTGGTAATTGCGAGGATGGTCCGTACCACCGTCTTTGCCGCACAGAAACAGTCGACGATCGCCAGATCGGATCAGGTATCCGTTGGCCGGCAACCGCCCGGCATCCACCCCAGCCCGCCGGGCCGCCTCGCAGGGGCCGAGAAAGATCAGGCTCAGGTTCTTGTGCAACTGCCGGTTCAGTTGCTTTTCGGGAATCGCCGCGATTTTCACACCGGTGGCTTTTTGGATGACTCGCTGGAACTCGGCGGCGGCATACTTGATGACCTGCGGGTTTTCCGGCTTGTCGGCAAGGACCAACAACGCCATGGGCTTGTCGGCCGTCGCCACCGTGAATCCTCGGCCGACTGTTCCGGGTTCGGCAGCCGAACACACCGTCAGACACGACCAAACGGCCACAACCACCTTCAGGCGAAACATCGTTTTTCGGTTCTCCAGGTCAGTCTGTTGTGCGACCACTCTAACCGCAGATTTCCCCGTTGGTACACCTCGTGAGAAACGTTGGGACAGTCAACGGGGAAAACTCCTGGAACAATTGGCCGCGGTTGAACTCGTGGTGAAGCAGGCCAGTGAAACACGGACTCAAAAAAGGGAGAGGCGATGGACCAGAAGAAAACGTCCACGCGGAATTGCTACAGTTCACGCAGCTCCAGCAAACCCGTCCGATGAGCGACTCCGGCCGACAGATCACCAGCCCAACGACTGCAGGAACACCTCCATGCCACGCGTCACCGCCTGTTCGACGTTGGCCTTCGCCCTCTCGTCACTCCAGACGGCCCTCGAGCACATCGCCGGCTACGGATTCGACCGTGTCGAAATCGCGGACATGCTCACCCACACGAAGCACTTCTCGACCCACAGTTCCCGGACGGTTGATCCTGTCGCAGTTCGTGAACTCCTGAAGCAGAACGGGCTCACACCGGTCGCTGCCAACTGCGCACTGGTCACGTTCTACCAGGACGGGCTCGGCTTCGATAAGGTGGCCGCCCCGCAACAGTCAGCCGCCGAGCGAGACGACGTGCGGAAGGCCAAGGAGAACATCGTGTTCTACAAGCTGCACGAGCCAACACAGGCCGAAGCGTACAAGGCCCAGGCATCCGCCCATCTCGACAATCTGTCGGTCGTCGGCGTACCGTTGGTCTGCCTCAACGTCGGCCGCCGGGTACAGATGAAGGACCCTGACGCGGAGTTACGGGCGGCCGCAACGGTGATCGACGAGGTTGCCGAAAACGCCCGTAGTCGAGGGATTCGGGTGGTGCTGGAGATGCCCCACGTGTGGCAGCTCTACCACGACGTGGATCGATCCCGACAGATGCTGTCCCTTCTCACATCTGACAACGTGGGTGTGGTACTGGATTCCACCCACTGGCACACGAGCGGATACGACCTCGACGACTATGTGAGTTTCCTGGGAGATCGCCTGTGGAATGTGCACCTGCGCGACGCGGCGGGCAAGGACTCACCCAGCGGAGACTTCCTGCTCGAAGCCACACCGGGCAAAGGCGAGGTGGACTTTGGGCTACTCGGACGAACCCTCGACAAGTACGGCTACCGTGGCAACGTGACACTGGAGACCGAGTACAAGAACTACCGCGAAGAGGTCCAGGTGGACGCCGAAAACGCATTTGCCATGGCTCATCTCGAAAGCGTCGGCTGGGAAGTTCCGGAGCGTGACTGACAACGCGCTTCCCACCGGATCTGGAACTCACGCTGATGACGCCGCCATCTATTGGTCCGGATCAGCGGCGGCAGTTTCCTCAGAGGGTTTGTCGGCTTTCGCCATTGCCGGACGCGCCAGGCCCTTCTTCGTCTGCGCCCCGGGTTTCCCCAGTTGCTTCGCAGCCGTCCGGACCTCTGACCGCGATGACTCGGCAAAGCACACGCAAACCCCGAGCAACAACACCGTCAACAGAAACCGCATCACATCTCCCCGGGCCCGGTCACCGAGAACAACCAACTCTCTATTCAGCCAGCGTCTCAGCCAGCCGGCTACCCAATTCCGCTTCGACCAACTCGTCAAATCCCAGGCCCAGCCCCTGCCGTTCCGATTCGATCACGGCGAGCGTCACCTTTTTCAGATCCACCTGCTGTGCATCCGCCTGTTCCATCTTGTCGACGGAAATCGACACACCACTCTGAAGAGCCATGATCAGGCAATCCATGACCTGGTTGACATCGCATCGGCGGATCCGCATCAAGATTATCCGCACCAGCGAAATGTTGACTCCGTACAACCGGCCGCGAATCCACGGACGACCAACGAACAGGAAGAGCACCAGCATCGGAATGATGGCACCAACAAGCACACCTGCCATCACGACGAACGGAAACTGCATGGCCTCACATTCGTTGACTCGTTCGGTCAACGTCTCTGGAACAAATCGGACAGGACCGGTTTCTCGACGACCGTCCTGGGCCGATAGCCACTCGGTTGGCTGTCAGCAGCGATTTTAGCACGCCTGATTCACCAAGGCGATTCGTGACGGCCCAGCCGACGAACTCCGTATCCCGAGCACTGGGGCAGAGGAGATACTGACCACTTCGAGATGGCAACGGAACACGTCATACCGTCTCGGCAAAAAGGTTGGTAGCGTTTCTTCATACGATCATGCATGTTAGTCGGCAATTCGCTGGTCCCCTCACCCTCGCGACTTCATTTTTCCGATGGACCGCACACTTCTGGCAACAACGTCTCTCTTGGTGTTCGTCACTATGCGATCAGCCGCCATCGCCGTCTTACTCGGTAGTGCCCTGGGACCACTCGTTTTCGCAGCCGACCAAACCCTGAGTGGCCACAAGGGGTCGACAACCGGACTGGACTGGCATCCGAGCGGTCAACGACTGGCCTGCGGATGCTTCGACAAGACGATTGGGATCTGGGATGTGAAAACCGGAACGCGACAACAGACACTTTCCGGGCATACCAACTATGTCTATTGCGTGGCGTGGAACCGTGATGGCACAAGACTTGCCAGTGCCAGTTATGACCAAACCGTGAGAGTGTGGGACACGACATCTGGTCGCGAAATCCACAAGCTCATCGGACACACCGCTCCGGTCCTCGGCGTCGTGTGGAGTCCCGATGGTTCGAAATTGGCCAGCGGAAGCCTGGACAAGTCGGTCCGTGTCTGGGGCGCCGCAACGGGTCGAAATCTCCAGGTGCTCAAGGGACACACACATTTCGTGATCAGCGTCGACTGGAGTCCTGACGGAAAACGACTGGCCAGCGGAGGATTCGACAACACCGTCAAGCTGTGGGATCCGGGCACCGGCAAAGCGACTCGGACTCTGAAGGGCCACACGGGCGCCATTGAAATGGTGAGTTGGAGTCACGACGGAACACAATTGGCAAGCGGAGGCCGTGACCTGACGGCGATTGTGTGGGCGATGCCTGCAGGAAAACAACTCCGCGTGCTCAAAGGCCACACTCGGCGGATCGAAAGTGTCTCGTGGAGACGGGACGACCTGCAGTTGGCAACCGGCAGCCAGGACGGAACGGTAAAAGTGTGGAACGTGGCCACGGCACAAATGCTGCACACACTGACTGGTCACAAAAAACCGGTTCGCGGGGTCACCTGGTCACCCGACGGCAAGGTGTTGGCCAGCGGGAGCGACGATCACTCCATCAAGTTGTGGGACATGGCTCGTCGCGTCCGAAACCAAAAGTGAAGCCGCTGTCACCCGCGGCGTCGGGAACCGCTTCCACATTGGATGTGAACGGCGACCGGGGCTCCGCCCAGTTCCGAGCTCAAAGCCGAGATATCGCCGCAGGCATTTTCTCCCATCGCGTTGCAGCCCCGTCCTCGGCACAGCCAGGCCCATGTCCGTAATGGACTCCACCCGAAGAAACCGGGACTCATTTCCCTGAAAGGTCGTGGCCGGTCGCCAGTAGTGAAGGTGTAGCGCAAAACGAACCGTAATCGCGATGCGCTGGACATTCGTTACTCGGACAGTTCTTGAAAGGACCCTGCGATGAACATTCCAACAACACAACGACGCTTCTGGCTTTTGGCGGCAATAATCACGTCTCTCGCCAGCGAACAGGCCCTCTCCGAAAGCAAGGTTGACGTCCGCCTGAAGAAACGAGCGGCTCGGCCTGTTGCCTGTTGCGCCGGCTGCCATCCGGCAATCGGCGTCCAGAGACGCTTCAGGCGGGACCCGCCAATTGACACCGACCAAAGTCCTGAGAGACGGGAAATTCAGAGATGACCGACCAACGCCAACTGCCCGCCAAAAGGTTTCGGTCGATCACGCTCGTGACCAGGTCGACGGCCTACGGGAAATCGGTCCGTTGGGCCAGGATTCGGACAATGCCACCATCTCGCAGAACATCCACCGACTGCGAATGATGGAAAAAATCCTCGAAATCAGAGAACTGTTCGAACTGGATTCCCTGATCGGACGAGACCTCGCCCACACTCACGATTACCTGATGGACATGACAGATGCCGCTTTCCAGGACTTCATGGGCATTATTGCAGCCAAGATGGGACGCATGTCAGGTGTGGGCCTGCCCGAAGAAAGAACTGCGTATGACGACGACACGATTTTCGGGTGGTTCTCTGATTTGCTCGAAGATTTGTGCTCCGACGACGGAGGGGGCCGATTCGACGACCCTGACGAGGACGGCATTCCCAACGCAATTGATGACGACGGCGACGGAGTCAAAGACAAAAACGACGCAGCCCTCTACGCCCCGGACGTATCCATTTTCCTGAAAACGAAGTCTGGTTGTTGTCCGCCGGCCTTCCAAGAGAGTTGGTCGATGAATTCTTGTACCAGTGGTTCGTCAACGGCATGGACAATGGATCACTTCTGGAAGGTGATCTTCATCTCCTGTTGCATCTGGCGATCGAGAACTGGATGCCCCGTTATTGAGTTGATCAACACCGGTTGAATTCGGTCGTGACAACACCGGCCGGGAGGTGTCCGCCCGAGATCTCTCGGCTGGTTTCATTTTGACAGGCCGACCCACGACTCCCGCTTCGAACAGCAGGGCAGGAAGCATGACCGGTAGTTGAGGATGTCCCCGGACTTCAGCGGATTCACTTCGCGCGAGTCCAGAAATGGACATGGCCGGTGGAATCGCCGGCGACAAGAGTTTTTCCGTCGTGGCTGATGGCGACCTGGGTGGGAATGGCCGCCTCGACCTTGAACGTTCGAAGTTGCTTACCGGAGACATTCCAGAAGCGGGCGTGGCTGTCACGTCCGCAAGTGAAGAGGCTGCCATCGGACCCGAAACGGGCCGCAAGAACGCCGTTAGGCAGTTTGCCGTAGACACCACTTGGCCGCTGGGGAGGATGGGGGTTGCTGTTGGAGATGCTGCTGAAACCGCTTTCGGTGTTCCACCAGATCAGTCGGCCGTCTTCACCGCCGGACGCCAGCACCTTGCTGTCACTCCGCCATGAGATCGTCCGGACCGAGGCCTGGTGACTGGCAAGCGAGAACAGAAGGCCCCCCTTGCCGGCATCCCAAAGATGGAGACCACCGGCCCGATCACCACTGGCCAGTTGTTTGCCGTCAGGGCTGAAGGCAAGCGAGGTTATCCAATCCGTGTGCCGCGTCAACTTGTATCGCAACCGGGCATCCGCGGTGGAATAGACCTTGACCGTTCGGCCCGATCCGCCGAGCGCCACCAGCCGCTGATCGGGACTGATGTCGGCAGCCATCACGGCGTCCAGTTCGTCACCCAACTGCGCCAGCCGTTTTCCAGTCCGCACATCGAACAGCACCACGCTGCCGACCTGAACCGGCTTTCCACCGGCAACCAGCAGCACACCGCCGTTGCGACTGAAACGTAACATGTACGGAACACCCTCGGGAAACGGCAGGGATCCGATTTCCTTTCGGGTCGTGATGTCAAACAATCTCACGTGCTGGTAGGCGGACACCGCCAACAACGGAGCCCATGGACTGGCGGCCATCGCCAGCACGGGCAGCCGCCGCGAGGTCGCCGGCCTCTTGATGACCGACAGGCCAACGGGCATTGCCGGCGGACCGCTGGGTTTCTTGGCCGCGTTCGCACTGGGGTTGAACGTGATCGTCGACGCAGGCGACAGCGATTTGCTGACAGAAGTCTCCCGGAGCCCTGTCGCGATCCATCGGCGAATGACCTGGACGTGTTTCCTGGGAATCGGTGGACTCTTGGGAGGCATTCTCGCCGCATCATCGGTTGCAGTGATCGCCTGGAAAAGCACGCTGGCCTCGGGCCTGCCGGGTTTGACGACTGCACCACCGCTGCCTCCCTTCAACAGCGTCTGGTACGTCTGCAGATTCAGGTCCGCATTCTGTTCATCATTGCCATGACACTTCAGGCAATACTGGCGGAGGATCGGCTTGACGTGGTCCTTGAAAGTGACTGCGTCGCCTTTGGGCTTGTCAGCCACCACGACCTTGACTGGCGTCGCCAGCAGAATCGTCGCCGCGACCATCAACACGAAGGAACAACCAGCATGGCCAGTACCTGGCTCACGTGTTGTGGCAGACTGTCGAAACAGCATTGGGCTCATGGTGATCAATGGTTGAAACTGAATTCGGTCGAGTTCAACAGGCTCCACAGGATGTCTTCGTACGGAGCTTTCTCCTTCACGTCTTCAGCGACCAGTTCCAGCATCGCGGCCATTTCTTCGGCCGTCGGCTTTCTGCTGAGACACCGAATGAACAACTCCTCGATCAACGCCCGGGGCCCATCACCGCGTTCCAGGAGCCTGGTCACGAGTCCGGCGTTGATGGCGTTGGTGATGTTCTTGCCAACGACCATGTGCAACGTCTGTGACAGGGTTGGCTCGCCCCGGGTTTCACATGAGCAGATGCTGTTGCGGCTCGAACGGCCAAAGGTCTTCAGGAAATCGTCAAACCAGAGTGGCTGGGACGTGTCACCCGGTGTCCGGGGATAAAACTGGACAGCCCGGGTCCCCTTCGGGAAATTCCTGAAAGGGCGATCCCATTCGGTCACCTTGATGATCGAGTCCAACAGCACATCCGCACGCAATCGCCGCAGGCGGGCTCGCGAGAACTGCCGATCATCCAGCTTGTTGGTTGCGTTGGGTTTCGAGGCCAGTTGGTACGTGCGCGAGTTGCAGATGTCGCGAATGAGTGCCCGTTGATCAAAACCGTATTTCACGAATCTCCTGGCCAGTTCCTCCAGCAACGGGCCGTTGGTTGGCGGGTTCGAAATCCGCAAATCATCGACGGGCTCAACCAGCCCCCGGTGGAAAAAGCGTGCCCACAGACGATTCGCGATGTTCCGTGCAAACAGACCGTTCTGCGGCGACGTCAGCCACCTGGCCAGGGCAACCCGAGAATCAAGATCCGCCGCAGCGGGGCCTTCACCCCCAAGAACTGTGGCGACCATCGGCCGGCCATCGACCTTGTGACGCGACGGAGCCGCGCGGCGTTTGTTGAAGATGTAGAATTCGCGTGGCTCGGCTCCCGGTTTCCGGGTGATCCCGGTGAAGAAGCTCACGAATCCGTAATAATCATCCATCGTCCAGCGATCGAAGGGGTGATTGTGACACTCGGCACATTGGATCTGGATGCCAAGAAACAACTGCGAGAAGTCCGCCGCAAAGGCCTTCGGCTTGAAGCGGACGTCATGCACCAGCATCGTGTACAGGTTCGTCGGTCCATCACGCAGGTTGCTGCCGCTCGCGGTGACCTGGTCGTAAACAAACTCGTCGAATGGCCGATTCTGACTGATCTGTTTCCGGATCCACTGGTAGTACGCTTCGGCGGCTTTCAGGTCCGTGGCCGTCGGCGTATAGCCGCCTCCCATCAGCCGCACCGACTCTGCCCACAGCCCGGTCGACAGGTCGGTGAATTCCGGCGACCGCAACAGGTCGTCAATCAATCGGGCGCGTTTTTTGGCGTGAGTGTCCTTGGCAAAACGTCTGTACTGCTCGCTGTTCGGCGGAGCCCCGGTCAAATCGAGATACACGCGGCGAATGAAAGTGTCGTCATCGGCGAGTGCCGAAGGCAGCAACTGCAATTTCTGCAGCCGGTCGTGGACGAGAGTGTCGATGTAGTTGTGGACCGGTGGCTTGGACCACTTGTAACCGGCTGCCGGGGGCAGAACGATCACCTCCGAACCAATCGTAAAACGGCTGAAGCGGGCGAAGACGTAGCCGTCCCCTCGGCCGACAGCCTGGACCAGGCCGTTCTTGTCGATCGTGGCGGTATCGGGGTTGTTCGAATAGAACAGAGCCAGTGAGGTGACATCCCGCTTGGTGCCGTCGGAATAACGGGCCATCACGGTCGTTTGAACCGGCTTGGCCTGGCCCTGGAAGAGGAGATGGGTCGGCGACAGCGTGATCTCGACGGCCTCGGGAACCTGTCCCGCATCGTCGGGCGCTCCCTGGCGAATCCATTCCACGAGCGTCTTGTAGTACTCGCTGTCCCTGGAAAACCGAGCCCCTCCGGTGTGGGGTACGGCACCGGTGGCTTTGAGCAACAGGAGGCTCTCTTCGGGCGCGGCAACATTGACTCGGCGACCGATGATCTCCCGGGTCAGACGAAAGTAGTCGCCCTTGGGGTTGTATCCGAACAACGACAACGAAAAGCCGTCTTTGCCCCGTGACGAGCCATGACAAGTCCCCTGGTTACAACCCGCACGGAACAGGATCGGCATCACATCGCGGCGAAAACTCAGTCCGTCCGCAGCCTGCCCCTGCACGGTGGCCAGCAACAACAGCAAAATCGCCCTGCGTACCATTTGTTTCGCTCAGTCCTTGACAGCGGGGTCCACCCGCAAGACACCGGTTTCGGTGAGTTGGCGGATCGACTGGCCGGCTTCCTGGAAGGTCAACTCACAACGCATCTGCGCATACCGGCCCAGCAATGCCTCGCCACTGGCCCTGAGTTTGAAGACGATCATCTTGTCGCCGGGACGGAGCAGGTACCGGTCACCGACCAGCGACACCCCCTTGGGGATTCCCACCAGCCTGGCGCGAGCCGGCTGCTTGAACGGCTGCAAATGTTTGACCGCGCAATGGACTTCGGTGATCTGGCCCCGCCGCACAGCACTCGGTTTGAACTTCAGGGCGACATAGGGAGAACCCACGGCCAGGTCGATCACGTTCGACGAGACGCGAACCCGTCCCACGCCCGAATAGGCATCGCCTCCGGTTGTGGTCGCGTTCATGGTCATCTTCCATGTGCCCGCGGTGGCGCGAGCGGAAGCACTCAGGGAATACTCCGCCTCAGACTCTCCTGCAGGAATCGTCACCGTACCGCCACCGGAGACGCCGTTGGGGTACCAATCCGGTTGAATGTCAATGGCTCCCTGGAACCCCTCCTGGCGACGGACACTCACCTTCAACTTGAGTTCCCCAGACTGGGAAATCGGGATGCTCGGCTGTTCCAACTGGACCGTGAAAGGAGACCGATCGATCACTCCCAGGGCAAACTTCTTGAGGTGGGCATGATGCCACGAGCGTCCGCCGGAGTGGTTGATGAAGGGGACATAGGCCTGCGAGGTCGAATGGATCTCCCCTTTGCCTTCGGTCCGAACCAGATCGATAGAAAACAGGCAAGACTGAGGCCTGGTTCCGGGTTCGGCAACAAACTGAACCGGCACGCCGTTCATACCGGGATGAAAGACCGGAGCTTTCATGGTAACGCCGTCGGGGAGCCCCCGTGGAACCAGACGCAGGGGACCGTCGTAGGAGTTCCCGCGTTCCGGCACGATGTAGACATTGGTGGTCCAGCGGTTGTTGCGAGGAACGATGAAACCCGCTGTGCGATTGATCTCAAACCGATCGTTGGCCCAGCTGACGGTGTGCGTGTGAATCACGTCCCGTGCCGGTTCGATTTCGACCCGGTAAACAAATCGCTCGCCTCCCAGGCCTCGCATGTCGGAGATTCCGAGCAGGTATTCACCGTCTTGTTGCGGAGTGAAAATGAAGCTGGGATCCAGCAACTCCGCGCGTTGCAGGCTTCGCGGAACAACCGGCTTTCCGCGGTCAGCCCAGGTCGCATCATCGGCCTCCATCTCGTTTTTCTCCGCCCCCGTGTGGCGAAGCCAGATCTTGCTGTCCAACGGACTCCCCAGCCCCCGAGCAAACACACGGACTCGATAGCGTTCCCCTTTTCGAACAACGAACCGAAAGACATCCTCCTGGCCTGGCCTGGCAATGATCCCATTGAGAGCTGACGGTAATCGCAGAACGGGCGTCTCCCCTTCCGATTTCTCGAGCACATTGGGATACGGCGAGACACGCAACGGCAATCCGGATGGGGGCTGTTCACCCTTGCGACCGGGGAACAGGGTGAAGCCACCCGGTTCCTTGGGCAGGGTGACGACCTGCCGCGTGACACCACCGGGGTCGCCCAACAGCCGCAATTCGGCGGCCGCACCAGCTTGCCCGCCCAGGGGATATGCGATCAGCGGTCTCTGAAACTCGCCAACGTGGGCACGGTAATAGATCCAGCGACCGGCCTTGAACAGCTGTTGGCGAATATGGATGAAGTATTTGCCCGCCCGCGGGGCGATCAGCGAAGCAATGGGGTCCTGCACGTGCAGGTCGCTGTCATCCTGTTCCACCAGGACATTTCCGTCCTCGTCCAGAATACGAACCATCAAATCGTATTCGGATTCTGCATATGCCTTGTCACACAGACGTACCGAGTCGATCTCGACAGACAGTCTTTGCCCTTGTTCCAGTTCAACCCGAAAATAGTCGTGGTCGAGTTCACGTGTAACTTTGATCTCGCCGGCAACCGTGCAATTCAGTGGAATCTCCTGGGCGGTCTCCAACGAGTTGTTCGGTTGGACGGCAACCTTGTCATTGGCCATGACAACGGTCTCTCCTCCCCTGTAGGTCACCTCGAATCCCCCGCGTTCCAGTTCCGGGACGATGGGAAACGGGCCGACCCAGAATGTTGAGACTGTCGAGAGTGTCTCCGCGGTACGAAGCCGCAGGGCGTGCTCACCCAGCGGACAGTCCGCCGCGATGACAAACCGGCACTTGACCCGGTCACGAACGATGCCGCCGTGATGCAGGCTGACGTATCGTATTCGCGGTGGCATGTCCTCGAAATCGACGGCCTTGATGCCCGGCCGGTAGAACAGAATCTCTTTCGGATTCCGGATGTCTCGTCCTTCCAGGATCACCTCGACGGTCGTGCCCCGTTGGCCACTGCGTGGGCGCAGCAACTCGACGTCGCGTTGCTGGGCGGCGAAGCCGCGACCCTCCAGGCACGAAAGACACAAGAGCAGGGCAGGGAGCAACGTGCTGGACAGGATGCGCTGCATGTGTGATTCGATTCCGCTCGTTCATCTGTGGGCGACGGACGAGGTTGTCCGGTCAGCCAACAGTCAAGCAGTTCTGTGTTACGCCAACAGGCCTTTGACCAGTTTTCCGCCCTTGACGATCTCGATGGGCCGCGTCCCAAAGGCCAGGAGTTCATTGTTCGCGTCGATCCCCAGTTGGTGATAGACGGTATACAGGAAGTCTTCGAGAGCCACGGGATTCTTGGCCGGCTCGGATGCCGTGGCGTCCGACGCACCGTAAATCTGTCCGCGAGTGATTCCACCGCCCGCGAGCAGCATTGAATAGCTTCGCGCCCAGTGGTCGCGACCGTTGCTGGAATTGACCCGCGGTGTCCGGCCGAATTCGGTCGTGACCATCACCAGCGTGTCATCCAGCATGCCGCGCTGGTCAAGGTCGGCCAGGAGTCCCGCAATGGCATGATCCAGGGCCGGCGACTTGTCGGTGAAGGCGTTTCGGATGTCGACATGATTGTCCCAGCCGTCGTAGCGGACCGTCACGAACCGGACTCCCGCTTCCACGAGTCGCCTGGCCATCATCAACCGGCCACCGATCGCTGCCGGTTGACGACGGTAACTGAGAACGTAGCCGTGGCCGTACAGATCACGGACTTTCTGAGGTTCCTTATCCAGTGAAAACGCAGACTTGGCAGCCGGAGAATTCAGCAGCGTATAGGCTCGCTGATAGAATTCGTTCATCGTGCCGAGTTGTGTTTCATCAACCCCTTGGCGTTTCAGGCGAGATTCCAGGATGGCTCGGGCGTGGCGGCGCCGGTCGAATTGTCGCTGCGAGACTCCCTTGGGCAAAGAGAAGTCCTTGACCTTGAATTCTCCACGCCCGCCCGGATCGGCATTCAATTCGAATGCACCGTACTTGCTGCTCAAGTGCCCCGTGCCACCGGTGCCGGACACCTTGTCGGGAATCGCAACATACGGAGGCATGTTCTTGCGCGAGCCGAATTGCCGGGAAACGACCGCTCCCATTTGAGGAAAGTCCATCACGGTGGTCGGCAGGTATCCGGTGAACAAGTGGTACGCGGCCTGGCCGTGGTCGGGGATCTTGCAATGCATCGAGCGGATGACGGTCATCTTGTCCGCGACGCCCGCCATTTTCGGGAAATTCTCACTGAAATGGTCACCGCGGTTCGTCCTGACAACGTCAAACGATCCCCGATAATCCGTCGGTGCCTCCGGCTTGGGATCCCACGATTCCTGTACGGAGAAGCCGCCGGTCAGGTAAAGATGGATAACGCTCTTGGCTCGCGGTGCGTCCTGGGCATCGGTCTCGGCACGCAGCAGATCACCCAGGGAAAGGCCAAGGACACCACCGACGCCAACCTGGATGGCCTGGCGGCGGTTGAGTTGTTCAAGCAACAACATTCCATCACTCGCTGTGGTCCAACGGAAAACGAAGATTCTCACAGTGTAGCAAGCCGCTGAGACCCGGGTCTCTTTTTACTCGCAACCGGATCGTGAGCCCGCTTTCACGAACCGCAGGTCTCACCCGAGGTGACCACCAGGACCGAGCCACCGGAGGGGTCGGTGGGAAGGCGATCTGACGGCTACTTGTCGATTGCAGCGCGAAATCCGAATGAGTAAAGCCGTGGAGACTCTCGCCCCTTCACGAAATGGAAGCGGATCTGGAAAGACGCCCCCAAGACATCGGCGAGGCTCCGTTTCCCCCAACGGACCCGGTGTGCAAGCGAGTCGGTGGTAATGGGGGAGCAGTCTCCGCGAGAGAATCCAGGAATTGCCCGGCCCGTTCTCGAGTCAAGCAACTCAACCTCAATGCGGCTGCCTTTGGCACAAGACAAGTTGACGTGCAGTTCGGCAGCGCCACCTCGGGCAACGGGAATCGTCGTAACGCTTCCCCGATCCCGCCCGTCCTCCAGGTCCACGTGCGTGAATCCGTCAAGACGCACGGTCGCCAAGCCGCAGGCGCGTTCCCCTTCAATCCGTTTGGTTCTGCTGAACCGGTAGCCGGAGTAGTAGAGCTTGATTTCGTCGTCGTCGACGAGTGGAACGGACGGTGCGATCGAGTCCGAATCCCATTGGCCGGGATCGCCTCGTCGAATCACCTCATTTCCGGGTTCGATGAAGCTGAAGTTTTCGCCGTCCCGGCTCATCGCCAGTTCGATGGTCATCTCTTCACCGCTGCGCTGGTACTGGTACAGGGCCAGGTAGTACTGGTGGTACTTCCAGACGACGACGTCGTGAATCTGCTCGACCTTGCCGTTTCTCACGACCGGACGAGCTCGTGCCCAGGCATCGAAGACGGGGTTCCGCGGATCGGCAGTCCACTCGATTGCGTCAGAACTGTAGCCGTAGCCGGCGCCGCGTCGGTCGTTGTTGAGGCCCAGAAAACCGTAGGCCTTGTACTTCCTGGCAGGGTCGGTTTCATCCGGATCGTGGAACATTGACTGAGGTGAGAATGACGATGGCATCCCGCCCGGGTATCGGATTCCTCCGCGGCTCGACTCACGCCATCGAAGTCCGTCCGGAGACGTCCAGAGCGTCCAGGTTTGTTCGTCGACCGTTTTGCCAGTTCCCCCGCGTTTGCGAACGGGCCGGCCACCGGTCCACGTCAGGAACTTGTACCGACGATCAGGATCAGGATCGGCGACGTCGATGTGCATTCCCGTGGGAACAATGGGACGGAAGATGGGCGTTGCCGGAAGCCCAGCCACAATATTCGTGTGGTCGTTCGCTCCAAAGGACGACAGACCCAGCGATTTTTTCTTGAAGTGAATGCCGTCAGCACTTTCCGCGTACCCCACTCGCACCTTCGGAATGGCCCCACCCTTGGGCCATTCTGACCCGGGTTTGCGGTACAGGCCGGAATACCACGCCCGGTACACGCCGTCCTGCTTGACCACCGCGACGTTTGCGGCCCCCTGCGAGTCGAAGTCGGTCCGACGCCCACCGACAATCACCGGAGCGTCCCGCTTGCTCGCTGTGTTCACTTTGAGTTTGACGCCATCGCTGTGCTGAACTTCCTTCACATCCAGGAAAAGAGCCTTGTGTCCGGCCTCAGAGGTGAGCGAAGGGACCCGAAGCACGTGAAAACTGGCATCGGGAAACGGGCCGCGATGTCCGATCACGAGTCCGATCGAGGACTTGTCTGTGCCGAACCCGTATTCCACGTCAAGCCAGTCGATCGACAAGTGGTTGTCTTCAAACCGGGCGGTGTTTCGTGTTAGCCAGTAGCCATTGAGGATCGGGCTCCATCGCGTACCCAGCCAGCGCGAGTAAAAGACGTGCTGGCGTGTCGAATCGATGAAAAACACCCAGGGCACGCCATACTGATCAACGACCAGTCGCGGCGAGTGGACCGTGTCCCAGGTCAGACGGCTGTCGAGGTCTGTCAGCGGGTGCGACCGGCGGACCTTTTCTCCAGTGGCCAGGAAGGTGTACTTCAGAGAATCTCCCGATTCGTGTGCGGCGAGAATCCTCTCGGCACTCAACTCGGCGAGAGCCGGCCTGTTCCCGGAGTGGCTCCGTTCCAGCCGCCATTCTCTTTCAGTATTCAGATCAGCAATTCTGCCCCGCAGATAGTGAGTGGCTCCCACGGTGTCGCCACACGCCACGTGGAAAACAGCCCCGTCTCGGGAAATGAGAAGCGAAGGCGGATACAGCTTCTTTCCACGCCCGAGCACGAACGACCTCCATGTTCCATCACAGAGTGTTCCCAGGTGCACGGTCACTTGGGGCCCCTTTGTGGCACCGGTCGTCCAGGTCAGCCAGACCCGACCGTCAGATGCACTGCAAATGTCCCCCACCCACGATCGGGCGGCAGCGATCACCAACGATCCCTTCCGACCATTCGCAGGATTCAGCCACCTCGGCTTGGGTCGTCCACCTCGAAGCAGCTTCACGTCCACAACGCTGTAGGCCGTCTGTCCCCGTTCGGTCGTGCAGACCAGGTGGAGTTGGTCACGGCCATCGACGGCAAGGCCGGCAGAGAAAATCGAGGTGCCCGCGGCATCAGAAAGTGCGGACGTGGGCAACATCACCGTCGTCGAAAAATCAGCAATCGACTCTGGATGGGGTTTCCGCGAGACCTTCAAGGTGAATCCCAGCCCGTCTTCACGGCCGGGTGTGGGCAGCAGCAGGTAGCAGAACCCCTGGCTGTCACGAGCCAGGTGCCTGCTGATGCCCCGCTTGAATTCCAGCTGAAGGAGCTTGTTGTGATCCGCCTGAAGCCCGGACGTCGCGGAGAGAACAAAGAGAATTGCCGCAACGGCCTGGAACGGAAAGGCACAAGCCAGACGGTCAAAGCCCGCTTGACCGAAAGCACCGGGCGGCCTGTCTCGCTCCCCGCCTATGTTCGTTGTCGCTGTATTCATTCGCAGTGCGCCTTCAACCGCCTGGAGATTTGGTCTTCCGGATCGTCAGCACCATCGGCAGTGGACGAATCCTGATTTGATTGCCGCCACGGCCGGGCGGAAAAGCCTTGGTGTAGATTTTGCGGGCATCCTGCCGCGTCCGCTTGCCGCTGGCGACCTGTTCTCTGAGTTGCTTGCGGAGGACTTGCCGTGCCGCGTTTTCAGCAGCTGACCGGATCCGACGAAACGGTCGTCGGTCGGAAGGGCTGTTGATCACGCGAAGTCCGTCTTTCCCATTGACCAAACCCATGACACTGCTGCCACCACCGTCCATGTTCATCGCGTTCCAGCAGCCCAGTTCGAGCATCTGGCGGCCCAGTTCGTGTACGTTCATTCCCTCGCTGAACCGACTCTGCCGGCCATCGACAACGACCAGCCACATCACCATTCCACTGCGATCGACCCCGATGGCTGTCCGGGGATGTACCGCACCTCCGGGACCGGGAACAACCGCCCCCGCCTTGACGATCTGCTGGAACCCGGCCATGGCCTCGACGATGCGATCCGATTCCGGAACGTCTTCCTTTTTCCCACCCGCGCCGGGAACCCGGCCCATCCGTACCCGCCCTCGGCGATCGACCCATACCGATGTCGCGTTTGCCTGTGCGGGACTCCTGATCCGGCCACCGGAGGCAGCAATGCCCGAAATATCGACCGGCTGTCCTTCGTACCAACTGCGGTTTTTCCTGCCGTTTTTGTCCGGAAAACTGTCCCAGGGATTTGTGTTGATGAAGGCGAGAACCGACGGGCCACTGGCAAGTTCAAGCGGGTTGGTCAAAGCCGTCTCGGCCGGACCGTCTCCGTCCGGGTCCTTGCCAACGACAACTGCGGGCTTGATCTTCCCCGTGGAGAAATCCACACGGAGGACATGCACCCGGTTCGGCCTCGGCTCCTTGAGTTCCCGGAACTGGTACTGCAATCCAAGAGCCTTCAACTCGCTCTTGCCCTTATCAACGGCCTTGGCCTTGTCTGCGGCACGCCCGACACCGGCGAGTACCACACCGAGTGCACATGTCAACGTTCCCAGCACTCTCGGCATTCGTTGACTCATCTCGATCACCTCATCACAAGGGGCTGTCACTGTCCCAGATCATGTCCCACAAAATCAGACGAGTACAGGCCACAACTGCCTGTTGTGAATGTCGATGATTGAAGGCGACTGTGAATCGCGAACAGATTTCGCCCGTTTCGACACACCCAGTGGTGCTCGCCAACCTCTATATTGGTGGCGTTGCGGTCATCACCTGCAAAATGACCACCGGCCATCCCAGTGCAATTCGCCATCAAACATCCGGCGACAACAAAATGAATCCCATCCGTGCTGCCGTCGTTCAAGCCAGCCCTTGTCCTTTCGATCGCGACCGCACCCTGGAAAGGGTTGCCGAATTGACACGTGAAGCGGCCAACGATGGCTCGCAACTGATTGTTTTTCCCGAAGCGTTCATTTCGGCGTATCCCTGGGGCGCGTCTTTTGGCGCCACCCTGGGACAACGAACATCGCAGGGGCGTGAGGACTTTCGGCGATACTGGGACAGCGCAGTGGACGTGCCGGGACCAGATGTTGACCGACTGGCCGAGATCGCCGGCGAGAACCAGGTCCACCTTGTCATCGGTGTGATCGAACGAGAGTTGGGGACCCTGTACTGCACGGTGTTGTTTTTCGCAGCGGACGGCAGTTATCTCGGCAAACATCGCAAGCTCATGCCCACTGCGTCGGAACGCCTGGTGTGGGGATTTGGTGACGGTTCGACGCTGCCCGTGTTCGAGACCGAGT
Source organism: Planctomycetaceae bacterium (assembly GCA_002724315.1). Lineage (GTDB taxonomy): Bacteria > Planctomycetota > Planctomycetia > Planctomycetales > Planctomycetaceae > UBA8437. The sequence goes on along the minus strand of PBOJ01000123.1, from coordinate 713 downwards.
TGGGGAAAATCGGCGCGGTGATTTGCTGGGAGAATTACATGCCGCTGCTGAGAATGGCCATGTACTCCAAGGGCATTCAAATCTACTGCGCGCCGACGGCCGACAGCCGCGACACCTGGCTGTCGTCCATGCAACACGTGGCCCTGGAAGGACGCTGCTTTGTCCTGTCTGCATGCCAGTTCGTTCGACGCCAGGACTTCCCCGACGATTTTGACAGCAGTTTTGGCAACGAGCCGGAGACCGTCCTCAGCCGGGGTGGCAGTTGCATCATCGACCCACTGGGACAAGTGCTCGCCGGTCCAAACTACGAAGGTTCATGTATTCTCACGGCAAGCCTGGACCTGGATGACGTCGTTCGAGCGAAATACGACTTCGACGTGTCAGGCCACTATGCCCGTCCCGACGTCTTCCGTTTGAGCGTCAATGAAAGCCCGACCCCGAGCGTGGTGACAAATGGCAGCCCGTTCGAATTGCTTCCAGACGACACGGGTGCCCCCTCCCTCAACGAGCCCCCCCATCACGGCAGCTGACAGATGTGCCGACCACAGAGCACAACCAGCAGCAAGGCGTTCTTCGGTTCGCCGATCTTCTCAAAGAGGAGTTCTCGAAGTTGAGACCAACACATTCCCCTCCGAAATTCATGGCTAGCAGTTTTACGCGTCTGGCAGCGGTCGTTGTCGTTCTGCTTTCGGCGACCATCTGTGACGGCGACG
>PBOJ01000122.1 GCA_002724315.1 Planctomycetaceae bacterium | reverse complement strand
TCGAGATTGAAGGGGTCCTGTTTGTTCACGAGGGCAGCCTGAAACAGGCCCATAAGCGATTCTTGGCATGGAAGACCCCTGCCCAGCAGAAAAAGCGGTGAACCCTGGCCTCGAGGGACCAGGGCGTCGACGAACTGGTCGTGACCGAGAAGGTGAGATTCTCCTCGACCCGGACTACGGATTGTTTTTTCCCGGTTCGGCCGCCCAGAGTTCCACTTCTGCCAGCGTCAGTTTTTCACCGGACTGTCGCTTGGCGAAGTGAATTCGCAGATGACGGCTGGGGGGAATTCGAGGCAGGTCAACGACCTTGTCGTAGACGTCACCCGGGTGGCCACGGTGACCGACCGCCTTGACCAGCGGTTTCCATGCCTTTCCGTCGTTGCTGATCTCCAGTGTCATGTCCGGCAGGATGTCCCGGTGCCAGAGCTTGACCTGTGTCAGGGGACGTGGCTGTTTCAGGTCAAAAGTGATTGCAACCGTTTGAGGATTCGACCAACTGGCTACCCAGTGGTGTTCCGGCAGCTTGAATCCGACATAGGGGCGGGCGGATTCTTTTTCGGCGAGGATAGCGCGACGGCGGTCGGTGAGCCGTCCGGCCGAGAACGGGATTGTGTTTGCGTTGAGGCTCTCGGGGAGCGAGTCCGGAGAGATGGAGTAGCTGTACGTGCCCTGGGTCTCGATGTTCTGGTGGAAAAGCGGTACCTCCTCGCGCCAGATGATCCGGTTATTTGTCAGGCAGACCCCTGGCTGGCGTGGCTCATGCCACGCCAGGTTTTCCGGAAGCTGGAAGTTCCAGATGTTGAAGCCGATCGGGGTGCCCAGGCTCTTGACGAACGCCTGAAAGAACTCCCGCCACCGCTGATCTGCGACGTTTCGGGCCAAAAGGACGTTGGCACCAAACAACACCGCGCGTCCCCGTCCCAGCTTGTGCGAGGTGATCGCCGGGGTTCCGTCGTCGAGGGTTGCCAGCACCTCGACGTTCGGTCCGGGCTTCAGCGCGAATGCCGGCGAGTGAATGGGCAGCTCACCGGTCCATCCGAACTTTCGGACTCTGATCGACTTGGCCCGTGACCGGTCACCCAGTGTGACGCCGAAGATTTCGGTCCGCAAAGTGGAGGTGTCGTTGCCGAGCAGGTCGGTCTCGAACGCCTCGGGGTCACCACAGACCAGAGTCCCACCGTCTTCGACAAACTGTCGCAGCCTGGAGGTGATCTGTTTTCGCTGGTACTTGGCGGCGGGAAGGTAGATGACGTCGAACCGATCACGGAGCGTGGACCACTTCAGCACCTGGGCGCTGTCGATGAACTTGAACCAGGATGTGGCGACGGGGCCAAGAAACGTGTAGCAGGTCTCGGTCGCTTGTCCATAAATGTCGGGATTGTCGTGTGGGCGGCTGGCGATCGTGTCGTCGTTGTGAAGTATGGCGGTCTTGCTGTAGTCGGGAAGTTTCAGCCTGGGCATTGTCCGAATGAACCGGGCGATGTTCATGACGGTGTGAAAGCGTCGGGGCGAGCTGAAATAGGAGGTCCGCAGATCTCCTTTTGTTTTCGAGAGATTCAGTGTGTCGGGCAGGTAGATATGAATGCCCGTGCCGCCGTTGCGGAAAATCTGGCTGACTTCTTCCAGCACCTCTTCGGGCCTGGAGTGCGGGTAGTTGTAGTGTTCGAAGTGAGTGCAGGGCCAGAAATCCTTTCCAGTCAGGTCGCTGACGAGCTTACTGTGAAATCCCGCTGTGGCACGCCAGCGGGTTGATCCACCGGGATAGCCCATCTGCAGGGTGAACAGATCCGCGTACGGGGCCAGCAGGCTCCATTCGGTCGGGTAAACACCGCCAGGGGAATCGAACGACGTGACGACGAGATTCCGGTTCCTGCTTTTGACGAGTGTGTACAGCCTGCGTTGTCGATCCCGTAACCGGTCGGCCACGAATCGATACAGGGCGATCCAGCGGAACGGATTGGGATCACGATTCTTGATGCCGGCCGGGATTCCCCATTGGCCACCGCCGAACTGTTCGCGGACCTGGCGATCGAATTCGTGAATGTAGGTGTGGCCGGCGGGCTGACGTTTGAGCATTGCCGACCGGTAAACGGCGACATCATCATCTTCGTCGCCGGCAAATATTCCCCACATCAGGTTCGCGTCGGGATGATTCAGGAACCCGGTGACTCCCTGGAAGTAATGTTCGATCGAGTCCGGATGCAGGATGTGCAGGCGGTCTCCGTTGGGCAGTCGCTTTTGGCGAGGGCATTCGGGGACGGTTTGCAGCTTGTGCTTTCTGGCCATTACCGGGTCGTCGGTGCGGTTGGGGCCGCTGGCAATCAGCTTGAATCCCAGTTCTCCATGCAGGCGATACATTTCCTTGCTAACGAAGCGGACGCCCCAGCGGACCGCTGTGGCTCGGCCCACTGGTATGTCGAGCAGGTGCTGCCAGATCAGCCCCCCCTGGCGGCGGAGGCCCGGCGGTTCATTGCTGAGCAGGGATCGGAACTGCGGACGCTCGATCACCCACGAATGGAACGGCTCACCGGCGATTCCGCGGTCGGACGACCAATTGCAGAGAGCCAGGACGCAGACGATGAACAGCGACGAGGGGCGGTCGATCTTCATGGGCCAGAGACTGTAACGGTTTCCGGTATCAGTGTCCTGCAGTGGTGGGCGAGACCACGATCGCCCTCGCTATCGGCAACGGCGCTCGTGAGGAAACGCTGACCGGGTCCCTGTTGACAGGTGGAACTGCCGTCGATGCGTTTGTCGGGCGTCAGGAGGCCTTGGCAGCACCGGAAATGTCAGCTGTGGTTGAGAATCTCGTGGACAACCCGACCGTGCACATCGGTCAGTCGGAAGTCCCGTCCCGCATGCCGCCAGGTCAGCCGCTCGTGGTCGAGCCCCATGAGATGGAGAATCGTCGCGTGCAGGTCGTGGACATGAACCTTGTCGTCCTGGGAGTACCAGCCGAACTCGTCGGTTGACCCGTGAATCGTTCCTCCCTTGATGCCACCTCCGGCCAGCCACATGGTGAAACCGAAGGGGTGATGTTCACGACCGTTTTTCCCTTCGGCGGTCGGCGTCCTGCCGAATTCACCACCCCAGACGACCAGCGTATCGTCGAGGAGGCCGCGGGCTTTCAGGTCGGTCAGCAGTCCCGCGATCGGCTGATCACTGGCGGCGCAGTTGTTGGTCAGCCCCATCTTGAGATTGCTGTGTTGATCCCAGATCTGGCAGCCGGAAGCGGTTGAGGACCGGTTGTGGTAGAGCTGGACAACACGGACGCCGCGCTCCACCAGCCGGCGAGCCAGCAGGCACTGTTCCCCGAACGTCTGCGTGACGGTGTCGTCGATTCCGTAAAGTTCTTGTGTGATCTTGGATTCGCCGCTGAGATCGAATGCCTCGGGAGCCGCTGACTGCATGCGAAACGCCAGTTCGAACGACGCGATTCTCGCATCCAGTTCGTCGACACTCACGGACTGGTTGCGGTGGAATCTGTTGAGCCTGGCCAGCAGATCCAGTTGCCGCCGCTGGGAGTTCGGGTCCAGCGAATTGTTCGCCAGGTTCGTGATGGGTTGCTTGAGATCCGTGACGCAGGTGCCCTGGTAGGCGGCCGGCAGAAAGCTGGAATCCCAGAGGGGGGCTCCCTGGGCCGGCTGGTTGGGAGCGACCACGACAAACCCGGGCAGGTTCTGATTCTCGGTTCCCAGCCCGTACAGCAGCCACGATCCCATGCTGGGGCGAGAGAAGGTCTGCTCGCCGGTGTTCATCTGCAGGCAGGCCCCGTTGTGATTGATGTTGTCAGCCACCATTGATCGGATCACGCACAGATCGTCGACGTGGCGGGCGACATGCGGAAACATCTCGCTGACATCGATTCCCGATTCCCCGTACCTGCGGAACGTGAACGGTGACTTGCGGATCTTGCCGGGTGGAGTTCGTTCGAGATTGGGCAGCTTGAAAGGGGCGGGCTTGCCATCGAATTCTTCGAGCCTGGGTTTCGGGTCGAAGAGATCCACGTGAGAGGGGCCACCCGCCATGAACAGGAAGATCAGCCGCTTTGCACGGATCGGATGATGTGAGTTCCGTGCAGACAGGGGACTCGCAGCGGCAGCCTGGCCAGCCACGGTCCCGGCCAGTCCACACAATCCGGCTCCCATGCCGAGGTTCTGCAGAAGATGGCGACGAGTCAGCATGGTTTCAGTTTCGGTAACTCAGTTCGTTGGAACACATCAGGGCGTGACAATATTGTTCCCACGCACGTGATTCATCGTCAATTGACGACAGGAATCCCATGCCGACTTCCAACTCGTGAGGCTCCGGAGGACGGGCGAACAGCAGTTCGTAGACCGCTGCTATTCGTTTCTTGGACTGCAGGGTGTCCATCGCCAGCAAGCGGGCGGCCAGCGACCGGGCCAGCGATTGCACGAACGGGTCGTTCATCATCAACAGCGCCTGTGGCGCCGTTATCGAAACGGTTCGTTGATGGACCAGCCGGTTGGCATTGGCGGCATCCAGCACAAACGGTCCATCCGAGTACTCTCCCCGGATAGTCATCATGTACAACGTTCGTCGTGTGCTGGTGAACACGGGTTTCCGGCGTTCCGCCCGCGAATAGCCCCCGGGATAACGCGGTGCCGAGGGGCCTTTCATGCGGAGGTCGATCCGGCCAGATACCGACAGCAACGTGTCGCGGATGACCTCGACTTCCAGTCGCCGAGATGCCATGCGGGCGAACAGATGGTTTTCCGGATCGGCAGCCAGCCGGTCGCGTGTGCCCGTCGATTGCCGATAGACGGACGTCAACATCATCAGGCGGTGCATCGCCTTGACCGACCACCCCGATTCGATGAATTGCCGGGCGAGCCAGTCCAGCAACTGCGGATGTGTCGGAGGTGTTCCACGTCGCCCGAAGTCGCCGGGTGTGCGGACCAGTCCTTCTCCAAAGTGATGCAGCCAGATGCGATTGGCCATCACGCGGGGAGTCAGCGGATGATCGTCCCGAGAGATCCAGCGAGCCAGTTCGGCACGACCGCTGCCGGATGGGATTTCGAGAGGATTCGGGCCCGCCAGGATTTCCGGCACGCCGCGTTTCACTGTCTGGCCCAATCGGCGATACTCGCCACGGATGTGGACCTTCGCGTCTCGGAAACCGGCATGCTCGGTGCCCGGTACGCCTCCCTCCCGCGCGGCCAGGGCCACCGCAGTGGTCTTCAATTGTGCCTTCAATCGCTTGGACTCGGCCGCGAGTTGATCGCGGCGAGTCTTGGATTTGCCGTCGAGTACCAGCATCGTGTTGTCTCTCAGTAGCCCGCCGGTTGACGTCAACCAGTTCAGCAACCGTGTTACCGGCTCGTCGGGTTTTCGCTCCCCGGCCGGCGCATCGAGTGACGTTTGCAGGGAATCGGCCAACTGGCGGACCTGTCGGTCATCGCCGCGAGCGACCGCATCGAGCCATGGGGCCAATGCGGTGACTCGGGCATGGGGGGCACTGTTGAGGTTTCTCCGCCGGGACATGTGCGTGAAGGACCAGGTGTCGGCATTGCCGTAAGCGTCGGAATGAGGATTGCCCTGTTGCGGGTTGCCGACGAAGTCACGCTCGGGACTCCAGGTTCGTTTTCGGCCTCCAATTTCCTCGATCTCGAGTTCCAGTCGGGTCAGGTCACAGATGTGATTGTCGTTTCGAGGTAGGACCAGCAGTCGAATTTTGTCGCCGGATGTCACCGACACCGTATTGAGGGAACGTGGAGAAGACTTGTCGACATCAACGGTGCCAGAGACCAGCGTGTCACTGCGGAGACCGTGATCGTGTTCGAGAGCCCACTCGACACCGTTGCCACCGTGGTGGGCGTCACTCACTCTCGCCGTCACTCGCACCTGCCCGCTGAACGGGCTCTTCCATGCCATGGCGACGCCACTTGTTGGCGTCGGATGCACCGCCACCGATCGCGGTGGAATCGTCCCCGGTACTCGCACCACGGTGTTGGTCGTGTTGACGTTGAACAGGGGCTGGACGTTCTTCGACTTCCAGGTGAACACGCCCGTGGCGCCCAGGTTGGCAACCGGCACCGACAGCAGATCTCCGTCGTCAGCCAGTGTCCACAGGGCATTGCGCCAAACGGACAGCAGGCCGGGGTTCACACCGTGTTTTCTCGCACAGGTTGTCACGGCTTCGTTGTCAATCGACGCTCCGAAAATCGAATCCGGGTGGCGGCGTTCCAGGTCCCAGAGCGCCAGCAGATAACGGGATGCCTGGGACACGACCTGTTGCCGCAGTTGGTCCACCCGCTGCTGGTTGAGTTGTTTCAGTTCGAGGGCAATTTTCGCGATGCGGCCCTCGATCTTCTCCCGGCGAGACCTTTCAGCGACGGTCAACAGGGGTTGCCGCATCAGCCGGGCATCGGTTCCCGGGGTGGCGATCTGGGTGCTGAAGAAAATGCCGGCCATCCGGTAATAGTCCCGCGTGGAGAACGGGTCGAACTTGTGGTCGTGGCATCTTGCGCAACTGAGCGAGATCCCCATGAACGTCTGGCTGATGACGTTCACCTGGTCATCGACGATGTCGGTGTACATCTTCCGGGCATCAGCGTCACCGGAGCCCCATTCGCCGATGACGAGCATGCCGGTAGCAATCAGCCCTTCGATGCTGTCCTGGATCGAGTTGGAGACTGGCGCGTAGTCGCCGGCAATCTGCTGTCGAACAAACTCCGCGTAGGATCGGTCGTGGTTGAACGAATCGACCACCCAATCGCGGTACCTCCAGGCCTCGTTCACGTCGTAGGGCTGTCCCGTGTGCCGTGCGTCTCGAGAATCGCAGTAACGGACGACATCCAGCCAGTGTCGCCCCCAGCGGGCGCCGTAAGCCGGTGAGGCCAACAACTCGTCAACCAGCCTGGCAAAAGCGCCCGGCGTGTCATCGTCGACAAATCGAGCCACTTGCTGAGGAGTTGGGGGGAGACCGGTCAGGTCGAGGGTGGCCCGGCGGATCAGTGTGCGACGGTCTGCCGGTCTGGCCGGAGTGAGTCCCGCCGCTTCGATCCGGGCCAGGACAAATCGGTCCACCGGTGACCGGCACCATTCGGCATTCTTGACCGAAGGGGGAGGTGTGGCGTTCAACGGTTGAAAGGACCAGAAGCGACGGTCGTCGTCTGTGATCCCCCCCGAATGGGCCGGCAGACCCTTCTCGCTGGCGGGCCAAACGGCACCGTCAGCGACCCATTTCACCAGCACCGAGATTTCCGACGCCGACAATGGCTTGACCGGTGGCATCTTCAGTTCACCGGTCCTTCGCACAGCGGTGATCATCAGGCTCCGTTTCGGTTTGCCGGTAACAAGAGATGGCCCACTCTCGCCGCCCTTTGTCGCTCCGCCCCGAATGTCCAGCCGCAGTCCGCCTTCCTGCTTCTTTGGGCCGTGACACGAAAAACACCGTTTGGCCAGCAGTGGTCTCACGCGGCGCTCGAAGAATTCGACACCGTCATCGGCGGTCGACGCCGATGACATCAAAATTAGCGCGACAACGCCCAGGCCGCC
>PBOJ01000121.1 GCA_002724315.1 Planctomycetaceae bacterium | reverse complement strand
GATAATGGTAGACCTCGCCGCCGAGCAGTTGCTCCATCACCGAGACGATCCGCCGGCTGCGGGAGATCGTGCTGTAGATGTCGTCCTGGAGTTCGTTGCGGACCCTCAGGGACACGGCACGGCCTTCGCCGTCGTCACGGACCGAGGCGTCGGCACGCAACCGGATATCGGCGCGGGCGATGCGCCCCAGCAGTTCGGTCTCTTCGGCCGTCAACAGCTTCCGGGTGATGAAAAACCCGTCTTGGTCCCAGGCGGCCTGCTGATCGCGGTCGGTCATGGTGCGAGGATCCGTGTCGAGTGCTAGGCCTTGCGGATCTTCTCGCGGCCCTCGGTCACATTGCCAGTGGCATTTCGGGTATCGACGACCAGGCGGGCGTGGCGGACGACGTGGTCGTAGTCATAGGCGGAATGATCGGTGGCGATCAGCACGCAGTCCTGAGACGCGAGAAACTCGGGCGTCAGTTCGCTGCTTGAGAGATCGGGCACGTCGTGGTGTCTCATCGACGGCAGCACGGGGATGTGCGGGTCGTTGTAGGTCAGTTCGACCCCCTGGTCTCGCAGCAGGTCCATCAGCACGAACGACGGGCTTTCTCGCGGATCGTCCACGTCCTTCTTGTACGCCATTCCGAGCAGGCAGATCCGGCTTCCCTGCAGCGATGTGCCTGTTTCACCGAGAAACTCCGTCAGTCGGCTGACGACGTAGGTCGGCATCTCGGAGTTGACTTCCCCGGCGAGTTCGATGAACCGCGTGGTCATCCCCTGCTGCCGAGCCAGCCAACTGAGGTAGAAGGGATCGATGGGGATGCAGTGTCCGCCCAGCCCGGGACCGGGGTAGAACGCCTGGAAGCCGAAGGGCTTGGTCTTGGCCGCATTGATGACGTCCCAGATGTCGATTTCCATCCGGTCCAGCAGTGTCTTGAGTTCGTTGACCAGTGCGATGTTGACGGCCCGGTAGGTGTTCTCGAGGATCTTGCAGGCCTCGGCCACTTCGGGGCTGCCCACCGGAACCACCTGTACGATGGCTTGTTCGTAAAGCGCTACGGCCACCTGGCCGCTGGGCTCGTCAATTCCGCCGACGACCTTGGGGATGCCGGCGGCCGAATAGTCCGGGTTGCCGGGATCCTCGCGTTCGGGGCTGTAGGCCAGGAAGTAGTCGCTGCCGACCGACAGGCCGCTTTCGGCCAGCAACGGCAGCACGACGTTGCGGGTGGTGGTCGGGTAGGTGGTGCTCTCCAGGACCACCAGTTGACCGGGCCGCAGTGCGGCGGCAATCGCACGGGCGGTGCCCTCTACGTACTGCAGGTCTGGGCCGCGGCTCTCCGAAAGCGGTGTGGGAACGCAGATCAGCAGCGCGTCGGCTTCGCCCATCCGTGTCTGGTCACTGGTCGCCTCGAATTGCCCGGCGCTCAGCCAGCCCGAGACCGTCTCGGAGCTGATGTGCTTGATGTAGCTCTCGCCGGCGGCCAGTCGATCGACCTTGGCCTGGTCGACGTCGAAACCCAGGACGGTGAATCCGGCGTTGATGAACGCGTTGGCGAGTGGAAGTCCGACGTAGCCAAGGCCGATGATGCCGATCCGGGCCGACTTGTCCTGGATGGCGGCGTGGAGAGACTGCTGCACGGGAGAGAGCTTCCTGGGTGCGTCGGGAGCAACAACACCAGTTCGGGGACGCTTCAGGGCTTGGTGACGGTCACCATCAGTGGCGGGCTGCTGAAAGTGGCCTTCATCACGAAGTTGATCGAGATGTTGGCCATGACCGAGACCTGCTGCATCTTGACCGGCGGGGCGTCCTTGGCTGCCTTGAGGACAATCTGGCCTTGGCTGGCCTTGCCCGTGATCAGTGTCTTGCTGGCCCCTGCGTCGATCGTGACGCCCTTGGGCAGCGAGTTGCCGTAGACGGTGCCCAGGTGCTGGAACATCACGTCGAGTGTGACGTTCTTGGTGAACCCGGGAGCGCGTTCGAAGTTGACCTTGATCGTGGTCGAGCCGCCCGGCTTGAGGGTCACCGCCTGGGTGCTCAGCTGGATCGATCGGATGTCAGAGCGTTCGCCGACGTTGACGGCATGGGTGTGGACCGGCCAGTGGTTGCGTCCGCCGCCGGGCATGTAGGTTTCCTGCATCGGTCGGGCGATGTCGGTCAGGGGCGGTCCGGACGGTGACTTGGCCGTCTGGATCTCGGTGCCGGTGACGGAGATGTTGGAGATCGCCGGCTTGGCGTCGGCGTCGGCGCTGAGGATGATGCACCCGTCGGTGCCGTTGGCAAGGATTCGACCGCAGCGGGCGGTGACTCCCGGCGGAAGGTGGTCCACGGCCAGGTCGATCGCACCGGCGAACCCGTTGTGACGCTCGGAACGGACGAAGATCACTCCGTGTGTGGCCGGGGTGAGCTGTGTCTTGTCCGAGTCGAGGAACAGTTCGAAGTACGGCACCGCCTTGGTGGTGCGGATGGCGTAGACATGGCGGGGGCCGCCCCGCAGGTGCACGTCACGGATCTCGATCACGTACTTGCCGTCGGCTGGGACAGAGAAATTCTCGACCTGCGAGTCCTGGGTCAGTCGCTTCAGACGCCGGAAGTCATCGTTGAGGGAGAGTTGTTTTCCGGTGGAGTCAAGAATTCTCAGGTGCGGGTCCAGGGCACTGCCGGCGCGACGTGCCACCACCTCGAAGGTGTACTTCTCGCCTTTTTTGGCCTCGAAGACATAGCAGTCGATGTCCGATTCGGATTCGATCCGTCCACTGATCGTCGAGGGGACGGCGACCGGCTGGGCGGACTTCACGTCGTTGTTTCCAGCGCCGCCCTCGACCGCCGTTGGCAGAGAACTGGCAACCACCCGCACGGGGTTGCTGGGTCCGGACGCCAGCGCCAGCCGCTGCCAGGACTGTCCGGCCGGGGTGTCGGCAGGCAGGTTGATCTTCAGCGTGCCGGCGGCAGCCAGGTGATGTCCCACAGGGGCCAGCATGACGTCGCGGCCCAGGGCGACTGCCAGCGGATGGATTGTCTCCACGACCGGCCGGCTGTGCGATTCGATCGAGTACTGCCAGTGGCTGTTGCCCTGGTACCGGACATCACGGATCTCCAGGGTGTATTCGCCATCGGCCGGCGCGGTGGTGGCCAGGAACGGGTCGGCGAAGTGGTAGTTGTCCGAAGACGCCAGCGTGCTGCCGGTGGCGGACCGCAGGGTGAGAATCGGGTCGACGTGTTTCTGGAGATCGTGGATACGGTCCTGCAGTCGCTGCGAACGAACGTGGAAGGAGAGCGGCTGGCCCTTGCTGGCGGTGAACTTGAAGATGTCAACGTCCTCGGCCTTCTCGATCGCCCCGCAAATGGTCGCCGGCAGCGTGATCGCCTGGGCCTTGGCGGCCGAATCGTTGTTGCCGGTTTCGGAGACGACCCTGTCCCGGACGATCACGATCTGGCCGACGGTGCTGGCTCCCCGGGGGGTTGCCAGTCGGAAATCACGGACACCCGGCAGGGCATCGGGAGCGATGGTGAACTTCAGCTTCAGGGTCGTCAGGTTGGGCGTCTTGCCGTCCTTGGGCTTGGCGACCGGTACGATCTCGGCGGTGACGCCGCGGCCGGTGACCAGCACCTTGTGGGCCCCGTAGAGGTTGTAACGGGAACTGATGGTGTGCTCGGAGGTCTGCCCGACCTGGGCGGCAACCGGCTTGAGACCCATCAGCATCGGGTACTGGGCCACCGCGGCCGGCGGCAATGCGGCGACCGTCAGCAGGATGGCGGCGAATCCGAAGATCACCGGGAGTGGGCGGTGGTGGAACATGTTGGAAGAGCTTTCGGTATCAATGGACAAACAGGAACTGCTTCGAGTTGAGCAGTGCCCAGAGCAGGTCCTCGTAGCATTCCTTGGGACTGGGGCTGGCCGACAGGAACTCGCGGCACGCCGCCTGTTCCTCGGCCGACGGCCGCCGGGCCAAGGTGGCCAGGTACAGTTCCTCGACGATGTTTTCGTGGGTCGACTTGGCCGTCAGCAACTTGCCGACACGCCCGTTCTTGGCGGCCACCTTCGAAGCGATGGTGTCCCCGTTGAGCGTGTGCAGGGCCTGGGCGAGGTTTTCGTCGCTGGACCGTTCGCATTCGCAGACGCTGGCCCGCTTGGGTTTGGCGAAGGTCTTGAGGAAGTAGTTCGAGTAGAAGTCGCCGGCATCGGGCAACTCGATCGCCCGGGTGCCCAGCGGCAGGCTCTTGAATTTCGTTTTCACACCGGTGGCCTCGTCGACGGCGTCCAGCAACGGCTCGGCCGCCAGCCGCTTGACCCGGTAGTAGCTGTAGAATCGTGTGTCGCCGGCGTTGGCCTTGGTGGGCTGCGATCGCAGCTGGTAGAGGCGACTGGAAACGATGGCTCGCAGCAGGGCCTTGAGATCGTAGTTGCTCTCGACGAAGTGCTTGGAAAGGGCGTTCATCAGGGCAACGTTGGTCGGTGGGTTGGTTGAGCGGAGGTCATCGACCGGCTCGACCAGGCCACGGCCCAGCAGGTAGCTGACGTAGCGGTTGACCACGTTTTGCGAGAAGAACTCGTTCTGCTTGCTGGTCAGCCACTTGGCCAGCGGGATCCGCAGATCCAGAGGATGTTCGACCGGTTTGCCGTCCAGCGGCGTGGCCTTGCCGGTGGCGCCCGCCTTGACCACCACGACCGACTCTCCTCCGAAGAGGCCGAACTCCTCGCTTCGCTTGGTGCCCACGCTCTTGAAGAAAGCGGCGAAGCCGTTGTAGTCGCCCTGGCTGTACTTCTCGAAGGGGTGATGGTGGCACTTGGCACATTCCAGCCGGATGCCGAGGAAGAGCTGTGCGGTCGATTCGGTCAGGTCGTTGGCGTTGCTGTTGATGCGGAAGTAGTTGGCCGGTCCGGACGAGTAGATCGAACCCTTGGCGGTCACCAGTTCGCCGACGAAACGATCGAAGCTCTTGTTGGTCCGAAACGACTCTCGGATCCAGTTGTGCAGCGACCACATGCCCTGTTCGCCCAGCTTGTTGCTGCTGTTGCGGATCAGGTCCGCCCACTTCAGTGTCCACCAGGCGGCGTAAAGATCGTTGAAGCGGTCCCGGGCCGGGTCACCGGTCAGGCCGAGCAGTTCGTCGATGATCCGCTGTCGCTTGTCGGGGACCTTCGAATCGATGAAGGCTCGGGCCATTTCCGGCGAGGGCAGTGTGCCGATGAGGTCGAGCGTGACCCGGCGGAGGAAGGTGGCGTCATCGCACAGGCCCGAGGGCTCGATGCCCAGTTCGCGGAACTTCGCAGCCGCCAGTTCGTCGACGAAGTTGTTGTTCTTCCAGCCGTCCAGCTTGGCGTTGGTGGCAAAGGGGGTGACGAACATCGAGATGTCGGCCTGGCTCCCGAAGCGGATCATCACCGGGGCCTGGCCGCGGCCGCTGGTGGTGATCAGGCCCGAGGGAGCCACCTCGAGGATCGATTCGTCCATCGAGTCGTACTTGGCCCAGGCGGTGACGTCACGGATGCTCTTGTCGTTGTAGTGTGCGATGACCCGCAACTGCTGGGTCGTGCCGACGGTGCCCACGCGGCGCTTCGGAAAAACTTCCAGGCGAGTGACCTCGTGGGCCTTGCCGCTGGACAAGGCAGCCCCGGAAAGCAGCCAGGCGACGAGGATGTCGTGGTCGACCGATTGTTGGTCCAGGCGGTGGCCACCGCCGTGGGGGACCTGCATCGTTGGCTTCCGCAGGAAGAGGCTTTCCCGGGGAGACACCAGGCTGACTCGTCGCTGATGGCGTTCGCGGATGATCGCCTTCCGATCGAAGTCGGCGTTGTAACCGAAGACCGAGAGCTTGAAGCCGCCCTTGCCGTACTGGGCGGCGTGACAGGATCCGCTGTTGCAGCCGTGTTTGCTGAGGATCGGGCTGATCTGTTGACGGAAACCGATCACCGGATCGGAGGTCACTCCGCTGACGCTCACTTCGACCAGTTGCACCGCCTTGCCGCCACCAGGACCCATCACCTCGACGCGAGTCGTTCCGTTGCCACGGGCCAGCAGTTCGCCCGAGCGGCTGACGCTGACCACGTCGGGATTCAATGACGTGTACAGGACCTTTCGTGTCAGGTCCGTTGACCGGTCGCTGGACCTGTCTCCATCGATGATTTCGCTGACAACCATCTGGACCCGTGCGAAATTGCCCACCAGCGTGGCTTTCCCGGGGACCACCTCGAATCGGGGTTCTCCGGCGGCCATGGCCTGGCCGGAGAGAATGCATGTCGTCAACAGCAGACAACCGACGAGAAGTTGTCGCACTGGATCGGTCGGGGAGTGTCTCACGATGAGGTCTCCAGTGATTGCCGAACGAGCGTATCGTCTTGTTGTCGAAGCCGATTCGGCCAAACAGCGAGGCGGGGACGGTGAGGGTGAAAGTGGCGAGGCACTCGCCGGTAGGTCGATTCATTATGTCCGGTGGCCGAAGCCGATGCTATAGGAGGGGCATCGCGTCAATCTGCGTTGATACATCCAAATCCCTGCTGGTAGAATCAGGACCCCACCGGGGCCGTCCCGATCGGCTCCGAATTCGGTTTTGGCGGCAAGAGCCGCTCCGCAGCCGACATCCTTCAACGAGACAGAATTCATGCTGAATCTCCTGCCCGGACTCGACCGCGACTGCGAAAGGATTTCCCGTCGTTGCCTGCTGCAGGTGGGTGGCCTGTCTGGCCTGGGGCTGTCGTTGCCGACGATGCTGGCCGGGCGCCAGGCGGCCGCGGCACGGGGTGAGGCGACCAAGGAGATCAACTGCATCCTGGTCTGGACGCGTGGCGGCACCAGCCACCACGACACGTTCGACCCGAAGCCCGAGGCGCCCCTGAGCGTCCGGGGCGAGTTCGGCGTCATCGATACGGCGATCCCCGGTGTGCAGTTCACCGAGATCGTGCCGAACATGGCTCGCGAGGCAAAGCGGTATTCGGTCCTGCGGGGCTGGAACCCGCGCAACGGCAGTCACGGCACCGCCGACCAGTGGGTGATGTCCGGCCGTCGGTTCAACCCCGCGATGGCGTTTCCGACCTACGGTTCGGTGGTCAGCCACCACAAGGGTTTCAAGAGCGTCCTGCCGCCGTTCGTGCAGTTGGGCAGCAATATCGACCGCCGGTACGGTGGGGGAACGGCGGGGATCCTGGGCATCGAACACAGTCCGTTTGAGATGCTGGCCGATCCCAACGCCAAGAAGTTCAGCGTCCGCGACATCACGCCTCCGACGGGCGTATCGATGAAGCGGGTCGATCGTCGCCGTCAGATCCTCTCGAAGATCGACGCACTGCAGCGTCGCGCCGACCTGCAGCCGGTGGCCTTCGATGCCCTCGACGATTTCTACAAGGCGGCGATGAACATCATCACCGCGCCGGAGACCAAGAAAGCCTTCGATGTCGATTCGGAGAACGCCAAGTTGCGTGACCGCTACGGGCGGAACCGGTTCGGCCAGAGCTGCCTGTTGGCTCGTCGGCTGATCCAGTCGGGTGTCCGCTTCGTCACCGTCACCGACGGTGGCTGGGACACTCACCAGAACAACTTCAACTCGTTGAAGAACAGCCGCATCCCGCCGGTCGACAAGGCGTTGCCGGTGTTGCTGGAGGATCTGGCTGACCGCGGACTGCTCGATTCGACCCTGGTGATGTGGCTGACCGATTTCGGCCGCACGCCCAAGATCAACTCGGCCAGCGGCCGTGATCACTGGTCGACCTCGGGGTTCGCGATCATGTCGGGTGCGGGAATTCCGCAGGGACAGATCCTGGGCGAGACCGACGGCGAAGGCGGTCGGGTGGTCAAGAACGAGTACCACAGCGACGACATCGCCACGACGGTCTACAAGAAACTCGGCATCCCGCACGACCTGGTCGTGAACTCGCCGGACGGCCGACCGGTGCAGTTGATCGAGGGCAAGCCGATTCGCGAGTGGATGTAGCGGGTCGATTCAGCCTGCCGTCAACAGGTCCGAATACGACGCTCCGATGATCGCTTCGGTGGCGATTCCGAATTCGCTCTGCAGTGTCTCCAACTGCGCATAACCGTCGGCCTCGTCCTGCCCGGGGGCCAGGACGGCTTCGAATTCGAGGAAGTTGCCCAGTCCGTCGACCTCGTCGAGGTGAATCCTCACGTTGTCCAACAGGAACAGGCGTCGCACCTTGCGGACCACGACCTGGACGCCCAGCCCCGCGTCGAGCGTATCGAGAATGGCTGCCGGCCGTGGAACGGGAACTACGTGGAACTGGCTTGTCCGGGCGGCCAGCTGGTCCGGGCGTGCGTACCAGATCAACTCGGCCGAAACACCGTCCACACGGCTATCGATCTCCCGCAGTTTCAGCCGCCCGTCGGCGGCGTGGAAGTAGGTGTCCACCTGTTGGAGTGAATCGGTGTCGACGGCACCGATTCGCAGTGCGGTGTCGTGTCCGGCCTGCAGGTCCGGATAGCGGGCCTTGAGTTCGACGTTGCGGCGTGTCACAGCAGGGTGTTTCCCTGAACGGTTGCGGTGCCCTCGGGGATGTCGAGCAGCCCGGCGGTGGCTCCTCCCATGAGGTTGTTCTGGACCAGGTTTTCGCGGCTCTTGCCGCGGATGCGGACCGCCTGCTGCATCGAGGGTTTCTCGCGTCGATCAATGATGCTGTTGCCCGAAATGCGACAACGGTGACAGTCGACCATCTCGATGCCCCGCACCAGTGAGTCGAGCAACTGGCATTCACTGACGGCGAAGTCGTGGCACTGCTCAAGCGTGATGGCCGCCCCCGAGTCGGCGGTGCCGGAACAGAGTCGGCGGGCAACCAGTCCGATGAGCGAAGCGTCACGGCACCGGGTGAACTTCAACCCGTCCCGGGGTGGAGCCTGGTCGTCGCCCCGCCAGACGAAGGTGTTGCTGCCGATGGCCATTCCCGAACAGTCCTCGGCGATGATTGAGAGGTCCTGGGAGTCGTAGATGGTGTTGCCGGTGATCGCTACCCGTTCCACGTGCTTCAGTTCAACTCCACGTGTCTGCGAACCCAGCACGTTGCCGACGATCGTGACCAGCCGTGCGGCGGCGGCCCCGGTCGTCTCCTGGCCGTGGATGCGGACGTTGCAGCCGCCCGGCTGGATGGTTGCTTGCAGCGTATTGCTGCTGATGGTCACCTCGCTGATCACTCCCCGGGGGGCTTCGAACCAGATCTCCGCGCCACGCGGTTCACCGCCCGGCGACTTGTCGACGCCGGGATGGTTGTTGTACTCGATGTCATTCCCGGTGATCTGGAGGTTGTGGACGTCGCCGTCGAGTGACTTGATTCCCGCCTGCTTGTTCCAGCTGATGTGGTTGCCGTGCACGATGATCTGGTGCAGGTTGCAGCGGTCAAAGAACAGTCCGTAGCGGTGGTTGTCCAGGAGGTGCGAGTCACTGAGGATGAAGTCCCGGTTGCGTTCCACCAGGCGGATGCCGTCCACACAGCGTCGGACCAGCACTTCGCGGATGGTCGTCTTGGTGGTCTTGCGCAGCTCGATTCCCGAAGCTTCGGCGTGCCGGCCGAGGATTTCGATGCCACTGATTGTCGGGAACCGTTCCTTGTCCCAGGTGTGGTCCTGGTAGGACTGCGGCTGGGCGGTGCCACGGTGATCGCCGACAATCCTCAGGGCCGGTCCCGCTCCGTCCATGATGATCCGCGATGTGCCCCCGGTTCCTCGGACCGCGGCGTAACCGGTTCGGGTGGTGTCGATCACGATGGGGCGGGTGATGCGATAGGAACCTTTGGCGAGTTCCAGCACTCCGTCGCCGGCGGCCAGGGCGTGTTCGAGCGCTTCGGTGTCGTCGCGTTGGCCGTCACCGGCTGCTCCGAAGTGATTCACAAAAGCCATCGGGGGGTCTCCGTTCGGAGTGATCTTCAGTGCGGCGTGTATCTTGACCTACCGGACGGGCCAGCTGAAGTCGGCTGCCGGTTTCGAGACGTTCGCCGGTGGATCAACTCGCCTGCAGGATGATCCGAGTCAGCTCGGGCCGGCAGAGAAATCTCATCGGGTGACGTCCCGAGAGGCCGCGGCTGACCACCATCAGGGTCGAGTCCACCTGGAAGTCGCCGGACGCGTAACGGATGCCGAATCGGCTCGGCGAGTAGACCGGCCCGATCAGCGGCAGGCAGACCTGGCCGCCGTGGTTGTGGCCGGCCAGGACCAGGTCCACGTCCTGGTTGGCCGCCATACCGATATTGTCGGGCGTGTGGCTCAGCAGCAGGCGGAACGTCCCGTCGGACTTCGGTTTCAACTCGGGATGTTTGCCCATCCATGGCCACTCGGTACCGGCGACCTCCAGTCGCTGGCCGTGGTGTTCGAGGGCGATGCATCGGCCAGCGACATCGGTCCAGCCGGCGTCGTCGGTGGTCACCTGTCGGATACGGTCGGGCTGATAATGCCAGTCGTGGTTGCCGAGGATGAAGCAGCGTGCCAGCCTGGCCTCGATCCGTCCCAGTGTCTCGGGCAGCCAGTCGACCAGGGACATCTCGTCGATCAGGTCCCCGGTGCAGACGGCCAGGTCTGGTTCCATCTGGTTGGTCAATTCCACGACCGTTTCGAACCAACGGCGGTCGACGGTGCCGGTCAGGTGCAGGTCCGTCCACTGGACGATCGAGAATCCGTCCCATTCCTTCGCGAGCCCGGGCAGTCGGATGGTCCTAGTCGTGATGTCGAGCTGGAACGTCTGATTGCATGGCAGACGTGCCATTTGCTGGTGACGGCCTTTGCCGATCGGTCGGCCGCCAAGCCGGGCGGCCAGGTCATGGACCTGCGAGTCGTAACCGATGACTGCACGCGGCCGTCGCCGCAGTCGTCGACAGATGGAATGGAACACCAGCGAGGCGAGACCCGCGGCACAGCATCCCGCGTAGATTTTCCAGGGAAAGGCCATCCGGAGCCAATCGCCTCCGGTGAGCACACCGGGCTGCCAGAGTCCGATCCAGCCGATCAGCAGCGGTGGTCCCAGCAGCAGGGCTCCGTCGTGCCAGCGGCGCCACCTGTCCAGCCGACCACGTGGCCAGGCATTGGCGTAAACCCGGTTCAGCCAGGCGGTCCACAATTCACAGTGGCCGGCGTACCAGGCAAGCAGCAGCAGGGAGTTGGTCAATACGCTCACGGGGCACCAGGAGCCGATCTGAAGATCCGTGAAGGGTGGTACTACAAAGTCGCGTCGCGTTACAACAGGGCCATGGGCTATCGGAACCTGCGTGAGTGCCTGGACGACCTGGAGCGAACCAGCCAACTGGTCCGGATCGACCACGAGGTCGATGGGGAACTTGAGGTGGCCGAGATTCAGCGTCGGGTCTACGCCGTTGGCGGACCGGCCATCTACTATCCCCGGGTCAAGGACTGCCGGTTCCCGTTGGTCTCGAACCTCTTCGGCACGATCGAGCGAACCCGGTTCCTGTTTCGAGACACGATCGAGAGTGTCAAGCGGCTGGTCGAGTTGAAAGGTGATCCGGGTGCGGCCCTGAGGAGTCCTCTGAAAAGCCTGGGCCTGTTGGGGACCGCGTGGTCGATGCGTCCCAAGCATGTTCGTCGCGGGCCGGTGACCGAGTGCACCGCGCGGGTGTCGGATTTGCCGGCGGTCCGCAACTGGCCCGACGACGGCGGACCATTCATCACCTTGCCGCAGGTCTACACCGAGGATCCTCGACGACCCGGCTGGAGACACTCGAACCTGGGCATGTACCGGGTGCAGCTTTCCGGTGGCCAGTATCAACCCGACCAGGAAGTGGGCCTGCACTACCAGATCCATCGTTCGATCGGGATTCACCATGCAGCGGCGATCGAGCGAGGGGAACCCTTGCGGGTGGCTGTCGCCGTGGGGGGGCCGCCGACCATGCCTCTCTCGGCGGTGATGCCGCTGCCGGAAGGCCTGCCCGAACTGGCATTCGCCGGGGCATTGGGGGGACGACGGGTGCGGTTGGTGCGGTCGAGCCATCACCTGCCGGTTCCGGCCGAGGCCGACTTTTGCCTGGTCGGGACGATCGATCCGGAGCGGTTGTTGCCCGAGGGGCCCTTCGGGGATCACCTGGGTTACTACAGCCTGGCCCACGATTTCCCGGTGATGCGCGTCGAACAGGTGTACCACCGCCGCGATGCGGTATGGCCGTTCACCGTGGTGGGGCGACCGCCACAGGAGGACACGTCCTTTGGTGAGATCATCCACGAGTTAACCGGTCCGGCGATCCCGACGGTGGTTCCCGGTGTGCATGCGGTCCACGCGGTGGATGCGGCCGGAGTGCATCCGTTGTTGCTGGCCATCGGCAGCGAGCGGTACGTGCCGTATGCCGAGAAGCGACAGCCGATGGAGTTGTTGACCTGTGCCAACGCGATCCTGGGACAGGGCCAGTTGTCGCTGGCCAAGTACCTGGTGATCGCGGCTCGAGAGGACAATCCCGACCTGGACATCCACGACATCGTGTCGGTGTTCCGCCACGTGCTGGAGCGGATCGATCCGTCCCGGGATCTGCATTTCCAGACGTCGACGACCATCGACACGCTCGACTACACCGGCACCGGATTGAACCAGGGCTCGAAGCTGGTGCTGGCGGCGGCCGGCCCGGCTTGTCGCGAGTTGCCGATCGAGGTGCCGGCCGGAATGGGATTGCCCGATGGTTTCAGCGATCCCCGTGTCGCATTGCCCGGAGTGCTGGCTGTTCGGGGACCGGCCGGTGGCTCGACCGGTGACATGGTCCGACTTGTTGGCGGCTGTGGAGGCGATCACCCGTTGAACGGTTTTCCGCTGGTCGTGGTGGTCGATGACAGCCAATTCGCCACCAAGACGCTCGAGAACTTTCTCTGGGTGACCTTCACCCGGTCCAATCCGGCCTCGGACGTTCACGGCGTCGATGCGTTCATCCGGGACAAGCACTGGGGATGCCGTGGATCGATCGTGATCGACGCCCGCACCAAGCCGGAGCACGCGCCGCCGCTGATCGAGGATCCGGAGGTGACCCGGCGGGTGGACCAATTGGCGGCTGCGGGTGGTCCGTTGCACGGAATTCTCTAGAGACGGGGTCACCACGGATGGAGCCGCTGCAACTGATCGCTACGACCGCCTTCGGGCTGGAGGCCGTCGTGTCGAGAGAACTCGAGGCCCTGGGCTACACCGAACGGACCACCAGCGACGGTCGGGTGGAATTCACCGGGGATGCGGCTGCCGTGGCGCGAGCCAACCTGTGGTTGCGGAGTGCCGATCGCGTGCTGGTGAAGCTGGCCGGATTCGAGGCGGTGGATTTTGGAGAGTTGTTTGACCAGGTGGTCGAGTTGCCCTGGGCGGAGTGGCTGACCGAGGAGTCGAGTTTTCCGGTACGGGCCCGGTGCGTGCGGTCGCAGATCAACAGTGAACCTGACACCCAGGCGATCGTCAAAAAAGCGGTTGTCGAGTCCCTGAAACGGAAGTGGCCTCGAGACTGGTTTGATGAGACGGGGCCGGAGATTCCGATTGACGTGACGATTCGCCGGGACCAGGTGACGGTGTCGCTGGACACCACCGGGCGAGGGTTGCATCGACGCGGGTACCGGATCTGGACCGGTGGTGCGCCGTTACGGGAAACATTGTCGGCGGCGCTGTTGCAGTTGAGCTACTGGGAGCCTGGCCGTGTGCTGGCGGATCCGTGTTGCGGAACAGGGACGATCCTGATCGAGGCCGCGTGGATGGCGGCCAACAGGGCACCGGGGCTGGGACGGGGATTTCTGGCCGAAGAATGGCCGAGGTTGGCAGGATCGTCGAGTGAGGGAGCCTGGAAGAACGCCCGACAGGAGGCCGACGATCTGATGGTGGAGCCGCCGGAGGTGCCCCTGATGGGGGGAGACCGGAATCCAAAAGCTCTGGATCTGGCCAAACGCAATGCCGAGCAGGCGGGAGTCACCGCGGCGATCGCGTTCGAGCAGGTGGCCGTGGCCGATTTCGGATCGCACCACAAGTACGGCTGCGTTGTGACCAATCCTCCTTACGGGGAGCGGATGGGGGAGAAGAAAGAGGCCGAGGCGGTCTACGGTGACCTGGGACGGTTGGCTCGCCGGCTGGACACCTGGAGCGTGTACGCGTTGTCGGCTCACAAGGGGTTCGAGGCGATCTTCGAGGAGGCATCGGGCCGAACCGGACAGGTGCGACGGCGGAAGTTGTACAACGGCCCGATCCAGTGCACGTATTTTCAGTACGCCGGACCGCGTCCACCCTGGATGTGATCCGGGACGGCGGAATTCCGATCGGGCGTTCGAGTCCGTAGACTGCCTGCCATGACCGGATCGCACGAACACGATTATCAACGACGCGTCGAAGAGGCCACCGGAGAGTTCTTGCCGGGCACTTCGATCGAGATTTTTTCCGATGGCCGCGGGGAAAGTCCTCCCGCCTACGCGTTGTTTGACTTCGATGGCACGTTGAGCCTGGTTCGCGAGGGGTGGGTGGACGTGATGGTGCCGATGATGGTCGAGATCCTGCAGCAGGCTCCCACGGCTGAGTCCGCCGATGAGTTGGCAGCGATCTGTCGCGAGTTTGTCGACGAACTGACAGGCAAGCAGACGATCTACCAGATGATGCGGCTGGCCGAAGAGGTCCGGCAGCGGGGTGGGCGTGCCGCCGAGCCGCTCGAGTACAAGCGGCTTTACCATGAGCGGCTGATGGAACGGATCGAAGGCCGCCGAGACCGGTTGCGGAGCGGCGAGGCGGAGGTCGAGTCGATGTTGGTGCCCGGGGCGCTGGAGATGTTGCAGGGACTGGCAGATCGAGGGGTGAGCCTGTACCTGGCGAGTGGGACCGACGAGGCCTATGTCCGGGAGGAGGCGGAGTTGCTGAAGATCGACCGGTTTTTCGGCCCTCACATCTATGGGGCCGTCGATGATTTTCGATCGTTCTCCAAGCAGATGGTCATCGAGCGGTTGCTGGACCACAACGAGGTCGACGCGTCGCGACTGGTCGGGTTTGGCGATGGGTATGTCGAGATCGACAACGTGAAGACCAGTGGTGGACTGGCTGTCGGTGTGGCCACCGACGAATCGGCCCGGAACGGCCGAACCGATGCCTGGAAACGGGATCGACTGGTCGGCGTGGGGGCTGACGTGATCGTGCCTGACTTCGGGGAAACCGCAGCATTGTTGAACTGGATGTGGGACGAGTGACGGCAGGCGGCGGGACTACGAGTGGAGACGCTGGAATGACCAGGAGACAGTTTGATCGAGGCCGGCTGTCGATTCGTCCGCTGGGGGAACGAGTGCACGATCTGCAGCAGCCTGACATCCTGAAACGGCCGGGCGGCGAGCGGATTGCCTTCGAGCACCCGGCACTGCCGGAACTCGCCCAGCGAACAGTGGCTGCGGCGCGGTCGGGACGGGCCGTGTTGTGGGCTTGTGGTGGCCACGTGCTGCGGCAGGGCAACGCGCCGTTGCTGATCGACCTGATGGAACGTGGGCTGCTGGGCCACCTGGCCCTGAACGGCGCCGGGGCGATACACGACTTCGAACTGGCGATGATCGGGCAGACGTGTGAGAGCGTGGCTCGGTATGTCAGCGAGGGACAGTTCGGGCTCTGGAGTGAAACGGCACGGCTCAACGATGCCGTCACCGCCGGGTACCGTGACGGGTTGGGAATGGGAGAGGCCATCGGACGGATGATCGTCGAGGAGGAGTTTCCTCAACGAGAGACCAGTGTGCTGGCGGCGGGTTACCGGCTGGGAGTGCCGGTGACGATTCATGTTTCGATCGGGCAGGACATCGTCCACGAGCACCCGAACTTCGACGCCGCCGCGACCGGGGCCGCCTCCTACACCGATTTCCTGTGTTATGCCGACACCGTCACTCGACTCGAAGGGGGCGTATTCCTGAATATCGGTACGGCGGTGATGGGTCCGGAGGTGTACCTGAAGGCGCTGGCGATGGCCCGCAACGTGGCGCACCAGGACGGTGAGACGATCAGCCAGTTCACGACGGCTGTCTTCGACCTGCCGGACCTGGGCGACGACCTGGATGCCGAGGCGCCCAAGCACGACCCGCGGTATTACTTCCGGCCATTCAAGACGATCCTGGTGAGGACGGTTGCCGATGGCGGCGAGAGTTTCTACGTGCGAGGTGAACACCAGGCGACAGTGCCAGCGCTGTACGACCTGATCGACGAGGCCGATCGACGGCCGGAGGAGCCGTCATGATGACCCCGGAACGGTTGGACGGGCTGATCGAGAGGTTCGGTGACTGCCGGATCGTGGTGATCGGCGATTTTTTCCTGGACAAGTACCTGGACACCGAACCGTCACTGGTCGAGCACAGCGTCGAGACCGGGCAGTCGGCCCACCAGGTGACTGGCATCCGCACCAGCGCGGGGGTGGCCGGCACGGTGGTCAACAACCTGGCCGCATTGGGCACGGGCCGATTGGAGGCGATTGGAGCCGTGGGAGCAGACGGCGAGGCCTGGGAGTTGCGGCGGTGCCTGGATCAACTGGGATGTGGGGCCGACCACCTTCATGGGTTCGAGATCCTGATGACGCCAACCTATCTCAAGCCTCGTGACCGCACCGATGCCAGCTTGGCGGGCGAGCACGAACGGTACGACACGAAGAATCGGGGAGAGATGCCCGAAGAGGTGAGTCGTACGGTGATCGGGTCGCTGGAGAGCGTCCTGGCCGAGGGGGATGTTGACGCGGTGATCGTGGCCGACCAGGTCGAGGAGGAGGACCGGGGGGTGGTGACCGGTCCGGTTCGTGACGCGTTGTCACGGCTGGCCGGGGAGTATCCCGATGTGATTTTCTGGGTCGACAGTCGGGT
Organism: Planctomycetaceae bacterium; assembly: GCA_002724315.1. Classification (GTDB taxonomy): domain Bacteria; phylum Planctomycetota; class Planctomycetia; order Planctomycetales; family Planctomycetaceae; genus UBA8437. The sequence goes on along the minus strand of PBOJ01000121.1, from coordinate 13,485 downwards.
CCGCATCGACCGGTTCCGCGGATTGACGATCAAGCCGAACCAGTTCGAGGCTGTGGGGCGGAAGTTCCCGTTGCCCGGTGAACGGGTGGAGATCGACGAAGTGATGGCGGCTGCCAGTGGCTTACGGGAAGTGACGGGGGCGGCCGTGGTGGTGACATTGGGAGAGCGGGGGATGCTGGTCAGCGATCCCGAACCCGAGCATGTTCCGGGTGTGGAGTTGAGCGGCGAGTTGGACACGACCGGGGCAGGGGACAGTGCAACGGCAGGGTGCGTGCTGGGATGGGCCAGTGGCGGGACACTGGCCGAGGCAGCGGTTGTGGGCAACCTGGTGGCGTCCGTCACGGTCGAGCAGTTGGCCCAAACGGGAACGGCCAGTCCGGATCAATTGCGTGATCGGCTGAAAACCTGGTTGGAGCAGCGATAGATACCAGAACAAGAAAACCGCCCGGCAGGACTTTGGTCCTGCCGGGCGGGTTGTCAGCCTCTGGTGTCAATCTCGCAGGTGACTCTCGTCGGGCCTAGTAGATCGACTCGTCGCCACCGCCGTGTTCATCCTTGGGCTTCTCGGCGATCAACGCGTCGCTGGTCAGCAGCAGCGTCGAGACGCTGGCCGCGTTCTGCAGGGCGGTGCGTGTGACCTTGGTCGGGTCGATGATGCCCGACTTGACGAGGTCCTCGAATTCGCCCGTAGCGGCGTTGTAGCCCTTGTTGCCGTCGAGTTCCCTGACCTTCTCGCAGATCACGCTGCCATCGGCTCCGGCGTTGTTGGCGATCTGGGTCAGCGGAGCCCGGCAGGCCCGCAGGATGATGTTGTAGCCGGTCTCCTGGTCGTGGTTGAGCCCCTTGGGGTTCGAGCACGACGAGGAGGCACGCAGCAGGGCGACGCCACCACCGGGGAGGATGCCTTCTTCGACAGCCGCCCGGGTCGCGTACAGTGCGTCTTCCACCCGCGCCTTCTTTTCTTTCATCTCACTCTCGGTCGCGGCTCCCACGTTGACCTGGGCGACGCCACCACTGAGCTTGGCGATCCGCTCTTCGAGCTTCTCACGGTCGTAGTCGCTGGTGGAATTTTCCAGCTCACGGCGGATCTGGTCGATCCGGGCCTTGATGTCCTTCGTGTCGCCGCCACCCTCGATCACCGTCGTGTTGTCCTTGTCGATGATGATCTTCTTGGCGGTGCCGAGGTCGGACAACTGGACGTTCTCGAGCTGGATGCCCAGGTCTTCGAAGATGGCTGTGCCACCGGTCATGATGGCCAGGTCCTGCAGGATCGCCTTGCGGCGGTCGCCGTAGCCCGGGCTCTTGACCCCAACGCACTTGAAGGTGCCGCGGAGCTTGTTGATGACCAGCGTGGCCAACGCTTCGCCCTCGATGTCCTCGGCGACAATCAACAGCGGCTTGCCGGCGTTGACAACCTTCTCGAGTACCGGGACGAGGTCCTTGACGTTGGTCACCTTCTTCTCGTGAATCAGCACGTAGGCGTCTTCGTAGACGGCTTCCATCGACTGCGGATCGGTGACGAAGTAGGGCGAGAGGTACCCACGGTCGAACTGCATGCCTTCCAGCTGTTCGCAGTCGGTCGACAGGCTCTTGCCTTCCTCGACAGTGATCACGCCATCTTTGCCGACCTGCTCCATGGCGTCGGACAGGATCTGGCCGATCTGGGAGTCGCCGTTGGCGGCGACGGTGCCGACCTGGGCGACAGCCTTGGTCGTGCTGCAGTCGGTGGCCATGCCGCGGAGCTTGGCGATGATGTCCTCGACGGCCTGCTCCATGCCTTGCTTCATTTCGATGGGGCTGACACCTGCCACGACTGCCTTGAGGCCCTCGTTGTAGATCGCCTCGGCCATGATCGTCGCGGTTGTGGTACCGTCACCGGCGACGTCGGATGTCTTGCTGGCGACTTCCTTGACCATCCGGGCGCCCATGTCCTCGAACTTGTCGCCGAGCTCGATCTCGCGAGCCACGGTCACACCGTCCTTGGTCACGGTCGGAGATCCGAAACTCTTCTCCAGGATCACGTTGCGACCTCGAGGTCCCAAGGTCACGCGGACGGCGCGGGCCAATTTGCTGACGCCGCGTCGCATCGATTCCTGGGCTTCCTGGTCGAAGGCAAGCATCTTTGCCATGGCTGTATCACTCCTCTAAGAAGCTGTCTCTGGCTGTGTTTTGGAATGTCGGAACGGTCGACGAGTCGGCAGCCTAGAAGGTTGCCAGGATGTCACTCTCGCGGAGCAACAGCAGTTCCTCGTCACCGATCTGGATTTCATCGCCGGCGTAGGAACCGAAGATCACCTTGTCACCGTCCTGAACGGTCAACGCGATCTTGTCGCCGTCGGATTTGACGTAACCGTCGCCCACGGCGACGACCTCGCCACGCTGTGGCTTGTCCTGGGCCGAATCGGGAAGCACGATGCCGCCCGCGGTTGTCTCTTCAGCCGACTCGCGTCTCACCACCACCCGGTCACCCAGGGGAACAATGTTGATGCCCTGTTTCTTGGCCATCAGCCGTCTCCTCTTCAGTCGCTATCGCGGTGTCTATCGTGTGGCTCGCTCGCGACGACCGCCGTAGCGGTTACGCCGTCATGTCCTGGATACGATCGAGGACACTTGTGTAATGCGAACTCCGTGCCCAAACAGTCAGGAAACTCTAAGTCGTTTTCTTGTCGTCGCTTGAGTCCCTTGGCTGGAATTGGCTCGTATGCCAAAACCCGCCTCCGTGGGCCGGATCGACCATTGTGGCTGCCATTTTGACAGGAGTCAACTCACCTGACCCCTGGCTGCGTTCCTTTGGGGACTCCATTTTTGAGGTTTGTGAGCCTCAACTGTCCACAGGCAGCGTCAATATCGGCTCCCTTTCGCTTCCTGACGGTGGTGGCGACGCCAGCTTCTTCGAGAATCGTTGCGAAGCGTTGGGTTTGAGGTTCACCCGGACAGGTCCATCTCAACACGTCGACGTTGTTCATCGGAATCAGGTTGACGTGTGCCTTCCGGTTGGACAGCAGGGCGGCCAACTGCCTGGCGTGTCGGGGTTGGTCGTTGGTTTCGGACAGCAGCACGTATTCGTAGGTCACTCGCCGGCCGGTGCGTTCGAAGAATTCGTCAGCCGCCTCGAGAATCGCATCGATCCCGATTTGTTCATTGACCGGGACCAGTCGGTTGCGGAGTTCGTCGTTGGGGGCGTGCAGCGAAACGGCCAGGTTGTAGGGACGTCCGATTTCGGCCAATTGTCGGATCCCCTTGGGCAGACCGACTGTCGAAATGGTGATGCGTCGGGGGCTGAGTCCCAGTCCGTCCTCGGCATGGACTTCCTCGAGTGCTTCCAGCAGTTGCGTCAGGTTGGCCAGGGGCTCTCCGATGCCCATCACGACGATGTTGGTCAGGCGTTCACCGGGTTCGAGCCGCCGGGTGAGCCGCAGGACCTGCTCGAGGATCTCGGTTCGCGAGAGATTGCGGTCCAGTCCAAGCAGTCCGCTGGCACAGAAGACGCATCCCATGGCACATCCGACCTGTGTGCTGATGCAGGCGGTCCACCGCCGCGGTTCTCGCATCAACACGCACTCGACCTGCTTGCCGTCGACCAGTTCCACCAGCAGTTTCTCGGTCCGGTCTCCGGCGACCTGGTGCTGGACGACCTGCCCGGTGAACAGATCGAATTCGTTGGCGAGTTGTTCTCGAAGCTCGGATGGCAGGTCGGTCATGTCCGAGATCGACTCGGCACCACGAGCGAAGATCCATTGCCTGACCTGTTGTCCCCGGTAGGACGGCTGGTCACGTCGGGCGAGCCAATCGGTGACTTGATCGTCGGAGAGTCCGCACAGGGACTCGCGTCCCGGGAGGATCGGGAGAGGGGCGTCGGCGAGCGGGTCGGGGGTGGTCATTGCGGCAAAGTGTACGACGGAGGCGGATCATCCACTGTCGCGGACTGCCCTCGATGAATCAACGCCCGGCGTCGGCGACCAGCGACAGGTGCAGGGTGTCGAACTCGATCGCCGTGATCTTCAGTCCCGGTTCATTGTCCGGTCCGATACCGGTCACCTTCGGCCGGTTGTCGCCGAGCGCCAGCCTGACCCGTGGAGTGTCGGGATATTCCAGGGTCAGTATGGTCCTGGGTGGCTTGGAGGCCAGCGCAAACGGGTTGCCGAATTCGGCGACATGGACGAACGTGGCCAGGACCTGTTGGTCCCGGTTGGTGAGCTTGGGCCGGATCGTTATTTTTCTCCCGTTGAGGGACAGTCCTATCCTCGCTTCTTTCAATTGCCATCCGTTGCCGGCCACCACGACGATGTCATCGGCGCCGAATTGTCGCCGTGGCATGACCTTCAGAGACCCGGCCAGTTGCCGGTTGACCGTGGCGGGGACCTTGCCGGGGTCGAGCCGAGCCACACATCTCAGCAGCACCGGCACCGGCAAGTCCCGGCAGACCTTTGGGTCAGCCAGCCGCTTGGCGATCTTGTCGAGGTCGCCGGTGCGGTAGTAGAGAGAAAGCAGGTGGACCAGGCTGCGTGTGCGTTCGATGCTGGAGTCGAGGTTGGTCAGGATGGCCTCTTCGGCCTGGGCTGTCCGGCCGGTGTCGGCCAGCACCCGGGCGCAGATGAGGTTGGCCTCCCAGCAGTTCGAGGACATCCGGAGTGCCTTCATTGCGGTCAAAGGCGCGGCCGGCTGGCCGAGATGAGCCTGGATCATCGCCTGGTTGGCAATGCCCGCTGCGAGGAGTGCATCGTTGCGAAAGTGGCCGGCGGCGATCCCTGTCATCCGGTCGTAGGTTTTCATCGCAGCGAAGAGCTGGCCGAGTTGTTGCTGGGTGCGCCCGATGTAATACCAGTACGGCGGGTAGTGCGTCATGAATCGCTCCATCCGCTTCAGGACGCGGAGGCGTTTCCGGGGACTCGGAATCCTGAGAGCGACCTCGAGTCGATCGAGATCGCTGCCGCGGATCAGCCACGAGTCGGGGATCTGTTTCTTCCGGGCCATTTGCCAGAGCGTGTCGAGGAAGGTCGATGACTTGCTGACGACCGTCTTCATCCGGATCTTCTCGACCTTCCAGATGTCATTTTCTTTCTGATCCTCCATCGCCCGGTAGTCCCACCAGCTGTTGGCTCCGGTGCGGACGGCTCCGACGAGCTGCGCGGTGGCGATTTCCGATCCGAACAGCAAAGCGTTGGCGAAGAGCCGACGGTGAAATTCTCGGCGGTGACGCGCCTCGAACGCCATCCGTTCCTTCTCAGCAATCTGCACCGAATGGATCTCGTCGAGAACTGCGGTGTAGAGCTGGATCACCTCGCGGTCGGCGATCCCACTGAGGTTGAGGTTGTTGAGGATCTGTGTCTGTTCCTGGAGCATCACCTGCTTGGTCGGTTGTTTGCGGATCCGGTGAAACGACGCCCGGCAGTAGTTCAGAGCCACGGCGGTTGCCTGTCGATCACGATCGATCTCGGCCTGTTTCTCGGCCTGCTTCTGAGCTGCGGTCTTGGCGACCGGTGTGGTCTTGGACGGGCCCGGATCGGGAGCCGGGTCGGCCGAATGAGCCGGTGTCGGGATACGGATCAGGAACGCGATAAGCAGGCACGTCGCGGGACGGAGGGGCCTGAAATGAGTCACAGCCATCGGGAAAGACCTTCGGCACGAGCAGTTTGTCCGTGGAAAGTCTACCGTGTGCCATCAGCCGCCATGTCCGGACTAACCGAGATGCCGGGCCGGAAACCGAGAGGCGTGTCCGGTTGGGCAAGATGGCCAAACCCGGACGTCGTTGCGACCGTTACAGGCCCCTCAGGCCGCTCTCCGCCGGGCACCGGCACCGAGGGCCTGGCAGACGGCGTCCAGACGTTCGACGACCCGTTGACGGGCAACGGCGTCGAGCCCGGGAGCGATCGGCAGTGAGATCACCTCGGTCGCGGCCCTCTCGGCGTACGGCAGGCTTCCGCTCGAGTACCCCAGTGACTCGAAGCAGGGCTGCAGGTGCAGCGGCGTCGGGTAGTAGACGGCGCAGCCAATGCCGTCTTCGCGAAGTGACCCGAGAATGAAATCGCGCTGGGAGGCGGGGACTCGGACCGTGTACTGGTTGTAGACATGCCGGCAGGAATCGGCGGTTCGAGGACGAGTGACCCAGTCGTCGAGATCGGCGTCATCGAGTAGCTGATCGTAGTGGCCGGCCGATGCGATCCGTTGTTCGGTCCAGGTCTCGAGTTGGGTGAGCTTGACCCTGAGGATGGCGGCCTGGAGCGCGTCGAGTCGGCTGTTGAAGCCGACGGAGACGTGCTGGTATCCACCGACGTCTCCGTGCACCCGGAGTTGAGCGATACGGGCAGCGAGATCACTGTCGTCCACGGTGACGACACCCCCGTCACCAGCTCCTCCCAGGTTCTTGGTGGGGAAGAAGCTGAAGCAGCCCACTCTGCCGAGCACTCCGGCCTTGCGGCCCTGGTACTCGGCTCCGATCGCCTGGCAGGCATCTTCGATGAGCGGAAGGTCGTTCTGTACCGCAAGCCTCCACAACGGTTCCATGTTGGCGGTGTGTCCGAACAGGTGGACAGGGATGATGGCCCGGGTCTTTTCGTTGATGGCGTTGGCGACAGCTTCGGGGCAGATATTGAAACCGTCGGATTCGATATCGACAAAAACCGGCGTGGCTCCCACCCGGTGAATGGCTCCGGCGGTGGCAAAGAATGTGAATGGGCTGGTGATCACTTCGTCGCCGGGCCCGATGCCGAGGGCCATCAGCGAGAGCACCAGCGCGTCGGTGCCCGAGGCACAGGAGACAGCATGACGGGAATCGCAGAAGGAGGCGATTTCGGTCTCGAGGGTCGCGACCTCTTCACCAAGGACGAACTGGCCGCTGTCGAGCACTCGCGTGACAGCTTCGAGCAGTTCGTCGGCGATCGGTTTGTGCTGCGCCGAGAGATCGATGAAGGGAACGGGTGGGGTGGCCGCGGTTTCGGGCGAATCCATTCGCGTGATTCCGGGTGGGAGAGGCAGGATCCCCTGGGAGGGGCGGTAATGTAGGACCAGCCCCCGGTTGGGTCAAGATGAGCCGTTGCTCTACTTGCCCGATGTCTTTTTCGCCTGCTTCTTCCGTTCGTTCGCACGCTGCCGCGCGTCGGCCAGCACCCCTTCGGGGTCGTCGAGAAAGGCATCCCGGCACCCGCTGCAGCAGACCCAGTAGGTCTTGCCCTTGTAGCTGACCTTCGACGTGCCCTTGCCCTCGGTGACGATGCACAGGGGACCGGTGTTGGCAGCGGCCAGCCGGGTTCCGGCTCGCGTGTAACCGACGCCGGCGACTCGAGTGTAGAACTTGCTGCTCGCGCGGCGACGTTCGTGCAGCAACAGGGTCCGCTTCTCGTTGAGTGAACGGATGGTCAGTCGGTGCACCAACCCCTTCTTGTCGGGTTGAGATTCGAGCACCAGCGCTCCCTTGGCTCCGGGGCGACCGTTGTAGGTCCGTTTCGTTTTGTCGGCCATCGTGGCCTGCAGGGTGAACAGGCCGGTCTTGGTGTCGTAGCCAAACAGCCCGTCGACAATCAACTTGCTTCCGGAGGACTTGTAGCGAATGGTGACCGGAGCGGGCTTGTTTCCCGGAGCCGGCTTGCCGTTGGTGAACTGCCAGGTCCAGTTGGACTTTTCGCTCCAGGCTCCCGAGGCTGATCCTCGGCGGGGCTGGCCGACACCGCGCCAGCCACCTATCAGGGGGTTGAACCGTTTGAGGGCTTCCTTGGCGGTCCGGGGGGCTGCCGTCCTGGCTGATGGAGTCGCCTTGTCGTTCTGGGACCATACCGACGGGGAGGCGAACGTGGCGGCCAGCCCCAGGGTGACGGACAGGATGATCGAAGGATGCGGACGCAGCATGACGACGATTCTCCAGACGATGCGATCTCCAACCTCAGGATACCACGCCGTTGAGGTCGCGGGAACGTGATCTGCCGAACGGGTCACTTGCCGCGAGTCAGAGCCTCGAAACGGGCCAGCAGGTCGCGGGTGATCGGGCCGGGTGTGCCGTCACCGATGGTCCGTCCGTCGAGACTGACGACGGCGATGACCTCGGCGGCTGTCCCTGTCAGAAAGCACTCGTCGGCGGTGTAGATGTCCTCTTGCACCAGCGTCGTTTCCTGGACCTCGTGTCCGGCCTCTCTCGCCAGGTCGATCACCGTGTTGCGGGTGATCCCTTCAAGGATCCCGGCTTCGGTGGACGGGGTTCGGATCAGGCCATCCTTGATGATGAAGACATTGTCCCCGGTGCACTCGGCCACTTCGCCGTTGTGGTTGAGCATCAGGGCCTCGACGCAGCCGGCATCGGTCCCCTCGATCTTGGCCAGGATGTTGTTGAGGTAGTTGAGCGACTTGATGCGAGGATTGAGTGCTCCGGGATGATTGCGGATGGTGCCGGCGGTGACCAGTTCCATTCCCCGCTCGTAGATCTCGGGCGGATACAGCGTGATCGTGTCGGCGATGATGATCACGATCGGGTTCGAGGTCTTGCGGATGTCCAGGCCCAGCGTGCCCGATCCGCGGGTGACGACCAGCCGGACGTAGCCGTCGTCGATCCCGTTGGCCTGGACGGTCTCGTTGACCGCGGAGACCATCTGCTGGTTGGAGATGGGGATTTCGAGCCGGATGGACCGGGCACTTTCGTAGAGCCGATCGACATGCTCGGCGAGCAGAAAAACGTTGCCGCCGTAGACCCGGATCCCCTCGAAGACACCGTCCCCGTAAAGCAAGCCGTGGTCGAAGACGCTGACGGTGGCCTGGTCGGCGGGGACCAGTTTTCCGTCGATGTAGACGCTGTTGGCCATGTGTTCGGACGGAAGTGGGAGGATGAGGGAAACAGGACGAGCACGACAACGCCCGGGAGCAGTCCCTTGTCAGGGTGAGTCACGAGGACTCGGCCACCCCTCCTAGGCGGCCTGGTTCACCGTTTCGACCCGGCCTTCGGCGAGTCGGACGATGCGGTGAGCCTGGCAGGCGATCCGTTCGTCGTGGGTGACCATGATGATAGTCAGCTGCTGAACCTCGTTCAAGCTGGCCAAAAGCGCCATGATTTCCTGCCCGGTGGCCGAGTCGAGGTTGCCGGTGGGTTCGTCGGCCAGCAGCACTCTGGGTTGTCCGATCAACGCCCGGGCGATCGCCGCCCGTTGCATTTCCCCTCCCGAGAGTTCGCTGGGGCGATGCTTGATCCGGTGACCCAGCCCGACTTTCTCGATGATCTCACTGGCCCGTTCGTGGATCGCCTTGCGTTGGCTCCACCACCGCAATGTCGAAAAACGGATGGCCAGTGGGGCGACGACATTTTCGAGCAGCGTCAGTTCCGGCAGCAAGTGGTAGGACTGGAAGATGAACCCGAAGTTCTGGTTCCTGAGTTCGTCTCGCTTGGGTTCGGTGAGATTGTCGATCCGTCGCCCGTCGCAGTGGACCTCTCCGACGTTCGGCGCATCCAGCAGCCCCAGCACGTGCAGCAGGGTACTCTTGCCCGATCCGGACTGTCCGCTGACGGAAAGAAATTCGCCGGAAGTGACTTCCAGGTCAACGCCACGAAGGACGGGGATGACCAGGTCGCCCTTGCGATAGGACTTCTCGAGGGCGACACAGCCGAGGCGGCTGGCCTTTTCGGAACGGTTTGGTTGTTGTGGTGGAGAGGCGGGTTCGGTCGTGACCGGGGCAGAAGTTGCCGTGGCCCAGGCATCGCGGGCCTGCTGGCTTGCGTCCCGGGGAATGGGCTGCGGTGTTCTCACGGTGTGGTTTCCTTCGAGTTCACTCGTAGCGCAGGGCCTGGACGGGGTGAAGTTTGGCCGCACGGCGTGCGGGCAGAATGCTCGCCAGCACGGCGATGGCGATGGCCCCCAGGGCGACCCAGCCGACGGTCAGGGGATTGACCGCAGTGGGGATCTCGGGGAAGTAATAGATGGTCTCGTCAAAGACCTTTCTTCCCAGCATCCATGTGATCCCATCTTCGATCTGGTTGATGTAATGGACAAAGACCAGGCCCAGCAGCACACCGACCCCGCTGCCGACGACACCCAGGGCCAGGCCGTAGCCAAGAAAAATGGACATGATGCCCCGGCGACTGGCGCCCAGGGCCTTGAGAATGCCGATATCGCGAGTCTTCTCGACGACGATCATGTAGAAGATGGCCAGGATGCCGAATCCGGCAACAGTGATGATCAGGAACAGGAGGATATTGAGGATGCCGGTTTCGAGTTCGACGGCGGCCAGCAGCGGCCCCTGTTTCTGCTGCCAGGTGCGGACCGAATAGATGTGGGCGGGGAAAGCGGCCCGCAGACGTTCGACGACCGTCTCGGCGTCCTCGAAGTTCTTCAGCTTGACCTGGATGGACGTGACCGCACGGTCTCCGGTGGAGGGATCGATCATGCCGCGGGTTTGCTGGAGTTCCTCGAGATTGCAGAAGACGAGGTTCGAGTCGTATTCGCTCATGCCGCTTTTGAACACGTCGACCACCGTGGCGGTGAAGTGCCGGGGTTCGGGAGGGCGTCCGGCTGACACGGTGGTGATGCGGACATCCTCGCCGGAGAGCACCATCCGCTCGATCCGGATTTCACCCGTCTTCTTGTCCTCGATCGGGAACTCGATCAGTCCCGCCCCCAGGTAAACCCGGGCTGGCAGAGGATCGGATAGGTCGGCGACATCGCTGCCGAGGGGGGCTGGAGTGCCCGGGGTGGAGAAATCCCTGGCCGGTGGGGGGATTGTCTCGAAGCTGGGAGGTGGTGTCAGCGGACTGGGTTGGGAGCCGGGTGGGGTGTTGAGATCCGGCGGGGTGGGTTGTGGTGCGGCCTGTGTGCCGCCCGCGGGAACGATGTCCTGGGGCTGGTTCCATTCGAGGCGTCGTCGCTCGAGTTCGATGATCGCACGGCGGTGTTCCCGCGCGTCGGCCGTCAGGTTCCAGGTCGGTCGCGGCACGGGCAGTTCCAGGGTCAGCGGTTGACCATCCCGGATGATGTCCAGCTCGATGGCCTTTTGATCGACGGCATTCTTCAGCCGCGAGGCGAGTTCGCGGGTGTCCTGGACAGCGGTCCCGTTGCAGCCGGTGATCCGGTCCCCGGCGTGGATGCCTCCAGTGTCGGCGGAGCTTCCGGAGAGGACACCGGCGACACGGCAACCGATGTTGGCATCATCCTCGAGAGCCAATCCCATTCGTCGCCCGGAGGTGAAGGAGGTGAGATTGGTGACCAGGGGACTGACGGCTCCCTTGGTCTCCGGGTCGATTCCGATCAGGGTGACCGGTCGGGTGATCACCTGTCCGCGGTACTTGAAGCTGATCATCCCGTAGACTTCGACGGTCGCTGTCATCGCCTCGACGTAGTTTCCGGCGACCTCCTGGATTTCCTGCATGCGGGCGGCGGCATCGGGGTCGCCGTCTAGCGTGTGAGTTTCGACGACGATGTCGGCCAGGATTCCGTGGATCCGTTCCCGCATCTCGGTGGCGAACCCGGCCATCACGCTGTTGACCACGATCATGGTTGCCACGCCGAGCATCACGCTGACGATGCTGGCCATCGCGATCCAGCGGGTCCGCAGATAGCGGAGGCAGAGCTGGAGCTTGTACATGGCAGTCCCTTGCCGTTGTGCGAGAATCCGGTCTCGCCGTCGATTCGACCCGTCGGACAGTTTCGCCTATCCGGCCGGGTTTGTCTCTGTTGTTTCGGTTGCCGTGTTCTTGTCGTTGTCGGATGGAGCCGATTTGCCGCCACCGACCGATTCGGGTTTCAGCAGTGGAAAGAAGATCACGTCACGGATCGAACGGCTGTCGGTCAGCAGCATCACCAGGCGGTCGATTCCGATCCCCATTCCACCGGCCGGCGGCATGCCAATCCGCAGGGCCTCGAGGAAGTCGGTGTCGAGTTTGGCCATCGAGTCCTCTTCGTCGAGGCCGTCAAGCTGGGTTCGGAACAACTCGTCCTGGAGCAGCGGGTCGTTGAGTTCGGTGTAGGCGTTGGCCAGTTCCATGCCGTGGATGAACAGTTCGAATCGTTCGGCGATCTCGGGATTGTCAGCCTTCCGCTTGGTCAGCGGGCAGAGGCTGGCGGGATAATCGATGACGAAAATCGGTCCGACCAGCGCATCCTCAACGGTCTCCTCGAAGACCTTGTTGACGACGACATCCGGGTGCACCCCGTCGGTGTCGATCTCCAGGCGTCGAGCCACCTCGGTCACCGCGTCGGTGTCGTCCATCGCACACCCGGCGTGTTCGGCGAACAACTCGGCGTAGGTCTTCCGGGGCCAGGGCGGGGTGAAGTCGATCTGGTCTTCACCCCAGGGCAGGATCATGCCGTCCCCGAGCATCTCGGCGGCGTCGACGACGATCTTTTCGACCAGGTCCATCATCGACCCGTAGTCGCCGTACGCCTGGTAGAGCTCGATCATCGTGAACTCGGGATTGTGTGTCGCGTCGATTCCCTCGTTGCGAAACACTCGGCCGATTTCATAGACCCGCTCGACACCGCCGACCATCAGCCGCTTGAGGTGCAGTTCGAGTGCGATCCTCATGAACAACTCGATGCCCAGCGTGTTGTGTTCGGTGATGAACGGTCGCGCTGCCGCGCCGCCGGCCACCGCGTGCAGCACCGGTGTCTCGACCTCGACGAACCCCTCCCCCGAAAGCGTCTGGCGAATCGAGTGGATGATGCGGGTTCGCTTGAGCATGCGGTCGAGCACACCCTCGTTGTAGATCAGGTCGATCGAGCGTTGCCGCAGCAGCATCTCGACGTCCTTGGCCCCGTGGAACTTCTCGGGCGGCTGGGCAAGGGACTTGCACAGCATCGTGAGCTTCTCGGCGAAGATCGTCTTCTCACCGGTCTGAGAGACTCTCAGGCGGCCGTCGATGCCAATCAGGTCACCGAGGTCCAGGGCACCGACCAGTTCCCATTGTTCTTCGCTGAGGTCGCCGCGAGAGACCATCAACTGGATCCGCCCGGTCCAGTCCTGCACGTGGTAGAACTTCAGCTTGCCGCGGTTGTTTCGCAGCATGATCCGACCGGCCACCCGGACGGTTTCCCCGTCGGTTCCCGATTCCTCCGGGCACTTTTCACGGGCCTCGGAAATCGGGATGTGGCCGTCGAACCGATGGCCCCAGGGATCGAGTCCCAGGTCCCCGATCTTCTGCAGTTTTTCCAGTCGGGCGGCTTCGAGACGATGGGGTTTTCGAGAATTCATCGGTCAAGGTCCGCGGGAGAGACCTTGTTTGGGCCAAGGGAAACGGAGGCTCGGAACCGCGAGATAATCGGGGAAAAGTGGGATTTCGTCAATGCGAGTGTCACTGGCCGAGTGCCTCGCCAACCCCGGCGACCACCTGGTGCAGCAGTTCCAGGGACTCCTGTGCCTGGTCCTCGGTGATCGTCATCGGCGGGCTGATTCTCAGGACGGTGCCGGCCAGTGGGCCCAGCAGGTGAATGCCGTCTCCACCGTCGGTGCCCAGGTAGCAGGCCTCGACGATCGCGTTGGCCACATCGCCTGCGTCGGTGCCCCCCACGTTGGCGCATT
>PBOJ01000120.1 GCA_002724315.1 Planctomycetaceae bacterium | reverse complement strand
GCTGTGCCGGATACCACATTCGCCAACGCCCGTTTTCGTAAAGCACCGCGGGCATACTGGCTCGAGAAGAATCCGGGGCTCCGGCCTTGCCCCTTGGGATGACAGGGTTGTTTGGGTGCTTCTCCGCGTCCACCATTTCCAGCTTGAGTCCACGTGTTGCTTCGATACTCACATCATCGAAGGCAAAGAGCACATCTTGTTGGCCCTTCGCGACATTGACGACTTCTTGGCCGCGTGCTCCGGAAGAAGCCACCGGGAGAAGAGTATTGGCCACTGCAACAATGACGACGCTGGTGATTCGCACGGGTCTGTTCACCTGTTGGCTTTGTTTTTGGGGCTCAAAAATGAGTTGAATTCGACCGGGCCCACCCAATCGCCGGCAGGGCTTTGTCACAAAACACCGCCTCAACATTCCGCCCATTGCCGGATCGCCGTCCCGCGATCTATCGGTCAATCCAGAAGGAGTACAATGCCGTCTCTCGCAATGTGAATCGCAGCCTCACCGGCTGTGTTTTCAGAGCGGCGAGTCTTCCGCGGACCACCTTCTGGACGTGCAGTCTGCCTCGTTCGTCGACTTGCGCTTTCGGGACTTGTGACTCACCGCTCTTCCCCCAGGTCAGTACAAAAAGGGAAGAGAAAACGGCGTGGGGGGAACTTTTCTTCCCCCCAACCGTCTGTCGCTTACCATCTCTGGGAGGCAGGTCTGTCGCTTCGTTTCTCGTGTTTAACGAGTCAAAGGAGTGGAGACGACCGGGCTCGAACCGGCAACCTCCGGCTTGCAAAGCCGGCGCTCTCCCAGTTGAGCTACGTCCCCCGCGGGCGGTCATGTCGTCTGGGTGGAGACCGGACCGGGGGAGACGCAGTCCGGAAAGAACCGCGTCTCCCCAGCCGGCTCCAGTGGGCACACGTGGATTCGAACCACGGACCTCAGCTTTATCAGAGCTGCGCTCTAACCAACTGAGCTATGCGCCCGTCCTGACTGGAGCGGCTATTTTGGCGCATCCCCCTGTCCCTGTCCAGCCTTCTGGATCGGTCGAAATTTCCGCAGGATGGCCTCGACAACTTTGGTCCGGGGCGAAATCCGGCCCGGCCTCGCCACTGAATGCGGGTGGGGTTGGCTGTGAGATTCTCGGCGTTCTCCAATACACGCTTGGTTTGTTGGCAGCGGTGTTGTTGGGGCGGGCATCTGAATGGGGCCACAGGCCGAATGTGACAGTTGTGGTGTTTTTGCTGGGATGGCCGCTTCCGGAGGTTCAGGAAATCGCATAGAATCTCGGCAGAAATAATATTTTCTGCCGAGCATGTCGACAGTATTGCTCGATAAGCTGGCAGTTGGTGGAGCGTTTACGGACGCTAGGTGTGTGGCAGGAGGCTGTGCGGGGTGTCCAGGGGTGAGCGGGAATCGGCGGATGTTGCCGGGGGCACCGACGGTGGCCAGTTGGAAGGTGTGATCGGAAGCAGCCCGGCGATGCTGGAGGTGTATCGGTTGACCCGGCGGGTGGCCGGTCGTCTGACGACAGTGCTTTTGACCGGGGAAACCGGCACGGGCAAGGAACTGATCGCGCGTGCGATCCACGAACTGAGTCCTCGTTCGAGCGGCCCATTTGTGCGGGTCAACTGCGGGGCACTGAGTGAGAGCCTGCTGGAGAGCGAGTTGTTTGGTCACGTCAAGGGGGCTTTCACCAGCGCGTACGAGAATCGCACCGGCCGGTTTGAAGCAGCACATGGTGGCACCGTATTTCTCGACGAAATCGACTCTGTCAGCTACACGTTGCAGGTGAAGTTGTTGCGGGTTTTGCAGGAGCAGGAATTCGAGCGAGTCGGCGACACCAAGACCATACGGGTTGATTGTCGTATCGTGGCCGCCACCAACTGTGATCTGCTCGAGGAGATCGACGAGGGGCGATTTCGCGAAGACCTGTATTACCGACTGAACGTCATCGAGATCATGCTGCCGCCGCTGCGAGAGCGTCCGGCTGACATTCCGCTGTTGGTGGACCATTTCCTGCGTCAATTCGTCGCAGGCGAGGGCCAGTCCCCGGCGGTTTCCACCGACACTCTTGACGTTTTGACCGGTTACGGTTGGCCCGGGAACGTCCGTGAGTTGGAGAACTATGTTGAGCGGGCGCTGGTGCTTGGGGATGGAGCCACATTGGAGCCCGGAGATTTTCCGCCGCATCTGCGTGGGCTGGGCTCGCCCCGGAGCACCCGTTCCGGGGAGGGGGACCTGGAACGGATTTGTAGCCAACTTGTGTCCCTGGGATTGCGCCAGGAGGTGGGCCAAGAGACCGGTGTTCACCCGCGAATCGTATCATTGGTGGAACGCCAGGTGATCCGGCAGGTGCTCCACTCTTGCCAGGGGGTGCAGACGAAGGCCGCAGCGAGGTTGGGAATCAATCGAAACACGCTGCACAAGAAGATCGCCGAATACGGCCTCGAAGGGGACGTGCGGTGAGTATTCCGGGCGGTGGGACGTCCTCCGGGATTGGGGCCGGCAACCTGTCCCAAAACCCGTAAAAGCCGACCAATCGGTTCAACGGTGGCAGTCGACAGAGGGCGCAGGGCGTCGTTACGACGCGCATGACCCGAGGACCGAACACAACGATTGCTCGGGGAGGCCGGGCACGATGCCGCGTTGAACGAGGAATTGCGGGAAAGGTGGAAAGCGTTACGGATTTTTCCTCTCGACCTTCCGAGAAACGAGTTACAATGGCTGGGGAGATTTCGGGCCCGTTCGGGGCCGGTCTCCCCGCGGGCCATCCCGTCCGATTGACATTTCTGAGGCATCTCGTTCGATCCCCTATCCGGAATCGATGACACATCGAGATCGTCTCGCCTTTGAATTCGGGAGTTTCGGCATGCGGTTGAGAAGCGCTCTGGCCTTGTGGGCGTTCGTGGCATCCCTGGTCCTGGTGGCCTCCACGTCGGTGGTGCAGGCAGCGGCGGTGAAGTCCGTCGATGTCCTGCGGTACACGGCTCCGGACGGTGAGACCTACTTCGCCCTGCCGCTCGTGGCGCCGGCGAAGGCCGCGAAGACGTCTTCCTCGAGAGACGTCGTCATCCTGGTCGACACCTCGGCCAGCCAGACCGGCTCGCATCGCGTGCAGGCTTTGGCCGTTCTCGATGATGTCCTCGAGTCACTGGGCAGTTCGGACCGCGTTCAGCTGTTTGCCGTTGACGTGCAGGCGACAGCTTTGACGAGTGAGTGGTCATTGGCCGGGTCGGAAACGATTCGCCAGGCCGTGACTCGATTGCGTCGCCGCGCGCCATTGGGCGCGACACGATTGGTTCCTGCCCTGGACGCTGCAACCCGAGCCCTGGCCGGGAAACGCCCCGGAAGCGTGCTCTACATCGGCGACGGCATGAGCAGTGCTGAACTGGTCAATGCCGATGATTTCAAGCAGGTGCTCGCACGGTTCCGCAACCGGCATGTTTCGATACACAGTTACGGCGTCGGCCCCCGGCTGGACCTGCAGGTTCTGGGCGTGATGGCCCAGCAGACCGGCGGCACCGTGGTCGTGGACCGTGGCCGCAAGACTGACGAAAACGGCCTCGGACGTCGGATCGCCACCGCGATTCACGCTCCGGTCACCTATCCGGCCAAGGTCGTTGTCCCCGAGGGGATCACAATGTTGCCCAGCCAGCCGCTGCCGTTGCGGTCGGATCGCCAGACGATTTACGTCGGACGTGGTCAGCTCGAGACGGGAACGACCATTTCGGGATGGTTGGCCAGTGCGGACGGCGACGCGGACGTCCAGTGGCGGGTCGGACGGTTGTCGGCCGAAGCCGGCAACGCCTTCCTGGCTATGCTGTTTCGCGGTGCCGAGTCGACCGATGGATTCACCGTGGCGCTGGCCGGCCGTGCGATGCTCAAGACGGCGCGGCACGAATTTGACTCGCATCTTGACGGACTGCTCCGCCAGGGCGAACAGGCCCTGAAGGTTCGTAGCTTCCACGAAGCCGAGCGGATTGGATTGGTTGTCCGCGGATTCGATCCGGACAATGTCCGCGCAGCGGCGCTGTTGGGTGCGAGTGAGAAGGTGCAGGCCAGGACTGCCGGACGGATCGGCGACACCACGCTGGCTGCCGTTCAGCCTTCTACAGCCGCTCAGCCAGCCGCTCAGCCGGCCGCCGAACCCCCCGGTACGGTCGAAGCCTCAGATCCCATTCAACAGGCTCAGGAAGCGATTCTGGTCCGGACACAGAAGCTTCAGTTGCAGGTTGAACGCCTGCTCGAGGAATCTCGGGCGCGTGCAGCAACCGAACCTCAAGCCGCATTGACCCAGATCAAGCGAGGCCTGGGCACTGTTCGCGGAACGACCGACATTGACCCGGCCGTCCGCACCGAACTGATTCGACGTCTCTCGAACCTCAAGCGGTTCGTCGAGGTCTCTGAGCAGCACTTCGAACAGAAACGCCAGGAACGCCAGCAGTCGGTGGCGGCTCGTGAGAGCCAGCAGCGGATCGAGACGGATCTGGAGCGAGACGATGAGCGGATGAAGCAGTTGCTCAAGCAGGTGGCTCACCTGCTGTTTGTCGAGGCCCCTCGAGGAAATCGGGATGCGTTTCCCGAGGCCGAGGACGTGGCCCAGAGGGCCCTCGAGTTGCGGCCCGGTGATGGGACGGCGACTTCGGCCAGATTTTCGGCCGAAGCGGCCAACCAACTGGACATGGCCTATCACCTCCGGAACCTCCGTGCGGACAGGTTCCTGGCCGTCCTCGAGCAGGTCGAGTTTTCACATGTTCCTTTCCCCGACGAACCTCCGATCCGTTATCCGGATGCGGCCGTCTGGCGTCGTTTGACCGAAGAACGGAAGAAGTGGGCCAGCGTCGATCTGCACAACTACAGCAAGGTCGAGGAGCGGATCATCCGGGCTCTTGATGATGAGACCGAGATGGAGTTTGTGGACCTGCCGCTGAGCGACGTCGTCGACTATCTCAAGCAGCAGCACAACATCCAGATTATCCTGGATGAGCAAGCTCTTCTCGATGAGGGGATCCAGCCAGATGAACCGATCAACATGTCGCTGTCGGGGATTTCGCTCCGTAGCGCATTGAAGATCGTTCTTGAGCCGATGGCCCTGACCTATGTCATCCAGGATGAGGTGATGCGAATCACTACCGAGGCCAAGGCCGAGGAAATGATGAGCACGCGCGTCTACCCGGTTGCCGACCTGGTGATTCCAGTTGAGACGCCCTCTGGTGGCGGTTCCGGTGGAATGATGGGCGGCGGCGGCATGGGCGGTGGCATGGGTGGCGGCATGGGTGGCGGTATGGGCGGCGGTATGATGGGGGGCGGCGGCGGGATGGGCATGATGAGTGTGCCACCGCAGCCACGAAGTCAGCCGGCCCAGGCTCGCAAGCCGTTGTTCAACAACAAGTCCGTGAAGCAGTCTGCCGGTAAAAAAAAACGGGTAACCGTTCTTCGCTGAAGCGGGCGTCTCAACAGCCCGCCTCAGCCTCCCCGGCCGCCGTCAAGACGCGATCGGGGGGGGCGGCCCGGACGGTCAAAAGTGCGCGCGAGCTCGATGTGGATCTTGGCTCGGGCACCCCGGAAGAGGTCTGGAAGGCCTACTTCGAGAAGAACCGTCCGTCACCTGCGGCCTTCACGACGCTGGTTTTGCGGCTCCATCGCCAGCGGAAGCACGGCCACGTGATTGCGGCGATCAGCGAGGCGTTGATCGCCGGGCAGTCGCAACCCTGGATGTACGACGTGCTGGCGATGTCGATGCAGATCGCCGGGCGACCGAAGTCAGAAATTGAACGGGTGTTGCTGTCGCGTGTCGATTTCACGGCGACCGATGTCCCGAACATGCTTCTGTCGGCTGCCTACCTGTCACGTTTCGGCGTCAATGATCGAGCGCTGTTGCTCTACCGGCAGGCCTCGAAGATCTCACCGACTCGCCCGGAACCCTACGCATTGGGGCTGAAGTTGGCGGAGCGGTTGCAGGACTACGACGCGGTCCAGTGGGCTTCGACGGGCATTCTGACATACACCTGGCCCTCCGATTACCGGAGTCGTCACCGGGCCGCTGCGGCTGCAGCGACCGATGCCGCTGCGGCTCTGAGGAAAACGGGAGACAACAAGCGAGCCCAAGAACTGGAGACGGCGGTGGCTGCTGCTCATCAGCGGGACCTCATTGTCACGCTGTCGTGGAATGGACAGGGGGAGCTCGATCTGCAGGTCGACGAGCCCCTGGGAACGGTCTGTCACTTCGATCATCGGCAGACCCGTTCCGGAGGCGTGTTGGTTCACGACGGGTTCGGGCCTGTCCAACGCAATTGTTACGAGGAATACGTCTGCGCTTTTGCGGCTCCGGGGGAATACCGATTGTCGATCAACCATGTCGACGGGGACATTGTCGGAAAGCGGGCCCAGTTGACGATCCGCCGATACGTCGGAACCGATCACGAGCAAACGCACACACACCCGGTGGTCTTCGATGATCGCCGCAAGGTGGTGAGGCTGAGCCTTCAGAAGGGGCGTCGCGAAAAACTGTCGGATCCGCTTCCCCGAACCGATGACGAATTTGCCACCGCCCGCGGCAGCAAGCGTCGTGGCGGGCGTCCGTTCCGTTTCGGCTCGTCGGTCGAACGTCCCAGCGGTGCTGGTCGGCGAGTCCGTCGCGGGGGGGTCGGTTATACGCCGGTGATATCGATGATTTCCGAAGGGGTGGCCAACACGACGCTTGCGGTGGTTTCTGGTGACCGCCGCTACGTACGCCTGACTGTCAACGCTGTCTTCAGTAGCATCATCGACGTGGCGACGTTCAGTTTTCGCCGGTAGCCACAGTTGTTACCGCGGTGACTTGGCGGCTGTTCGGGACGGTGGCTGGAGCCCCTCGATGGTCAATGTGCGGGCCTGGCGGCTGCCGAGGTCGAACGTCACGATGCGGTGGTTGTTCGTGTCGGCGATGTAGAGCGTCTTGCCGTGAACGGCGAGGCCGGCCGGCTCGTGAAGCTGCAGCGGCTGGAGTGAATTGCCACGCCGCGTTTGGCCGACCAGGGTCACGCAGTTTCGGGACCCGGGGTCAACGAGCTTGATCTTGTGGTTGTAGGTGTCGGCGACATAGATCCGGCCGTCGGCATAGGCCACGCCGATCGGATGTTGCAGCCGCACTCCGGAGCCTCGGCCGTCCTGGTCTCCGAAGGCGAACAGGCTCTTGAACATCGGGAGGCCGGTGGTGCCGACCAGGGTACTCACGTTGTTGCCCGGGGGCAACGTGACCGCTCGCAGAGAACTGCCCTCGCTGTCGACGACAAAGAGATGGCTGCCGTCGGTGGCCAGGCCGCTGGGTTGAGCGTGGCAACTTTTGGCCAGTGTGCCGTCGCGGACATCCTCGGTCCCGTTGCCCGAATACGGAACGATCGTGTTGGTGTCGAGGTTGAGCATGACCAGTTGATGGGTTCCGGCCATGGCGATGTAGAGTCGTTGTTTGACCAGGGCCAGGTCCCATGGGTTTGAGAGGGCGTAACGCGTGGGGGAGTTGCTCCGCCGCCGCAGCCTGGCGTAGCTGGTCAGCATTTTTCCCGTGCCGGCGATGGTGGTGACTTGGCCGGCCTTGAGATCGACCTTGCGGATGAGATGGTTGAGGTTGTCGGCTACGTAGAACGTGTCGCCGTCGAAGGCCATTCCCTGAGGGTCGTTGAACGAAGCACTCGCCAGGGGGCCGTCCTGTCGGCCCGGTCGGCCCGTGCCGATCACCGTCGTCTTCCGGCCCGTCGGGTCGGTGACGATCAACCGGTGATTTCCACTGTCGGCGATGACGAGTCGTTGTCCGGTCGGGTCGACGATCACCTTGCCGGGAAACCGCAACGCGGTCCGCTGCTGCTTGTTGAGTTCGAGATCCCAGCGGAGCGGTGTCTCGTTGAGCGTGCCCTTCTGCTTGTGGAGCCGGACCTGCTTGGCCACCTCCTTGTCGATCACCTTGAACGGCGCTTCGCCCCGGCGGATTCCACAGACGTATCCCTCGGGGTCGATCAGGATCATTGTCGGCCAGAAGTTGATGTTGTACCGGCGCCAGATCGCCTTGTTGCTGTCGTTGATGACCGGGTGAGTGATGTCGTATCGCAGGACAGCACGCCGGATGTTCTCGATATCTTTCTCGGTATTGAATTTTGGAGAATGGATTCCGAGGACCACCAGTTGGTTGGGGTATTTCTCCTCGAGTTGTTTCAGCATCGGCAAGATGTGCATGCAGTTGATGCAGCAGTAGGTCCAGAAGTCCAGCAGCACGATCTTGCCGCGGAGGTCACGGATGTCGATCGGACGGGAGGTGTTGAGATACCCGGTGGCACCGGCCAGCGAACGAGATGGGAGCCGGCGGCTGTTCTTCTGGGCGCGGGCCATTGACGCCGAGTGGGGGGCCAGCAGGATCGCCAAGGTGAGGACAACAGGCAGGGGCAGTCGTCGTGTCATGACAGTGTTCTCCCTTCTATGGATCCGGCCCGCACAGGCTAACCGGCTCGATTCTAGCCAACTCGCAAGGGACCTGAACAGACAGGCCGCAGGCAGGGACCATTGCCGCGGTCGCGGCCCGATTGGCCCGAACTGGGAGCAAGGTCTGTGTGGGGGCGGCAAAAGTCGGATGTCAGCGACGGATCAGTCCCGGGTTCACATCGATTTCAAGTCCGGCGGTATGCCCGGCGTCGAGTCTTTCCCAGCCCAGGGCGGCCATCGCGGCGTTGTCGGTGCACAGTTCTGGGGCCGCGATATGCAGGTCGGCCCCCTGCCCTTCACACATCTCGGCCAGGGCTCCTCGGAGCGACTGGTTGGCGGCGACACCACCCCCGACGAGCAGTCGGGAGTGGTTGAGTTGTTCCAGGGCGCGACGGCATCGCTGGACCAGGCAATCCACCACGGCGGCCTGGAAGGATGCGGCGAGGTCCGCGGTCCGTTGGGGTGTCAATTCCGGCTGGGGGCGGCCGCTGCCGGGCACGCCATGGACCTGGTAGCGGACTGCGGTCTTGAGTCCACTGAAACTGAAGTCGAGTCCGGGGTCGCTCAATAGTGGCCTCGGCAACTTGATCTCGCCAGGGTGACCCTCGGCGGCAGCTTGTTCGATGTGTGGTCCCCCCGGATATCCCAGGCTCAGCAGCTGGGCAACCTTGTCGAAGGCTTCTCCAGCGGCGTCATCGATTGTCGACCCGACGAGTTCGGCCTCGAGTGGGCTGCGGCAGTCGTAGATGCTGGTGTGGCCACCGCTGACGACCAGGCCGACGGCGGGATAGACATCATGGCCGGCTGTCATCCGGCACGCGTAGAGATGAGCCTCGATGTGGTGCACTGGCACCAGTGGAATGCCGTGGGCCAGGCAGAGGGCCTTGGCGGCTGTCAGTCCCACCAGCAACGATCCGACCAGGCCCGGTTCGGTAACGACCGCGACCGCAGTGATGTCCTCCAGCGAAACCGAGGCTGCCGAAAGAGCTCTTTCGAGGACCGGCAGGATGTTGACCAGGTGAGCCCGCGAGGCGATCTCGGGGACTACTCCGCCGAACTCCGCGTGAAGGTCGACCTGGGAGGACACGACATTGGAATGAACCCTCAGGCGACGGTCGATCACCGCCGCAGCCGTCTCGTCACAACTCGACTCGATTGCCAGCAGCAGCTGGCCACGATCACAGGCGGCCGACACGAGAAGCGGAGCCCTTCTAGCCGACCGGGTCGGGGAGACGGAACAGTGGCAACCCGCGGACTCGCGACGGGGCGGCGGCGGGACGGAAACGCAGGCTCTGCTTGCCGTCCTCGTTGGATGCCTTCTTTTTTGGCTTGTCGCCCTTGTCGTCCTTGGGTTTCTTCTTGCCGTCTTTCTTTTTGTCCTTGGGCTTCTTCTTGCCGTCTTTCTTCTTGCCCTTGGGGTTCTTCGCGTCTTTCTTCTTGTCGTCCTTGGGCTTGGGGTTGAGTGTTCCGTTGAGGTGGGCGACAGCCTTGGCAAGCTGTGTGTCAACGAAGTCACTCTTGGGCGGGCCGCCGTCCTGGATCACGTCACGTTGCCTCCGGTACTCCTGGTACCGGATCATGTCGAGACGCGACATCTTGATTTCCAGTCCCTTGTCGGGCATCACGCCCCAGACATCGGTCGGTTTGCTGTTGGGGAACCGGTGGATGTTGCGTCCGCTCGGACGATGATAGCTGGCGGTGGTCAGTTTCAGGGCACTGGAGCCACCCTCGAGCTGGATCACGTTCTGGACGCTTCCCTTGCCCCAGGTCCGTTCTCCGACGATCACGGCCCGTTTGTGGTCCTGCAGACAGGCGCTGAGGATTTCGCTGGCCGAAGCGCTGAAGTGGTTGACCAGGACGGCGATGGGGAACCCGGTGTGGGTGCCCGGCTTGGTCGCGTCCCAGACGCGTTCGCGGACGTTTCGGCCCTTGGTGCTGACGATTCGGCCCTTTTCAATGAACATGTCCGAGATGCGGGTGGCCTGGCTGAGCAGTCCTCCGGGATTGAAGCGGAGGTCGATGACCAGGGCCTTCATGCCCTGCTTTTTGAGCTGAACCAGGGCGGCCGAGAGTTCGTCAGCAGTGCGGCGGGCGAAATGAGTCAATCGCACGTAACCGATCTTCTGCTTGTCATCGAGCATGAACTGCCACTGGTCGTCTTTGCCGAAGGCGTCACCCATCACCGTTGGGACCTGAACGATGGCCCGTTTGACGGTGATCTTGATCACGTCCTTGACGCCGGTGCGGCGGATGCCGAGCGTGACCGGGTCACCCGCTTTGCCTTTCATCAGCGAAACGGCTGTTTCCAGCTTTCGGTTCTCGGGAAATGTCGAGGCCTGCTTGCCGTCGATTTCGACGATTCGGTCGCCGGCCTTGATCCCCGCTTTGTAGGCGGGGCTTCCGGCCAACGGCGTGGCGACGACCAGGTCGGGGCGAACCTGGATCCCGATCCCTCCGAACTGCTGGCTGACGCTTTGCTGGAACCGGGAAATCTGGTCGGGACTGATGTAGTTGGAGTACTGGTCGAGTTCCTTGAGCATTCCACGGATGGCAGCTTCGACCAGTCGGCGGCGGTCGACTCCCTTGACGTAATTCCGCTCGATTTGCTCAAACGTCTCGGAGAACATCCGCATCAAAAGCAGGATTTCCTCTTCACTGGGCTGGCCGGCCTTTTTCTTGCCCGCATCGCTGTCGGCGGCAAGAATCGCGGGCGTGGGCAGCAGCAGAAGTGCCAGCAGCACCGTCACCAACCCGGTGACAATGTGCGAACGGCGTGGGGACACCGAGGGGATAGCAAACAACCGGCTCATGCTGATCTCCGTAAGGAGCAAGTGTGTACTCGGCAGTGAGTTTAGGCGAAGTGGGGACTTCGATCCACCGCAACCCGGGTGAGCTGTCCCGCGGGCGTGTTGGGGGGCGAGAGTCTGCGTCGAATGGGGGATCCGGCTACCGGTCGATCTCGCCCATGACGACATCCAGCGAGCCGACGATCGCCGGAATATCGGCCAGCAAAAAACCTTCCGAGAGTGGTGCTGTGACGGCGAGGTTGCAGAAGCAGGAACTCTTGGCCCGTGCCCGGAACGGCTCGCTGCTGCCGTCCCCGACCAGGTAAAAGCCCATCTGTCCTCGCGGGCATTCTGTTTCCAGGTAGCACTCGTCAGCGGGTAGCTTGGTGGCCAACTTGAAGGTTTCGCGGTAGCTGCCTTCCGCGGTCGGGTACTTTTCGATGGCCTGCCGCACCAGCCGAATCGACTGCACCACTTCCATCATCCTGACGTAGAAGCGGCACCAGTTGTCACCGAGAACGGACTCGGGAGGGGCGGCGTCGAAGGGGGCCACCGGGATGTCGAAGTCGTACCCCTGGTACATCCCCGTGTAGATGTCCTCGCCGTCCCGCCGCAGGTCCCAGTCGACTCCACTGCCTCGCAGAACCGGGCCGGTACATCCGTAGCTCTTGGCCATTTCTGGTGACATCACTCCGAGGCCGGCGGTCCGCTTGATGAAGATCTGATTTCGTGTCAGCAGCGTGTGGTATTCCTCGATCCTGGGTTCGAGCCAGTCGAGGAATTGCGTCAGGGCGTCGGTCCACGAGACGGTGGTCTCGGGGGACTGGTTGGTCAGTGAGGCGAGTCCCGGGGGCAGGTTGATCGAACCGGGCAGGTCGTGTGTGGCGCCGCCGGGGGTGATGTAGCTGTAGGTCAGCCGTGCCCCGCACACCTCTTCGAAGAGGTCCAGCACGATCTCGCGTTCGCGGAACGCCCACAGGAAGGGGCTGAAGGTGCCCAGGTCGAGTCCGTAAGCTCCCATGCCGACCAGGTGGCTGGCGATACGTCCCAGCTCAGAGATCAGCACGCGAATGACCTGGGCCTTCTCGGGCAGTTCCATTCCCACGAGTTTCTCGACAGCCAGAGACATGCCGAGGTTCATGTTCATTCCGGCCAGGTAGTCCATCCGGTCTGTGTAGGGCACCCACTGTGGTGGTGCGAGGTTCTCACCGATCTTCTCCGCACAGCGATGCAGGTACCCCAGGTGTGGAGTCACCTCGTGGACGATCTCGCCGTCGGTTCGCAGCAACAGCCGCAGCACACCGTGCGTGCTGGGGTGCTGAGGCCCCATGTTGACGAGCATCTCGTCGGTGCGAACGTCGTATTCGACGATCCGGGGATCTTGCAACTCGGTCGTCATGCCTGTGTGCCTGCCTGGTTGCTACGGCCGCCGAGGGGCTACTTGCCGCGGATGCCGTGGTATTCCAGTGGAAACTCGTAGTCTTTCCGCAACGGGTGTCCTTCCCAGTCCTCCGGGCAAAGGATCCGGCGGAGGTTGGGGTGCCCGGTGAAGCGGATTCCCACCAGGTCATAGGCCTCGCGTTCGTGCCAATCGGCCGCTGCCCAGACGCTCGCGACGCTGGGGCATGCCGGCAACTGGCCCTCGACGTCATCGGCCCAACGGGGCAGCTTGACCTTCAAGGTGATGCGGTGTTTGTGAGTGAAGCTGGAGAGGTGGTAGACGACCTCGACGTGCGGCTCGTGTTCGAAGGACTTGGCCTTCTTGGGGTCCGGCTGAAGATAGTCGGACCCGCAAAGGTTGTTGAGGTGGTCGAAGAGAAACCGTTCGTCGTCACGGAGAAACGTGCTGACGGCGACGATCGATCCGGGAGCCACCTCGATCCACGGATCGATCGCTTCCAGGTTGGCGCCGGAGATCGCCTCGTTGCCGAACTCCTCTTTCAGCGCCTGTTGGATGTCGGATGCTCCGGTCATGCCGCGTCTCCCGGCTCGGCGGTGCTGATCTCAGAACTTCCCACCGCCCGAATCCAGTCGAGGTCACCCCGCTTCCAGACGTATGCGAATCCGACCATCAGGACACCAAAGAAGACCAGGATATCGAAGAATCCCGTCACTCCCAGGGTCTGGGCGGCGTCGGGAGCGATAGACACGGCTTCCTGTGGGGCCGTCAAAAGTCTCTCGCTGATCACTTCACGGGCCCCGTTGCCCAGGCCGTTGTCAGCCAGTTGCATGGCGTTGCCGTAGACCAGTGCCCAGGGGAAGAAGAAGGCGATCTCGACATCGAAGATGATGAACAGCAGCGCGACAGTGTAGAACCGGAGATCGAACTGGATGTAGCTCGACCCGATGGTCGGTTCACCGCACTCGTAGATCGCGTCCTTTTCCTCGTTTGGCAGCCTCGGCCTGAGGAATCGGCCAATCAGCAGCGGCACAAGCAGCATGCCGGTGCCGGCGAGGATGAACAGCAGGAAGTGGTTGAGCAGATTGGCCATGGCGGTAAATCAGGAGGCGTCGCTGTCGTTGGGGACGTCGAGTGATCCGGAGGAGGAGGCAGAGACGGCTTCCTGGAGTTCGGAGACCGGGCGACGTCCCGCGACTCCAGCATCGAGCTCGTGCCACCAGCCGATCTCGTCTTCTTCAAGTTTCCAGCAGAGGTAGGCCTCGCGTCCTTCGACGAGCGTTCGGAAATCGACCAGTCCGGTCACTGGGTCCTTGAGTTCGACACCGAGATCGTGCAGTTCCGCGACGAAAGCGTCGAGCGTCTCAATGTCGGTCTCGAGCTCGGTCTCCATCGCCTCGACTTCGTCCCGGTACTCACTCTGCTCACTCCGGTTCCGGAGCTCGGTGAGCCGTTCCTTGCGGTCGTGGAGATCGGTGAAGAGCGTCACGATGTCCTGGACGATCATCTTCACCAGCGGAAGCCGCAGGTTGGCTTCCTCGACGGTGAACAGTTGCCGTGCTTGTTCGCCCTCATCTCTCATGCGTCGGCCTCCTCGCCGGCAAATTCGAACGGGCTGGATTCTCCCTTGACCCACACCGGCTCGTGCAGCACTTTGCTCTGAGCGACAGCGGTCGGGTTGAGCGTGGCCTTGCCCCAGGCTGTCTCCAGCGGCAAGCGGGCGTAGTCGACGATGCAGCCGTCCCGGCTGTAGCAGGAGAGGTCGAAATTGGAGCCCATGAAGATGCAGTCGACCGGGCACGGATCCACGCACAGCGCACAAAACATGCACTTGGTGTAGTCGATGGCGAATCCGTTCAGCCGGAAGCCTTTACCGACAGGACTCTTCTCCTTGTCGATGTAGATGCAGTCGACCGGACAGGCCGCTGCACACTTGTCGCAGCCAATGCAGGTGGTCAAGTCGTACCGGTGAAATCCTCGGTAACGGACCTTCACCGGCACCGGCACCTCGGGGTACTCAAAGACCTCGGTGAAGGCACCTCGATCGTAGGTCTTGAACATCGTGCGGGCGGTTGTCTTCATACCCAGCGCGACCGTCTTGATCGCCTGCCAGACATCGTGCCGCCAACGTCGAAAACCCTGCATCCCGTTCGACCTGCTGCCTGTTCTCGGGCCAACCCTGGAGAAATGACTGTCGGCCCTGTGGCCGCCGAGGTGAATTATAGCGCGGCCCTCGAGTGACGCAAGCCAAGCCTCAGCCTGCCAGTCGCCCGGAGGCCTCGACCAGTGCCGTCAGTTGGTCGGTGGCCTGTCCCTGGTCGATGGCCGCCTCGGCTCCGCGAGCGGCCTCGGCCAGGTCGGTGGTCTCACCGAAAGCGACCAGGGCTGCCGCGGTGTTGGCCACAATGACATCGCGAGCCGGCCCGGACTGCCCCTCGAATACCCTTCGGATCATCGATGCACTTTCCTCCGGTGACCCG
>PBOJ01000119.1 GCA_002724315.1 Planctomycetaceae bacterium | reverse complement strand
GACAAACGCATCAGGCCCCACATGAATTGTCACCGCGCCATCAGCCGCCCGGCGGCCGGGAGCGATTTTCCGACCGGTAACCCGGGAGAGGTAATCGCAGAGATCGGCAGCGGCATCCACATGGACCCGGCCCTTTGCACTTACGACGCTGGGCAGGGGGCTGCTCGGAGAAATGACGGTAACAACCGCTGCACCAGAAACTGTCGGCACAACAAAGCTACAAAAGCCAACTGCTACGGGAAGCCACTGCCATGTGACACGCCGGCCTGTTGGTCGATCCATTTGTGTTTCGTTTGCCATGTCACCTCGACACTTTGTGCCCGGAAATCATCCGTTGCTCCGAGCGAGAATTGTATTTTCCAGCACCACGTCAGTCCCGCGGGATCCGGAACGCCTGGGAGAACTGTTCCGAGGAGTGCTTCACACCGGAAAGACCGAGCGACTGTGTACTCTCCTCGAGGATGGTAACGTCTACTCGTTCCGATTCCCTCAATGATCTGGATGCTAACACAGCATCGACAGCAAGTCGCGAGGTCCGTGCAACGGTCACCCTGCAGACTTCGACGGCGACGGGGATCTTGACGTGGTGACGGCTCACGACCTGCGGACCACGAATGACCCAACGGTCGAGCAGCACGGGATGGCCTGGTACGAAAACGTGGGCCCCTCGGGGCCGGACTGCAATGGAAGCGACACGTGATTGGCCGGCTGCCCTCGGCCTAACGATCCCGATCCCAGGACACTACAATCGCTTCACATGTCCTGTCGCCGTGCCGCGCCCCCTCCGACAGACCGGACATGACGTCAAGCCACCCGTCGCACCACACGGTGTGTCCCCGAGTCTCCTGATGCCGAAGCTCGCCACCAACGGAGAGACAACCGTCACGCCGCCGTCCAACGGCGGCGTCGCGGCAACCATCGACATCCTGATGAGCCTCCTGGACCGGGTCGTCAGAGAACAGGTGGGCGAGTCGCTGGCAGAGACCACGGACCAGATCCGCAGGCTGTCTGCCGGACGCCGCAACGGTGCCCCATCGGCCGAGGCCCGGCTGATGGACGTCCTTCAGGCACTGGATCGTTCCGAGATGCGATCGGTCATCCGTTGGCTGAGTTTGTTCTTCGACCTGGCCAACGTGGCGGAGGACCAACAACGGATCACCGTCCTCAAGTCCAGAAGTGTGACCGCGCGAGCAACGGGCGAGGAGCGGTCCGAGTCCATCGACGCGGCCATCCGCCAATTGCGTCGCCATGGACTCGACGCCAACGACATGCAGCAGTGGCTCGACCGTCTCTGGATCGAACCGGTCTTCACCGCCCACCCGTCCGAAGCGAAGCGTCGCACCACGCGGCAATTGCTCAGACGTGTCCGCGAACTTCTCCCCGGCTTGTCTGGCGACGACTCACGTGATGTGGAGCGAGAACTCCTGGCCAACCTGACAGTCCTCTGGCAATGCGATCTCGTGCGACCGGACCGCCCGCCCGTGATGAGCGAGGTGAATCGCGGCGTGTACTTCGCGTCGACACTCTGGGATGTCGTGCCGAAGACCTACCAGGAATTTCGACGCGCCCTGGCGGCGAGCTACCCTGAACACGACTTCACGCTCCCCCGTGTCCTGTCCTTCGGCACATGGATCGGCGGTGACCGGGATGGCCACCCGTTTGTGACTCCCGACGTCACCCGACAGACGCTCTCGCGGCTGAGACGTTCCGCTCTCGAGGGGCACCTGGCCGAATGCCGCAGGATCCACAACCAACTGGTCATGTCAGAACATCAGGTGGCCGCAAGCGAATCACTGCAGGCACAGATTGACGACAGTTGTGAACGATGGCCCGCCTTGAACGCCGCGGTGTCCCCCGTCTCCCAGGCCGAGAGCTACCGCCGTTTTCTCCGGATGATCGAGTTCCGACTTCGGCACACACTCGAGGCGAATTCCGCGACCGACCGCTCTGACGCAGCCTACGAGGATTGCGAGGCATTCCGGAACGACCTGCACACCCTGCGTGACAGCATCGTGAGACACCGGGGCCGGCGTATTGCCGACCAGTTCCTCCAGCCGTGGATTGACCAGGCCACTGTCTTCGGCTTCCACTTCGCCTCACTCGACATCCGGCAAAACTCTGATGTGCATCGGCGTTGCATCGAGGAACTCATTGCCCTCCAGGACACGCCCCAAACCATCCCCGAATTCCTGTCACAACCAGCCCAGGTCACCGCCATCCAACTCGACAGTCTCTCCGAGCCCAGCCGGGAGGTCCTCGAGACGTTGCTACTCCTCGTGGACGAATACGGTGCGTGGGGCAGTGCGCCGATCGGTGGTTACATCATCAGCATGACGCACTCGCCGTTGGACGTGTTGACCGTCCAGTGGTTGTGGAACACGGCCTGGGCCATCCGCCATGACGGTGACGCGTCGCCGCCGTTCCTACCGATCATCCCGCTGTTTGAGACGATCGAGGACCTGCGCGAGGCCTCCTCCATCCTCGACAACCTGTTCCAGGTTCCCACCTACCGTCAAAACCTCGCCGACGCGGACCAGAACCAAGACCACCAGATTGTCATGGTCGGATATTCCGACAGCACCAAGGATGGTGGCTATCTGTCCGCCTGCTGGGAATTGCACCTGGCACAACACGATATGGGCCGTGTGGCAGCCCGACACGGCATCCGCATGACCGTGTTTCATGGACGGGGCGGAGCGTTGGGACGTGGAGGCGGTCCGGCGGCGAGGGCCATCCGGTCACTGCCACAACAATCCGTTGGTGGCCGACTGAGAGTCACTGAACAGGGCGAGGTTCTCTCGGAACGGTACGATGACCCGGTCATCGCACACCGCCATCTCGAGCAAATCATCAATGCCACCTTGCTGGTCAGCGCCGAACCAAAGGAGAAACCGGCCTCCGTTTGGATCGACACGATGCAGCAATTGTCGGACCACTCCTACCGATGCTACCGCAGGCTCGTCGAGCATCCGGGTTTCCTCGCCTATTTCGAACAGGCCACGCCGACCAGCGAAATCGAGGCCCTGCCCATCGCGTCGCGACCGGCACGCCGAAGTGCCCGATCCTCGTTGGACGATCTTCGGGCCATCCCGTGGACGTTCGCGTGGACGCAGTCACGCCATATCCTGCCAGCCTGGTTCGGCCTGGGCAGTGCCATCACGGCGTTCCTCGACGGGCCCGAGGAACATCGCGACATCCTTCAACAGATGTACTCCCAATGGCCGATGTTTCGGGCGCTCATCGACAACGCCGAACTGGCCCTGGCCAAGGCCGACATGCAGATCGCACAGGCCTATGCCGGCATGGCGAGCGACGCTGACAGTGCCACCATCTGGCAAACCATATCCTCTGAGTTTGACGCCACCCAGGACGCCATCCTCCTCATTAAGGAGACCGCCGAACTGCTCGCCGACATCGGGTGGCTCAAGAGATCGGTGATGCAGCGGAATCCCTATGTCGACCCTCTCAACCTCTCCCAGATCCACCTGTTGAGCCTGCTCCGCTCCGAGCCCGATGACCCCGAACTGATTGAGCTCGTGCGGCTGTCCATCCAGGGAGTGGCCGCCGGACTCCGGACCACCGGTTGAGCGTCCCGGGAGGTCTGGCCCAAGCTGTCCCAGAACCTTCGCATCACCGGCGGTAACCGCCAGATCCGAACCACGGTACCGCCCCTCGCTCGCAGCGTGACTCCGGTTTTCGCGTGGGCGGGCGGAGGCGAGATGCCTGCTACTTGCCTGCTGGAGAACAGTGAGAATCGATGGTGAGGCGGTTGCGCCCTTTGCTGTTGCTCCGGGCACACGTCGTTGTCGTGGCGAGGCTGATACCAATGACGGTCAGAATTGAGGGGCGGGGGACTTGAACGACCGTCATGCGAACAGCTCCATGATCGGGGTGGCGCCGTCGCCAATCGTCATTGGGCGTCCGGAAGGTGAGATCGCCGGCTTCTTGATGTTCATGCCCGCGGCGAAGGTGACACTGGCGTGAAAGGCTCCGACCGAGACCGCGTTCTCATCGACGCGGTAACCAAGGTTATCGCTCCTACCGTAAACGAAGCCACGTTTCACACCGCCGCCAGCAAGTGCCGTCGAGAAACACACGGGGTGATGGCTGCGACCGCCTCCATTGAAGTCCGGCTTCCGGCCGAATTCCGTGGCGACGACGACCAGGGTGGAGTCAAGCATACCGCGTTGTTCCAGATCGGTGATCAGCGTGGCGAATGCCTGGTCGAAAACTGGAGCGACCTCACCCATTTCGTCGGCCAGAGCTTTGTGATGATCCCAACCGCCGTGTGTGACTTCGATGAATCGAACACCGGACGCGACAAGCCGTCTCGCCAGCAGGCATCCCTGGCCGAATGCGTTGTTGCCGTAGGCCGTGCGAATTGATTCGGTTTCGCTGGCGAGATCGAAGGCTGCCAGTTCCTTGCTCTTCATCAGTACGAGAGCATCGTCGTAGAAACCGTTGTAAGCGTTGACGCCCTTGTCTTCGAACTTCTTCCGAAAGTCGGCGTCGAGCCCGTTCAACAATGCCAGGCGTTTTCTGTTCTTACCAGCATCACCGATCGGGCGGACGTTGCTGATGCCCTGGCTGGGTTCGCCGATGGCCAGAGGTGCGTAGCTCGCGGGAAAGAAACCATTGCCCTGATCGGAACGGCGATTAATGCAGACGCTGGACGGAAGCGTGTCGCTGCTGCGGCCGAGGTAGTGTGATCCCCAGGCTCCAAGGTTTGGGTGACGAATCGTGCCGCGAGCCTCATAAGCGGTTCGCATGAAATACTGAGCCGGTTTGTGGACGCCGATCTTCGCTTCCATTGAGCGGATCACACACATGCGGTCGGCGACTGTCGCGAGCCTTGGAAAGAAACTCGTGACCTGAAAATCGGCGGCTGTCTCGATCTTGCCTGCCGGGCCCTTTGACTTGCCGTCTTTCGGATCCAGTGAGTCGATATGGCTCAGGCCACCGTCCAGCATGATCCAGATCACGCTCTTTGCTTTTCCGAACGCGGGGTGCGGCGCCGGGTTGGTTCCGTCTGCCAGCAGTTGTGTCGCGGGAATGACGTTAAGGCCGAATGCCGCAGCAGCGCAGCGTTCGACAAACTGCCTTCGCGTCGGTGCGTCTAATCGGTCGAGAAGTTGCTTCATGGCGCCTTCTTTTCTTCGTAGCAAAACTCTTGGCAAGTTTCGCTACGAGACGATTTACTGGACAAAAATGAACTCTCGCGAATTCAAAAGGGCCCAGATGATGTCACCGAGTTCCAGTCCCTGGGCGAGAGCAGCAACGCACCGCTTCTTGTCCTGCTGATCGGGCTGCCGCAAGAAGAATGCCTGGTAAAGGAACTCGATCTGCTCCGCTTCCGTGCGGTTCCGGCGAGTGCCCTTCAAGACCGCGGACTTTGTCATGAGAGCCTCTGTGATCTCGCCGTTCATCATGGCCAGCGATTCGGTGATGCCCCCCTCTGTCGAGCCATCATCGGCGACTTCGCGAGCCGACTGGCCGGCGATTCGCAGGAAGTGTGTCGGCGGCGTTGGCTGACGCAGTTCTGAAGCCCGCAGCCACGCATTCGCTCTTCGAGACTTTGGCGTCCGCAGGAAAAGTCTGCGTCCACCCGCGCCGTTCGACGCCTTGCGGTCACCAAGCAGCGATCGAGCAAAGGCAAAGATCTTTTCCCGGTCCTGCACGATGCCTTTGCGGTCGTGTGTGATTTCGAACGGAAACACCAGCCGCTCCATCCGCGGTGCGTGATCTGTCTTGATTGCATCCACTTCCGGCCCGCGCAGCAGCAGAACGATGGAGTCCCATGCCTGCTCTGCCGTCATGCGACGCAGCAACGGGCCGGAAAAACGAAACGCTTCACCTTCCGAAGGCGTCACGCTGACCTGCTGCTGATACGTTTTCGTATTCAAGATGATTCGCTGGAACTCGCGCAGATCGAAGTCGACGTCTTTCATCAATTGCGTGATGACCTCCAGCAATTCTGGATTCGTGGCGTCCGCGAGGACGTCAAGATCAGTGACCGGTTCTCTGACGGCCCGGCCAAACAGTTTTTTCCACAACCGATTCGCAATGGCGGCGGCAAATCGCGGATTGTCCCTGGAGGTCATCCAGTCAGCGAACTGATTTCGAAGACCCCGCGAATTCGAGCCTACCACGGGCATTTTCTTCTCGCCGTCCCAGGAGATGAATCGCGGAACGACCCTGCTTCCTGGCTTCGCGTCATCGTATGCGTAGTCTTCCGGAAAGACGGTTGCACGGGTCCGATCAAAGACGACGCGTTCCATGTTCGGCTGAAGCAGTGTGACGAGGTTTGCCTTGGAGAACCGCTTGTCTGCGAGCACTCTGGCGGACTTTCGCGTGTCGACCCTGTCGAAGGCGGTCGAACCAAAGAACGCAGCCATCTCGTAGAAGTCACGTTGAGTCCACTCGGCGAACGGATGGTCGTGACATTGAGCACACGCGACATTGGCCCCGAGAAACGTGGTCAGGGTGTTGGAAAGACTGTCCAGCGGCATGCTCGCATCGCGCAGCAAATACGCGGTCGCGCCATTTTCACCGAGCCGGCCTTCCGCGGTCAGCATGTCGTGCACCATCTCGTCCCACGGTCGATTCTGTGCGAGTCGCTTTTTCAGCCAGGTATGGAACGTGTAGGTCTTGCCAATCCGGTAGTACGCATCTTTGACACGCAGCATGTCACCCAGCCAGTTGAACATGTGTGATACATGCCCGGGGGAGGCCAGCAACTCATCGATCAGGTGGGCACGCCTGTCCTTGCGAGTGTCCTGGCGAAACGTCGCGAGTTCATTCGCGGTTGGAATTCGACCAATGACATCGAGGTAGACACGGCGGACGAATTGGTTGTCACTCGCGGGAGCATTGGGCTGTAGATCATGCCCCTGCAGGTCACGGAGAATGAGCCCATCGATTCTTCCGGCAGCCTGATTGACGCCGGAATGGGATTCCTCCGCCGAAACGTTCACCGGAAGCAGCAGCCGGCTCACGACGAGCATCGTGATGGCGTGTTGTAAAAGACCGGGCATCACTGTCCCTCAGGTGGTTGCTCGTCAGGCCGGGCGATCCGGCTTCGTCCTGGCGCGTGGGTGAGTGGCACACGGCCAACCACCCTCCAGTCTCCCCACCCCAGCCCCGGCGTTCAACTCCGAGCCGGTAACCGCCAGATCCGGTCAATGATGATACGTGTTCATTGGCTGGAGACTGAAATGGAATCGGCGAAACGTTCTCGCTTCGCTACCGGCCTTGGCAACGGGAACGAGAAAATAGGTCGTTGCTGCATCCAACTGAACATCCGCCGGTTTCCCGTCATATGCGGTCAGTTGGATTGTGCCGTCGAGCGACAGTTCGCGGGACCCCGCGTTTCCAGTCATCTTGCCATACCGCACCATCCCATCGGCATCCACGATGGCCACGCCGACGGCGACCTTGCTTCCCTTTAGCCATGCCGTGAACTTGATTCTGTCTGTCACACCCGGCCGATAAACGAACGCCCGAGGAGTTCCCTGGCTATAGCCAGGGAAGCGCTTTGGGTCGAACGGGTAGCCGCTGCCCCACCCAGCCGTCGATGGCACTATCGCTTCATTAATACCGCGAGAAGAGAATGCCACAAACTTCCGCTCGGGATTGCTTTCGCGCGGCCGCCACAACGAACCCAGGTGGGGCGTGGTTTTGCCACTGTCGTCGCGTTTCGCCAGCTTGATCCGGCCGCGAGTTTGTACGTATTGCCCGTAGTGCTGTTTGGCCAGCATTACGTTGAACAGCCGTCCTTCGATGAGACCGTGGTACACCCTGGCGAATCGCGAGCGACTGGTGCTTTGCTCCTCGTAACAGTTCAGGATCTTCAGACCATCGATGGCCTCCACTGAACCGTCGGCGACAATGGACCAGGCATTCTTTGAAACCGGCGGGCCGTAGTTCGCGGTGTAAAACCCGTCGATGACCAATGAGCGGCCGCCTCGTATCCACACGCCGTACCGCCCGATCTCGGCCACGTCCAACTGCTCGACCCGAATTCCACCCGATTTGCCATTGAATACGAGACCATCCCTGGCCGTGTACACGTGCAGGCGATTGAACAACGAATCATTGCATCCGGAATCGATGAGCACACATGCGCCATTGATTCTTCCCACG
>PBOJ01000118.1 GCA_002724315.1 Planctomycetaceae bacterium | reverse complement strand
CGTCCATCAACCGTCCATCACGGCTTCGACCGGAGCGTCCACCATGTCTCACCACACGTTGTCACGTCGTCAGTTTGTTTCCGTTGCGGGTGCCACGCTGGCCGGCATGGGAGTGGCTGCTGCGGCCCCGCCTCGCGGGGGACTTCCTCGGGTGACCCAGCCGCGAGCCACCTCCGGTGACAAGGCCTTCGAGCCGAAATGGGACGAGAAGATGACGATCACGGTTGGTCCGAAGAAGGCTGACCTGGTGGGCAGTTCGGACAAGGTGCTGCAGGCCGCTGTGGACTACGTCAGCCGATTCGGCGGAGGCACGGTCCAGGTGCTTCCGGGGACCTACACGCTTCGCAACTCCGTCTACCTGCGGACCGGCATTCGTATCCTCGGCAGCGGAGCCGACTCGGTTCTCACCAAGGGCGCCTCTCACTCGGTCGCACTCTCCGACGACAGCGACTGGTACGACCAAGAAGTGACCGTGACCAGTGCCAAGGGACTGAAGGTCGGTGACGGCATCCTGCTGAGGGTCCGCAATCCCCACAACGGCAGCAGTGACGTGCTGAAACGGACGCTGGTGGCCCGGAAGGGAAACCGTTTCAAGCTGGACCGGGCGCTGCGGAAAAATTTCTGGCTCTCGGGCAAGCCGACTCTCTCGACGCTGTTTCCCCTGATCTCCGGAGACCACGTCCACGACATCGCGATCAAGGACATCGCGCTGGATGGAAACCGCAAGCAGAATGCCCATCTCGATGGCAATTACGGCGGCTGCATCTTCCTGCAGGACTGCAACCGGATCCACATGACCGGTGTCGAGGCTCGCAACAACAACGGCGACGGGATCAGCTGGCAGATCTGCCACGACGTGGTGGTCGAGAACTGTCACTCTCACGACAACGCCGACCTGGGCCTGCATCCGGGAAGCGGGTCACAGCGGCCGTTGATCCGAAATAACAAGGTCGAACGCAACAATATCGGCGTCTTCTTCTGCTGGGGGATCAAGTACGGGTTGGCCGAGAACAACCAGATCACCGGCAATCGCAGTTACGGGGTCTCGATCGGTCACTGTGACACCGACAACCTGATCCGTCTGAACACGATCACCGGCAGCGGCAAGGTCGGTGTGCTGTTCCGCGATGACGCGCGGGGCAAGGATTTCTGGCCGAATCGGAACACGCTCGAGAAGAACCGCATCGTCGACAGCGGTGGAGGCGAAGGTGTTGCCGTCGATGTTCAGGGCCGCACACGCGACGTGACCCTGGACGGGAACCAGATCCGAGAGACCCGCAAGCCGATGAAGCGAATCGGCGTGCGGATCGGAAAACAGGCCCGCGACGTGAAGCTGCAGGAGAACAAGTTCGAGGGTTTCCAGCGCGACGTGGTCGACCTGAAAGAGAAACCCTAGTCCTGGGCGGATTCGGAATCCGTAACGGACTCGCCGGGAGTCTCGAATATCGTCTCATCGGCCGGTGCCGTGGGAGCGGCGGGAGCGGCGGGAGCCTGCTGTCCCGGGGCTTCCTGTTCGAACGGTTCCACGATTGGTTCGGGTTCGGCGTGGAGGAGTTTTGACTGGGAGCCGTGGCTGCGGGCTTCGGCCCGTCGCAGTGCGTCGCGGTAGGCGGACTGGTCGTTCCAGGGCCCCTCGGCCAGGTGCACATTGTTGTGTGCCAGCGAGGTGCCCTTGCGGTATTCGAGTTCGGCGATGGCCTTGTTGTAGTCGACCAGGCTGCTGACGTAGGCGATCTCGGCCTGGGCCAGGCTGACCTGGGCCCGCAGCAGCAGGTCGGCCGAAGTTCTGCCGTTCTCGTATTCGGCCTGGTAGGCTCGCACGCTTTCGGAGGCCGCCTTGCGGCGGTTGAAGCCGATCTGGGCCGTGGCCCAGGCGCGGTCGAGTGACTGGAAGGCGGCAGCCAGTTCGTGGCTGATCTCGATTTCCTGCTCGTCCAGTGCCTTGCGGGCCTTGGCCAGTCGGAGTTCCAGGTTGCGGACCTGGGCCCTTGCGGTTCTCATCCCCAGCGGCATGCTGAACTGCAGCCCGGCCTCCCAACTGTTGAAGTTGCCGTCGGCGAGTGTGCCGTAGGCACTGCGATTCACCCGTTTGGACTGGCCGAACAGGTCGTCACCGTAGCCGTTGACGTTGTAACCGGCGACGACATCGAACTGGGGGCGAGTCAGGCTGCCTGCCGCAGTCAGTTGGAACTGCAGGCTCTTGATTGCCCATTTTTGCCGTCGCAATTCGACCCGCCTGGTCAATGCGTCGACCAGGCTGCCCTTCCAGTCGGGGCTGTATCGCGCGGTGATCGGTTCGTCGGAAGGACGGATGATGCGGCCGTCGTTGACCGGCAGTCCGACGAGACGGCGGAGTCGGGATTCGGCGGAGTAGAGGTCGGATCGAGCTCCCTCGGTACGACCCTTGATCTCGAAATAGTTGTCCCGCGACTGGGCCTTTTCGGCGGCCGGTCGGCGGGGATCACCCTGGACCATTCGCCAGGTCTGTTCGGCACTGTCCAGTGCGACCTTCTGGGTGTGGTAGACGCGATAGGCCAGGTGGAGGTCCCAGTACAGGTCCTCGATGTCCTTGACCAGGTTGCGGATGGCCGCCTCGAAGTCACTCAGGGAGATGTCGTTGTTGATTCGCGAGATCATCACACCCTGGTTGACCCCGACGATCGAGGTGGCTCCTCCGAACCGGCCGAGACGCGGACCGGCGATACGGGTGTATTCCGTTCCGGCTCCGGCCAGCAGAGGATGCCGCATCTGCAGGCCCAGCGTGGGCGCCTGGGCAGTTCCGAAGAAGCTCGACAGGAACTCGACCTGGTTAGCATTCTTTGCGTCGTTCTGCAGGTAGTCCCAGTTGTGGCTGAGGCTGAACTGGGTACCGGCACCAGTAATCTTCGAGAGCGACGCCCGGAAACGGCCGGTGTCTTCGTCGAAAACTTCGCCGGCGGGGATGTTGAAATTCTGGTTTCGCAGGACCCTCTGGCTGCCGCCCCAGGTCATGGAACTCGAGAACGTCGCGTCGAAGTCGGCCGAGGCGGCATCGACACCCCGCTGCCCGAACTGCACGTTGGTTTCCTGGATCGCCGGGTTGAATACGCTGGCGGTGAACTCGGGATTGGCCAGCAACCGGTTGTTGGGTGACAGAAACGTGCCGCTCTCGCGAATGATCTCGCTGTTTTTCAGACCCAGTTTCATCGTCTCCTGCAGCGACAGGTCCCAGATCTCCTGTTCACCCGGTTGGCTGAGCCGACGCGGCTCGGCCGCCATTTCCACTCGCCGGGATCGCTCGTTCCGGGTCGCGTCGTCCTCGGTGAGGTCGACAATCCGCGTGGCGACGTCGCGGTAGTGAGCCAGGTCAGCGTCGTTGAGATATTTCAGCTCTCGTGGTCCCGACAGGCAGCCGCCCAGTGCCAGCAGAAGCGGCACGGTGACAAGTCCGGCGAGAGAGAAGCGGCGGGGCATGCGGAGAGAGTGGTGGTTTTGGAGGTGGTTTCGGTGGTAGCGCATCACGGGTGAACGCCGGAATGGAGCGGTCTGCGAGTCGAGACCGCTCCCCCGGATTTTCGGCAGAATCGTTACAGTCGTTATCGGCGTTATAACCCGTACAGCTTGACAGGTTTCTCTCGCCTGACACGGTCCGCCGTCTGATTGCCGGTGACAGCGGTCTTTCCCCAAATCGGGGGATGGCACTAGAATACGCGCCGTAGAGCAGGGTTCGGATCGTCGGATTCGCCATCGGCGTGCTGTTTGGCAGCCCCGAACCTGCCGTTTGCCTCAATTGCCTTTTTTCGCAGCGTTTTTGACCCGATGTCCGAAGGCAACGTTGACGAAGTCCGACAGCGGATCATCCAGCTCGCCCGTGAAATCGAGCAGATGTCACAGCAGCGGATGGCCTCGGATGAGTACTTCCGGCTGTTTCTGCAGCGGGTCGTCGGTGCGATTGGCGGTCGGGCCGGTGCGGTCTGGCTCCAGAACGGCACTCGGCAAATGCAGTTGTTGGCCGATCACCAGTTGGATGTCACCGGTTTTCACGACAATCCCAACGCGCTGCGATTGAACCAGCGGTTGCTCCAGGACGTACTGCAGAACGGCCAGGCCTGCACTCACAGTCCTGATGACGACAGCGAATTCGAACTCCCCACCGACGATCTGATCATCCTGGGCGCACTGCAACGCGAGCAGGAGTGTGTGGGTGTGGTCGAGATCTTCCAGAGGAAGGAAACGCCGGCCCAGGCTCGTCCGGGTTTCCTGCAGTTTGTCGAACAGATGTGCGGCCATGCCTGCCGACATCTCGAACGACAGACCGAAGCCGATGACGGCGGTGTCGAGCGGTCAAAGTTCTCGGAATCATTCGAACATTTCGTTCTGGAACTGCATCGCAGCCTGAATCCGCACGAGGTGGCCTCGACGTGTGCCAACGATGCCCGGTTGCTGTTGGGCTGCGACCGGCTGAGCGTCGCGGTGCAGGTGGGGCCACGGACCGACATTCTCGCGATCAGCGGCCAGACGACTGTCAACCAGAAGGCGAACCTGGTTCGTTCGATGAGGAAGTTGACCGGCCAGGTGCTGGCGACTCGCGAACCGTTGATCTACACCGGCAAGCTCGATGAGCTTCCGCCCCAGATCGAGCAGCCACTGGCCGAGTACATCCAGGAGAGCGGGTCTCGGATGGTGCAGATCGTGCCTTTGTTCGAGTCCGACCCGTTGTTCGACCTGGCCGAGGACGCTCGAGGGCCGCGTGAGATCGAACGTCCCAAGCGGGTGGTCGGCGGGTTGGTGGTCGAGCAGGTGGCCGAGAGTCGTGTGAAGGAGGGTTTGCCCGAGCGGCTGGAACTGGTCAAGGACCACGTGGCGAGTTCGCTGGCCAATTCTATGCGCCACGAACGCCTGTTCGGCATGAAACTCTGGAGATTCCTCGGTCGGTCACTGGCGTGGCTCGAGGGTCGCAACCGGTTGAAGGCCGGGCTGGTGGTGGGTGCCATCGTCGTGGCCGGGCTGGTGCTGGCCCTGGTTCCGTGGGACTACCGGGTCGAGGCGACCGGGCAACTGATGCCGGTTGCCCAGCAGGACATCTTCGCGCCCAACAATGGCAAGGTGATTGCCGTGGAGGTCAAGGGTGGCCAGGAGGTCGAGGCCGGCGACGTGCTGGTCGTGTTGCAGAACCTGGAACTGGACGCCCAGATTGAAA
Source organism: Planctomycetaceae bacterium (assembly GCA_002724315.1). GTDB lineage: Bacteria > Planctomycetota > Planctomycetia > Planctomycetales > Planctomycetaceae > UBA8437. Next base: position 4,219 of record PBOJ01000118.1, on the reverse strand, counting down.
CGGTCATCAGCGAGCAGGAAAACAACCGCGAGTTGCTCTCGACTCTCAGGGCCCAGTACGACCGGGCGGTCGAGGCGGGCAACGAACCCGACATGATCGAGCTCTCGGGCCGTGTTCAGGAGGCGGAGATCCAGCAGAAGGGGTTGGGCCAGCGCTTCGGGATTCTGGACAAGCAGAGAGCCGAACTGACGGTCCGGGCCGTCCGGGCCGGAAAGGTGGCAACGTTCCAGGTCGGGCAGAAGTTGATGAATCGTCCGGTCAACCGTGGCGAGAAGTTGCTGGAAGTGATGGAGGACCGGAGCGACGCGAAGTGGCGTCTCGAACTGCAGGTCGAGGAACACCGCGTGGGTCACATTCGCAGGCACCAACTGGAACGCAAGGCCGGTGGGACCAAGGACTATGAAGCCGTTCCGGTCGAGTTCGTTCTTGCCACGGCATCGGAGAAGACGTACCAGGGCCGGTTGACGCGGATGTCGACCCGGGCCGACGCATCGCCGGCCGGCGGCAGTGTGATCGAACTGCACGTCGAGCCGACCGGCCAGGCATTGCCTGAATACCGGATCGGTGCCGAGGTGAACGCCAAGGTCCACTGTGGCCAACGCAGCCTGTTCTACGTGCTCTTCGGCGACGTGGTGGAGTTCATCCGCAAGAGATTCTGGCTGTAGTCGTGGTTTGCCGCAGTCGTCGGCGTCCGACTAGCTTTCAGTCAGTTCCAGGCAGGGGTCCAGCCCCATCCGCTTGTAGGTGTCGTTTCGCTGTTTTTCCTGCTTGAGCAGTTCGCGGCGTTGCTTGCGGTGCTGTCGTTCAAGCATTTTCTGGGTGCTGTGGAAGAACTTCAGCCAACTGAGGGCCAGTCCACCACTGTCCCCGGAACGGGCCTGTTCACGGAGTTGCTCCAGTAGTGTCTCCTCGCGGCAGCGGAGCAGTTCGTCGTCGAGCGAGAGGAAGAACTGGAAACTGCCCGGGTCGCCCTGCCGGGCGGCGCGTCCGACCAGTTGGCGGTCGATACGTTCGGAGCTGTGCATTTCGGTGGCGATCACGTGCAGGCCACCAGCCTTGGTCAGTTCGTCCGTCAGCTTGATGTCGGTTCCGCGGCCGGCCATGTTGGTGGCCACCGTCACCCAGCCGCTCTGCCCCGCCTCGGCCACCACGTCGGCCTCGCGTTCGTGCCGGGTCGCGTTGAGGATCTGGTGGCGAATGCCCAGCGTCTTGAGCCTCGCACCGAGTTCCTCGGAGGCTTCGACCGACGGCGTGCCGACCAGCACCGCCCGGTCGTTTGAGACCAGTTCGGCAATCTGGTCGACCACAGCGTCCCGCTTGTCGTCGGCGGTCCGGAAAATGCGTGGTGCGAGTCCGACACGGATACAGGGGCGGTGCGTGGGGATCGCCGCGACGTTCATTCCGTAGATTTTCTTCAGCTCCGCGGCCGCCTGCACAGCCGTGCCGCTCATCCCCGCCAGGTGCGAGTACCGGCGGAAGAAACTCTGGATCGTCACCCGGGCTGCTTCGCCGGATGTCGCGGTGATCGGCACCTGTTCCTTCGACTCGATCGACTGGTGCAGCCCGTCCTGCCATTTTCGGCCGTCCATGATCCGGCCGGTCGACTCGTCGACAATCACCACTTCCTCGTCAACGATCACGTAGTCGCGGTCTTTCTGGTAGGCCAGCCGGGCGGTCAGGGCCTGCTCGATGTGCCGGTAGATGCGTTCGCTGTCGATCGAACTGATCAACGAGGGCTTGCTGGTCAGGACGATTCGCCGGCAGCCGGCGTCGGTCAGGTAGGCGGTGCGGCGGTGCGGTTCGTAAACGAAGTCGACGTCGGGTTGCAGGCGTGTCGCGGTGCGGTAGCACCAGCGGAACAGGCTGACGCTGCCGGGATCGTTGGGCTGGGTCATCCCGATGATCAGTGGCGTGCGGGCCTCGTCGATCAGCACACTGTCGGCCTCGTCGATCAGTGCGAAGTGGTGCCCACGCTGGGCGGGGGATTCGGAGGGAGTGGCGCCGGGCTCGGTCTCGAGCAGTCCGTGGCGATCGATCGCTCCGCGGGCGATTCCCTGTCGCAACTGGTCCCGGAGAAAGTCGAAACCCATTTCCTTGGCGGTGCCATACGTCACGTCACACGCGTAGGCCGCTCGCCGCTCATCGGCTTCCATCGGAGTCTGGATGCAGCCGACCGTCAGTCCCAGCGACTGGTAGATCGGTCCCATCTCCTCGGCGTCGCGGCCTGCCAGGTAGTCGTTGACAGTGACGATGTGGCAGCCCTTGCCGGTCAGTGCCCGCAGGTAGGTTGGCAGCACCGCCGTCAGCGTCTTGCCCTCGCCGGTCTGCATCTCGGCGATCCCTCCCTCGAACATCGCCATCCCGCCCATCAACTGGACCACGAACGGCTTCATCCCGGTCGTGCGACGTGCTGCCTCGCGCACCAGGCCGAACGCATCGGGCAACAGCTTCTTCAACGCGACTCCGCTCTTGGCCTTCCACCCCAGTTCACGGCTGTACCGCTTGAGTTCCTCGTCGTCGAGCCGTTCCCATTCTCCCGAGCGGGCGTCGATCCGGTTGGCCGTTTGCCGCCAACGGACCAGGCGGACCTGAGACCACCAGTGGAGAGGTGAGAGTGCTTGCATGGAACGGGAAAACGGCGAATTGGGAGGTGTGCGCGAGCATCTTAGGCTGTGTCGGTCGGGTGGCCAAGATGGAAGAGCGGGTTGGAGAAATCCCACACAATGGTTTTTTGGGGAGGACGAGACAGGTGTTGATTCTGCCCTGTGTGCTGAGTAGTGTTGACCGACACGGTCCCGGCGAGGTGATCGTGGAGAAGCCGCCGGGGCAAATGGCCGCCGCGGATGACATGTAGTGAGGGAGAAAGCAGTGGCCAAGAAGAAGACCGATGCGGACGCCGCAGCCGACGAAGCCGCGGATGCCGCCGAAACGACCGAAACTGAAGAAGCGGCTCCGGCCGAAGACGCCGGTGCCGGTGAGGCCGAAGCACCGCAGCCAGGACAGATCCGACAGCGGATCACTGTTGATGATGCGGGAATCGAGGCCGCGTACTCGAACTTCTGCCGGGTCCAGAGCACACCCGAGGAGTTGATCCTCGACCTGGGGCTCAACCCCACACCGTTTGCCAACGGCGACATCACCGTGCCGGTGACGCAGCGGATCATCATGAACCACATCACGGCCAAGAGAATGCTGGGCCTGCTGTCGCAGACGTTGCAGCGACACGAGCAGGCCTTTGGTGTGGTCGAGACAGACGTCAATCGTCGGTTGCGGCCTCAGGGCTGAGCCGCCGGGGCGTCTTCGGCCGAAACGTGGTCGAACGGTCAGACGGGGTGACGATGAGCGACGAGTCGGTCCCGGGCGCTGAGGGTGCCGATCCCGGTGAGCGGGACGACGTTCCCCAGAGCCAGGAAGTCCAGCACCAGCAGCTCAGCGCACGGGTTCCCGACCACGTGGCGCAGGGTGTCTTCAGTACCGGTGCCGTGGTGCTCAACGGGCACCACGAGTTCATCCTGGATTTCCTGTTGCGGATGACGCGGCCTCACCGCGTGGCGGCTCGCATCGTGCTGCCACCTCCGGTTGTGCCGCGGATGATTTCCGCGGTCCGCGAGAACCTGGGCAACTACGAGACACGGTTCGGCCCCGTTCCTCCTGCCCCGCAACCGCTTGATCAACTCACCCCGCCCACCCAGCCGACACCGCAGGAACTCTACGATGACCTGAGGCTGGAGGACGAGATGATCAGCGGGACCTACGCCAATGCGGTGATGGTCGGGCACACCGGCACCGAGTTCTCGCTGGATTTCATCACGACCTTCTTTCCCCGCTCGTCGGTCGCGGCCCGGGTCTACCTGGCTGCCCCCAACGTCCCTCGCTTCCTGGAATCGCTGGCCCACTCGTGGGACCAGTACCAGCGGAAGGTCGAGGCGGCCCGGCAGCAGCAACAGCAGCAGGGGGAATCCGGCGAACCGTTCGAAGGCGGGCCGGATGATCCCGAGATGCGGACCGGCGACTGAACCGGGCGACAGCGTTTTCCGGGACGGGTGAAACTAGACCCGGTCGATCCAGGTGTCGTAGAAGCTGAACGACTCGTTGACTTCCCCGAGCTCAACGATGTCGTCGTCGCCGTCGTTGCCTGCGAGCGTGTCGGTGCCGTCGCCGCCGGTCAGGGAATCGTCGCCGTTGCCGGCCAGCAGCACGTCGTTGCCGTCGCCACCGT
>PBOJ01000117.1 GCA_002724315.1 Planctomycetaceae bacterium | reverse complement strand
GGTCCCGCGACAAGGAAACGAGGATGCCGCCGGAAGGGGCCGCACTTTCGGCTCGCGAGATCGCAACGCTGGCCGCATGGATTGGCTCCGGCGCCAAGCATCCGGACAACGAATTGCCCGAGTCGGATCCGACCGACCACTGGGCCTTCCGGCCTCCGGTACGTCCCGCGGTACCCGGCCCGGCCGATTCCACCTGGATCCGCAATCCCATCGACGCTTTCGTCGCCACGCAACACCGTCAAAAGGGGCTGGTTCACTCCGGACCGGCGTCCCCGGCGGTGCTGCTGCGACGCGCGACACTGGACCTGGTGGGACTGCCACCGACCCCTGCAGAACTGACCGCTTTCCTTAACGACAACCGCCCCGACCGCTGGAATCACGCCATCAATCGCCTGCTGCAAAACCCGCGGCATGGTGAACGCTGGGGACGCCACTGGATGGATGTCTGGCGGTACAGCGACTGGTACGGGTACCAGAAACAACTCCGTAACAGCAGCCGACACATCTGGCGTTGGCGGGACTGGATCGTCGATTCGCTGAACGCCGACCGTCCCTACGACGAAATGGTCCAGCAGATGCTGGCAGCCGATGAACTGCCCGGGGCCACATCCGAAACACTGCGGGCAACGGGTTTCCTGGCTCGCAACTACTACCTCTTCAATCGCAACACGTGGCTCGATGCGACCATCGAACACACCGGCAAAGCTTTCCTGGGACTGACAATCAATTGTGCCCGGTGTCACGACCACATGTTCGACCCCGTCGCACAGAAGGACTACTACCAGTTCCGCGCAATTTTCGAGCCGCATCAGATTCGCACCGACCCGATCGACGGCGCGATGGACACCGAAAAACGTGGCCTGTCACTGGCATACGACGCCAAGCTGGACACTCCGACCTACCTGTTTGAACGTGGAAACGATAAGCGGCCTGACAAGAACCACCCGCTGGCAGCATCGGTCCCTGAATTCCTGAAGGTGAAGCAGACTTTCCAGGTCACCCCGGTTCAGTTGCCGGCGACCACCTACTACCCGGGTGCTCGTACTTCGGTTCGTCGGGCTCTACTGTCACAGGCCGAAGCGACCGTCGCTCTCCGCCAAGAAGAACTCGCCTTCGCCAACAAGGCCGTGCGATCGTCCACCACGAGGACGAAAACACCACCGCCCCCTACCGCCGCACCGATTGCCGGCCCTCCGTTCCTCGCCGATGATTTTTCCGCGCCTCGTCCGCAACTCTGGAAAATGACCACGGGCAAGTGGACCTGGAAGAAGTCTCGGCTGGTCCAGTCTCAAGTTGCCGACACCCGGCAGATGTGCTCAACCACCAAACCCCACCCAGCCGACTTCTCCGTCACTCTGAAATTGAAGATCCTCGGCGGAAAGACCTATCACTCGGTCGGCATCGGTTTCGACGGGGTCGATTCGGACAACCTTCTGGCGGTGTACCTCAGCGCGTTCCCCAAGGGGGCGAAGATCCAGTTCACGCGTGTGGTCAACGGCAAGGCCACCTACCCCACAGACGGGCAGCGTCGGCTGGAACTCCAGAGGAACCGGGACTACGAGTTGCGACTCGATGTCCGTGGACAGTGGCTCAATGCCTGGGTCGACGGCAAGCGACAACTTGTGTTCCGTCTTCCATCCCGTCGAACCGGCACCCTGTCAATCTGGACCTATGACTCGGCAGCCGAATTCGATTCGATCCGGGTCGGCGGCCTGAACCCGAAATTCGTCCTGGCTCAATCCCCAACCTCACCCGGAACGGCCGTTGTGGACCTTCAGCAGGCACGGCTCAACCAGGTCACATCGGCGAAACGCTACGAGGCCGCACGAGCCGCCCTGGCCAGCCTTCAGGCACGTATCGCCGCCGACGAGGTTCGCCTGTCCGGGTCTCCCTCAGACCAATCTCCGGCACTGTCACTGAAAGCCGCCCGGTTGCATCGCCTCTCGGTGCTCCGGAAGGCCGAAGCCGACCGCGCGGCCAATGTTGCCGAGCAGAGACGCGCCACGGAAACCAAGGACAACAAGGCACTCGCCAAGGCCAGGACGCAACGCAAGCAGTTGGACAAACAACTGCAGCAGGCCCAACAGGCCGTCACCAGCAAGAAGATGGACCCCAGTTACCCGCCATTGACGAAGACCTACCCGTCAACCAGCACCGGACGTCGCCTGGCACTGGCCCGGTGGATCACCGATCGTCGCAACCCGCTGGCCGCTCGGGTCTGTGTGAACCACATCTGGATGCGTCATTTCGGCAGTCCGCTGGTCACATCCGTTTTTGACTTCGGGAACAACGGCCGACGGCCGGTCTTTCCCTCGCTGCTGGACTGGCTGGCTGTCGAACTGATCGAGAGCGGGTGGGACATGAAACACCTGCATAGGCTGATGATGACTTCGTCCGCCTACCGCATGTCATCCAGTCCCTCCCTGCCGCAATCCGAATCCCGCGATCGTGATCCGGACAACAATTATCTCTGGCGAATGAATTCGAAGCGGTTGGAATCCGAACTGATCCGCGACGGCGTGCTGTGGGTCTGTGGAAGCCTGGACACTCGTATGGGTGGCCCGGAACTGGATGCCGGCACCGGCCTCTCCACCTCCCGCCGTAGCATCTACTACCGCCACGCCCCGGAAAAAATGATGACCTTCCTCGACATCTTTGACTCGGCCAGCACCCACGAGTGCTACCGGCGAAGCGAGACGGTCGTGCCCCAACAGGCCCTGGCCCTGGTCAACAGCCGAATGGCAATCGAGCAGTCTCGGCACCTGGCTCGTCGACTGGACCAGGCCATCGGTCTCGAGAACACCCGGGCGAACAACCTGCGATTTCTCGAGACAGTCTTCGTGAAAATCCTTGGCCGTGGGCCGAGTGAATCCGAACGGACAGTCTGTCTCGAGTTCCTCGCCGGCCAGGCCCTGCTGCTGGGCCAGCCAAAGAAATTGACACCCTTTGGCAAGGGACAGAAGATCTCGGTCCCTCCCGCCGCCCAGCCACATCTGAGAGCCCGAGAAAACCTGGTACTGGTGCTGTTGAACCACAACGAGTTCCTGACGATCCGGTGATCCCATGACCGATTTCGTACGAAGCAATCGCCGCGACTTCCTGCTCGACACCACCCGCGGCCTGGGCGGCGTCGCGCTGGGCGCAATGCTGGCCGATGACGGCATCACGCGTGCCGCCCCCACCACGTCTGTTCCCGACGGACTGGCCCATATCGCTCCGCAGGCCAAGAGCGTGATCTGGATGTTCATGGTTGGCGGTGCCAGTCACATGGAGACGTTCGATCCCAAGCCGGCCTTGAACAAGTACGCCGGCATCTCGATCGACAAGACCCCCTTTGCCGAGACGTTGAAAAACCCCTTCGTCGACGAGAACGTGCGGGTCGTTGTGCCCGACGACGCCAACGGTCACGTCTGGCCCAAGGTCTATCCGCTGCAGGTGGGGTACAGGAAACGGGGCGAGAGTGGGATCGAGATCTCCGACTGGTGGCCCCACCTGGGTGAGTGCATCGACGAGCTGGCGGTGGTCCGCTCGATGTGGACAACCGACAACAACCACGGGGCCCAGCTGCAGTTCCACACCGGACGGCATTCCCTAGACGGGTTCTTCCCCACTGTCGGTTCGTGGATTCACTACGGCCTCGGGTCACTCAATGACACCCTGCCTCAGTTCATCGTGATGGGAACACCCATCGCCGACTGCTGTGGTGGCCAAGGGGCCCACGGGGCCAATTACCTCGGCCCTGAACACAACGGCGTGCAACTGGAAGTCAACCCGGCACGTCCCCTGCCCTTTGCCACGCCCGGTGGAGCCCTCTACCGCGAAGAACAGCGAGGCCAGTTTGAATTGCTCGATCGTCTGAACCAGTTGACCGCGGCCGAACACCCCGACGATGCGGCCCTGCGGGCCCGGATCAAGTCCTACCAGTTGGCCTACCGCATGCAGATGACGGTCCCGGAGGTCATGGAATTCTCCAGCGAAACGAAGTCAACCCGGTCAAAATACGGAATCGACAACTCCACCACCCGGACCTTCGGCCAGCAGTGCCTCGCGGCACGTCGGATGGTGGAGCGAGGCGTGAGGTTCGTACAGATCTTCCACGGATCCAACGGCGGTGCCGGCCGATGGGATGGGCACAGCAACCTCAGGACGGGCCACGCCAGAGTGTGTCTCGAGACCGACCAGCCGATCGCCGCATTGATCGGTGACCTGAAGGCTCGCGGAATGCTCGACGAGACCCTGGTGGTGTGGGGCACCGAATTCGGCCGCACACCGGGAGCCCAGAACTCCAACGGCCGCGACCACCATCCGTACGGGTTCAGCATCTGGATGGCCGGCGGTGGTCTCAAGGGCGGCATCGCCCACGGGGCGACCGACGAACTGGGTTTCCACGCCACCGAACACCGCCACTACATCACCGACGTGCACGCGACGGTGATGCAGCAACTGGGCCTGGATGCCAAACGGCTGGAGATTCCCGGTCGCAAGCGACTCGAGATCGACTACGGGCGTCCCATCGATGCGGTGATCGGCTAGAGACGCTGCCCGCAGATCACCTGTTGCCAAACCGTCCAACGCTGGTAGGCTCAACGTCGGGGAGACACCGAGGCCACGTCGTCGGAAGCGACCGAGCCGATGGACATCTCCACACCCCGCAGCCCGCTGCTCGCGATTGCGGTGGCCTTCGCTCTAGGAATCGCCTGGGATCTGCACCGGCCGGTCCCTGGACACCTGGCACTGGCTCTTGCCGCTGCATCGGGACTGGCCTGGCACCACTGGCGTGAGCAACGCCGACCGGCTACCGCCTGCCTGTTGTTGACCGTGGTGTTTTTCGGGGCATACCGACAGCACGCGGCCCGGTCGCTCACCGCGACCGACGCCCTGGCCAGACTCATCACCAAAGACCGCCAACTGGTGCAACTGGAGGGGGTGATCATCGCCACCCCACAGATTCGCCCTCCCCTTCCGGGGTCTCCTTCCCACCACAAACCGACGACTCGGACCAAGTTGCGCGTCGAATCGATTCGTCGTTGTGGCGTTCACCAGCCAATCACCGGACACCTGCGTGTCACTATCCGAGATGCGATGACGGAACTGGTGGTGGGTGATCGAACGACAATGACCGGCTGGCTGGAACGTCCCTCCCCGGCAAGAAATCCCGGCGGTTGGGACGCTCGACGATCACTGGCCAGGCAGGGGGTTCACGGCATCCTGTTGGTCAAATCGGCTCTCAGCATCACCGTTCACGGACCATCAACCCGAATGGCGGACCGGTTCTCCCGATTCCAATCACGTCTCCGTCATTCCGGATCCCGGATGTTGTCCCGCCACCTTTCTCCCCGCGCCGCCGCGGTCGCCTCCGCGATGTTGCTTGGAGTCCGGGAGGAATTGGACCGAGACCTTCGCGAGATGTTCATACGGAGTGGAACGATCCACCTGCTGGCCATTTCGGGCCTGCATGTCGGCCTGCTGGCCAGTCTCGTCTGGGTGCTGGCCCGTTTGCTGAGGTTCGGCTCGTTCACGACGACTGCCACGATCGTCGTCGCGGTGGTCGGATACGCGCTGGTGGCCGAATTGCGGCCCTCGGTCCTGAGGGCGACGATCCTGGTCATCATCGGCGTTGTGGGCCGACCTCACCATCGTCGTGCGTCCGCGGCCAATTCCCTGGCGCTGGCCGCCTTGGTCATTCTCACCATTCGTCCGGGTGACCTCCAGAGTCCCGGAGCCCAACTCTCGTTCCTGGCGGTCTCGGCCCTGGTGTGGTCTGCTCCGCTGGCCTCGCGGCTGGTGCCGATTTCCGGTGCCCACAGCATGCTGGAGCGGGTGACCAGGAGGATGTTCCAGGCGTGGCTGGTTGGAGTGGCGATCTGGTCTGTGACCACTCCCTTGGTCGCGGCCCGGTTTGGGCTGGTCGCACCGGTCGGATTGCTGGTCAATGTGCTGATGATCCCGTTGGTTGGAATGGCGTTGTGGTTGGGTTTCGCGCTGTTGGCCCTTGGCGGCTGGCTGCCGGCTGCTGGATGGGCGATCGGTGGTCTGCTCGATCACCTGCTTATCACGGTACTGACCATAGCGGAGAAATCCGCCTCCAGTCGGCTGGCATTTGTTGCGATCCCCGCCCCTCCGTCGGCCTGGTTGTGGCTGTTTTACTCCCTTCTCGCGGCGTTGGTCACCTGCCGCCGTCAGCGACTGCGGTCATTGTGCCTTGTCGGAATTGCGGCGACACTAACCGGCGGCCTGGCCACAGCATTCGCGCCGCCACAGCCCAACCGGCTGGTCCTGACCGTTCTCGATTCGGGCCACGGTGGAGCGATTCTTCTGGAATGCCCAAACCGATCCGTCCTCCTCTTTGACGCGGGCACGCTGGGTGATTCACGACGATTGGGCGAGACGATCCGTCGAGCACTCTGGCACCGCCGTCACCGCCGGATCGACGCCCTGGTCATATCGCACGCCGACCGCGACCACTTCTCATCCGCGACCTGGTTGATCGAACGATTCCCGACCGGTTCGCTGGTCACTTCCAGCGAGTTTCTGGACGACCAACAACCCAAGACAGTGGACCTGTGCGCCAACGCATCACGGGCGGGAGCCTCGGTCGAACTGGTTGTTGCCGGTGACCATCTGATCCTGGATCCAGACGTTTTGATCCGTGTGCGGCACCCCCCCGACGGTTTCCACGGTTCCACCGACAACAGCAACAGTGTCGTCCTGGAGATCACTTACGCGGGTCGCCGAATACTGTTGACCGGAGATCTCGAAGACGAGGGCCAGCAACAACTCCTCGGCAGTCTCACACTTCCTCTCGATGTGATTCTCGCCCCCCACCACGGTAGCCCACGGGCCAACACCCCGGAGTGGGCCAACTGGTCACAACCCAATTGGGTGATCGTCAGCGGCGGACGTGACTCGACCACAGACGCGCTCCGGCAATGTTACGGCCCCGGCCCGGTGATTCTCAGCACCCGAAGTCACGGTGCGGTGAGTGTGACGGTATCAGACAACGGCCGGTTGTCCGTCACCACCGCGATTTCCACAAGCCGCTTTCCCGCCACTCCGTGAGGGCCGGCTCAGTCACTCGTCATTTTCGCCTCGTGGATCTCGGCAGCCAGTTCACGAATCGCCCTGCGATCCTCGCCCCTTTCGACACTCGACAACACCCGTCCGAGGACGCCGGCGTGAGAATACCGCCGATCGTCGCACCCACGAGAACACTTTGGTACGTCAGATCGCCGCGATGCGATACAGCCAAGCCTTCCAGTTGGTCAACGCCGGGACGGCGACACCGGTGCCGAGAATCCCTGGGCATTTTTCCGGGACGTCGGAGCCAACCAGACCGAGGTTCACTCGAAATCCCGCCCATCACTCAGTTCGCCGGACCAAACGGTCGGCATCGTCAGAGCCAGGCTCTTGGTGATCGCTTCGAGAACCGGTCGCGTCTCACGAAGTTCATGATCGGTGCCCTGGAAAAGCACCATCGCGGTGAACCCGGGAGTCTCGAACGCACGCAGCGAAACGGTGTTTATCAGCTCCAGACAAACAAACTCGACATCCCGCCCCTCACACGGAAAGCCACACAGCGACCCTTCAACCGGATACACGTCCGATTCCGGGTACTCCTCGCGGTAGGCTGTGACCGCCGATTCGATCATGTCCGTCGCCGAAGACACGCTGCTGGGATAAAGAGCCAAGGTCCAGAACGATGTGCCGTCGGCGTTGACGGTCAACGTCACTCCGCCGTCGGTCTCTTCGCGGATCAACTCCCACGATTCCGGGTAGGCAAACCGCACGCCGTCGTCATCGTACCACTCGGTCATAGCTCTGCCGGGATTTGTCGGGTATCCACCTGGGTCCAGGTGGACTGGAGACGAATGGAGCCGTTGAGGAGTTCTCCTACGGCCGATACAATGGACCCTAGCAGGCTGATTTGTGGATGCAAATCCTGCCGGAAACCGTCGCATAGTTCGGGGAGACGACTGATGACATCGACACGGGCACAGGGAGTCGCCGAAGTTCTGTGGGAACTCAAGCGAGCCTCGAAAATCGGAACCTATACGACGATCGCCCGCCGTGCGGGATTCAGTGCGGGTTCGAAAGGTCGTGCCATGTTGACCTGCATGAAAACCGTCCGTCGCGAATGGCCCCACCTCCAGTGGTGGCGGGCCGTATCCGACGACGGAAAAGTCGACCGCGCCTCGGACCACGCCACGCTGCTGGTCGAAGGCGGCTACGAGGTTGTCGACGACGAAGCGGACGAAGAGAAGAGCATCGTGACGGACTTCGAGGAACAGGTGATGAATTGGGAAGAGGAGGAGGAGGAGGAGGAGGAAGAAGAGGCCGAGGCGGCAGCCAAAAAGTCGTAAACCGACAATCCGGAAACCGATGTGGCCAATGACTCGTGACGGGTCATTGGCCACACGTCATTGCGGACCTCATGGCCGCCCCGCCGCCGCGTGGGCCAACGTGTCAGCCAGGACGCGACCGGTGGCCGATTCGGCATTTTTCGCGATCTCGCCAGGCGTCCCCGCTGCAACCACCCGGCCTCCTCCATCACCTCCACCAGGCCCCAGGTCGATCACCCAGTCGGCTGAGGAGATCAGTTCGGGATGGTGTTCGATCACCACCACCGAATGTCCCGAGTCGACCAATCGATCCAGGACATCGATCAATCTCTCCACGTCGGCAGCGTGCAGCCCGGTGGTCGGTTCATCCAGGACAAAGAGAGTCGAACCTCGTCGTCTCCGGCCCAATTCGGCTGAAAGCCGAACCCGCTGGGCCTCGCCTCCCGACAATGTCGCCGTGGGTTGACCAAGGACCAGGTAGCCCAGTCCGACGTCGACAAGCGTCTGCAGCAGCGAGACCACCCGCGGATGGTTTTCGAAGAACCCCACCGCCTCACCGGCCGACATCGAGAGCACATCGGCCACACTCTTGCCGCGGTACTTCACCCGCAATGTCTCGGGGTTGAACCGTTGCCCGTCACACTCGGGACAGGACACAACCAGGTCGGGAAGGAACTGCATCTCGATGGTCACGTGCCCCCGCCCCCCACACTCATCACAGCGCCCCGGATCAGTATTGAAGCTGAACCGGCGGGCGTCGTAGCCCTTGGCCCGAGCTGATCGAGTCCGGGCAAACACGCCACGAATCTCGTCCCAGATCTTCGTGTAGGTGGCCGGAGTCGACCGGGGCGATCGCCCCAACGACGACTGATCGACCAACGCAACACGCTCGAGGTCCTTCTCGCCCACCCAGTCCAGCTCGGCCTTGCCGGTTCCTTTACCGGCCAACTCGGCCGTCAATGACGGAACCAGCGTGCCACTGACCAACGAGGTCTTCCCGGAACCGCTGACTCCTGTCACCGCGCACAGGACCCCCAGTGGAAACATCACCTCCAGATTCTGGAGGTTGTGGAGGTTGGCACTCCGGACAATCACCGCTTTGCCCTGGTTGGCACTTCGCCGCACCCGCGGCCCATCCGTCGAACGCCCACCGAGACAAGCCCCGGTGACCGATTCCGCACAGGCCTGGACATCATCAAGCGTTCCCGAAACGACCAGCCGGCCACCATTGCGCCCCCCCCCGGGACCGAGGTCGACGATCCAGTCGGCCTGGCGCAACACGCCGAGATCGTGTTCGACCAGCATCACGGTATTGCCCTGGTCTCTGAGATCCTCCAGGCACGACACCAGGCGGCCGGTGTCGACGGCGTGCAGACCGATGGTCGGTTCGTCCAGCACGTAGGCCACGCCGACGAGACCCGACCCCAGCGCCCCGGCCAGCCGGGATCGCTGGAACTCGCCACCCGACAGGCTTCGTGTGCGGCGATCAAGCGTCAGGTAGTCCAGGCCAACCCGCTCAAGATACCCCAGCCGACCGACGACAAGAGGCAGGATCTTCTTCGCAACGATCGACCGCGGTGACTCGTCCTCGTCAAGATCGGCAAGCCATCTCGCCAAACGACGGTGTGCATCGCCGACGGTCAATCGACAAAGGCCGGTAATGGTCTCACCGGAAAAGGTAATCGATCGAGCCAGTTCGCCCAGGCGTGTCCCGTCACAGTCCGGACAATGTTCCGCATCACCGTCCTGGGCCGTCTCGTCCTCTGGAATCACCTGCCCCAGTCCACGGCACGTCTCGCAAGCCCCTTCAGGACTGTTGAAGCTCAGTGTCCGAGGCTCCACCGGCGGTGCACTCCACTCGCAATCGGCACACGCCAGCCGGCTCGAATAGAGCGAATCATCCCATCCCCCCTCGGACGTCTCAACACTGATCACCAGCCGTCCCGACCCGATCCTCAGGGCCAGTTCCACGGAATCCTGCAGCCGGGCCCCCAGTCCCTCACGGATCACGACCCGATCGATCACGACGTCAATCGAGTGGTTTCGCCGGGGATCGAGTTCGGGCGGAGGAGCCAGTTCGACCAGTTGTCCGTCCACCCGTGCCCGGACGAATCCATCCCCGGCCAACTGCTCAAATGTCTCGACCTGGCTGCCACGACGGCGAGAGACGACCGGGGCCAGCAACATCACCCGCCGTTTCTCACCCAGTCCCAACAACACGTCGACGATCGCTTGCGGACTGCGCTGTTCGAGCGGTTGACCACAGCCGGGACAGTGCACCGAACCGGCCCGTGCAAACAGCAACCTCAGATGACTGTGGATCTCCGTGGTCGTCGCCAGCGTACTGCGAGCGGCCGTCGATCCGGAGCGTTGGTCAATGCAGATGGCTGCCGGCAGCCCCTCAACCAGGTCCACCTCGCACCGTTCCCACCGATCCAATCGGCTCCGTTGGCCCGGCGTCAGTCCCTGCAAGAACCTCCGCTGCCCTTCGGCGAAGATGACGTCCAGCGCCAGAGTGCTCTTGCCGCTGCCGCTGACTCCGGTGATCGCGACCAGCCGATCGCGAGGAATATCGACGTCCAATCCCTGCAGGTTGTGCACGGAGGCCCCGCGGACCCGGATCATCCTGTCAGTGATGCGGGAAGCGTCAGGCATTGTGGACGAACCGTTCCTGGCTCATAAACAAGACGAACTGTCGAGACGGACAGCAGCCGCGTACCATACACGTTCGAGTCCGACACCTCATGTCTCCCGCAACGCGGACTTCACCCGCAACACGCTCATGTCTTCAGTTCTGCCCGGTGGGTTTCTTTTTCGCTACCAGTTGGCGGCGGCCCGGATCGCCGCCGCCCCCGGCAAAAAGGACCCGCTCCCGGCACTCGACAAGCTGCCCCCCCTGCCGGGTCTCCACGGACTCTCCGCATCCGAAACCGGTGTCACACAACCCTCGTTCGCCAACGTGTGGCTGGCGTGGCACGACACGGGACTGGCAGTGCAACTGGTGGTCCGAGACAAGAACCGGCCGGCCCGTTGTCTCGAGTCCTCACCAGATGCCTCCGACGGGCTGACCGTCTGGATCGACACCCGCAACACTCAGACAATCCACCGTGCCTCACGGTTCTGCCACGCTTTCACTTTTCTGCCCTCCGGCGGAGGTGATGAAGGAGACGAACCGGTGTCTGTCCCACGTCCGATCGCACGAGCCCGAGAGGACGCACCACCACCACCCGCGGATTCCCTGCGGGTGGCATCACAACTGGCCGACGACGGTTACTCGCTGCAGGGATGGATTGACGCCACCGCACTCCATGGCTGGGACACCGAGACGATCGACGCCATCGGCTTCACCTACCGTGTGCATGACAACGAGATGGGAGACCAGGCCCTGGCACTCGGCGAGGAGTTCCCCTTCGACCGTGACCCGAGTCTCTGGTCGGTGCTGACGCTGTCGGGAGCCGCTGGCTAGCTCTCCCGTCGACGCGCCGGCAGCGCGAAGGCGTACAGGCAAGTCACTCCGCCGATGGCCACCAGGCTGAACGGGGCCCAGTCCGGCGGATCGATGACGTGCCGCTCGTCGTCGTCGGTCGAGATCAGACCAAAATAATCATCCTCGAGTTCCCCTTCGCCCTTGAGAACAACCACCTCCACCCGGAACAGGCTAAATCCCAAAAGTACGACAAAGACACCCACGGCGAGGAACAGAGAACGCAACATGCTGTCGGCCTCGTGACACGTAACGAATCCGGGCGTGATCAACCGGTGCCTCACTCCTCCCATCGACCGTCAGCGACCCGGGGCTTGATTCGGAGTCTCGCAAGCACGTTTTGTCAGCACAAACGCTGGTTTGTAACCAACTCGTCGATCCGCCATGCTGTAGCCATGGACGGGTCACCTGGCCCGGAATCACCTAACCACAGACTGCGAAATCACCTGGGAGCGACACCGATGGGAGCTGAACAGAAAGCACTGGAACTGGGCCTGACCTTCCCCGACCAGGAACCCGGATACCTCAACCTCTGTGCCCGCGCCGGCAACCTGTTGTTCAGTTCGGGACACACCAGCGACATGAAGGGCAAACTCGGTGCGGACCTTTCGGTCGAACAGGGTTATGACGCGGCTCGCGACTGCATCGTGAAGGTCCTGCAAAGCGTTCACCGTGAAGTGGGCACGCTGGACGGCCTGCGGGTCATCAAGGTGCTCGGATGTGTCAACTCGACCCAGGACTTCATCGAACAGCACCTGGTGATCAACGGGGCTTCCGACCTGCTGCACGATATCTTTGGCAAGGACGGCGACGGCTTCCACGCTCGCAGCGCCCTGGGCTTCGCCTCACTGCCAACCGGACCGGCCGTCGAGGTCGAGGCGGTGTTCGAGATCCAGGCCGGCTGATCCAACCCGGCAGGATTCGATGACCCAATCGTTCGACGCCCCGGCGGTCGTTGGACCGTGGCGTCCAGGCTGGCTCGGCCTCCTGATGGCTGGTTCACTGCTGGCGCTTCTGGCGTCCGCAGCGGCCCCCGCGATCAATCTGAATTCGTCGCTCGCCCTGGCCGCCTGGGCGGTTTCGGCCAGCGGCGGCTTCGTGGGCACACCGGTGGTCCTGGTCCTGGGAGTCGCCTGGCTGACGTTCACCGGACGGTTTGCGGGCAGACGGCGATCGACCGCACTGGCCCTGCTGATCGGACTGGTCGGAGTCCTGGCGGCCCAGGCGTGGATCAATGAACGAGTGGTCAAGCCGTCATTCGGTACGGCTCGGCCACACATCCGTGAGTTGGCGAACCTCGGCGTGATCCGATCCGTCGAGGAGTTCTATCTCCTGGACACAAAGAAGAAGAGAACAGAAGAACTCGGCCACCTGTTCAACGCCGAACCCGCCGCATCGCGGATCCCCGGCCTCCATCCCTTGGTCCGTGCACACTGGCTGGCGAAAACCGGACACGCGTTTCCCTCGGGACACACGCTTGCGACGGTCACCCTGGCAACCGTCTTCACCGTACTCGGCTCTCGATTCGGCGGACGGCCCCACTGGATGACCTGGCTGTTTCTGCCATGGTCCGTTCTGGTGGGCTGGTCGCGCCACCTGCTCCGCGTGCATTCTACGTCCGACATCTGCGGCGGCGGCCTGGCCGGAATGATCCTCGGCCTGCTGGCCGCCTGGGCATTGCTGCAATGGCTCGAACGACGGCCGGGCGAAACCGGACGTTGAACGCCCCTCGCAGCCGAACTACGATCGTGGTGAAAACCGTTCTCAACCAGGACCTCGGACCGTCCCGATTTCACTCGAACGGACCCGGCTCATGTTTCGCCCCACCGACTGCCATCGACTGGGAATCACGCTGACCGTTTCGGCGGTGATCCTGGCCGCGTGCCTGGGCACAAACCGGTCCGTCACGGCCGAAGACAAGCCCACCAACGACGACACCCGGCCAGTGCGATCCAAAACCGATCACTTTGACCTGATCTGTTTTGCCCCCGAGCACCCGGTTGTGGTCCGTTTCCGGGTTCGCATCGGCGACAGCGGAATCCGCTCGTTTCGTCACCGCTACGCCATGCAACTGTTCCGTACGCTCGATCGGAAACGCGACAACTTCCTGACCCGCGAGGAAGTCACGCAGGTCGAACGACTGGGCGAGATCGCGTCGCGGTTTCGGACGCTTCCCAGGACCTGGAAGGACTTCGACACCACTCCCACCGATGACCGACTCTCACCATTCGAGTTCGCCCACGTCGTCGAAGGCGCGCTGGGGGCGGCCTTCGCCGTCAACGTCCCATCCCAGGCTGCGACGCTTTCGGCCAAACTGTTCATGCGACTCGATGCCAACTCTGACGGAAAACTCGTTTCCGGAGAGATCCACAACGGCACACGGCGCCTGGGTCGCCTGGACATCGATGATGACGAGACGGTCAGCATCGACGAACTCGATCCTCTCCGATACGAAGCGACCCGTGCCGAATCGCAACCGTTCGTCGCCCTGCTCACCGCCAACCACCGGGTTCTTTGTGACCGACTGATCGCCGTCTATGGCCAAGTCCACACCCCTGACGCCAGCGCGACACTCACCGGCAAGCAACTGGGGCTGACGTCCAGGCGAATTCGCTCCGTCGACCATGATGACAATGGACGATTGGATCGAGCCGAGTTGCTCCGGTACCTGCAGCATCCGACGCCTCACGAGACAATCGACGCATCGCTTCCCGATCCTCGGACCCGGCGGACCCGTTTGACAGTCGTTGGCGGTCCGACAAGTCGTGGACTCGCCCGGCTGTCTCGCCCCTGGGGTGGCTGGACCGTGCAACTGAAGGCCAAGAACACCCGGTCGGATCGCCTGTTGTCCACCAAGTTCTTTCGTCTCAAATTCCGCGTCGCTGATGAAAACAAGAACAAGTACATCGAACCGAATGAATTTCCCCAACTGGCAGTCGCTGGAG
>PBOJ01000116.1 GCA_002724315.1 Planctomycetaceae bacterium | reverse complement strand
TCATGGTGAGTCGAGTCGCGAGCGGACTGTTTTTCAATCGACCGGCCACTATCCGATCAGCCCGTCAATGACCCGGGCTCCGTCTCTCGCGACACGAACCGGGCGGCCATCGGCGGTCTGTAGTTCCTGATTCGGATCGATGCCGAGCAGGGTGTAGATGGTGGCGGCAAGGTCCGCAGGTGTGACCGGCTGGTCTTTCGGATACTCGCTGAGCGCATTGCTGCTGCCGATGACCTGGCCACCCTTCACTCCGCCGCCGGCCAGCAAAACGCTGAACACGTTGGGCCAGTGATCCCGTCCCCCGGCCGAGTTGATCTTCGGGGTGCGGCCGAACTCGCCCATCACCACCACCAGCGTCTCGTCGAGAAGCCGGCGGTCGTCCAGGTCGCCGATCAGCGCAGTGAGTGCGCGGTCGAGTGAAGGAAGCGGGGCATTCTTGTCGGTGGGATAGCGTTGCTTCAGCTTGAGGATGTCCTGGTGAGAGTCCCATCCGGTGCTGTTGACCGTCACGAATGGAACACCTCGCTCGACGAGTCGTCGGGCCATCAGGCAACTGGGGCCGATGCTGTTCCCACGACCGTACCGCTGTCGGGTTTCTTCGGATTCCTCGGTCAACGCGAACGCCCGCTTGGCCTTTGGCGACGCGATCAGGTTGTAGGCTCGTTCGAGGTCCGGATCGGTGGCGGTTGGTGTCGCGGCATCCTTGGCACGGCTGAAGTCGTCAAACGCGCGGACGATTTGCCGCCGACGATTCAGACGTGTCAGGTCGAGGCCGCGGTAGAAGTCGAGGTCGCGGACCTTGAGGCTGGACCTGTTCCGGTCGCGACGGTTGGAACTGCCGCCCACGGAGAATGGCTGGGTGGCCGGTGGCAGGTAGCCGTTGCCGGAAACCTTGCCGGTGAAAGTGGGGACCGCGATGTTGGGCGGCAGCACACCGGCCGAAGTTCTCAGGTGAGCCACGGTGGCGCCGAGCGTCGGATAGGCCAGGGCCGGAGACGGCTTGTAGCCGGTCATCAGGTAGTGCGTGCCGAAGTTGTGTTCTCCAAGCGGCGAGGTCATCGAGCGGATGATCGCGAGCTTGTCGAGCATTCCGGCGGTTTGTTCGAGGCATTCGCTGATTCGTACGCCCGAGACGTTGGTGGAGATGGTCTTCAGTGGACCACGTACCTCTTCAGGAGCGTCCGGCTTGGGATCGAAACTCTCGATGTGACTGGGGCCGCCGTCGAGCCAGATCAGGATGCAGGATTTCGCCTTGGCAACCGGAGACGTCTCGGCCGCAAACAGGTGTTGCAGGCGGAAGAAATCGCCGAGTCCCCATCCCAGGGCCGTGAGACCGCCGACTCGCAGCAGGTCGCGACGGGTCACGCCGTCGCATCGCGTGGCGTCGTTCATGGTCTTCTGTCTCCACTTCGGGCAGCGACCGTCTCTGCGGACGCCGAATTCGGTGCCTGGTGGCTAACTAGTGGTTCGTGACGAATTCCCGGCAGATCAACAGACCCCATACGAAGTCCTCGAGGAATTCCCGTTTCCCGTCGGCGGTGGTGATGGCGTCCAGTTGTTTTTTCCAGTGTTGTGTTTCCCGGTCGGTGGGATGACGGCTGAGTGCGACCAGGTAGAACTGGTTGACGATCTCCGCGGGCGACGTGCCCGCCGCAACCAGCCGGCTCAGCCGGCTGCCGGGAACGCCGATACGAGCGTTTATCAGTGGCCCGTTGAACAGGTGCAGTTTCTGGGGCAGGCCTCCCGGGGCCGCCGAGCTTTCGCACGACTCGTCTCGGCCGCACCGGCCGAGGATGTCCAGGGACAGGGACGGGGTTTTCGGATTGACCAGAGTTACGGCGCGGGTGCCCGAGGGTTCGTCGCCGTAACGCTCGGCCACGCCGAGCACGTCCGAAATCGCATCGGCGAGCACTTCGGGTTCCAGCCGTTGCCGGATGGCGTGTGAATAGAAGCGGTCATCCGACTTGTTCACCGGCGTCGCGTTCGCACTGCGGGCGTAGCTGGCGCTGCCGGCGATCAGCTTCAATGTGTGTCGCAGCTTGTGGCCGTTTTCGGCGAAGTCATCGGCCAGCTTGTCCAGCAGTACTGGATGAGTTGGCGGATTCGTCGCACGGAAATCGTCGGCTGGCTCGACCAGTCCCCGGCCCATCATCCGCTTCCACAACCGGTTCACGATCGCCCTGGCGAAGTACGGGTTGTCCGGACTTGTCAGCCATTTTGCCAGTTCGTCTCGTCCATCGACGATCGTCTTGGGAAGGAACTGTTCGCCGGGGATGCGAGGGACCGCCGTCTCGAGTGTCCTGGGGTGAATCACCCGCCCGCCCGGATTGATCTCAATCACCCGTCCGGAATCGATCTTGGCAAAGATCGCGGCGAGTCCGTGGTAATCGTCCTGTGTCCAACGGTCGAGCGGGTGATTGTGGCAATTTGCACAACGCAGTCGGCTGCCCATGAACAACTCGCTCATGAACTCGGCCTGTTTCCTGGGGTCTCCGGTGGTGCGGTAGAAGTTGGCGGGTCCGTACTCGTGCGAGTCGCCGGAGGCGCGGATCACGCTGCGAGCCAATTGGTCGTAGCCGACACCACCTCGAATTTGTTCGGCGAGCCACTCGTGGTACGTTGCCGCTCCCTGGCTGTCTCCCTCGACCTCCCCCCCGCTTTGAGGACGAATCCGCAAAAGGGTGGCCAGTTGCAGGGTCCAGTATTCGGTGAAGGCTTCGGATCCCAGCAGTTCGTCTGCCAAGGCTTGCCGTTTCTTCGGGTTCACGTCTGCCAGGAAGGCTCGCACTCGGGCCATCGTTGGCAGTCGCCCCGTGAGGTCGAGTGTCAGCCGACGCAGATAGGTGGCGTCATCGGCGATCGGGGAGACGGGCAGTCCGAGAGTCGTCAGAGAGTCAAGGACTTCGTCGTCGATGAAACTTCGCCTGGGTTCGGCTGCCAAGTCGACCTGCGAATCGGTCAACGGGACGATGAACTCGATCGGAACGACTTCGGTCAGGTACCGGGCGACGACGATATGTCGGCCGCGGCGAAGCACGCGAGATCGGGCTGATTCGGGATCGATGCTGACCGCCGAGGAGTCCTCGGGCTGGAAGACCGTCCACCGTGTCACGTCGCGGCTGCTGCCGTCGGAGAAATGGGCGGTGGCCCGCAGCGTGACCGGTTGGCCCAGGGAGTTCCCCACGTGTTTCTTCGGAGAAATCTCTACCCGTTTGAGAGTCCGCCGGGTGACCAGGCGAGCTCCCTGGCGAATCCACTTCAGCAGGAGCTTCGTGCCGTCGTGGTCCAGGTCGAAACGCTCTCCACCACCGTGGGTGATCGATTCGGTCGGCTTGAGAATGATGAGGCTCTGCTCGGGACGGGCCAGGTTGATGCGACTGCCCTCGAGTTGCCTGACGATGGCATCGAAATCGGCCCGGGGATTGCCACCGAACAGCGAGAGCTTGAAGCCGCCACGGCCGATGGCCGCCCCGTGACAGGCTCCGGCGTTGCAGCCGTACCTGGTGAAGATCGGGATCAGGTCGTTCTCGAAATCAATCGTCGCGGTCTCGGGCACGGTGGCTTTCGCCCTGGAACGACTCTCCTGGGCAAAACCAACCGAACCGAGAATGGCCAGGACGGCAAGAACGCGGAATGGGGACCGGATCGACGGCATCAGCTCTCTCGGACCGGGAAAGCGGTTCGACTTGCAGACGACTACTTGCGTTGCAGGGCCTTGCGGGCCGCTCGGCCCTCTTCCTCGTTCAGCTTGCCATCACCGTCTTTGTCGAACCGCTTGATGAGATCCTTCCGCGATGGCCGTCGTGCGGGTGCGGCGACGGCCGGTTCTTCGTTCAACCATTTCGCGACCGTTTCCCGTTTTTGCCCGATGGCACCGGCAATGGCACCCAGGACGTGGGGATCGGGGTAGAGCATGGACTGTGGGAACACGAAGTTGTGCGTGACCTTTCCGTCCTTGGCCACCACGACGGTCATCGAGATGGTTCGATTCAGGCCCAGTGCACCGGGGCCGTCGCGACCATCCTGGGAGGCGGCCATCACGAGACCGGAAAGCCGGCTGCCGAATCGCTTGCCGAACTGCGACAACTCGGCGGGATCGTCACCCAGCAGAGTGGCCGAGAAATGGAGTCCGTTGTCCGACTTTTCTTTGATTTGAGACACCATCCGTGCGAGGCCGAACAGGCCGCGAAGTCCCACTCTGTTCCCGTCCATGAAGATCAACACCTGTGGTTTTCCACCGGCCAGGCTGACCGGATCGATCTTTTTGCCGTCGAAGTCGCCGACCAAACCGGTGACCTGGAAGGGCGGGATCTTCTCTCCCGGCTGCGGTCCCGAGAACAGCGTCTTGCCTTCTGCTGTCTTGAACTGTGCGGGGTCCTTGACCTCCACCTTGCGACGGTTGCGGTATCGCTTTTCGGTTCCGCGACCAGCACCTCGATCACGACTTCGTTCGGGAAAGGCGAGGGTGTAAAGCTGTGAGGCTTCTTGGCGGGTCAGCTTGCCCTTCTCGATCAATTCTCCGAGTCGCTTGCGGAAAGCCGCACGCGGATCCGAGTCGGACCGCCGGGATTCGGACCGGTTCGAGCGGGGATTCTCACCGCCACGCGCTTCCTCCCCCCTCTTTTGGACGCGGGACTCGCCGCGTTTTTCGGTTGTCTTCCCGGTTCGAGTATCCTGGGAGAAGCCTGTCGAGCAGACCAGGGCCGACAGCATGAACGCGAAAGTCAAACGGGACATTTTTGAGATCCCAATCAATGAAGGAGGAGTTGTTTGCAGGTTTCCGAGTACGGGGAGAAACCATCCCTTGCTGGAAAAGCCGTTACGGTTTCTCGAGAACTTCTGGACAGATGGGACTCACCGCTTTTCCCGCGTACCGGAAAACTTGCGGCGACTGGGAGAGCCGTCCTTTGGCCGGTACTCCATGGAACCACTGATCGAATCCCCGGCGATCGTTCCCTTGTAGGCCATGATCATTTTGCTGTTCCTGGGGACCGTGAAGGACAATTCCGAGCCCGACAGCGTGACAGAGGTGGCCTTGGCGGTCCTGGATTTGGAACGGGTGTGCACACCCACCAGCTTGCCACCTTCCCGGGAGATTCGGATCGAGTACATGTGGTCTCGGTCCGGCCGGCTCTTGCTTTTCACGGCCAGTCGCCACGTTCCCACCGGGTCGGCCGTGGTCTCTGTCTTGGCCGCTTCGACGAAGAAGATGAAGTCGTTGCTGAACAGCCCACCGGGGTTCTGGACCTGCAGCAGATGCATGCCGTCGGTGGGCAGCTCTGTCAGCGCGATGGTCACGACGTCCCGCTTGACCTGGATCGAGCCGGGAACTCGCCGCCCGTCGACGATCACCTGGGCTCCCTTGCGGATGTGCCGTCCACTGATGGTCATCGTGGGCGTGCCCTTGCGGAGGACGGGAAACTTCTGGCGTCCTCGTTGCGGATGGATGGGTCCCGGTGTCCAGAGTGCCGGCTGAGGATGGTTGAGATCCACCCGGGTGCCAAGTCCGGCGGTGAAGGTGGCGACCAGCCGTCCGGTCGATGCCAGTGACACCAGAGTTTCTCGAGTGAACGACCGGCGGTCTCCGGAGGTCTCGACGTAGGCCGCTTTGCCGTCCCGATGTCCGTACTCCAGGGTCACCGGCGTGGCTTTCGTGTCATCGATGAACGCGCCGTTGCCCTGGAGCGTGACGGCACCTTCACCGGCGGATTGTTCGAGGGCATCCAGCAGGTCGGAGGTCCGATCATCCTGGGCCGAGGTGCGATTGAGAGTGACCTGTCGGGCAAATGATCCGGAGAATCCGGTGCTGTTCTCCAGCACCATGTCCCAGACCGGGTCGAATCGTCGCCGGCTGCCCCACGACATCCGCCAGACACGGCGTTCGGGGGCACCCTGTTCGGCGATTCTCCGGTAGAAATCGAAGCCGATGATGTTCAGCCGTCCCTGCGGCAGGATCAGCCAGCGGTCGTAGGCCCCGCGCCAGGTGGGGGCGTCCATCCCGGTTCCCGGCGTGTTGGTGCTGACCAGGAACGGCATCCGGTGGCAGTTTCCGCAGATGTTGGGCCTGCGCTTGCCGGGATCGTTGTCCCCCTTGACGTGAAACAGTTCGAATCCGTTTCTGGCCCGGGTCGACACCACGTTGGTGTAGGCGCGTCTTTGTGCGGGAGGATAGGTGACGCTGAGAATGAACTTGGCCATTGCGTCCCGCTGGCTGGCCGACAACTCGCCCGCCTTGCCCTCGTCGTTCAGCGTCGAGTCGCCCACCATCATCATGGTGTTGGCCAATCCCCCGTCGATCAGGTGCCGGGCGGCGCTCTCGGGATCTCCCAGGCGGCTGTTGGGTTTGACCTTTCGGCGGATGTTGGCGCTGTTGTTCCCGCCGTAGGGATCACCGGGAATGCCGTCCCAGTGATACGGTTCGGTGTCACGCAGACCACGAACCGGCATCGTCGAGCGAGGCATGATCTGGTTGCCGCCGGTGACGATCGGGGTGTTCAGAACCCAGAGCAACTGGTCGGTGTGGCCGTCCGGATGACAACTGGCACACGAATACGTGCCGGTTGTGGAGGCAGAAGCTGTGTTGAAGGCGATCCGTCCCCGCTTGACGTCCGGGTCGGTTGGATCTTCCAGCCGGACCGTCGCGGTGACTTCGAGCGAGGTCGGGTCGGAGACGTCGACCAGGGACACGGTGTTGGCGACGGCGTTGAGCACCCACGCTGTCGTGGCCTTGCCGTCGTCGGTCGACTCGAGGGCGATTCCCCGCGGTACCGCGTCGACATCAGCTCGCCCCAGCACCTGTCCCGATTGGGCATCGACGGTGAAGAGCTTGTCCGAGCCGGCGGCAGAGACGAACAGGGTGGAATCGTCGTCGCTGACCTGGATCGCGTACGGCGTGGCCAGGGCCTGTCCCGACTCGGGGTGCTTGGGGGGCAGGGGTTCGAGATCGATGAACTTCGGCTTCGGCGGTGCCCCATCCCGGAAGGCGACGCTGGTCACCTGGTTCAGGAAGGCACGGTTCTCGAGTTCTTTCAGCCCGTGCTTCTTTGTGCCCGATTTTCCGTTGGCGTCGTTGCGTGCATCGGCCTGGGCGATGAAGACGCGCCCGGTGGAATCGACCGTGACCCCGTAGAGCAGCGTGCCAAGGCTGTCGACCACCTTGATCAACCGGTCGGTCCGGGTGTCGAAGACGTAAAGATCCCGATCCGGGACACGAGGGTGCTTGATGATGTCGACGACGTGACCCAGCGACAACACGTTGTTGTGTCGGATCGAGTGCTCCCAGGCATCGAAAGTCTTGAGCTTGCCGTCGAGTGGTTTGCTGCCGCCGGAGAGCTGCGTCTTGTTGTTGGATTCGAACGGGATCACATACAGCCGGTTGTCTCGAACGGTGATGGCCCGGGGGTCCTGGGCATTGATCGGCAGTCGCTTGGTGATGCGGCGGTCCTGGACGTTGACCACCGCGATGGTGTTCTCCGAGGACAGCGCCACGTAGGCCTTTCGGTTTCCGGCGAAGGCGATACCGACGGGCTCGTCGAAACGCGTCGCCCGGGTGGTCGGATGGAAGTCCTGAACTGTGGCGATGACTCGCAGGTACGTCGGGCTGTCGAAGTCGATGTCGATTACGCTGACCGAATCCGAGACGTGATTGGCGACCCAGAGTTCCTTGCCGTCGGGTCGCACCGCCAGTCCCACGGGGTCGACCCCCACCGGGACGCGGGACACGACCTTGCGGGTGGTCGGGTCGATGACGTCGACGGTGTCGGCCGGCGTGTTCGTCACGAAGACCAGGCCGCCGGCCAGGGCGATCGGCGACGCGTGCGGGCTCATGAACGAGGAATGACCGGCAGCCGTGGCCGTTTCGGTTGCCGGGGGCCTGGGAGTTGTGGGTTCCGCTTCCGCCCGATCCCGGGTGCGGAAGAGACTCAGGAAACTGACGGCCACGAGAGTCAACGCAAGTGCAGTACGCGTCATTGCTGAACCTGGTTTCGCTGTGTGACGACGAGAAAACACAATCACTTCACGTGAATCGGTTCCTCTTGGTTTTTGATGACCAACTCCCGCCGACGGCAGTGTAATCAAACAGTTTGGCAAGGGGGAGCGGGCCCTCTGAAGTGGGGGCTTCAGAGGGCACCGCCGAAAAAATCGGCGGTGTCTTACCCGCATTTCTCCCTGTTGTGCCAGGTTGGAGATTCCAGAACCGGAAACGAAAAGACCACAACGGAGCAACGAATGACGGAGCGAATTTCTGACAGGTTTCCATCGTCTCGGCCAAGAATTCCGGATCCGCTCTGACCGGTCCGGTCCGGTGACCGACGAGCTGTTCCCGCAGAATGGCGGACAGGAAAGCGAGTCGTGAGACCTCGCTAGAAACCCACTCCACAGTTTCCCACCGCGCAACGGCAACTGGATCCACAGCCACATTTGGGACACTTGCACCTGGGGTGCGAACAGTTGCATGGCGATTTGTTGTAGAAGACAGCACCGTTGGCCAGGTACTTGCCTGCCAGCACCAGTTCAATCGCCTGGGCCAGGTAGTCGTTCTTGGGTTTCTTCTTCTTCCATTGGTCGTGTGCGTCGCCGGCGTAACGGAGTCTGCCGTCGCGATCGAAGACGAACAGGTGTGGTGCAGGAGCGGTCTGAACGTTCAACGCCGCCCGCAGGTGGCCGTCGGCGTCGTCCAACAACGGCACGTCCCCGGCATCCGTCTTGCTCCAGAACCTGACAAGGTCGTCGAAAGAGTCCTGCTTGTTCCCGCTGATCGCCACGAAGTCGACCCGGTCCCCGTATTGCTGGATTGTCCGTGACAACTGGCCGAAGTATTTGGGGTTGGCCCTGTAGTCCTTCTTGCGACCCGACGTCAGGGCGACGAAAGCGATCGCCAGCGGACGGCCGGGATTTCTGAGTGACGCGAGTTTCCGCGTCTTCCCCTCGGGATCGGTCAGGACCAGGTTGCCCGGCATCGACTTGCCGAACGGGAGTCCCGAGAAGCGGCGGCTGACAACCACCGAGGTGGGCGGGAAGCCGGATCGGCGGAGCTCGCCGACCAGCTGGTCGAGTCGCACCACGTCGTCACCGGTCGTCTCGAAGGCCAGCCACAGTTTTTTCGGCCCGTTGAATGTCGGCCGAGTGTGGTACTCGTGGAATTTTCCGTTCTTGATCCAGGACACCCTCGCCACGGCCGCCTCGATCGCCTTCCGCCCGTTGCTCGATTTGGCCGGCCGCAATGGCTTGGGTTCGAACGCCTTCTTGCTGCCCGTCTTCTTCTTGGATTTCTTCTTGGGGGGCTTCGAGTAGACGACATCACCACAGATGTGAGCGAACTCGAGCTGGATGCGGATGTCCCCGAATTCGCGGAGTCGGACCTGCTGCGGGATGCGACCGGAGTTGCGGAACTCGTTGAGTAACGGCTTGATGTTGGCGAAGCGTCGGTCGCCGATTCCCAGGCGGGCGACGGTGGTCTTGTCGAAATCGACACTGGTCCGACTGGCCCACTTGTGACCGTTCAGCAGGGTCTGCACGTCGGTGCCGATGCCGCTGTTGTGGGCGAACTCGAACTCGACCAGCGGGTGACTGGAAGAACCGCCAACGATCGGGTCGGCTCGTGGGCGAATGACCCGGGCCGGCGCGGCCTTGGGCATCTTGACTCCGGTGGGCAGCCACCAGGCGTGGCGTGGAGCCGTGCCGCTTTGCGAGAGCAACTCGAGTAGCCCGGACAGGTTGAGTGGGCCGGACTTTTCGCCGTTGGGAATGATGTCGATCCCGCCCCCGACCACCTTGACCGAGCCGGTCCATTTGAGCGTTTCGAGCAACGCGGCCGTGCGGTCACGGCAGTCCATGCACTGCTGGGCATCGTCGGAGTCCTTCTCGGTCTTCCAGCGGGGCAGTTCGACTCTCAGGCGATCACCGGTCCGGGTGGCCGCGAGGATCCCGGTGACCTCGACGCCCTGGTCGCGCAGTCTCGAGCGGAGTCCCCAGAGGTCGATTGGCTGGCCAGCTCGCAGAAAGACGGTCGCCCGGGGCCGTTTCGGGTCGGGGTGAGGGCGGACTCCGGCCAGTCCGGGTACCTGGCCCAGCGCGTTGTGCAGGTGGCCGACACAACCTCGCTGGTCGCACAGGTGCCCCAGCGACAGTTCCAGTGTGCCGCCCACCAGGGCGACACCGGCGGTGGCCAGGCTGGGCCGTGCGGGCTTCGCGTCGGGAGTCAGCAACACGACGTCGAAGGTGCCCTCGACCGTCCGTTCCTGTTTGCTGTTTCGATCGACGGTCTGGCTCTTGAAGGCCACCGGCACCGTTGCTTCACCCGGTCGCCGCTTGACCGACTCCCGCAGCAGCAGTGACTGACGCCGAGTCCCGGACTTGGCATTTTTCTCGGACGCCACATCGACGAAGTCTCCTTCGAGGCCCAGGCCCGCGGCACCGGCCAGCGAGAGACCGGGAGTCTTGATCCGCCGGTTGTTTTCGGCGGTCAACTCGACGACCAAGCGGATCGAGGGTGGTGACGTCTTCGCAGTGTCCGTCTTGGCATCCGGCTTTGCCTGGTCGGGGGCCTTTTCGTCCGTCAGCCGTTCGGTCCATGCCCGGACTGTCAGTTCCCCGGCCCGGGTGATACTGACGACCGGTTCGGCCTGGCTTACGGTGAAGGGAGTGTCGTTGTACCGTTCCAGGATCTTCGCCAGTGTGGCCTGGCCCGGCAGGTAGCTGACGGTGGCATCCTTCTCGTCGTAGCGGACCACGACATCCAGGACTCCGGGAAGCCCAGACTGGACTTCTTTGACCGCAAGCGGTCACGAGACGCGTCAGATCATGCCTTCGACACGCAGCACGACCTGCGCGTAGCTGGCGGGCAGTTTCGCAGTCTCGGCTTTGTCGTCGGCGGCAGGGAGGGCCCGGGCTACTCCGATCACCGCACTCGTCACGCAGGCCGACAGCAGAAGGAATCGCATGGTTGACTCGCTGTGAAGTTCCCCGCCCGGTCCGGGCAACGCGCCCGGGTGCGTCCTTTGAGTCTACCGTGAGAGATGATCGGTTCACCACAACCAGTTTCAGGTGTAGTCGACATGCAGCTCCACCTTTTCGAGCTTGATCGTCGTCTTCCCGGACGACCGGAGAAACACCTGGTTGCCGGCCGCCTTGCACAGTCGCGGCGGGATGCGGAAATCCAGCCGAGTCAGCCTCTGGTTCGGATCGATCTTCCATCCGTCCGCCCCACCCGAAGAAGGTTGTGGCCTGGGCGAGAAGATCTGGCGGTCTTTCCAGCTGATGTCGTGAGTGACTGCGCGTGTGGGGACGCCGTTGAATTTCACTTCGAGGGTTTTCCTGTCGACGGTGCCGAAGACGATCAGGCGAAGCAGGACCTGTTCGAGCCGGTCGGCCGAGGTCGCCAGGTGATCGCCCACGCGAAGCGAGACAGTGGCCGTTGAGCCTGCTTCGGACAACTGCAGCGGCAGGACGGCCCGGTCGTTGCGATTGAAGGACCCCTCGGCCCACGGGTACCCGCCTCGTCGCTGGACCACGAAGATCTTGTCCCTGTCTCTCAGCGAGTCGGGCGAGCCGATCTCGTGATAGGCCTGCTGGTGTGACAGCGGTCCGGGGGTCTTGTCCATCTTGCGGCAAAACTGGGGATCGGCATTGGACCAGTTGAATGTCAGCAGGCTATCGGCTCCCTGCCTCCACCAGTTGGCGGCCACCCCGCGAAAGTACTCGATCGGTGGATACTGGTAGGCGTCGGTGGCGTGGTGATCGTCCAGGCAGGGTTGCAACTTGATGTTGCGTCCCCGGGTCAGTCGTCGGAATCCCTCGATGTCGCAGTCGATGCTGCGACTGCCCAGGGTCAGGATGTCGACCAGGTTCTGGCGGGCCCACTCGGCGATGTCGAACCCGTCGTGTCGGCAGCCGGCCAGGTCGCAGGGGATCCGGGCGGCCAGCAGGATGGGCCGCTTTCGCTTTTCCGCCACCTGTTTGAGCATCAACCGCACATCTCGCATGAACCGCGTGACGTGGGCACGCAGTTCCCACTGGCGGCCCGGCGGCAGGCAGGGGATGTGACGCGCGAAATCGATCTGGAATCCGTCGAAGTCGTAGTTGGTGGCCAGTTCTCGCAGCACTCGGACCTTGAAATCCCGAACGCCGGCCGACGCCAGGTTCCACAGGCCCTGTTTCCACCAGGTCTTGATGACCCAGTCGGGGTGGGCTTGCTTGATCGGGTGGGGTTTTCCGTTCCAGCCGGCCCCGGTGCCGTCGTCGTTGAGTTCGACCTCGCTGATCCGATGACTCCAGAAGACCTCCCGTTTCCGTTTGCGGGTCTCGGCGACCAGTCGCCCGACCCAGTCGATGCCCTGCTTCCGCCAGCGGTCCAGCCCGACCTGGCGGAGCGGCTTGAGGATCTTGCTGGGGTAGGTCGCGTTGCCCATCGCGGTGATGTCCCACCAGATGCTGTCGATCTGGGTCCCGGGTTCGTCGATGTAGTCGAACCGGTAGTCGAGCCATTCCTGGAAGTCGTGTCCCAGCTGGGACCAGGCGTCGTACTGGACGGCGATCCGTCGTTTTCGGTTGACTGCCTCGTGGTGTTTTTGACCGAGGGCCACAGGATGTGGACGCGGTTCGTCGGCCCGGGCCAGGCAGGGACCGACCAGTCCCGCGCCGGTGGTGGCCAGGAACGTGCGGCGGGAGAGTTCGGGTGGTGTGTGCATGGTGGGGCGTTGTTTTCCGGTGGCTTGGGTCTTTGGTAGATTGAAGCGTCGTCCAGATGCGACTTGATGTGAACAGATCTTCCGGATGGGATCCACCAATGGTGTCTCCAACTGCCACGATCGCCACCGCGGTGCTGTCGGGGGTACTGGCGTGTTCGGCCGGCGGATCGGCGGTCTCTGCGGCCGACAGAAAACCGGATGTCCGGAAAGTTGATGCGAAGAAGATCGAGTTCTTCGAGTCGAAGATTCGTCCGTTGCTGCTGGCCCGTTGCGGCACGTGTCACGGAGCCAAGAAGCAGGAGAGGGGACTGCGGGTCGATCAGCGGCAGCGGCTGTTCCGTGGCGGAGAGTCGGGAAAGGCGATCGAACACGGTAAGCCGGGGGCCAGCCTTTTGCTGAAACGTGTCACGGCACGGGGTGACGAGCAAATGCCGCCCAAGACCCGGTTGAAGGATTCCGAAATCGCGGCGCTGCGACAGTGGGTGGCCGACGGAGCCGTCTGGCCGGTCGCGACCGGGGCCGAATCGTCCCGCGGCGATGATGTCGACGGAGTCGATGAGGTGATCGCTCCGAATGCTCCCGAGTTGGCCAAGTCGCTGAAACTTTGGCTGCGGGCCGACACGTTGCAGGTTGCCGACGGGGGCGAGGTGGTCGCCTGGCCTGATTCCAGCGGCCGCGGACATGACCTGACCATCACCAGGGGAGTCCGCAAGGCCGGCACCGGTACGGCTCCGCAGTTGGTCAAAAAGAGCAAGGTCAACGGTGGTCCGGCCGTGCGGTTCACGCATGGCAACGGACTGGCAGCATCACCGGATCGCAGCCTGGGCTTGACCGGCGATGCCGATTTCACCGTGGTCCTTGTGGGGCAGTACGTCCACGACACGTCGCGGACGTACGAGAGCATCCTGATGGTGGGCAACCCGGGGCCTGCGAGAAATCCCGAGAAGCCACTCTCGATTCTCATTGAACTGGAGACCGGCCCGAAGCAGCTCGACCTGGCTGGTGGCTTTTCCCACGATGCGTCGATGGGGCCGGGGTCGGCCCAGGTGCTCTACGATCAGCCCAACATCCTGATCATCACCCGCAAGAAGGGGCCCTGGACACCGGGAGCCCGCTTTTGGCTAAACGGAGAGTCCTCGCAGCAGGTGTGGGGTCGTGACCCGGTGGGCACCTCGGTCGTGCCCGATGTGCAGATGCGGCCCGAGCACGGCGTGGCACTGGGAAGTCCCCAGCAATGGGCGGCCGGCTTCCAGGGCGACCTGGCCGAGGTGATCGTCTTCGACCGCGTGCTGACCGACCGGCAGCGACGGGGCCTGGAGGCCGAACTGGCGGTCCGCCACGGAGTGGAGATTCCGCGGATGTACCTGGCATCCACACGCGAGTTCACCGACAAGGAAAAGAACTACTGGGCGTTCCGGCCGGTGAAGTCGCCGGCAATACCGAAGGTGGCCGACGCCGACCGAGTTGTCTCGCCGATCGACCCGTTCGTCCAGTCCCGGCTGAAGGCGGTGGGGCTGGAGCCTTCGCCGCGAGCCGATCGGCTGACGTTGATTCGCCGCGTGACGTTTGACCTGACCGGTCTGCCGCCGACCCCCAAACAGATTGACGCCTTCCTGGCCGACGGGCGGAGTGATGTTGAAGCACTGGGGGTTGTTGTCGACGGCTTGCTGGCGTCGCCCCGTTACGGCGAACGCTGGGCCCGGCACTGGCTCGACGTGGTTCGCTACGCCGAGTCGACGGCCAACGACGGCAACGCCGTGATGCGGTACGCGTGGCGGTACCGCGATTACGTCATCAAGTCGCTGAACACCGACAAGCCGTACAGCGAGTTCGTGATCGAACAACTGGCCGGCGACCTGCTGCCGGGCAAGACCGGACAGGCCCGGGTCGACGCTGTGGTGGCAACAGGCCTGCTGATGCTGGGGCCCAAGGCGCTGGCCGAGACCGACAAGGAGCAGTCGCGGCTGGACATTGTTGCCGACCAGTTGGACGTGACCGGCCGGGCGTTCCTGGGACTCACGATCGGTTGCGCAAGATGCCATGACCACAAGTTCGATTCGATTCCCACCGTCGACTACTACTCGCTGGCGAGCATCTTCCGCAGCACCGAGGTGTTCCAGGACGAGAACCGCAACGCAACGATGTTCCAGGAGTGGAACCTGGAAGTTGACGGGCTGAAGCCAGTGATGGTGATGGCACCGGTGGAGTACCGTCCGGTGACGCTGAGAGTGCACCGTCGCGGGGACCGCAAGAACCCCGGGGTGTTTGCTCCCAGGCGGTTCCTGCAGGTGATTGCCGGCGAGGGGCACCAGCCCTTGCGGACCCGCCAGAGCGGCCGGCTGGAACTGGCCCGCTGGATCGCGTCGCCGGAAAATCCATTGACCGCGCGGGTGCTGGTCAACCGGGTCTGGCAGAATCACTTCGGCACCGGGCTGGTCGCCACCAGCGACAATTTCGGCAACCGGGGCGAATTGCCCAGCCACCCTGCACTGCTCGATTGGCTGGCTGCCGATTTCGTCGAGAACGGCTGGAGCATCAAGTCGCTGCACCGCCGGATCGTGGTCTCCAACACGTACATGCAGGCCAGCCGGGGAGCCACGAAGTCGGCAGCGGCCGCGCGACGTGTCGACCCGGACAACCGGCTGATGTGGACGATGCCGCTGGAGCGTCTGGATGCCGAGGCGTTGCGTGACGCGGTGCTGGCCGTCAGCGGGCGGCTGGATCTGACGCCGGGCGGTTCGGAGACCGGCGAATTCCTTTACGAACGGGGCCAGGTGATCGACCAGAAGCGGCCGACCTTCAGGCCCAATCGCGTCCGTTCCGATGATCCGTTCTACAGCGATTCCCGGCGGCGAAGTGTCTTCCTGCCGGTTGTCCGCAACGCCATGCCCGACATCCTTGCGTTGTTCGACGCTGCAGATCCCAACGGGATCGTGGCCCGACGCAACGACACCACCGTGCCGTCGCAGTCGCTGTTCCTGTTGAATCATCCCTTCGTACTGGAGAATTCCCGCGCCCTGGCCACGCGGATACTCTCGTCCCCTGCGGCCGATGAGACGGCACGGATCGCCCTGGCGTATCGCCTGGCAGTGGGACGCAGTCCCCGTCCGGTGGAGGTGAAGCGGGTCTCCGAGTTCCTGGCCGCCGAGGTGGCCGGCGAAACCAAGGGCACTCCCGAGGAGAAACGGTTGGTTGCCTGGACCGGATTTGCCCAGACGCTGTTCTGTCGTAACGAGTTCCTTTACCTGAAGTAGTCGCCATGCCAGCCAACCTTTTCCCTCCCCTGCTCCATCGTCGCCGGGCACTCAGCCGGATCGCCTGTGGTTTCGGTGCCACCGCGGCCGCCGCGATGCTGGGTGAGGAGTCGGCGGCTGCAGGTGTCGATCCCATGGCCCCCAAGCGGCCTCATTTCGTACCGCGGGCCAAGCGGGTGATTTTCCTCTTCCTGCATGGTGGCATCTCTCATGTCGACACATTTGACGAGAAGCCCGAGTTGAACAAGCGGAACGGGCAGCCGGTCCCGTTCAAGAAGCCGGATTTCGAGTTTGCCGTGACGGGCAATCTGCTGGGGTCGCCCTGGAAGTTCCATTCGCATGGTCAGAGTGGACTGCGAATCAGCGAGTTGTTTCCGCGGATTGGTTCGGTGATCGACGACGTCTGCGTGGTCAACTCGATCAGCGGTGGCAACGAGGTGTCGCACGGTCCGGCTTGCCTGCGGTTGAACACCGGTGACGGGGTGTTGAACCGGCCGAGCCTGGGAGCGTGGACGCTGTATGGACTGGGGTCCGACAACCGCGACCTGCCCGGGTTCATCACCCTGACGCCGTCGATCTATCACGGCGGAACACAGAACTTCGGATCGGCATTCCTGGCGGCCAGCTTTCAGGGGACCAGCATCGGTGACGGCAATGCCGAGTTTCCTCGCACGGCCGCGGTGTCCAACGTGGTGCCGGGACGTCCCCGGGCCGTGCAGCGGCGGCAACTGGACCTGCTGGCGACGGCCAACCGCGAGTACCTCGTCGAGACCGGGGCCGACGCACGGCTGGAGGCCCGGATTCGGGCATTCGAAACTGCGTTCCGGATGCAGACGGCAATTCCCGAGGTCTTCGACCTGTCGCAGGAGTCCAAGGAGACGCTGGCGTTGTACGGGATCGGCGGCGGACCGACCGACGAGTATGGTCGCGAGTGCCTGATGGCCCGGCGGCTGGCCGAGTCGGGCGTGCGGTTTATCCAGGTCAACCACAGTTACCCTCGCAATTACTGGGACGCCCACGGCGGATTGAGAGCCAACCACAGCAAGAACGCGATGAAGATCGACCAGCCGATTGCCGCGTTGATCACCGACCTGAAGCGTCGCGGGCTCTTCGATGACACCCTCGTGGTGCTGGGTACCGAGTTCGGCCGCACCCCTGCCGCCCAGGGGAGCGACGGTCGCGACCATCATCCGCATGCTTTCAGCATGCTGATGGCCGGTGGCGGCGTCCGTGGCGGAATGAAATACGGCGAGACCGATGAGTTCGGCTACTACGTGGCCAAAAACATGGTCTCGATCCCCGACCTCCACGCCACGATCCTGCACCTGCTGGGACTGGATCACCAGCGACTGACCTTCCGACACGCCGGACGAGATTTCCGGCTGACCGATGTCGAAGGCGAGGTGGTTCGCGAGATCCTGGCCTAGGCGACCCCGTCATCGGTCGGTGTTGGCTCGGGCCGATTTTCGGTAGCATCGCTGGGCTCGTGCGCGGCACAACCGGTGACAATCATTGATGAACAACTGTTGAAAGCACCAAGAGGACACGATGACAGGCGAACGCGTTGAGGTGGGTGGACTTCTGGTCGATGCGGGTTTGTTCGAACTGGTCCGCGACGAGATCACACCGGGAACCGGAGTCGATCCGGAGGACTTCTGGACCGCCCTGGGGCAGATTGTCTCCGATCTCGAGCCGGGCAACCGTCGGTTGTTGGACCGCCGTGACGAACTGCAGCAGCAGATCGACGCCTGGCACTCCGATCGTCAGCAAGCCGGTTTCACCGGCGAGGAGGCCCGTGATTTCCTGGCCGAGATCGGATACCTGGTTGACGATGACGGCCCCTTCACCATTGAAACGACCAATGTCGATCCGGAAATCGCCACGATCGCCGGACCCCAACTGGTCGTTCCCGTCGACAACGCCCGGTACTGCCTGAACGCCGCCAATGCTCGCTGGGGCAGCCTCTACGATGCGCTCTACGGTACCGACGTGCTTGGATGGGAGGAGGGGGAGTCGACATCGGGGTACGATCCGGCCCGCGGGGCCCGCGTGGTGGCTCATGCCGCTTCGCTGCTGGACCAGCACGTGCCCCTGGCCGACGCCAGCCATTCCGACGCGGTGGGTTATCGGCTCGATTCGATCGACGGCGTGCACCAACTGGTTGTCGAACTCTCGAGTGGAACAACCACCGGTCTGGCCGACCCGGAGGGGCTGGCCGGGTTCAATGGCTCGCCTGAGTCTCCGTCGTGCGTATTGCTGGCTCACAACGGATTGCATGTCGAGATCGCCATCGATCGCGAACACCCCGTCGGAGCGGCTCATCCGGCCGGCGTGAACGACGTGGTACTCGAGTCGGCCGTGACGACCATCCAGGACTGCGAGGATTCGGTCTCCGCCGTCGATGCCCAGGACAAGCGACTGGTCTACGCCAACTGGCTGGGCCTGATGAAGGGCGATCTGGAGGTGGAGTTCCAGAAAGGCGGAGAGTCGATCACCCGTCGCCTCAATCCCGACCGCAGCTACACCGCTCCTGGTGGCGGCACGTTGACATTGCCCGGTCGCAGCCTGTTGCTGGTCCGCAACGTCGGCATCCACATGTATACCGACGCGGTCACGACGGCCTCGGGTGATCCGATTCCCGAGGGTTATCTCGATGCCATGTTCACCTCCCTGGCGGCCATTCACGATTTGAAGGACCTGGGCACGGTTCGCAACTCGCGTGCCGGCAGCGTCTACATCGTCAAGCCGAAGCAGCACGGCCCCGAGGAAGTGGCGTCGACGGTGGAACTGTTCGGGAGGGTCGAGGCGGCGCTGGGGTTGGAGCCCAACACGCTGAAGATTGGCATCATGGACGAAGAACGCCGGACGACGGTCAACCTGGCTGCCTGCATCCGGGCTGCCCGGCAACGGGTCGTGTTCATCAACACCGGATTCCTGGATCGGACCGGTGACGAGATTCACACTTTGATGGAAGCCGGGCCGGTGGTGGCCAAGCCGGAAATCAAGAACGCGGTGTGGTTGCCGGCTTACGAGAATCACAACGTCGATGTCGGCCTGGCGACCGGTTTCCGTGGGACCGCTCAGATCGGCAAGGGCATGTGGGCGATGCCCGACCTGATGGCCGCGATGCTCGAGGCCAAGAGTGGACATCCCCTGGCCGGGGCCAACACCGCCTGGGTCCCCTCGCCGACGGCCGCCACACTGCACGCCTTGCATTATCACGAAGTCGACGTCGCAGCGCGACAACATGAACTGGCCGACCGGCAGTCGGCCTCACTGGCCGACGTGCTTTCCCCGTGCCTGCTCGGCGACGACCGGCCCGATGAGGACCAGGTCACCCGGGAACTCGACAACAACGTCCAGGGCATTCTGGGCTACGTCGTCCGCTGGATCGACCAGGGCGTTGGCTGCTCGAAGGTTCCCGACATCAACAATGTCGGGCTGATGGAAGACCGCGCCACGTTGAGAATTTCCAGCCAGCACATCGCCAACTGGCTGCACCACGGGCTGGTCACCGACGAGCAAGTCCGTTCGACATTCGAACGGATGGCGGCGGTTGTCGATGAACAAAACGCAGGAGATTCGGCCTACACGCCCATGGCCCCGTCCCTGGACGGGCTGGCCTACCGGGCCGCGTTGGCGTTGGTTTTCGAGGGTCGTGACGAACCCAACGGGTACACCGAGCGTGTGCTGACCAGTTTTCGGCGGCAGGTCAAGCAGGCCGGTTGATGCAGACATCCGTGTGTGGTCGACATATAATCAGGGATCGATGCGAAAGCGTTATCGGGTCCGATTCCCGCTTTCTCGACTGATGTACGGAGGTCCAACATGAGTTCCGGACGCTGGCAACACCCGGGGATGAATCGCCGCACGGCGGTCCAGGCTGGTGCGATCGGCCTGTTGGGGCTGGGGACGAATCATCTGGAAGCCCTGCGGGCGGCCAATTCCGAATCGCAGGCCACTCCCGCCACGTCCAGGACGTGCATCTACATTTTTCTCTCCGGCGGACTGGCCCAGCAGGACAGTTTCGATCCCAAGCCCGATGCCCCTGACACGATCCGGGGTGAGTTCAACCCGATCGATACGGCGACTCCGGGAATCCAGATCTGTGAACACCTGCCGATGCTGGCCCAGCGGAGCCGCCACTGGGCGCTGGTCCGCTCGCTGACACATCCGACCAACGGCCACACACTGGGCCACTACTTCATGTTGACCGGCCGTTCGGTCAAGTCGGCTGGTTTCAAGGGGGACCGCAAGCCGCGGCCCAACGACTGGCCCTCGATCTCCTCGATTGTCGGTGACGCCGTCCCGCGTTACTCGGCCGGTCTGCCAAACAACCTGCCTCCGGCGGTGATGCTTCCAGAGAAACTGGTCCACTGGTCCGGCGGGACGATCCCCGGTGCTTTCGGTGGCCAGATGGGATCCGATCGCGATCCGTTCATCATCGAGGCAACCCATTACGGCGATCCGTTCTGGCGAGGAGCCTATCCCGAGTACACGTTTCATCAGTTGCCGATGAAGAAGGCGACCTCGACCCCTCCGAAGGTCTTCCAGGCCCCGAGCCTGAAGCTGCCCGGCGAGGTCAGTGGCGGCCGTTTCGGCAACCGCCTGGATCTCTTGACGACGATCGACCAGCAGCGGAAAGCTCTCGAGGAGTCCGCGGCCGGCCAGTCGTACGACCTGCATCGCCAAAGCGCGATTTCCCTGCTGGCCAGCCAGGAGGTGCGGCGTGCGATCGACGTCACCACCACCGACACGAAACTGCAGGAACGCTACGGCCGGAACAGCTTCGGCTGGAGCCTGCTGATGGCCTTCCGCCTGGCCCAGGCGGGTGTGCCGATGGTCCAGGTCAACCTTGGCAATAACGAGGGCTGGGATACCCATGGTGAGGCCTTCTGGCGTTTGCGCGAGAAGTTGCTGCCTCCGACCGACCGGGCCATCTCGGCCCTGCTCGACGATCTCGACGACAGCGGGTTGCTCGATTCGACCATGATCGTGATGGGCGGCGAATTCGGTCGCACGCCGAAGCTCTCGACCCTGCCCGAACACTACAGGGAACCCGGGCGGGACCATTGGGGTGCGGTGCAGACTCTGTTCTTTGCCGGTGGTGGAATCCGCGGCGGAAACGTCGTCGGTTCCTCGGACAAGGTTGGTGGGTACCCGGCCTCGGATCCTCAG
The DNA here is from genome assembly GCA_002724315.1 of Planctomycetaceae bacterium. Taxonomy (GTDB): domain Bacteria; phylum Planctomycetota; class Planctomycetia; order Planctomycetales; family Planctomycetaceae; genus UBA8437. The sequence goes on along the minus strand of PBOJ01000116.1, from coordinate 28,733 downwards.
AAGCCCGAGAACATGGCGGCGACGATTTACAGCGGACTGGGCATCCCGCGGGATGCGGTCTGGGCCGATGAGGTCGATCGGCCGCACAACATCTACTTCGGTCAGCCGATCGCTGGACTGCTCTAGGCCATGACGGAATTCACCGGGGACCGGCACTTGCCACCAGGCGAGTGCCCGTCCCCGTTTTCATTTCTCCCTGATCAAGACGCCGGGGCTGCCGACATTTGCCAATGCCGGTCCTCCTGTTTTTGCCATGACTGACAACACCCGCTCCATCAGCGTCGCCGTGATCGGCGGTGGCATGTTCTTTGACGACATCATCGGCCAGAGCTTCAAGGACCTGATGCGGGGCGGGATCTCCGGCACGCTGACGTCAATCGGGATGAGCCACCTGGCGGCCGAGGTGGCCGACGTGGAAATCGATCTCTGTGCCGTGGGGACTCGCAGTGAGTCGAGCGGGACAGCGGGGCGGATTGTCGAGTGGTTCGCCGGCGAGTTTCCCGACCGGCAGATCGAAGCGTGTTATGGCGAGACAGTCTGGAACGACATCATCGATCGACACCAGCCCGACGTGCTGTTTGTTGCCACCCCGGACCACCTGCACACCGCTCCGATCCTGGCGGCGATCGAAGCCGGGTGTGACGTGATTGCCGAAAAACCGCTGTGCCTGACCTGCGAGGAGGCCGACCAGATCATCGCCACGGCCCGGCAGCAGGACCGAATTGTCGCCGTCGACATGCACAAGCGGTACGACCCGTTCGTGCGGGACATGATGCTGAATTCCGAGGAGAAGTACGGGACGATCAACCGGGTGAGAACCGTGCTTGAGGAACCCCTGGAGGTCAGTACCGAGATCTTCGCGTGGGCCGAGGAGAGCAACCCGTTCACCTATGTTGGCTGCCACTGGCTCGACGTCGTGCACCACTACCTGGACGTGAAGCCCCGCAGCGTCTTCGCCACCGGACAGAAGAACCTGCTGGTCAACTGGGACGAGCACCACCTGGAGGTCGCCCGGCGGCAGGGGATCGATCCGTCGACGTTCAAGCGCCAGCACGCCATCCAGACCTGGGACAGCATCGACGTGGCGGTGACCTACGACAACGGCATGCGGGGGGACTACAGCAACAACTGGATCAATCCCGCCGAGTTCGAGGGTGCGGTCAACCAGGAGATCGAGCTCTACGGCATCTACGGCCGCGGAATGGTCGATCAACAGGACCGAGGTTTCCGTGAGGCGGTCATCGGTGACGGGTCACGGACGCGAAATCCTTCCTTCGGCGGTCGTTTTCGGCATCACGGAGGGGAACTCGAGATCTTCGGTTACGGGAAGGCTTCGATTGCTGCCGGATTGCTGGCGATCATTCGACATCGGGTCCTGGGCGAATCGCTGGAATCGCTCGACGAGACCTATCCGACGGCGGCCAGCCAGAGAAACGTCGTGCAGGTGGCCGAGGCGGCAGCCGTGGTGGCCGAGAAGAACCTCGAGCACTTCGAGGCCGGGCGCGGCACACCGGTGACGGCCCTGTTGAGTGACACCGAGATCACGATCCTCGAGCCCGGAGCCTAGTCGCACATGACGCCAACCGTCAGAAATGTGCCGCGGTCGGTCCGCCCGGTTCGGTGGGACCGGGCGACCGTGATTGTCGCGGTTGGCCTGTTGGCCACCTCCGGCACGGTCAGCGGTGACGATCGCCCACTGTCGCGGACGACTCACATCGTCACGCTGGGCGATTCGATCACCAAGGGCGAACGATCGGGAGTGACCGCCGAGCAGACATTCGCCTCGCTGATCGAATCCAGCCTCCTGGTCACGGGCCGGCCAGTCCGGGTGACCAATGTCGGGATCGGCGGTGAGAGGACCGACCAGGCTCTGGCCCGGCTCGGGAAGGTGCTGGCGCTGAAACCGGACGTGGTCACGATCATGTACGGCACCAACGACAGCTTTGTCGACCAGGGACAGACGGCCAGCCGGTTGTCCCTGGGTCGCTACCGGGACAACCTGGTTCGACTGGTCACCGAATTGCTCCGCCGGGATATCAGGCCGGTCCTGATGACCGAGCCCCGCTGGGCTGATGATGCGAAGCCCAATGGGGTCGGCGAGCATCCCAACGTGAGGCTGGAGAAGTACGTCGAGGCCTGTCGTGAGGTGGCGGCCTTGTGGCGGGTGGCCCTGGTCGACCATTTTGCCCGGTGGACCAGGGCGAGGACCGACGGGGTCACGCTGCGAGACTGGACGACTGACGGGTGTCATCCCAACCCCGGCGGGCATCGCGTGTTGGCCGCGACGATGTTGCCGGCACTCGAGACACCGCTGGGCCACAGTGCGCGGATCCGTGAACGGATGCTGCGGGTCGACCGACCCGTCCGCGTCGTCTGCTTTGGCGACAGCGTGACAGGGGTCTACTACCACACCGGCAGCCGCCGGGCTTACACGGCCATGCTCGGGCTGGCACTCGAAGCGGCTGTGCCGGGAACCCGTGTCCGGGCGATCAATGCCGGCATCAGTGGTCACACGACCGCCGATGGTCTGTCGCGGATCGACAAGGACGTCCTGGCCCACAAGCCCGACATCGTCACCGTGATGTTTGGTCTCAATGACATGGTCAGAGTGTCACCGGCCGATTACCGGAAGAATCTCATCACCATCGTTGGCCGCTGCCGAAAGATCGGAGCCGAGGTGGTACTGGCGACTCCCAACAACGTGATCGACACGCCCCGTCGTCCGACAGATCGACTGGTCGAGTACTGCGATGTCGTTCGTTCGGTTGGCCGCGATCTGGATGTGCCCGTCTGCGACTGTTTTCGAGGATACGACGCGATACGGCGTCACGATCGCAAGGACTGGCGGTTGCTGATGAGCGACCAGATACACCCGAACATGGATGGCCATCGCCGGATTGCCCGGCAGTTGGCACGCGCGATCACCGGTCGCCGTGTTCGCCTGGAACATGTTCACCCCACCGAACCGGCCATTCCTCGCACGCTGTCGCTGTTGAAGGCCGGCCGGCCGATTCGGGTGCTGGCGATGCCTCCCTTCGACGCATCGATCGCCGGTGTGCTGCAGAAGCTCAAGCCCGGCGTTCAGATTGAGGTGACCAGCTGGCCCGTCAGTGGACAGTCGCTGAAGACGATCGAGCGGGAGGCGGCGAAACGGGTGCGGTCGATGAAACCCGATCTCGTACTGGTCGCCGTGCCCCGCAACGCCGAAGCCGCTTCTCGGGAAGAGTTCATCAACGCCTTCTCCTGGATCATGAACCACTCGTTGAGCTTCTCGTACCAGCAATGGGATTGCGTGATGATTCACCCCTCGGTTGTCGATCCGGACGGGGACGAGGCCGGCCGGGACAAACTGGTCCGTCGCCTGGTTCGTGCCCAGGATCTGCACCTGGTGGATCGACCGGTGGGCAGCCGAGACGATTCGGTAAAGATTCTTGAGCATTGGATTGGCCGGCAATGGATGCCAGAATCAAGGTGACACGCGGGTTGGCCCAGCGAATTGTGAGAACAGCGTGGTGTTGAAACCGGCTCGTGAATGGATCAGACCTGCCGCCGCCTGCGTGGTGGTTGGCCTGCTGGGCCTGATTGTTCAGTCATCGGTCGAAGCGGCCGAACGATCTGCCGAACTGCGCCGATTCGAGGGCAAGATCCGTCCTCTGCTGGTGACGCGTTGTGGCAAGTGTCACTCGGGCCCCAAGCCGAAGGGAGGGCTGGACCTGTCCCGCGTTGACGGGCTGATGGGTGGAGGACGATCGGGACCGATCGTGGTGCCGGGGAATCCGACCGGCAGCCTGTTGATGCAGGTCATCCGGCGACGTGGCAAGGGACGCATGCCGCCGGACGCTCCGCTTGAGGAATCGCAGATTCTCGAACTGGTGACCTGGGTCAAGAATGGCGCGGTTGTCCCGGGTGCGGATGACAAGGGGACCCGGAAAACCGGCAGCACGATCACCGGTGACGATCGTGACTGGTGGTCGTTCCGTTCGTTGGATCCGGGACGTGTGCCCGTGATCCCCGGCGACCGATGGTCCCGGACGCCGATCGACCGTTACATCCTGGCTCGCCTGACGGAGGAGAAACTGGCACCGTCTCCAGAGGCCTCGCGTCGAACGTGGATTCGTCGTGCCACGTTTGACCTGTGGGGGCTGCCCCCGACGCCCGAGGCCGTGAAGGCGTTCGAGGCGGACCATGCCCCAGGGGCATTCTCGCGGGTCGTGGACCGCCTGTTGGCGTCGCCCCGTTACGGGGAACGCTGGTCCCGGCACTGGTTGGATGTCGTCCGTTACGCCGATACCAACGGCGGCGGATTTGACTACGTCTACCCCAACGCCTGGCGGTATCGCGACTACGTGGTCCGGGCCTTCAATCGAGACACACCCTACGACCGTTTCCTGCTCGAGCAACTGGCCGGTGACCTGCTGGAGCCGTCGCAGGATGACCAGCGGGAAGTCGATCGGTTGCTGGCCACTGGCATGCTGACCCTGGCTCCCAAGGGACTGGGGACCCAGGACAAGGAACAGATGGCCATGGATGTTGTCGACGACCAGATCGATGTGCTGGGCCGTTCATTGATGGGGCTAACGTTGGCCTGTGCCCGGTGTCACGACCACAAGTTTGACCCGGTACTGACATCCGACTACTACGCCCTGGCGGGAATTTTCCGCAGCACCGTGTCGGTGCAGGACATGGACAAGAATCCCTCGTATTGGCCCGAACGCTCGTTGGAAGCTCCGTCGATCAGCCGGGCCAGGAAGCGGCACGCTGAGGAGACCAAGCAGGTGGCGGCGGCGATGTCCAAGATCGTCACCGCCGGCAACAAGCGGGTGATTGACGACGCGAGAAAACGGTTGCCCGAGTATCTGTTGGCCGCGGCCGCCATCTATCACACGCGTGGCGATCGGGCTGCGGTGGCTCACTGGCCGTTCGATGCGGCAACCGGAAAGACAGTCGTTGCGACGGTGGGACCTGGCGGTCGTCTCGCCAATGTCTCGTCCCAGGCTCCCGGCAAGGTTCCCACCCGTGTCGAGGATGGACAGATCGGTCGAGCCCTGCGGTTTGGGAGGGGGCGGGTCGTCGAGGCCGATGCGAAAGCCCTCCAGCCACTGGCGTTTGCCAAGAGCGGCGACTTCAGTGTCTCGACCTGGATTCGGGCACCGCAGGGCTACACGCCCAAGACGGCGGACTCGGTCATCGCGGCGACGTTCAAGTCAGAGGCGATGTGGTTCATCGCGTTGAGGCCGGGCCCCTACAACGGAGTTTATCTCAGGCATTACAGCGGAACGTCATCGGTTGATATCAAGCCGTCGTCGGATCAACTCCCGTTACTGGTTGACGGGAAGTGGCATCACCTGGTCGTGACCTCCGATCGCGATGCTGAAGGGATCATGTATCTCGATGGACGGGTGGTGGGTCGCACCCCGATCAAGGCTGTCAGTTCGATTGCCGATTTCGGTGTGCCGGTTGCGTTGCAACTCGGAGCGTCGACAAACGGATTTGCCGGAGATCTGGATGACGTGGCCATCTGGGACCGGGTGATCGATGCGGCGGAGGTCACGCGACTGTTTCAGCAGGGGACAATGGACGGGGTTCCGCTGGATGTGGCGGCCGTCGAACGCAAGCGAAGCCGGAAGAAGGCGACTGTGCCGGTCGAGGAGTTGCTGAAACGGCATCGGCTGGTTCCCAGCATCGCTCGACGGTTGTCTCGCGAACTGGTCGCAGCGGCCGGACGGAAAACGTCTGTCCTTCACCCATTGACCAGCGAGCTTCCGCCGGATGTCGATCAAGTCAAGGCCCGGGTGGACCTGGACAGTCCGGTACTGGTCAAGCGGCTGTCGGCCAAGGATGGTCCGATTGTTCCCGGAACCGATGCCCAGGCGTTCTATCTTCCCGAAGTCCGGAAACAACTGGTCGCGTTGCAGGCGCGATCGCGTCAGTTGGCGGCCGTTGTCTTTCCCAAGTTGAATTCGGCGATGATCGCTTTCGATGACAAGAAACCCGTCGATCTGCGAGTGCACGTGGCCGGAGACAACCGCCGACTCGGTGACGTTGTCCCGCGGGGCTTCCCGGTTGTTTTGCTGGATCCGGATCAGTCTGAGGAGAAGATTGCTGCTGGAACCAGCGGTCGGCTTGAACTGGCGCGATGGCTCACGCGTCCCGAGCATCCGTTGACGGCCCGGGTGATGGTCAACCGGATCTGGGGATGGCATTTTGGCGAGGGGCTGGTCCGGACTCCGGACAACTTCGGTCAACTGGGCGAGGAGCCCACGCACCCGCATTTGCTGGACCACCTGGCGGGGACGTTTGTCCGGGATGGCTGGTCGCTGAAGCGGTTGCATCGACGGATCATGCTCTCGTCGGTCTACCGCCAGGCGAGCAACTCACGTGAGTCGGCGCAGGTTGTCGATGCTGACAACCGTTTTCTGTGGCGGATGAGTCGTCGGCGTCTCGAGGCCGAGCCGTTCCGTGATGCGATGCTGGCCGTGTCCGGCGTGATGGATTCCCAGATGTTCGGGACGTTCCAGACGTGGAAACCGAAGGTCTTCAGTGTCGACGACGCCAACAACGAGACGGCCAACTTCCGGACAAGGCGTCGCAGTCTCTACATGCCGGTGGTGAGGACGACGTTGCACGAGATGATGGAGTTGTTTGACGTGGGAGACCCCAACTCGATCACTTCGCGGCGATCCAACACCACGGTGGCTCATCAGGCGCTGTTCCTGTTGAACAACGAATTTGTGCAGGAACGAGCCCGCGGGCTGGCTGACAGGGTGCGGGCCGTTTCCGGCGACCAGGGGCGACAGATCGAGCAGGCGTGGTGGCTGGTGCTCTCTCGACCACCGACACCGGCCGAGACTTCACGGGCCAGCGCTTTTCTGGCGGCGTCGCGGAAGACGCCGGGAGGCGATTCGCGGAAGGCCTGGACGTCTCTGGCCGCAGCTTTGTTTAGTCTCAACGAGTTCCTTTTTATAGACTAGGAAGTCATGGAATCTCCTGGACCGATCACGCATCGTGAGTTGTCCGGCATCAGCCGCCGCCAATGGCTGTCGCGCGCCGGTTGCGGTTTCGGTGGATTGGCGTTTTCCGCATTGGCTACCTCCGAATCGTTGTTGGCCGAGACCTCCGCGAGGCCCCAGGGGACCCATTTTCCGGCGAGAGCCAAGCAGGTCATTTTTCTCTACATGCACGGTGGGTGTTCCCACATCGACTCGTGGGACCACAAGCCATCACTGGTTCGTCGCGATGGGCAGACATTGCCCGCCTCGATCAACACCGGGCGAAACAAGTTCAACCAGTCGCTGAAGAAGCTCATGCAGCCGCCATGGCGGTTTCGCCAGTACGGGCAGAGCGGCCTGTGGGGCAGCGAACTGTTTCGCGAGACCAACACGCGGATGGACGATCTCTGTTTCCTGTACTCGATGTACAGCAACAACAACGCGCACACGCCGGCGACACTCGAACTGCACACCGGGTCCCAGACGTTGATGCGTCCGAGCATCGGCTCGTGGATCAACTATGGCCTGGGGGCCATGGCCGACGACCTTCCCGGATTTGTCACCATCTGCCCACCTCTGACCTACGGAGGACAACGGAACTTCGGATCCGCTTTTCTCCCGGCGTCCAACCAGGGCACGATGATCGGCACCAACCGCTTGCCGGTGGCCCAGTCGCGGGTCCGCAATATCCGCGCCGCCAAGTCGGCCAGCGAGCAGCGGAGGTTGATCGACTTTATCGCGGCTTCGAACCGCGAACAGCAGCAGGCCGGTGCTGACAGCACCCTGGAAGCTCGCATCAAGTCGTTTGAGCTCGCATTCCGCATGCAACAGGCGGTGCCCGAGGTGATGGACCTGGGCCAGGAGTCCCAGGCGACCCAGAAGCTGTACGGGATCGACAACAAGACGACCGAGAACTACGGACGCGAGTTGTTACTGGCCCGTCGGCTGGTCGAGCGCGGAGTACGTTTTGTGCACGTGGCTCACACGGGTGGCCGCGGCGGGCGTTGGGACCAGCATTCGAACCTCAAGGGGGCCCACGAAACCAACGCCCGAAGTTGCGACAAGCCGATCGCGGGGTTGATCGCCGACCTGAAACAGCGAGGTTTGCTCGAGGACACGCTGGTGGTCTGGAGCACCGAATTCGGTCGTACGCCCGAGCGACAGGGGGCAACTGGACGCGGTCATCATGCCCAGGGATTCACTTTCTGGCTCGCCGGTGGCGGAGTGAAGTCCGGGTTCGGCTACGGATCCACCGACGAATTCGGTTATCACGCGGTCGACAACCCGGTCAGCATCCATGATCTGCACGCGACGATCCTGCACCTGATGGGGCTGGATCACACGCGATTGACCTATCGCTATTCGGGACGCGACTTCCGCTTGACCGATGTTCATGGCCGCGTGCTGCACGACGTCCTGGCTTGAAACCGTCGAGGCTCAGCGAGCCTTGCGGGTGATCACGAAGTGGCGGTGTTTGACCGTTGACTTCTCGACGAGCAGCCTCGGCCTGGCAGCAAACGAGTCGGCGATCGCACCGGCCCGGTCCGGGCTGTAGTCTCCGCCGTGAGCATGCAGCAGGTACCGGAGCACCAGTGGTGTGTTTCGCTTCAGCACTCGGGATTTCGTACGACAGACACCGGCCCCCATCCAGCCGTCCTCTCGGACGTGCCATTTCGAAGGGTAGCTGATGTTGTCGGGGTGGTCGAAGTAAGTGACTCCCTCGGTGTGGCCATCCGGCACGGGACCACTGTAGTCCACCCAGCGGCACGCCTTGCCGAAGATGGCCGGTTCGTGCACACGGCCTTCGCTGTCGGTCAGCGTGCCGCCTCCGAAGTGTTCGGAGATGTTGGCGGCCACGCGAACGGCCAGAAAACCGAAGTTGGTTTGTCCCAGTTCGAGCGTTTCGGCCGTGGGGAGGAATGTCGACTGCAACTCGAGAAACGTTTCGCCGTCGGGACCGGGGCGGATAGCCGTCGCGAGGTCCTGCTGAATCAACGGTCGAGGTTCGTGGCCATCGAACCATCCCAATCGTACGGCCATCAAGGCTTCCTCGTCACCGTCACTGTAGGCCAGCCACTCGCTTTGTCGAATCCGGGAATCGGTGGTGTTGGACCAGAAATCAATGCCGAGCACCTTGGCATGAGCGAACCAGACGGATCGGTGATGATCGTGATCGGGAGCCCCGGGGTGTCCCATGCGTGTCAACGAGTGTCCCGAAGGGCCGTTGAACGGGTAAAAGAACGGTCGCTCGGCGGTGGCTCCGAAATGCCAGCGGGTCCGCTCGGTGGCGTCGATTTCCACCGAGACCTGGTCGTCGGGCAACGGGATGACTCGGCAGCGAGGCGACGGCATGGAGAAAATCCTGGTCGAGTGGGTTGCTCAACAAGTAAGGCAGGCCGTCGGTGGCATTTCAATGTCAACAGGCGGAACGCATTGTGTGCCGTGTGCTGAAGTGAACTCCATTTGTTGCCGATCCCAGCAGTGGGTAGAATCCTTTTGGAAGGAAAAACTCCGTGACCCGTTCAGAATCCTCATCGACCGGTTGCAGCGGATTCCGCGCCTGGCAGCGAATGACTCGCCGCGAGGCCCTGCGGATCGGTGGATTGGGTGGTGCTGGGTTGACCCTTCCGGAGTTGTTTCGGGCACGGGATGCGGTGGCAGCCGACGGCACACGGCCCACGTTCGGCCGTGCCAAGACAGTGATCATGATGTTCCTGCACGGGGGGCATCCTCAGCAGGAGACCTTCGACCCGAAGCCCGAGGGGCCGTCGGCGGTCCGCGGTGAGTTCGGAGCGATCGGTACCAGCCTGCCCGGCGTCCAGTTCAGCGAGGTGTTGCCGCTGACCGCTCGGTTGGCACACCGGTTGGCCATCGTGCGTTCGATGAGCCACGAGAACCCCAACCACGTGCAGGCCTGCCTGCCGGCCCAGACCGGACACGCGCATCCACGTGAGTTCCGGTCTCGTGGCGATTTCCCACCCTCCGCCACGGATTTCCCGCCGGTGGGCGCCGTGTTGGATGCCGTTCATCCGGCCCGCGGCGACCTGCCGACGTGGGTTCGCATCGGTCCGCTGATGCGTCGCGGCAACGGTACCACGCTCCACGGCCAGGTGCCCGGCCTGCTCGGCGCCCGTCACAGCAGCTTCGTGGTTGACCAGCCGTTGCGTGACCCGGACGTCCGCATTCAGGCCATCCGGCCCAACGACGACCTGACTTCGGTCCGGTTGACCGGTCGTCGGGATCTGCTGGCCCAGTTTGACCGGCAGCGAGGTCTGATCGACGAGGTTGCCGGGGCCCGAAACCTGGACAGCTTCTACCAGCGAGCCTTCAACCTGCTCGCTTCCCCCAAGACACGCAACGCTTTCGCGTTGGCCAGCGAGAAGCCGGCCCTGCGGGAGCGGTACGGCAAGACCGAGTTCGGCCAGCGATGCCTGCTGGCCCGGCGGCTGGCCGAGGCGGGCGTGCCGCTGGTCAACATCAGTTACTGCCACACCCCCCGGGGAAGCTGGGACACTCACAGCAGGAACTTCTCCAAGATGAAGGACTCGTTGGCCCCAACGCTCGACCAGTCGCTGACGGCGTTGATCGAGGATCTCGATCAACGCGGGATGCTCGACGAGACCCTGGTGGTGGTCAACGCCGAGTTCGGGCGAACGCCCAAGATCAACAAGAACGCCGGCCGGGACCACTGGCCGTGGGTTTACTCGCTGGCGATGGCCGGGGCGGGTGCGAATGCAGGGACGATCTACGGGGCCTCCGACAATTCGGCCGCCTACCCTGCCTCGAATCCGCACGATCCCAAGGACTTCGTGGCGACGCTGTACCACCTGCTGGGTGTGCCGCCGGAGACGACGGTCACCGACGCCACCGGCCGGCCCCATCATGTGATCATCGGCCAGCCGATCTGGCCGCTGGTCGGCTAAGGGGCCTGGTTCCGCGTCAGCGTTCGCGGTGCCACAAGCGCTTCGAGTTGCGGGATGTCGAATTGTTCCAGCAATCCGAAGCAGAACAGTTCCGGGGCGCGGTTGACTCCCAGCTTCGATTCGATCACCTGCTTCAGGCTCTTGTAGCAGCCGTACAACCGCAACTCGCCGATTGACCCGGGCTCGAGTCCCGAGGCGACCAGGGCGGCCAGTGACGTGCGAGGTCCGTGAGCCACGAGGTGGACCGGCTGTCCGCGTTGCTTTTGTGCCCATTTCGCCACAGCTTGTAACTGGCGGGCCTGCAGGCCCAGTGCCCGGTCTCCGACGGTGGCGACCATCAGGGCAAACAGGAAGTCCCGGCCCCCGATGGCGGATTCGCCGAGGTAGAACGGGTCGACGGCGATCACGCGGTGTCCTTTGGCCAGGAGTGCTTCGGCGGTATCGGCCACCGAGGTGCGCCCCTTGTCGGCCAACAGCAGCGACGTGGCCTTCGGTTCCCCCCGAACCAGTTCCACCACCGGAACCGTCCATTCGCCGCCGAGTCTCAGCTTCCACAGGATCGCCCGGGTCTGTCCGTCGCCCTCCCCCTCGATCTTTTCATCGACCAGGGTGGACCCCAGTTGCATCGGACGTGTCCGGATCACTCGTGCCAACCTCTTGCGGGCTGCCGACTGCCACTTGCTGCGTGCCGCCGGCGAGGCGTCAGCGGTGGGTGTGTCCGCATGTCGAGGAAGAGACGAGGCGATCTGCCTGGCGAGCGAGACGAACGTGGCGTTGTTGTCGGGGATGGCCACGTGGAGTTGTTGCTTGGTTTTCACCTGATCGCTGACGTCGAATTCACGGGCGTCGTAGTCGGTCCGGTCGGGGAAGAAGTGCACGCCGAACATCCGGTAAAGCGCTTCCCGGTTGTCCCGGCCGAAATTGTGATTGCCGGGTGAGAAATTGACGTGCGCCCAGAGGTTCTGCCGTTTGCCGTAGAGCCGGTAGATCGGGCGGGCGGCGGCCAGCAGAGGAGGCAAGGCGTGGCCCGCGGCGAAGCAGCAGTTGTCGGTGGCGTTGAAGGTCAACAGGGTCGGTCGGGGCGCCAGCATCGCGGTCAGGTGAGAGTAGTCCGCAACGGTGGCCAGGTCACAGGGGGTCTGTTCGGAGTCGCCCAAGTCCGAGAAATTCCGGGTGCGGGTGAGGTAGCTGGAGTAGCCGGCAACCGGATCCGAGAGCGTGACACGGGTGTCGAGCGCGCTGATGGTGATCGTTTGCCAGCCTCCACCGGAAAGTCCCGCGACGGCGACCCGGCCGGGATCGGCGTTGGGGTGCGAAAGCAGCAGGTCGATCCCGCGGGACATCGAGAGATAGAAGGGGGCCAGGCCGCTGGTGCCACAGAGGTCGAGTTGGTTCAGCAGGTAGTGGCCGTACTCGGGCGTGTGCAACTGCCCCATTCCCAGCCACTCGACGTTCAACGCCAGCATGCCGCGACGAGCCTGGTTGATACAACGGATCTGCTTGTACCGGACCGCCTTGCCGTTGGGACGGTCGTGGCCATTGACGTTGAGCACCACGGGGATTCGCCCGGAGGATTTGTCGAGTCCTTCGGGTTCGTAGAGCAATGCGGGGATCCACAGTCCCGGCAAGGCTTCGAAACGGACCTTGCGGATCCGATAGCCCGGTCCACCCGAGATCGTTTCCATCCACACCACTCCGGTTCTGGCCTTCCGCCACGCTGCCGCCTCACCACGAAAAATGACCTCGTCGAGCACGCGTTGCCGGAGAACCCCCGCGATGGCTTCCCACTGTTGTTTCGATTTGACTGCCGGCATCGGCGGAACGCGGCCCTCGGTGAACGAGATGACCTCTCGCTGGGGGGTGCCCGGGCTGAGGATCTTCGACTCCAGCAGGCTCCTGACATCGGCGTCGGCGAAAGATGGAGCGAGGGCCAGGGTGAAGCAGGCGAGGGACAACAGGCGAAGGGTCCGCATCGGTGGGACTCCTGGGAACAGCAATCATCCGGCCGGGAGACCGTCTGGTGACGGCACGGCCGTGGATTGTTGCCAGCCGGCGGCACGGGGTGCAAGCGTTGCGCCCGACGCAGAAAAAGGAACCCCCTCGCAGACCAGCAAGCGGGCTCGTTCCGGCGTCCGGGGTGCCGGTGTGCCATCGCTTGTCGGCTGCGAGGGGGGCTCGTCCCCCCCGACGAACCACGTCAATCGGCCCACAGGGGGCTAACGGGGTTCGCCCGAGTCATCGCCTATTTGCCGGAGCGTGACCGGGAAAAGGGGGAGAGGAGAATCACTGGAGAAAACCGTGAAGTGAGATCAGTGCTGTCGATCAAGGTTGGACATCCGCATCATCGCCGAGGTCCTGTTGTTCCTGTCTCTGCTGGTAGGCCCGCTCGGTGTTATAGAGCAGGAATTCCGGTCCGGACGGGAAGTACTGGACGTCGTCCCGGAGGTAGTAGCCCGATGGCAGGGTCTGTCCGCCGACGGTGGTCTGGCAACCGGCCAGGCCGGCTGTTCCCGCGGCGGCCAGCAGGATCAGACCGCTGGCGAGACGCTTGCTGGTAGACATCATGTGAGGCCTCGATTCTGGCCGCTGTTCGAGCCGGAGTATCAACTCGACCGACACGCGCCGGCCGTTAACTGAGATCGGCCGTCACAACCAGAATCTTCGGCAAAACCGGCAAATTTTAACTCGTTACCGCAGCAACGGTCGAATTATCAGCTCTTGAACGCCCGTTGCAGTTCCTCGAGCGATGTGGTGCCATCGGCGACGTGCCGCATGGCGTCCTTCTGCAGCGTCATCATCTCGCTCTCGCGGGCCTTGGACTTCAACTGTCCAGCATCGGCACCAGAGGCGATCAATTGCCGGATTTCCTCGTTCACCTCGATCAACTCGAAAACCGCCACTCGCCCGAGGTACCCCGTGTCGTTACACGGCAGGCACGGTTCGATCTCTTCTCCACGCTCGGTGACCTCTTCCGGTGGCCGGGCCTTGCGGTACAGCACCGGGATCTCTTCGGGGTCCAGCCCGATCTTCTGCATCAGTTTTGGATTGGGTTTGTAGGCTTCCTTGCAACTGTTGCAGAGTTTTCGGATCAGCTTCTGGCTGATCGCTCCATTGAGCGATTCGGCAGCGAGCGAGGGATCGCCGATCCACTCGGACCATTTCAGCAAACCCGCCGCGGCGTCGGCGGCAGCGATCTCGGTCATGAAAGCGACACTGTCCTGGAAGCCGAGGAGCACCTTCGCGACATCGGCATCGAGCACCGGGTCCAGCAGGATCACGTCGGGTTCGACACGGACGCACCGCCGAAGCGTTTCCTCGAAATCATCCTCCGCATTCGCCTCGAACTTCGTGATGTTGATCAGTTCACGATCCTCGGTGAAACAGATCGTCTGGATGTCCCGGAGGTAGGCATCCAGGCCGCGGACTGAGGCGTACAGGGTGGTGGTGACGCCGCTGCGAGACGGACCACAGACCAGGAATACGCCCTGGCTGTTTCCGTTCAACTCGCGGATTGTTGTCTTCATCTCGACTGTCATACCGATGTCTTCGGGCTTGTCGAGTCGTTCGTCGAGATTACGGAAATGGACGGTCAGCCGTTCGAGTCCACCGGCGACCGGCTGCGTGCGCACCTGCAGTTCGTACTCGTCGTCAGAAAGTGACGCATTGACCGCTCCGGCCTGTGGCTGAGTCCGCTCCGCGGCATCCATTCCGGCCAGGACCTTGGTCATCTGGGTCATGGCGTGGGCCCGTTGGCGGGGAATGCGACCGGCGGGCACGGGGATCCCGTCGACCAGGAAACCGATCGTAGCGCGGTCTCCCTTGGGATCGACACGGATCGTCTCGGCTCGACGAGTCAGCCCGTCGGTGAGGAGTTCTTTCAGCGGTTCAAAGGCAACCCGAACCAGCTTCTCGTTGGCTTTCACGTCGAACTCGGTCTGAAACCGGATCAGTTCGACTTCGACGTCATCGCCCTGTCCCTGGGAAGCTTTCTTGCCCTTCTTGCCGAACTTGAAGATCACCACCAACCTCCCGGACACTCGACTCGTTGAGCTCCCAATTCTGCCACGTCAACCGGTTGCCGACAACAGACCATAGCCGGTGAGTGTGGTCTTGAGTTCGGCCAGTTCTCCGGACGCCAATGGTGTCATCGGCAGTCGTACGTCTCCGGTGTCCCGACCCAGGAGCCCCATCGCGGCCTTGATCGGGATCGGATTGGTGGCCAGGCCGAGCAGGTCTCGGCAGAGGGGGAACAGTCGCGCGTGCCACTGCTGGGCCTCGGCGAGTTCCCCGTTGTCGAATGCCACCAGCATCGCCTTGACGTCATCGGGGATGATGTTGCCGACGACCGAGACAACCCCACGGCCACCGATGGCCAGCAGCGGCAGGGTCAGGCTGTCATCACCGGAAAGCACCGTGAGATCGGAGATGGCCAGCACCTGGGAAGCCTGGTCCATCGATCCGGTGGACTCCTTGATCGCCACGACACTGTCCAGTTCACCGATGCGGGCGATCGTCTCGGGTTCCATGTTCTTGGCCGTACGGCCCGGGATGTTGTAGAGCACGATTGGCAGATCCACGGCTTCGCTGACTGCCCGGTAGTGTTCGAAGAATCCGTCCTGGGTTGGCTTGTTGTAGTAGGGGGCGACCATCAGCGCCGCATCGGCTCCGACAGATTGGGCAAACTTCGTCAACCGGATCGCTTCGGACGTGCTGTTGGACCCGGTACCGGCCATGACCCGGATTCGACCGGCGGCCTGTTCGCAGACGACCCGGATCACCTGTTCGTGTTCGTCGTGCGACAGCGTGGGACTTTCCCCGGTTGTTCCTACCGGGCTGACGCAGTCGGTGCCGGATTCTGCGTGAAAATCGACGAGCGCTCTCAGGGCTGCTTCATCGATTTTGCCGTCGGCAAACGGCGTCACCAGCGCCACGGTCAATCCGGCGAATTGTTCACCCTTGCTTCCCATCCTCTTCCTCTTTCCTTCCCGACTCGAGACGAGTCCCCGGAACTCTCCCGGAGGTGTGAACCGCGTCGAGTGGCCTGGCTGGTTTTCTAGCGGTTCTTCCAGTCGACACCCGAACCGGATGCCAGCGACAGTTCCAGTGCGTGGGTTCCATCGCGTCCGTGTCCCTGCGCCTGCAGGGCCAGGTAGAGCTGGTGAGAGAGGGCGAGTCCGGGCAGCGAGAGCCCCAGGGTCTTGCCCTCGGACAAAGCGATGCCCATGTCCTTGATGAAGTGCTCGACGAAGAACCCGGGATCGAAGTTGTTGTCCATGATCCGGGGGCCGAGGTTCGACAGTGACCAACTGGCGGCAGCGCCACCGCCAACCGACTCCAGGACCGTGGGCAAGTCGAGTCCGGCCTTCTGCCCGTACAGCAGGGCCTCACAGACGCCGATCATGTTGGTTGCGATCAGGATCTGGTTGACCATCTTGGTGTGTTGTCCAGCTCCGGCACCGCCCTGGTGCACGATCGTGCCGCCCATCGCGTCCCAGCACGGTTGCAGGGCCTGGACCACCTCGTCGTCGCCGCCGATCATGATCGAGAGCGTTCCGTTCTTGGCGCCGACGTCGCCACCGGAGACCGGAGCGTCGACGCTGTGCACGTCCTGGGCCCGGGCCGCCTCGTGGATCTCGATTGCCAACGACGGTTCGCTGGTGGTCATGTCGACCAGCACGTTGCCGGGTTTCGAACCTGCCAGTGCTCCATCTTCACCCAGCATCACCTCGCGGACGTCGGAGGGAAACCCGACGATCGCGAAGATCACGTCGGATGCCTCGGCAACCGCCTTGGGCGAATCGGCCCACTCGGCACCCTTGGCGAGCACGGGTTCGGCCTTGTCGCGTGTCCGCGAGTAGACGGTGGCCTGAAAACCGGCATCGATCAGGTGACTGACCATGCTGGCACCCATCACGCCGGTGCCGATCCAGCCGATTCGGGTTTCGCCGGGGACAATTGAAGGAGCTGCCATGAGGGGGATTCCGTGTTGGGTGGCCGTTGAAGGGTGGCCGACATTGTTGAAGTCGGGCGCGAACAGCCAGCTTAGCAGAGCCCCCGCTCCAAATCACTCGTCGTACCGCAGGTCAAATCGCCCGCGTAATTCGTCGGGAATCAGCGGACACGCTTCGGTGGGACGTCCGAACAGGCGGTGACGGATCGTGGCCACCAGGCGGTACACCAGGTCGGCCAGGGGCCGGGGGATCACGCGGGAGATTCCAGCCGCCATCCGCCAGCAGCCTCCGAGCAGTCGGCCCAACTCGAGCACCGCGGCTGATCGGCACAGGACTTCACCGGCGGGAGTGACCAACACGATGCTGTCGGGCAATCGTTCTCGGACCGATGGCTCGACCATCTCCGAGAATGCCGCCCCCTGGAGCGGGGCCAGTCGAATCGTGTCCTCGCGTCGATCCTCGGACAGCACCAGGCGGACACAGCGGTGACACAGGCCGCAGTGTCCGTCGTAGAACAGCCAGGCCGGTCCCGATCGGTTCTCCCGGTGACGACCGTCAGGAATCCAGGCGGGGTCCGCGGACAACAGCCAGGCCGGGGCCAGTCCGGACAGACACCAGTCGGCCATCCCGCCGCAGGCCAAACCGACCCAGGTCAATCCCGCGATCAGCCAAGCCAGCCGACGAGTCCGCGGTGACGCGGCGAGGATGGTGGCGGTCACCACTCCACCGCGGTTGGCGAGCTCGGTCCACACGGTGTCATCGGGACCGGTGTCGAAGACGGCCAGCACGGTGGCCGCCAGCAGCACGAACCAGCTGGCAGCGTGCAGCCACACCGGCAGTTGCCAATCCCCGTCGGGATTGACTCGGCCGCGAGCCATTCGAGAACCGAACGGTGCCGGTGGAGCCACGGCGTGCAGCAGGAGCATGGCCACAAGCGGCCAGAGTCGAGGTGACAGGTCAGAATCCTGAAAGATCAGCCCCGCGGTTGCCGTGGCCAGCAGGGCTGCGGCCGGACTGTCCCACCAGCCGACAATCACCGCTGTCGAGAGTGTCAACGCGGTGAGAGCGATGACCACGCTGACGGGGTCACCTCCCGCGGTAGCCAGTTGTCGGACGGCCAGCGAGAGGACTCCCAGGCCCAGTAGCACGCGCCACAGGCTGTACTGGCCGCCGGTCCAGCCGTTTTGTCCCCACCCGTTCATGGGCCGCGATTAGAACAGCCGATCGACGAGGCGACAAGCAGTCTGGCGGCCGACGTCCGGGATCGGACAGATCCGGCTGGAGGGAAAATCAACGCGCTGCCGAATCGGCGTGTCCCGAGAGATGCTGAATCCAGGCGGGAGGGAGGTTGGCCAGGACCCAACTGGTTCGTGTTCGTCTTTGACGACAGTGCCGCCGCATGATCTCGGCAATTCGGTTCACCCGTTCTCGGTCCTTCCGTCCGGAAACCAGTTTCCGCATTGGCCGCATGTACATGTATTCGAAGTACGACAGGGTTCCTTCGGGGCCGAGTAGCCGGAAATAGGCTTCAAAGAGTTCCTCAACGAGTTCCGATGAGAAGTTGTTCATCGGCAGTCCGGAGACAATCACGTCGTAGGGGGCATCGGAGGAGAATTCCTGCAGCGGGACAGCGTGGACACGGGCCGAAGCCGACAGTGACGAGAACGCGGGATCGTCAGTGAATCGCCGTTCGAGCAGTTCGGCGAATGCCGTGTTGATCTCGACCAGGTCGAACGTATCGCCGGGCTCGAGCAGTTCGACGATCTGGCGGGTCACCGCGCCGGTTCCCGGACCCACTTCCAGGACTCTGACCGGCCGGTCCGTATGGGCTTTCAGGTTCGCCAGCGGTCCGGTCTGCGCCCTCGCCAGGAAACGACTCGATGGAGCGATCGCGCCAGTCGTGTGGTAGTGCTCACGGACCTGGCGAAAAAACGCCATCCGGTCTCGCCACGATCGCCCCATCCGTTTCTTTGCCCCAGGCCGTCTTGTTATCGGTCCCGTCGTTCGTTGGGCACGTCGGGTCGCTCTTTCAGTCCACGGCGGA
Source organism: Planctomycetaceae bacterium (assembly GCA_002724315.1). Taxonomy (GTDB): domain Bacteria; phylum Planctomycetota; class Planctomycetia; order Planctomycetales; family Planctomycetaceae; genus UBA8437. The sequence goes on along the minus strand of PBOJ01000116.1, from coordinate 9,826 downwards.
ATTCCGCAGGAGAGACACTCCCGTTGCCGTCGGTGTCGAACGTTGTGAGCCGTTTACGGAGGGTGGCCGGCATCTCGGCTGCCTGGATCGCCCCATCTCCGTTTTGGTCGAGTCGTCCGAAGAGTCGGCTCTCGGGGGAACCCGGCTTTTTCTTGCTGGTCGGAGCTTCGGTCGGTTCCGCTGGCTCCGGTCGTCGGGGACGATCGGGACGTCGGGGACGGAATTCCGGGCGGGCCTCGGGTTGGCCGCCGGTTGGTCTCGAGCCGGGACGGGCGTCAGGTCGTGAACCGGGGCGTCCACCGAATCGCGACCCCGTCCGTGAGCCTCCGAAGAGCTCCCTGGTATCGAGTTGTCCATCACCGTTGCTGTCAAGTTGCTCGAACTGGTCGGCAGCCCTGGCGAGTTCGTCGCGGCTGATTTGGCCGTCGCGGTTGAGGTCGAGGACCCGGACCAGCAGCGGGCCGCGTCCGGATTCGGGAGGGCCACCGCGACGAGGCCGGTCGCTCGGTCGGCCGGGTCCGGCCGGTTCGGGACGGCGTTGGACGGTCGGCCGAGACGGCATCGAGGCCAAGAATTCCTGTTTGGTGATGGACTCGCCTTCCTTCTTCTCCAGGCGGCGAGCCAGGAAAGTGAACAGTCCCCGGGAGTTTTCAGGAAATTCCTGTGCCGTCAGTTTTCCGTCCTTGTCACGGTCGAGCCTGTCGAAGAACTGCTCGCGTCGAGCCTGTTCATTGGCCCGCTCCTGTTGGCCGCGGTCACCGGGCCTGCCGCGATTCTCTTGTCCTCGGCTGACCTGTTGCCGGCGGTACATCGCGGCGAAATCTTCTCGGGAGAGCCCATCCTTGCCCAGTTGCTTGAGATAGCTGGTGATGCGTGGACGGGCCTGCTCGGGAAATTCTTCGGGAGTCAGCTTGCCGTCCCGGTTGCGGTCAAATCTTTCGAAGGCTCCCGGCGGGACGGCGTTGACTCTCCGCTGCTGAGCCGTCTCCGGTTGGCCGGCGGGGCCGGGTTGGAGGTACGAGAGGAATTCCTGACGCGTGAGACGCTTGTCGTTGTTGCCGTCTGCGACCCGCAGCAGTCGACCGAACGACTTGGCCTGGTCCTCGGTCAGTTCGTCGATCACCAGCACGCCGTCCTTGTTCCGGTCGAGCCGATCGAATACGGAGGCGAAGTTGTCAGCCGGCTTCGCGGAATTTTCCGGGGTCTTGCGAGAGTCGGCCGTGGCCGGGTCCCGATCCTGGGCCGTGGTGGCAATCGACAGTGACAGGGCGAGCAGGACGGTCAGCAGGCGACGGTCACAGCGTGGCAATCGGTCGAGCATGGTTGGCGTCCGGTTCGGAATGGGTCAGGAGAATCGAACACCGGGCTCACGGTGAGTTTCCGAGGCCCGGTGTGACGAGTCGTGCGATGGGTTGGTGAAGGGGGAGACTACTTCGAACCCGTGGCCTTCTTTGGTGAGAAGCCGACGAAGACCGCCCCGTTCTTGTCCGGGATGATGTAGCTTCCCGAGGAGAACAGGTACTTTTCGATGGCCTCGAAGGGCGGCAGCTTCTTGAAGTCCAGTGGGACGGGTCCCTGGGCATCGGCTCCCGGGAATCCTGCACCGGGAGCTGCCGGCGGGAAGGCGCCCGAGCGGAGCAGATCGTAGAGAAAACGGACCTGTGTGCTCTGCTTGTTGTAGCTGATCGAGGAACTGCTGGCGGGGAAACCCGACGCCAGCCGCTTGTAGTCGGCGCTTCCGGAAAGCGGTTCGACATCCCCCCGGATCGCCTGTTCGATCAGGGTGTCGGGAACCCCGATCATCAGGTTGCCCTGTGTGATGCTGAGGCCGATTGAGGAGCCGGCCGGATCACCGAGTTGTACCGCTACGGGCAACACGTAGATCGTCTCACCTCGAAACTGCCGGGTCATGACCGGGGATCCGGGCGAGTTGGCCAGCTTGTTGGCGGTGGCCTTGATGCCATCGACGTTCTTCACGCCCAGGGCAAACAACATCCGCTGGACGGGTGCGTCACCGGCCTGTTGCGGCTGGATCGAATCGGTGAGGAACTGGATGCGTCCCGAGAGATGATCGACGAGGTCCTTCTTGGGATGGATCATCGGTCCCATCGGGTCCTGGGCCAACTGGTCCATCAATGCGTCGAACGTCCCCGGTCCCTGGGCGTTGAACGAGTCCACCAGCGTGGCGATTCCCCGCCAGGCGGATTTGAGGTCCCAGTTGAGCGACATGTACGAATCGACGTTGGCCGGGACCCACTTGGGCGGGGACTGTGCGATCGCCGGGAACTTCAACAGGTCGAGCGCTCCGATCCGGGGCGGATCGACGTAGATGACCGTCCGGCTGATGTCCTCGTACTTCGGCGTGACCATGTTCACGGTGCCGCCGATTCCCCTGACCTTGTCCAGGCCGAGCGGAGCGAGGAAACCGAGGATCAACTGGGCCTGGAAATTGTCGGGAAAGGCCGCGTTGACCACGCCGGTGGTCATCGAGATCGGGTCGAAGAACCATTCAAAGATCGGTTGTGCTCCGTCTCCGGCTCCCTTTTCGGCGATGTAGCGATAGACGGGGTTGTTGGCGAATGTCGAGGAGTGCTTGCCGTCCCAGCGGGCGATGACCGATCGCAGTGTTTCGGCACCGTTGCCGACGACCAGCGTGGTGTCCTTGACGAACCAGCCGATCCGGGACAGTGACTTGGGAATCTGCGGGGCCGCTTCTCCCCCGGCCGCGTTGGGATCGGGAGGCGGGAGTGGCAATTCGAAGTCGGTGATCGAAACGCCACCGGCGTCGACCTGGGCCTTCTTGGCACCGCTGTTGGACAGGCCTTCGGCAGCCTTGGTCATCAACTGGTCGATCGTCGTTCGCTTGGTGCCGAAGTCCAGCATCATCACGTACCCGGGACCCTGGCGACCGCCGATCAGAACGGCCATCGTCATGTTGCCGTTGGGAACCGACATCAGGTCGGTGAGTGCGAAGCCGCCCTGGGCCTGGACGTCCTTGGAGGCGTTGGCCAGTGCCGTCTTGACGTCGGCGACGAAGTCCGCCATCGCCGGATCCTTGATCATCAGTCCGTATTGGGACTGTTCGAACCGCTTTTTCAGTTCAGTGACATTGGGGACAGAAAAGTAGGCGACCACTCGGGAAGGCAGTCTCTTCGGAGCCGGGACATCGGCGGCGATGGCCGGTCGAGCCGCAACCAGCATGGCCAGGATCAGCAGACCGGTGACGGATTTTTGGGACAGCGAACGAATCATGGTGGATCTTTCCGTGGTTTGGGCGGTCGTTAGCCCCGGACGCAGCCCATTGCTTGCTGCATTCAGAGCGGTTCATGAGGCAAACGCTGCTGCCTTCCGGATCCTGACAAAGAAAAGGGAACGAGCTCCGGAAACGTGGCAAGGCGTGTTGCCTCACCTCTCGTATTGTCCGTGAAATCTGGCCGAAACGGCAAGGGTCATGCCTGGTGGATTTCCTGTTTGGGGTTCGAAATCGTTCACTTGACGGCAGCCCCGGTTGGCGGCGGGTTCGGGTTCTTGCGGCGGGGCGCGTCCTGGTAGCGGAAACCGGTATTGGGGTTGTCCTTGTCAAAGGCCCACGCGTCGTTGTTGTCCAGGAAGTGTTTGACGTAGACCGAGGGGATGGCGAATCCCAATCCTTCGCCGGCGGGGATCCCCATGTTGGTCACCCCGATCACCTCGCCCCGGCTGTTGAACAACGGTCCTCCGCTGTTGCCCGGGTTGATCTGGGCGGTCATCTGGATGTAGGCCAGCCCGCTGAAGTTGCGGTTGCGGGTGCTGACGATTCCCCGTGACACGCTCCGTTCCAGGCCCAGCGGGTTGCCGATCGCAAACACCTCGTCCCCCTCGCGATGATCGTGGGCCCCGGTGATCACGACGGTCTTGAAGACCTGGTTGTTGGTCCGGGGGATCTCCAGCAACGCGAGGTCGAAGAACGGGTTCAGTGCCAGGATCTTGACCTTGTCGATTCGGGTGCGGGTGAACTTGCCGTCCTCGTCACGATCGAAGATCACCACCGCGATGCGAGTCTCTTTCTCGACCACGTGGTAATTGGTCACGCACAGCCCACGCTCATTGACGATGAACCCCGACCCCAGCCCGCTGGGTGTCTGCACCAGCACGACCGCGGCACCGAAGTCCCTGGCCAACTCCTTGATGGGCTTGGTCGGCATCCGTCCGGTGGCGTAGACGCGGTTCTTGGTGATCCGGGCCTTGGCCGCAGTTGCCTGGGCGGCATTCTTTGCCCGCGAGGCGATCCTCTCGATTGGCACTCTCAACACGTCGACCCCGACATCCAGGAACACGGCGGTGTCGGTTTCCTTGAGCACGGGGGCCTCGATCTTCTGCCCCGACTTCAGCGTGATCACGTCGCCGCTGGCGCCGGTGGCCAGCGAGGCCAAAAGCGCCATGGCGATCCAGCCGATCGTCCGATGGCGGTTGCTTGGGTCAGGCACTGTCTATCTCCGTCCCATGTGGCATTGTGTGCACAACTGGTCGATCTTGGTGATCGCCTTGTCGTAGTCGGCGAACGTCTCGGCTTTGACCGCTTTCTCGGCGGTGAGGCAGGCGTCGAGCATCGAGTCGGCGTGCTTGACGAAGTCCTCGTCGTCGGCCCACCCGTATCCCTCCTCCTTGATCACTCTGGCCAGGACACCGAGGACCGCCGCCTCGTGCCGCACCTTCGCGGCGTTCTCCTTGTAGGACTCCTCGTCCCGGGCGTTTCCCTGGATCCACTTGAAGCCACGGTCGATTCGCTGCATCAGGTATCCGAAATCGGCGACATCGGAGAACGCGGCCTGGTCCTTCGACTCGGGCAGTTCCGCCGGGCTCCCCCCGTCCAGGATCTCGACGATCGTCTCGAACGGCGACTTGACCTGGTCAAATGACTTGCGGCCCCTGGCGAGTTTTTCGGCGAGCATCTGGCTGGCGAGGTCCCGGACGAACTTGGCGTTTTTTTTCCAGCTGACGTCTTCGGAGTGTGCGGCTGCCACGGCGGCCAGTACGGCCAGCGTGGCACCTCTTTGGGGGATTTCGGTCAGGCCCGAATTGAACTTGCCGACGTTCTGCAGGTGTCCAGTCAGGGTGTTGCGAATGGTCTTGATCTCGGTATTGAGAGATTCAATGCCGATCACCGATTTCCAGTTGTCTGACGCAGCGGTGGCCGGAGGTTTCTCGTCCTCGGCGGCCTTGTCGGTGCCGGCTGACTTGGCGGCCGGAGCCGACTTCGGGTCACCGGCGACCACCGCGTTTCCCACGGGCCGCCGGTCGGCAGCCACAGACAACGGGTCGTCGAAGTAGATGTCCTGGGGAACGTCTCCGATCCACTTCTTGCCGTTGACCACCCGGACGACGGGCTGGGCGCCGATCGGGACCTTGGCTGTCTGGTTGTCACCGGCGGCAGCCGCCTGGCCACCTTCGGATGCTCCCCCCGCGTCGGAAACCGGAGCGGCTCCTCCACAACCCGGCAGGCACCAACTGAGGGCCAATCCGAAGCTCAGAAACAGGAGACCGCGTTGAGGCATGGGCGTTCAGGAATCGGGGAATCGGTGAGGGGATTCTGCAACCGGCACAGTCGGCCGATGCAGTTCCGATTATGCGGGGCAATGACGAGAGAGGCAACAGGGCCTGCGGAGCCGTGCGCTGCAGAACCGCTACAACCGACACCCACACTTGGTTTCTACGCGGTTTCCCTCACAGACACCTCTTCCTCCGTTTCTCCAGACGGTTGTACAATGGCGGCTGAACAACACGACCGGTCATTCCGCTGGGCTCGAAGCGGCGACCAAACAGTGCCCCGGATGACCGGGGACGGGAGAGACAACACCATGAGTGATCTTGCCGGCTTCGGATCGAATCGACACCACATGGGACGTGTCCTTTGCCTGGTCGCGGTGACCATGCTCAGCAGTGGGACGGAGTTCACATTCGCAGGTGTCCCACCGACATTCCGGGCCCCGCGAATCGTTCGGGGCTTTCTGCCCCCGCCGGCGCCACCGGCCCTCACCGTTCAGCCAACTCCCCAGCCGAAAACGGCTCCGGTCCCCCGGCCGGTTCCCGCTCCGGCGGCCGCGCCACAACTCAAGACCGCCCCGCCGGCCCCGGGCTGGTCTCCTCGGACCGGTGCCCCGTCGGCCGTTGCGGCTGTCCGGTTGTACCGCTGCGTGAAGTACAAGGACACCGACGAGGTTCCCAAGGATGCGGTTCCGCTGGTGATCCAGGTGCCGGATCCTCGAGGGATTCCCTCCTGGATCGATTCGCTGACACCCGCACCACTTTTCGGTTGTGCCTACCCCCGCGGCTGTGCTTACCCGGTCGGTTGTGCTTATCCAGCGGGGTGTGCCCGGCCGATGGGGCCGCGGATGGTGAGCATCAAGATTTGTGCACCCGCGTGTGCCGTCGAATGCCTGCGGGTGGGGCAGCACGTCTGCAGCGGCCGCAGGATCCGCTACAACTTCGGCGACTACAAGGTCGACATCCGGCTCCGCCGCAACGGCTGGATCGAGGTCGATTACCAGGACGACGACTAGTCCCTGCCGTCAGAACGGAGCCTCGCTGGAATGCACCGCACCTTCGAGGACCCGGCTCCTGAGATCAGCCCAGTCGGCTGATCCGTCGTTGGAGATGTGCTCGAGGTTGATTCCACGGGGGAAGAACGGCAGCCGGCCGCGTTGCCAGTCTTCCCAGAACTGCTGGCAGTGGGCGTAGTAGGTCGTTGTTCCCGACGGCCAACGCAGAGCGATCACCAGGTCCGGGTGCGGGTAGGGTTTCTCTTTCGGCTCGCAACCGAACAACTCGATCGCTTCCTCGTCGAGTTCGATGCCCAGCCCGGGTCCGTCGGGCACGGTGCACAGGCCGTTGGAAACCTCAAGCGGCGTGGACACGCAGTCCCGTTCGAACAACTGGAAGCAGTTGACCGAGGGCCAGCGGGCGTGTTCGAGCACGGCCCCCAGTTGCAGTGCGAAGGCTCCGGCGATCTTCGTTCCGACCACCTGCAGGAAGAACGACTTGTTGAATTCCCGGCAGACCAGAGCGTCCTGCTGGATCTTGGTCGCTCCTCCGGTCACCACGAATCCGTCGACCATTTCCTCACGGATCGCCGTCTCCAGTGACGGCTCCTCGGGATGATTCTGGGTGTGCATCGAGATGGGGACGTGGGTGTGCTGTCGCAGGAAGGTGTAACCGGCCACGTCGTGGTGCGGGATCGGACTCTCGTACATCACCACGTGATGGAACGCCTCGAGTTCCTTCAGCAGCCGTGTGCAGTGAGCGGTGTCGATCCCGAAGCCGTTGAAGTCCATGTCGACTTCGAAGTGCTCCGGCAGGCTGGCACAGAGCTTGCGGGTGTTTTCGATCAGGTCCCACCACGGCCGGCCCTTGGTCTTGAATGCCGTGTAACCGCTCTCCCCGGCCAGCTTCGCCTCGCTGATCCAGTCCTCGGCCGAGAGGTCGATGTCCCACCAGCTGATGTGGCAGCGGTCTCGTACCTGCTGTCCCAGCAGTTGCCAGAGCGGACAGTCGGCTGCCTTGGCAGCCGCGTCGAACAGCGCGATCTGCAGTCCGGCTCCCAGTTCGTCGTCCCACATGTTTTCGGCGGGGTGCTTGCCGACGACCTTGGCCTTGGAGGCTTCGCTGGTCGTCTCGTCCCCCCAGGTGTAGTACACCATCGTCTCGCCGAATCCGACGACACCCGAGTCGAGGGTGACCTTGACGATTTCGAAGAGGTTCCAGTGAGGGATCTCACGGACCATGTGCCGGGCGGGCACCTCGCGGAGTGGCAACTCGACCCAGAAGGTCTCGATGTTGGTGACGTTGTGTGACATGTGGGTCTTTCGGGATCCTTAGCTTCCGATTCCGGCCATCAGGACAGCGATACCGATGATCGAAAAACAGACGACCACCGAGATGATGAAGCCCACGACGTCCTCGGTGGTCGGCTTCTGAAATTCCAGGGAACTGCCGGGCAACAACTTGACCCTCTCGCACGTCGATGGATCGGCGTAGGCGGCCTCCAGTTTCCTGGCGTCGGCTTCGGGGTCGGGATCCACGGGGGTCTTCATCTTGGCGTAGTAGCGGTCGAGGGCTTCCTCGGAGTTCTTTCGGGTCACGAGACTGGCCACGATCATGACCAGGAACGGCATCACGATCTTGGGGACCAGTCCCAGGGCATTCAGGGACGACTTGGACTGCGCGGCCAGGTCGATTCCCAGCGGCTGATAGAACATCAGGTTCAGCTTCAGGTTGCCCTCGCCTTGCAACTCGGTGCCCTCGGGGTACGCCAAGGTCTCTCGCACCGTGTGCTCATCGACCTGCGTGGTGTCGACCACGGCGAGCGTCACCGACTTGTCGACCGGGGAGATGCTTTTCCAGAAGATGCTGTTGCTCTTGGATGTCTTGACCGACGGCAGGCGGGTCACCCCGGCCTCGATCACCTGCATGCCGTCGGGTCCGGGGATCTCAATTTTTTCTGGCGAGATCGACCGTGGCTTGCTGGCGTTGTGCTTGTCGAGTTCCGGTCCCGTCAGTCCCTGGCCGGCCGTGGCCCACACGGCCTCCGCCTCGGTCAGCTTTCGTCTCAGCAGTGACTTGGAGGCGATGGCCTGGCTGGTGGTGACCGTGTGTGGTGTGCGTGTCATCAGGTCCTGATTGGTCCGGAGTCCGCTGAAGACCTGTGGGCCGAAATAGGGGATCACGAAGAAGAACAGCAGGCAGTAAATGACGGTGGTCCAGGCCGACCGTCCGTTGGCCTTCCGCCAGTACATCCCGATCCAGAACGGGGCGGCAAAGACCAGCGGGAACCAGAAGGTGAGTTCCAGTTGTTCGAGCATGTCGTAGAACGTCAGGGCGAAGAAGCACGAGCCGGCCACGACGATCATCCCCGTCAGTCGTCCCGCCCAGAGGCATTCTCGCTCACTGGCCTGTGGCCGCAGGAATGGCACGTAGAGGTTGCGGACGATCAATCCGGCACCGACGACCATCTGGGCATCCACGCTGCTCATCAGGGCTGCCAGCAGGCAGGCCAGCATCAGTCCGCGGAATCCCGGTCCCAGCAGTTGCATCGAGGCGTAGCCCCAGGTCAGGTCCGGTTCCTTGACCAGTGCGGGCACATCGGCATACAGCGTCGCGGCAATCAGTGCCGTCAGCACCCACCCCAGCGTGCAGAATCTTTTCAGGAAATTGCCCACCACCAGTCCCACTCGCGCGTTGTATTCGGTCTTGGCCGATCCGCCGCCGGTGGCGATGAAGTGAGGCTGGACGACGATGCCGGTGAGATTTGCCAGCACAATGGCCCCGAGATACAGCAGCGAGAACTCCGCGGCGCTGGAACCGATGATGTCGAAATACGACTCGGGCAACTGGTCGTGCATCACCTCGAAACCCGTTTTGTCTCCCCCAGGATTCAGCTCCGGGTTGTCGCTCAAGGCGTCCAGCCCGATCGGGATCAGCATCACCGAGAGCCCGATGATGCACAGGCCCTGGATCAGGTCGGTGAAGTAGGCGGCTGCCAGGCCACCGGCAATGCCATAGAGCACCACCACCACGGCGATGAGCGGAATCAGCACGTGCTTCAGCTCCATCTTTGTGCCCAGCACGGACACTTTGTCGTCGTCGGTCGCGTCGGTTGCCGCATCCGTCGGTGTCTCGCCGGTCGCCGCAGCCGCGGTGGCCGTTGGAGGCATGATCATCGGCTCGGCGGTCTTGGCGATGGCCGAGAAGAACATCGAACCGTAGATCATGAAGAAGAGGACACCGAAGATGCTGTAGGCGGCGCCCAGCCCACGAGACTCGTATCGCTCGACGAACCAGTCGCCCAGGG
>PBOJ01000115.1 GCA_002724315.1 Planctomycetaceae bacterium | reverse complement strand
CGTCAGGCCGCCGTACACGCTGCATCCCAGCACTTTGCCGACGGCCGGGTGGTTGCGCATGCCAATGAAACCGGGAACGAATCGATGCTGAGAACACGAAAAGATCGGTGTCTTGTATTGGCGGGCCCGGCGAAAGATCTCGATGGCATCGTCCAGAGACGCTGCCAGTGGACGTCCAATGTAGACCGGTTTGCCGGACTTCAAAACGGGCGTGACCTGCTCCAGGTGCTTACGACCGTCGAGGCTCATTACCAGCACGGCGTCAACCCGCCGGAGCAGCACGTCGATCGAATCGACCAGGTCGATCTCCAATTTCTCGAACTGCTCGACCCACCGTGGCAAACTGTCGACGCTTTCCTTGATATCCGGACTGTGCCGGGGAACGGCACACACGACCTTGAGACCGGAAAGGTTGTCGCCCTTCTTCGCCCCATGAAACAGGTGCGTGAATGCGACGGCCTGGTAGTTGTCGAGTCCGATGACCCCCACCTTCACGGGTTCGGCTGCCTGAAGAGGTGCTGTGGACTGGATGGCAGCCAAGAACAGCAGGCAGGGAAGGTTGTAACTCCGGTGTGTCAATCTCATGCCGATTTGTCCTCGTGGTGGAATCTCAAATGGGGGCGCCATGTTGCATCGATCATCGCGAGTACACAATGGTTGTGCTCCCGCCGACCGGAGAAATTGATCACTGGCCGGTCCGGTGCAATCGGGTTTTTTTTCCGGAATGCAGAAGAAAATCTGAAGGACTGGGTGTTCCGGCGATCTAAACAACATGCAGCCCAACGATCTCAGTTTTCCCGAGATACTCGAGACCCACTGGTCTCCGATTTTTCAGTTGGGGCTGAGGATGTTCGGGAACCCGACTGACGCTGAAGAAATGGCTCAGCAGACGTTTTTTCAGGCCTACCTGGCCTGGGATCAATTCCAGGGCCGGTCACACATCAAGACCTGGTTGTTTCGCATCGGCATCAACGTCTGTCGGAAACAACTTCGGGACCGCAAACGGTTTCAGGGGAGCGATCTGGACGCCGAAATGCTGGCGGCGCCCTCGCACATATCCTCATCGGACGAGGAACTCGAGGACCGTGTTGAGGCGGCCATGAGCCGCCTGGAACCACGACACCGTCTGATCCTGACACTGTTCTGCATTGACGGGCTGAGGCACATCGAGATCGCCGGGATCCTGGATGTTGCCGAGGGAACGGTCTGGTCACGATTGCATACGGCAAAGAAGAAACTCGCCCAGAAGCTACGTAGCCTCGAAAAGGAGACTCTCTCATGAACGTGGAACTTGCCAGGCAATTCTGTCTGAAGGTGATCTATGGTGGCGAACTCACACCGGAAGAGTCTTCCGCCTACGAGGCGTTTGTCCAAACGGCGGCCGGCCAGCGATACATGGCTGAGAGCCGGGAGATGAAAGACACGTTGAACAGCATCGCACGCGTGGAACTGGTGACAGAGGACAAGTCGGCCATGATTGAACGATTCGAGAACCTCCTGAAACAGAACGTCATCGAATCCCAGAAACGCTTTCCATTGGCGGTCTGGCTGCTGCTTGGTCCGATCAGCTTGTTGCTGCTGATCAGCATGCTGACTCATGGGTGGACGGCTCTGACCTCGTTGTTGATCGGAGTGTTGGCGATTTTCGGGTTCGTTGCGATGGTAATGTGGAAGCACAACCGGAGATTGCTGAACGAAGAGAACGTCTACGAGTTCATGACGGACAGCCACATCCGTTCTCGCGAGTTGCCCAACCGGGTGCTGACCCTTCTGGTGCCGGTCCTGCCTGCAATTCTGGTCGGGTGGGGCTTTTACCAGTTCGACGGTCCGGGATCGGGCGTGCAGCACTTCGTGCTCTGCCTGGTGTTCACGCTGGGAGTTACCTTGCTGCTGGCGAAGGTCTCAAAATCCACCATGCGATCCAGTGATCCCGAGGCGTGGGATTGGTGGCAGGACGGATTGAAGGACTGAAAATCAACCAGCGGATTCACCACGCGATGAAGATTTTCAGCACATCTTTTCTGTCCACAATGGTCGTTTTGTTCGGAACTTGACTGCGTCTGCGGCTCAAGACGGCAACGGACAAATCGTTCGAGCACATACGAAGCCCGAACTGCCGCTGGCAAAGTCGGTGACCGTCGAATTGGTCCAGCGGCTTTGTATGGCCAGGGACGTTTCTTTGAGTGCTGAGTGACAGTGAAAACCAAGATTGTCGAATACCGAAAACGTTTTGGAGTCAAAAACCCTGAATGCTTCTCCGGTTGATCTGCCGATACAACCAGAACAACTGGTCGGACCGCGCAACCTATAATATTTTTACGACCGCTTAATTGAGGCGGCGCGGAGAGTTGGTAATGCCCTCGGTGGGTCGTTGGATGCGTCGGAAGCTGCCGCCATGTCTCTTCCATGTGGCGGGGATCGTTGCCGTTCTTTTTTGTGCAGCGATGTTGTTTGCCCAGCGGGGCCCAGGTCCTGATCGCCGGCCAGCGGCGGGTGGAGGGTTGGCTGTTCAGCCTCCGAAGGCCGCCCTGGTTCCTCCGGCGGCTAAGGAATCGCGGGAAGCTTCCAAGAATGGGGCTACGGCGGGTTCCCGGTTGGGCGGGTTACGACTGCCGTTTCTGCCAGAGTTGCCACAGGGGCTCGGAGTCCCCCGAGTTGATGGGGAGACAAAGGCGCTTTATGGGAAATTTGTCACCGAAGAGGGGGGGCCCAAAAACACGCTCACTCTTGTCGTCAATCGGCCCAGGGTGCTGCGGTTTCGGGAGGCGCCGATTCGGACCTATATTCCGGAGGCGGGGGCCAAGGTGATCGCCCTGCGATATGTGGAGCCGAAGGCGGGGGTGCATGTCGCGATCGAGCCACTTGAGACCGGGTCGACGGTGTTGTCGATGTGGTTCCGGGACCCGGATACTCCGGGCGGGCAGCAGTACCTGAGTTGGTTGGTCAATGTGGTGGACGACCCGGAGCGGGGGCGGCGCCTCGAAGCGATTTACGCCTCGCTCGAGCGGGAGATCAACCAGAACTTTCCGGACAGCGTCGTGCGGCTTTCCCTTGTTGGTGACAAGTTGCTCGTTCGTGGGCAGGCCAAGGATGTCGAGGATGCGGCACAGATTCTGAGGATTGTCGGCGCTAATGCACCGGGCGGACCCGAGAGCGTTCCTGTTCGCAACGTTGATCTCAACCTGGTCTCCGGGCTGAATCCAAACGGCGATGCCGCTTTTCAGGATGGTGAGATTCAGTCGATGCTGCTTCGCACGGCAGAGCAGGATTCTGTTGAGTCTGGGTCCACGGTCATCAACATGCTGCGCGTACCCGGTGAGCACCAGGTGATGCTGAAGGTGGTCGTTGCCGAGGTGAATCGAAACGCACTGCGGGCCATCGGGGCAAACATGAGTTTCGGTCCGGGGAATTCCACCAGTTTTCTTTCGGCGTTCGGGACACCCAGTACCGTACAGGGTTTGAATTCGAACATCGTGTCGGCCGAGGGCGGGACGTTCGGGATCAATCGAGGTGATTTTCAACTGGCCATCAATGCTCTGCGACGAGTTGGTTATGCGAAGACCCTCGCGGAGCCCAACGTTGTGGCACTTGATGGGCAGCCTGCCATCTTTCGTGCGGGAGATACATTCCCCGTCCCGGCGTCGAACGTCAGTTTTGGGGCGGCGGCACAGGGGGTTTCTCAGCAGTTCGTCGGGGTCCAGATCCGATTCCTGCCTGTGATCACCGACAAGGATCGAGTCCGCTTGCAGTTGTCAGGGATGGTGAGCGCCTTGGACAACAACCTGACCGCCAGTGTTGGCGGCACGAACGTCCCCGGGACGAACACCCGCAACTTTTTCACGACGGTCGAACTGCGGGAGGGGCAGACGCTTGCACTCGCAGGGCTGATCAGCAGTGGCTCGCGGACGAACTCGTCACGCGTTCCGTTTGCGGGCGATCTCCCGGGCCTCGGACGATTGTTCAATACCGATGATATTGCGGCTCAGGAACAGGAGTTGCTCATTCTGGTCACTCCTCAATTGGTCCATCCGCTGGGTGAGGGGGAGCAGCTCCCGTTGCCCGGTTCAGATGTGTTTGAGCCGGACGATGTCGAGTTCTACCTCGAAGGGCGGATTGAAGGAGGTCGCGTCGAGGGTTATCGGAGTCCGGTTCGGACCAACTGGGAGAGAATGAGGGCGTATCGGCGAGCTCAGCAGAAAGCCATCATTGGCCCCTCGGGATATTCGGATGATCGTTAGGTGTTGGGATACGGACAGGGTTATGAGATTGAATATCCGTGTCGTGGGGCTGGTGCTCCTTGCTGGTGTGGTTTGTGCCGGATGCCGCAGCACCCCCGGGCCGGCCGGCGATGACGACGAACGTCCAGGCGTTGCGTATTCCACGACCCCGCAGCCCATCGGGACATCTGCGCGAATGCATTTTGCCCGACAGAAACAGTATGCGGAAGAAGGGGATTTCGTCGTTTATCAGCATGAATGGTTCAATGGCGGGTTGTCACTTGGGCCGGGTGGACACCGGCATGTGCAGCAGCTGGTTCGGCGAATGGACGACGAAAAGTTTGTTGTCGTTGTTGAACCTTCTGAACCGGACCTGCCGCTTCATCGAGATGTCGATGTTGCTGTCGCAGAGGCAGGCAAGACGGACGCGAGTCGCCGAGTTGCCCTGGTGAAAATGTTAGTGAGTTCCGGTGTCACGGATGCGGATTCGCGTGTGGTGATTGGTTGGCCTCGGGGTGAGGGGCTTCGTGGCGACCAGGCTCCACGGGTGTTTCGGCGATTGAATTCGGGGGGCCGGGGTGGAGGAGCATTCGGCGGTGGTGGCGGAATGGGTGGCGGAGGAATGGGTGGCGGAGGAATGGGTGGCGGAGGAATGGGTGGCGGAGGCGGGTTCGGCGGAGGTGGTGGTGGTTTTGGAGGCAGGTTCTGATGTGTTCGCGAACGGTTGGATTGTTTTGTACGTTTTTGTTCCTGGTCGGTACCGGGTGCCAATACGTCGGTTTGAATAAAAAGGGATCGCCGACTGTGTTTCCGGAGTCGGTGCTCCGGGCCAAGAGCAGGATTGCGTCGGCGAGCCTGACCTCCGGGGAGTCTGCCGCGGCATGTATCGCCACGGCAGAAGAGTTGGAGAACAACGGCTGGGACAAAGAGGCGATCACCGTTTACGAGCGTGCATTGAGTTTCGAGCCCAATCGAAAAGGGATTTCACTCCGGTTGGCTCGACTCCATGCGAGAGTGGGCGATGCGGACAGCGCTCGCGAGTTGTTTCAGAAAGCCGTGACGGAGTCACCGAAGGACGCGCGTGTCCACAACGACTTCGGATATTTCCTGTATGAACTCGGTGACCTCTCATCGGCCGAGTCACAGTTGCGGCGCGCTCTCCGACTGAAGCCGGGTGACCAGCGTTGCCAGACCAATCTTGCGCTCACGCTGGCTGCAGCTGGCCGGTTTGATGAAAGCTTGAAACTCTTTGAAAAGACCGTGGGACCCGCCGCTGCACGCTCCAACCTAGCCGTTGTGCTGGCCCAGGCCGGAAAGGTACGGGAGAGCCGGCTGATGTTGGCCGAGTCGCAAGCTCTCGATCCGACAATCATCCAGGCGAAGGCCGCAGAGAGCTGGCTGGCTGGCCCACGTGCCACCGACGACGCGGAGCAGTCGATCCAACCCGCGAGCTTCGACAAGAAGGTAGAGGAGTGGCTGGATGGGACGGCCGTTGAGGGAAGTGCGGATCCGGCCAAGCGGTCTCCCAGCATCGAACAGGATCTGCCAGTGGAATAAGGTCGAGGTGCCGCCGGCACAGTTTCGAGTGGTATGTGCAGAGGCGCGGTGCTGAGGATCCTGTGTGAAATCTTGGAGAATACGCACATTGGCATGTTGACAGCGATCGCGTCGGTGGACAAGAATCGGACATCGAGAGTGACTGGTCGCTATTCTGGCTAGACTTCATGTCGTCCGTCCCAAGAATCATCGTCTCGTGGTTGCTGGTGATCGCCTATGTGGTGGTGACCGTTGCGGGCGAGGCTGTTCACAGTCTGGACTGTTGTGACGCCGGTGGGGTCGTCGAAGTTGCAGCGGGGTCGTCCGGAGATGGCCACGCACATCACGACCATCATCATCATCATGGACATTCCCACGGGTCCTCGACGGACCAGGAAGAGTCGTCCGAGTCCCCGGAAGATAAGCATCGGCACCAGCCGCACGACGGCAGTGACTGCGTCGTCTGCCAAGTGCTTGCCGCTGCCCAGGAAACTCCAACTATCGCCGAGCTTCCGCTGGCGATCGTGGTCTCTGAGGATGCACCGCTTGTTTCTGCATCCATCGATCTGCTGCTCCCACGCAGCCCGCGCCGATCTCGAGCGCCTCCCGCCTGATCCCAACGCCGGTTGCTGATCGCCGCCTGACCCTCGAAAGGGGAGGTAGGTGCTTCGGCGGGCCGGGGCGGTCGAATCCTCACAGCATCTGTTGCGCAGTGTTGATTCGTAATCCGTTCTTACGGACTCGACGACGTCGTCGATCGTCACGGTTAGCAGCACTTACGTCATGCTGCCGGCTTGAGGCGATTCAGCTGCCGTCCACCGGAGGGCAGTTGAGGGTTTCTCTTCAGGGGATTCGCTCCGTTGCGGTTGGTGTGTGAGGTCCGACCAGACCATTGTCGCGTGCCGCCGCAGCGGAGCCCCAGAGCGCCCTTTTTTCACCATGAATTGTTTTCTGAGCCACCTCCTGTTCAACGAGCTGCGGAAAAGTGGACTTTTCTCGCGGCCATCGAAGTGTACCTGAAACCCGAACTTTTTGTTTTACCTCGTAAGGAATCCTTGAAATGAAGATCCACAAGACGCTCTGCAAAACCACTCGTAAACGTTCCGGGCAAGCTCTCGTAGAGTACATCGTCATCGTGGCAGCTGTCGCGCTGATCTCTCTCGTGGCGGTATCGGTGTTCGGTCACAAGGTGGCTGACCAGTACGCCATTGGCGCCGGCATGTTGCCAGGTGCTCATAGTGAGGACAACTTGCCTGTCACGACCGGTGAATATGCTGGGTTCACTGAGAATGCAGGTGGAACAGCACTGATCAGTAACGGTGTGGTCACGTGGGCAGATGTCACGGGCAACACCACCACCGGAGAAATGGATAACAACGTTGTCACGGGCGGCAGCAACGCTGCGGATGCATTTGTCTCCGACTGACCGACTGTCCCCACGGATGGCCGCGCGGAGCCATCAAGTTCCGCGCGGCCAGTTTTTGAGCCGTTTCCTTTCAACTGTTAACCCTTACCGGTTGCACACGGTGCACCGTGAGAAACTCTAATTGTGAGTTTCTCCAGCAGCGTTACCGAAATCAGTGAAACCGGAGTGTGATGCGACTGTTCGTCGTTCCGGAAGCTCTCCACTCAAACGATCACCCTGTTAGAAAACCCGTGACCATGAGACGCCGTTCCTCTGCATCGTCGAACCCAGTGACCTCATTGCTGTCGGCTGTTGGCCTAATCGCGGCGGTTGGCCTCATTGCATTTGCCGGTTTGAGTTATGCCGGCCTGTTAGGGCCACAGCAGGGGCCGGCCCAACGTTCCCGGGTGGGAATGGTGAAGGTGCCGCGTTCATTGAAGGCGATCGCAGCACTGACAAAGGTCACTCGTGAAGACATTCACAGTCTGGAACTCGGTGAGGACAGTTATTTCTGGATGGAAAAATCGCGGGTGGAAGCTCATCCGGAGTGGGTTCTCAACCCTGTTGAGATCGTCGGGAGGGTGATGGCTCACAATAAGTCCCCCGATCTGCTCTTCACGGAAAAAGATTTCTTGCCCAAGGGAAGCCGGACCGGACTGAGCGCAGGCGTTCCGGAAGCCAAACAAGGCTTCTTCGTGGAATCGACGAAAATCCCCGGATTGGAATTGCTCAAGATGGGCGACACGTTCGATTTGCTCGCCGGTTTGCCCGAGGAAGCTCAGCAGCAACCGGAGGCCGAGTACGGATTGTTGGCCGGAGGAGTCAAAGTTCGAGGAGGAAAACCCATTCCGGTGAGCGGCGTTCGCCTGTTGGTCCAAGACGCACAGATGGTGGCGGTCACTCGTGGTCGAGACATGACAACACAAGGTGTGATG
>PBOJ01000114.1 GCA_002724315.1 Planctomycetaceae bacterium | reverse complement strand
CTGACATCGGTCAACCGCATGTCACGGCCACGGTGGTGATAGGTCAGTGCCTCGTGATCCAGGCCCAGCAGGTGCAGGCAGGTGGCGTGCAGGTCGGGAATCGAGACCGGGTTCTCCTGGGCGGCATAACCGAAGTCGTCGGTCGTACCGTAGGTGACTCCTCCCTTCACACCGCCGCCGGCCAGCCAGACGGTGAATCCCCGCGGGTTGTGGTCGCGACCCGCGGTGCCCTGGTGAGTCGGCATCCGGCCGAATTCCCCGCCCCAGACGATCAGCGTCTCGTCCAGCAGCCCTCGTCGTTTCAGATCCTTGATCAACCCCGCCACGGGACGGTCGATCTCCGGGCAGTGCTGTTCGAGGTTCTCGCGGATACCGCTGTGGGCATCCCAGCTCAGTTGCTGATCTCCCCCGCCAGAATACAGTTGCACGAACCGCACACCCCGTTCGACCAGTCGCCGTGCCATCAGGCACTGTCGACCGAAATACGAGCTGATCGGCCGGTCGATCCCGTACAACCGCTGCGTCTCACGGGTCTCCCCTTCGATGGCGACCGCCTCGGGAGCCGACATCTGCATCCGGTAGGCCAGTTCGTAGCTGGCGATCCGAGCCTCCAGGTCGGCCGCAGCGGGGCGCCGATCGAGATGCCGCTGGTTCAGCCGCTGGATCAGGTTCAGCCTCGCCCGTTGACTCTCACCTGACAGACCGGGCGGCCGATCGAGATTGATGATCGGCTCGCCCTTGCTCCTGAACGGTGTTCCCTGAAAAGCTGCGGGCAGGAATCCCGAGGTCCAGTTCTGAGCACCTCCGATGGGGCCGCCCCGGTAATCCCACATCACCACGAACGCCGGCAACGACTGGTTGTCGGAACCCAGCCCGTATGTCACCCACGACCCCATGCTGGGACGACCGGGCAACAGGAAACCGGTATTCATGTGAAACAGTGCTGGAGCGTGGTTGTTCGATTCGCAATGCATCGAATGCACCACGCACAGGTCGTCTGCACACCCGGACAATTCGGGAAACAGTTCACTGACGTACAGCCCCGATTCGCCATGACGATGGAAACTCCACGGCGACGGCATCGCGGTCGCGTGCGTGGTCTTGTTGAAGGCATCCTTCCGGTCGAAAACCGGAATCGGCTTGTTCTCCCATTTCCGCAACGCCGGCTTGTGATCGAACAAGTCGACGTGACTGGGACCGCCATAGGCAAACAGGAAAATGACCGACTTGGCACGTGCCAGCACGCCGGACGGGACCGATGCCAGGGGATTGGTCGACACCGGCGGTGCCGCCAGCAGACCGTCGTCGGCCAGTAACGAACGCATCGCGAGACCCCCGAAACCGATTCCGGTCACGTCGAGCATCTCTCGGCGGGTCAGCGGCAGATGGGTCACCTGGTCAGTCCACGAAGACAAATTCGTTGATATTGAACAACACGTGGCAGAGTCCGCTGAGTCCCTCGCGATTGACGAACTCGACACATTCCCGGAGTTCGGCCGCCTCGGGTGGCCGTGACAGCGTCCGCCAGAATGCCAATTCGACCTGGCGGACAACATCCTTGCCGTTCGCCGCACGAATCGACTCTGCCATCCGTCGCGACTGCTCGTTGGCAAACCGGTCATTGAGCAACTGCAGGGCCTGTGTCGGCACGGTGGTCGTCACCCGTGCCGCGCAACTTTCGGTAGTCGGCGGAGCATCAAACGACTCCAGCAACGGCATCAACACACTGCGACGCACGTGCACATAGACGCTCCGCCGCCAGTGTTCGGCTGTTTCCTGCCGGACCAGTGGCCACTTTCGGGTCGTGCTGGTGGCAATCACACTGGAGTGAATCCTGGGACGAATGCCCTGTCCGTGCATCGTCCGGTTCAGGGAACCGCTGGCGGCAAGCATCGCGTCGCGAATCAGTTCGGCTTCAAGTCGACGACGAGGGAAAGCCCCAAAAAGACGTCCTGACGGGCTGTCCCCATTCCCGCTTGATTGCTGGTACACGCTCGAAGCCATGATCACCCGGTGCATGTGCTTCAGGCTCCAACCCGACTGGATCAGTTCCGCAGCCAGCCAGTCCAGCAATCCGGGATGGGACGGCTCGGATCCGTTGAGCCCAAAATCACTGGGCGTCTCGACCAACCCTCTCCCGAAATGAAACTGCCAGATCCGGTTGGCCATGACCCGCGCCACCAACGGATTGTCCGGCCGGGTCATCCAGGCGGCCAGGACACTGCGTCGCCCGGTGGACTTGGCATCGGCGGCCGCGGCCGGAAACGGGATGAGCTTCTTGGCGAGCACGGCGGGAACAGCCGGCTCGACGACCGCACCCGGGTGGCGGTGGTCCCCGCGGTTGAACAGGTGGGTCTTCAGTGGTTCACGGCGACCACCGTCGTTGATCCCCATCGCGATCGGCAGCCTCGCTTTCAACACCTCCAACTTCGCCAGTTCCGCATTCAACTTGTCCCGCGTCGTCTCTCCGGTGACCTCGGGAGGACGAACCGCCCGGCCCAGATCAGGCCAGCCCGTCAGCAAGGCGCGACCGGCGAGGTCGGTGACACGGAGGCCCCGCCAGCGGGTCGTGGTCAGCCAGTTGCCCAGCGCCACCCGGCCGGCCGGCAGCCGCCGATCGACGAGGTCGAACTGCAACACGCCATCCAGCCAGACCCGCAACCGGTGTCCACGAGCTTCCAACCGCACGCGGTACCACCGTCCGGTCTCGATGTCGCCTGCCACCTTCGGAGCCAGCGGCGTGAATCCGGCCCCGTTCACCTCGATCGACAACTCGTGTTCGGTGTTGTCGAAGACGCCCAGCCGAAGCCAGTAGGCATTCTTCAGGTCAGTGGCGCGAATGCCGACCTGGACTCCGGCCGAGTGGTTGAATGGCTCGCGGGTCCCGGCCGTCTTCTGGAACTCCAGTTCCACGCGGTAGTCGGTCCAGCCGGATTCTCCGATCAGCAACCGCACATTGGGCACCATCTGCGACTGATACCACTGACCATTCCGGGCCGACCAACGACCCGGCCGAGCCGTCCGCTTGAGGTTCTTCACCCGTTTCCGCACCTCCCGGATCCGTCCGTCCAGCCGACGGATCTCGGCACGTTGTTGATCGCTGCCAACCAACTCATCGACCTTGCTGATCGTCCGGAAGACTGCCAGCAACGAGTAATAGTCTTTCTGGGTGATCGGGTCGTACTTGTGGTCGTGACATCTTGCACAACCGATCGTTAGCCCCAGGAAGACCTCGGAGGTCGTCGAGATCACGTCGTCGAGTTCATCCCACCGGTTCTTCTCGAGGCTCTGGTTGCCCACGGTCGGACCGTGTCGGCAGAATCCGGTAGCCACCCGCGACCCGAAATCGCGAGGCGCCAGTTCGTCGCCGGCAATCTGTTGCATCAGGAACTGGTCGTAACCGAGGTCGTCGTTGAGACTGTCAATCACCCAGTCGCGGTAGTGCCAGGCGTTGGGCCGTTCGAAATCGAACTCGAAACCGTTCGAGTCGGCGTAGCGGGCCAGGTCCAGCCAGTGACGTCCCCACCGCTCACCGTGGTGCGGCGACGACACCAGTCGATCAACCAGTTGTCCGATCGCGGCCTCTCGATTGGCAGACCACGACCTCTCGAAGCTCTCGACGTCGGCACGTGTCGGTGGCAGCCCCACCAGATCGAAACTGATCCGACGAACCAGTTGCCGGGGAGTTGCCGGCTGTGACGGACCCAGACCCGCCGACTCGAGCTTCGACAACACGAACGCGTCGATCGGTGTCTGCAACCAGCCAGACGCTGACACCCGCGGCACACGTGACCGAACGATCTGGCGAAACGACCAATGGTCCTCCGCCACGTCGTCCGGCCTTTCTTCCCCCATTCCGGCAACGGCAATGACGCCGGTCATCACCAACAGAACACCCGCCGGAATTTTCAGGATCCTGATCGGTCTCCAGGCCATGCCCGTCATCCTAACATCGCCGGTGCCGACGTTCATGTACGTGACCTCCGGCCACAAAACGGATGTTTTTTTCCGGAAACCATCCACACCACGGGAACTCCCCCGTCACCGACCTCGTCGAACAACCGCGGCGGGCCAATTCCAACGACGCAATACGAAACCGGACACGGGGAGACTGGTCCATGCAACGGACACTCGGCGGATTGTCTTTGATGGTGCTGACGGCAGCGATCACGGGATCAACAGCCCAGCAGGCTGCCGCACAGGTGATTGTGGTTGAAGGCGACGCAATTGTACGACCGCCGGTGAGCCCCTTCCCAAGACCTGTCCCGGCCCGCTATCGCATCCATTCGGTCGACGTCAACGCAACGGTTCGCGACCAGATCGCCTCGGTACAGATCGCACAGGTCTTTCAGAATACGGGATCCCAAACTCTCGAAGCTCGACTGCTGTTTCCTCTGCCCGAGGACGCCGCGATCGACCGCCTGACACTGATCGTCGACGGCAAGGAACTGCCCGGGCGGCTGATGAAAAAAGCCGAGGCCCGACGGATTTACGAGTCGATCGTCAGGCGGCAACAGGACCCGGCATTGCTCGAATACATGGGACAGGGACTGTTCCAGACACGTGTTTTCCCAATCCCGCCCGGGGCCAGGCGGAGGGTCGAGATTCGCTACTCGCAGTTGCTCAAGAAGGACAACGGTCTCATCGATCTTCATCTGCCGACCGGCACCGTCAAACACTCCCGTCGTCCCATCGACGCCCTGAACATCTCGGTTCGCATCGACAGCAGTCAACCGATCAAGACGGTCTTCAGCCCCTCGCATCCCGTCGACATCAAACGGCCCGACGACCACCACGCTCACGGAAACCTGACGCTCCCGAACGTGGTCTCGCCTGAGGACCTGCGATTGTTCTACGGCACAAAAGATGGCCTGGTCGGGATGAACCTGGTCAGCTATCGCCCCGATCCCGGGCAGGACGGGTACTTCCTGTTGCTGGCCAGTCCGGAAGTGAAGCTCAAGAAGGCCAAGGCGGTTCCCAAGACGGTCGTCTTCGTGATCGACCGATCGGGGAGCATGAACGGAAAGAAGATCGAACAGGCCCGTGAGGCCCTGAAGTACCTGGTGGGCCGACTCGGGCCCCGGGACACATTCAACATCGTGGCTTACGACACGCAGGTCGAGAGTTTTCGTCCAGAACTGCAACGGGTCAACGACAGTTCACAGAAGGCCGCCCTGGGATTCGTCGACGGCCTGTTCGCCGGAGGCAGTACCAACATTGACGGAGCGCTGACCACGGCACTGGGCATGCTGGTCGACAGGAAGCGACCCAACTACGTCCTGTTTCTCACCGACGGACTGCCAACGGTGGGTGAGCGAAACGAGTTGAAGATCGCTGCCAACGCCCGCAAGGCCAGCCGGGTCGGGGCCCGGATGTTCAGCTTCGGCGTCGGTTTCGACGTCAACAGCCGTCTGCTCGATCGGCTCTCCCGCAATCACCGCGGGCAATCGGTCTACGTACGCCCCAACGAGGACATCGAGGTGCAGGTCTCGAAACTCTACGACCGCATCGGTGCCCCGATGCTGACCAAGCTGGCGGTGAACTTCGAATTCGACAAGGTGCCCCGTGCGGGTGCCCCTCAGCCGATCGCCAGGACCTACCCCCGCGAATTGACCGATCTGTTCCGTGGCGAGCAGTTGATCTGGGTCGGACGGTACCGGCAGTCCGGCCGCGTCAAGGTGACACTGACCGGAGAAAACGGCGATGACCGCCGGTCCTTCTCCTTCGCAGCGACGCTGGCCGACCGGTCCCAGGACGAGTCCCACGGGTTCGTCGAGAAGCTCTGGGCGTTGAGACGGATCGGCGAGATCATCGATGAACTCGACCTGAACGGAACCAACCAGGAACTGATCGACGAACTGGTGCGTCTGTCGATCGCTCACGGCGTGATGACTCCCTACACGTCTTTCCTGGCCGACGAGGACGTCAACCTGGCCGCGCGAGACAACATCAACCGGGCCCGGATGACGGCCAACCGCGAGTTGTCCCAGGCCAGCGGACAGTCCGGGTTTGCCCAGCGGCGGATCAAGGGCCGCCTGCAGAATGCCAGCAGTGTTCCCGCCGGCGGTTTGGGGGGTGGCGGGTTTGCCGCCGACAAACCCGCTGCCATAGCCGACCAGGCAACTGCCGGTGGCAGCCTCGGCGTGGTCCGACCGACCATCCGCAACATCGGCCAGAAATCGTTCTTTCTCAAGGGGCGGCTCTGGCGGGACTCGACGGTGACTGCCGAACAGGAAAAGCGAGCCGTCACGATCACACAGTACAGCCAACAGTACTTCGACCTGGCCGCCGCGCATCGCGGAACTCTCGCCAAGTACCTGGCGTTCAACGGAACGGTGCTGGTCAACCTCGACGGCAAGACGTACCGCATCGAACCTCCGGCAAGCAGGTAATCCACCCGCCGAGTCGTCGCGGTCCCTGTCCGTCAACCGGGGACCGTCACTGCCGGATCAACCGTTTCAACCTGCACAGCAGTCAGGATTCCCGCCAATACCCCACCTTGTGCACTCTCGCGGCATCGGAAATGGACCCCGGTCGACGCGTCTTCATAGGATGAAATGAAGGTGATCGATCAGCCCGGAAGTCCTGACACCCGTTGCCTATGCGCCGCCAGACCATCCTGCAGGCCGTCGGGCCACTGTTGATTGTCGCCGCAGGTGTTGCCGCATTCACCTGGCTGCAAACACTGGGCGTTCGTCCCGCAACGTCGCCGGTCGCCGACAAGCCCCCACCGGTTCGAACCCGGGTGCTGGGGCCTCCCCGGAAGCAGTTCGAAATTCGCATCGGCGGCCGGGTTGTCCCCCGTCGTGAAGTGACCCTTTCGGCCGAAGTGACCGGGCGCATCATCGCCCGCCCTGACGACCTGCGAGCTGGGCGACATGTCTCCAAGGGGACACTGCTGCTTCAGATCGACCCGGTCGACTACGGCCTGGAACTCCGGAAGATCACCAGCCAACTCGACGGCATCGATCTCGATCTCGAACAACTCACCACCGAGTCCACCGGCATCCAGAAACTGATTGCTCTTGCCGAAGAGGACCTCGCACTCGCCTCCAGGGATCTCGCCCGCGTTGAATCGCTGCTCGAACGCAAGGTCAACACTCCGGCCGACCGCGATCGTGCCAAGCGAGCTGAACTCGAAGCCCGCAACTCGCTGCGGGAGCTCGAGAACCAACAGGACGTGTTGCCGCTGCGCCGTCGTCGGTTGGAAACGCAACGACAGGTCCTGGTCGCTCAACAGCAGCACACCAACAGGGACATCACAAGAACCCGAATCGTGGCCCCCTTCGACGGCTTGCTGACACTCGACGGGGCCGAGGTGGGTGATTTTGTTCAACCCGGTGACACCCTGCTGAAGATCGAAGAGGCGGCGGTGGTCGAGATCGAGTGTCAATTGCGGGCCGATGAACTGGCCTGGCTGCGAGATTCCCGAACAGCGGCCAATGATGTCGGAAAAATCGCCAGCCCGTTCGAAGTACCCGATGTGGCGGTCACCGTCACCTACCAGGACACCACGAACCGGTGGACGGGCCGCTTGACCCGATTCCGGGGACAGGGAGTCGACCCGCGAACACGGACTGTGCCGTGTCGAGTTCTGGTCGACAGGCGGCGAGATTCGCAGACGGCCAGGGGATCGTCGCTCTTGATGCGGGGAATGTACGTCACCGTCGCGTTGCCGGTTGTCCCCAAGACGCCGTTGATCGAGATTCCCACCGAGGCACTCCGACCCGACGGCCAGGTCTGGTCGGTAAGCAACGATCGGCTGGTGATCCACCGCGTGGAAGTTGTGAGAGTGCTGCGAGACTCGGTGTTGATACGAGCTGATTCCACCAGGCTGACCCCCGACGACCACGTTGTCATCTCGCCACTGGCAACGACCTACGACGGCATGACGGTTCGCGTCCGCAAGGCAGATGCATCGTCCGGCCAAGGCGACGAGGGGAGGCCGTCGCCATGAGGTCGATCGTCGCATGGGCCATCCGCAACACCCCGTCGATGAACACGCTGATGGCCGGCGTGTTGGCCGTCGGTGTGGCCTCGATGCTGATGCTCCAGCGCGAACGGTTTCCCGACTACCGGCCCGACGAGGTCGTGGTGCGGGTGGTCTATCCGGGTGCGAGCCCGACTCAGACCGAGGAGGGACTCTGCCTGAAGATCGAGGAAGCGATCCGTTCGATCGTCGGCGTCCGCAAACTGACCTCGCTGGCCACCGAAGGTCGGGGCACCGTCACGGCGGAACTCGAACCCGACGTCGACCAGCCGCAACGGGTGGTCAATGAGATCCGCGCCGCGGTCGACAGTATCCCGAGTTTTCCCGAGGAAGCCGAGCGACCCGAAGTGCGGCTGCGTGTCCGGTTCAACTCGGTGATCTCGGTTGCGGTCCTTGCCCCCGCCTCGCTTGATCCAGCCAACGATCCCGTCGGCGAACGGCAGTTCCGCGACCTGGCCGAAACGATCCACGATGAGTTGCTCGAATTGTCAGAGGTGTCTCACATCGAACTCTGGCAAGCCAAGCCCTACCAGATCGACGTCGAGGTTTCCGAGGAGACTCTCCAGGAGTACGGCCTGACACACGAGGATGTCGCCGCGGCTCTTCGCCAGGGAAACCTCGACCTTCCCGGCGGCCGGATCAAGACCACGCCCGACGAGATCCTGATCCGAACCGCCGACAAGCAGGTGACCGGCAAACGAATTGCCGGAATCCCCCTGCGCACCAACCAGAACGGCACAGTTGTGACCGTCGGCGACATCGCCAATGTCCGCGACGGATTTGTCGACGTCGACACCGTTGCGGCCCTCGACGACCGGCCGGTGATGTCGATCAAGATCCGTATGACGGCCGACGAGGACATGCTGACCATCCGGGAACAGGTCGCCGACTACGTGGCGACACGGGCCATGCCGCCCGGCTACGACCTGAAGACCTGGGACGACTACAGCAAACCCGCTCGCAACCGTCTCGACCTTCTCTCGCGAAACGGCGTCTACGGTCTGTTCCTGGTCTTCGGCGTGCTGAGCCTGTTCCTGGATCCGCGACTGGCCTTTTGGGTCGCCCTGGGAATCCCGGTCTCAGTCTTCGGCACCTGCGGGGTGATGCTGGCCGCCGGGGCGACACTGAACATCTACTCGATGTTCGCCTTCGTGATGGCCCTGGGGCTCGTCGTCGATGACGCGATCGTCATCGCTGAAAACGTCTACGCACACCGTCTGCGCGGTCGCACCGCTCTCGAGGCGGCCGTTGACGGCACAATCGAAGTCGCCCCGGCGGTGATCAACAGCGTGCTGACCAGCGTGATCACCTTCCTACCACTGGCCTACGTCAGCGGCCAGACGGGCAAGGAGATCGGCATGATGCCCCTGGGGCTGACCGCGATGCTGCTGATCTCGCTGGCACAGGGGCTGTTCGTTCTTCCCTGTCATCTTGCTCGGTCGCGGCTGCCAGGTCTCCCCGAGGAGGTGCCCGGTTTTCAGCGGGCGGTACAGAGGACGATCGACCGCTTCGTCGACCGTATTTACACCCCCGTGCTCCGATGGACCCTGGCTCACACGGCTGTGCTGCTGGCCGGCTCGCTCTCGTCCCTGCTGGTCACCGCCGGTCTCTTCTACGGCGGATTCACCCCCTTCGTCGCAAAACCGAATCTCGACTGGGCGTTCCTCTACACCTACATCGAATATCCCAAGGGCACACCGACGTCCACGATCGATGCCGCCACCAAGAGACTGGAGCAGACGTTCCGCGAGGTCGAGGAAGAGGACCTTCGCGGCGAAGACGGGGATCGACAGTCCCTGGTCCAGACCCGTTTCCGGAGCGTCGGGTACCACAACCAGTTGGACAACATGAGGGGCGAGATCTACATCGGCTTCGAACCGGGGCAGTTCTTCGCACAGAAATCGAGCCGCGAGGTGATCGCCAAGTGGCGCGAGCGTGCCGGAGATTTCCCCGGCGCCGAGCGGATCGTCTTCTGGGGCATCAACGACACCGCCGGTGGGCGGGCCATCGAATTGGACCTGCTGGGCCATGACATCGACGAAATCGAATCGGTCTCCGATCAGATCAAGCAGAGACTGGCTTCCTACGACGGGGTGTACGACATCCGCGACAGCCGCGGTCCGGGCAAGTGGGAAATGAAGCTGTCGCTCAAACCCGTTGCCGAATCGCTCGGAGTCAGCCTCGACCAGTTGGCCCGGACCGTGCGGGGTGCCTACCACGGTGTGGAGGCCATGAGACTGCAGAGAGGTCGACACGAGGTGAAACTGATGGTTCGCTACCCTCGGCACCAGCGGCGAAGCCTGCACCAGTTCAACGATCTGCATATCCGAACAGCCGACGGCAGCGAGGTTCCGCTGCGGGAACTGGCCGAGGTGACCGTTGAAAGAGGGTACGACGACATCCTGAGAATCGACCAGCGGAGAGCCATCACGATCACCGCCGACATCGACCACGAGCAGGCAAATGCGACCGAAGTGATTGCTGATCTCCGAGGAGAGTTCCTCAACGAATTGCTCGACACTCATTCTCGGGTGACGGCCCGCTGGGAAGGTCAGCAGAAGGAAACCCGCGAATCGGTAAGCAGCCTGTGGTTCGGCTATCTCCTGGCCCTTTGCGGAATGTTCGCCCTGCTGACACTCGAGTTTCGTTCCTACATCCAGCCGTTGATCGTTCTGGCCGTGATACCGTTCGGGTTCGTCGGTGCCGTCGGGGGGCACCTGCTGATGAACCAGGTGCTGACCCTGAACAGTCTCTTCGGAATGGTCACGCTCTCGGGAATCGTCGCGAATGACTCGATCGTACTCATCGACTTCATCAACCGCCGCCTGGACGCGGGTGACTCGCTGGACCACGCCGTCATGACGGCGGGTCGACGCCGGCTTCGGCCGGTCGTCCTGACCTCCATCACGACCGTCGCCGCGGTGATGCCACTGATGTTTGAACGCAACACCCAGGCCCAGGAGCTGATCCCGATGGCGATCAGTGTCTCGTTCGGACTGATCGTGGCCACCGTCTGGATCCTGCTGCTGGTCCCGGCAATGTTCACCGTCTACGCCAGGCTCAGCGGTCGAAGCCGACAGGCTGCCTCCACGCCCTAGTCTTCGGCCGGGCCAATGACGAACCGTGGTCGCCGCGGCATGTCGAGCGCCGTGCGGCGAAAGAAGTGATAGGTCCCCATCTCCGGACAGGCCAGCAAATCCGGCCGTCCGTCTCCGTCGAGATCCCCGACTCCGTAATAAGGCCCGTGCTTGGCAATGCCGGAAAGTTCCTCGCCAAAGCACTTCAGCCGCCGTGGAAAATCGAAGCGGGGCGATGCCCGGGTCCCGATATTGCGGACGAGCGCCGGTGCCGTGTCCAGGGTGGCTCCATGGTTGATCACCAGGTCCAGCAGTCCATCACGATCCCAGTCGACGGGAATCAACTGGGCCGGTTGACCGACGACATTGGTCAGCGGCTTGCCGTCGGGCAACGTGACCACCTGCTGTTTCTTCAACCGCCGTTGCCCTTGCCCGTCGCGGTACTGGACGAAAATCGCCGAATGGGCCGCGTAGCGATTGTGGTCGGGCGGCCCCTGCCCATCGGTGGTGACCATGTCACACAGCCCGTCACCGTTGAAATCGCCGAAACCACCACGGCTCCGCCAACCGAATGGTGAATGTGGGTCGGGAACCCGCTTGGTCCATTTCTTCGTGTCGGCCCCCAGCAGGCTGGCAGTCGCTTTCAGCGTTCGGGCGGTTTCGGCAAACCCATCACAGATCACCTGGCGGCGGGGTCCGAACCGAGGTTCACCTGCAGTGCCAATGTTGCGGTACCAGAACACCCGGTTGGTGATGTTGGGCACCATCAGGTCCCGCAATCCGTCGCCGTCCCAGTCGACAAACGAGGGATGGGGGTATCCCATGTTGTGACCATACTCCTCCAGCCCCGGAAACACGTTGCTCATGTGGACCTCGATCGGTCGGCGATCGGCCAGCACCGGTCGAGCCAATTCGAATCGCGGTTGGGCGGTCGTGCCCGAGTTGATCACGATCCGCACGTCGCCGTACCCACCGCCAACCAGCAAATCCCAATCCCCATCGGCATCCCAATCGCAGGGAAACGGCGTCGCCTGGTCACCCAGGGCGATCTCAGGCGACGGAGCCAGGAGGTCCCGGGTCACGAATCGTCGACGGCGAGGGGATGCTGCCTCTCCGGAAGGCGGTGAGACAGCCTCGAGAAATGCTGCTCGCTGCCACGAGCGGTAGGAAACAACCACGCCGCGCCGCGATCCCGTCGTGACCGCAGCAGTGGTGTAACAGTGCTTCAGGTCCACTTCCTCGAGTACCCGGGGGGCAGCAAACCGTGGAGGAAACTCTCCCAGGTTGCGTCTCCATCCCATTCGGCTGGAACGGTTGAAACGCTTCGTCCGCGAATCGTCGACCAGGCAGACCGAATCCAGCTTCCCGTCACCGTCGACATCGAAAAAACAGGGCCGGCGGCCCACGGAGATCGTCACCGACTCGGCCGGCTCGAACGGCCAACCCTTCGGGTTCCGATTCCTGATGTAACAAGCCGAAACGTCCGACCGGGGTCCGGCCTCGTCGCGATACATGCTGCCCAGCACCAGGTCCACCACTCCGTCACCGTCCAGGTCGGCAGTTCGCACCGGCCCCCAGTACTCGGGCGGGTGGGGCACACGACCGGCCGACAGGTAGATCGGCATGCCCCCCGCATCGCGGTCGCCGGAATCCAGGAAGAGATGTACCGCGAGGTGAACACCGGGAATTCGACTGAAACGGGACGACTTGACGGCCGTAGTGAACAACAAGTCCGGCCGCCCGTCGCCATTGAGGTCGGCCGCATCACCGTGGATGTAGCCGGCATTGAACTGGTGAAATTCCTTCGATTCCCGTGAGGTCTTGTACCGCAACGGGATCCGATCTCCGAAGAGCAGCGGCCCGGTCTTTTTTGCGCCCCGTCCCAGGGCCGGCCGGCACCACAGTCCGCCCCAGTCGTGTGGGATTCGGGTCCCCGGCCAACCCGACTCGAACGTGTACATCCCGGCCGAGATCAGATCGGGTCGGCCGTCCCCGGTCAAATCGGCCATTCGCGACAGGCCGACCAGCCCACCGATCCGCCGAGGAACGGTCGCATTGTATCTCAGCAAATCGCCGACACCGATCAACGGCACCCGTTCCCTCGTCGAGGCCACCCGTCGTGCACGACTTGTCCGGAAGCTGACGGTGTACCGGACCTGACTCGGACCGGTGATCAGCCATCGAACCCGTCCGGAATCACCGTGACGGAACCCGGGACCCAACGAATGAGCCACCTCCTGTCCCGTAACACGGTTGACGACCCGAATCGAATCGGGATCCAGCACGCCCTCGAGTCCCTGCCGACGGGCCTCGACAGAAAAATTGATCAGGGGATCCGCCGGAAGATTCGACTTCACCAACCGGCTCTCCACCGTCACATCCAGCCTGCCGGTCGACTTGCGGGCCGTCCGGGCCTCGGGATCGGCGGCCTCGACCAACACGCCGATGGTCGCCGCCACGATCAGCAGAATAAGCCCGTGTCTCATCACTGGTCCTCGATACACGTCCGGTCGGTGAAGCAGTCGCTAGCGTGCCAGCTTCTGCAGCCGCTTGCCGGTGATTTCGACAACGTAGAGGTTCCGCTGCTTGTCGACGGCCAGCATGTGTGGCAACTGAAACTGCCCAGGTGCGGCCCCTTCTTTCCCCCACCTGGCGACGACCTTTCCGGATTTCGGGTCGAGTTGCAGGACCTGGTTAGCCCGACCGTCGGCGACGTAGATCGCTCCCTTGTCGTCCTCGGCCAGTCCGAACGGAGCGAACCCGTTCCAGGTAGCCAGCCACTTTCCGTTCGCATCGAATACCTGCACTCGGTCGTTCTCGCGATCACCAACCACGACCCGACCTTTGCGATCAACCAGGATGGCATGGGGAGTGTCGAATTCGCTTTTGCCAGTCCCCGGCTTTCCCCAACTGGTCAGGTACTTCCCTTTCGCGTCGAACTTCATCACCCGGCTGTTGCCGTAGCCGTCAGAGACGTAGATCTCGCCGGCGGGGCCGAAAGCCACATCGGTTGGTTTGTCGAACATGTCCCGCCCGGTGCCCGCCTTGTCGACCTGTCCGAGAGAGAGAAGAACTTTGCCCTTGGGGCTGAACTTGAAAACCATGTGATGGCCGATGTCGGTCACCCAGACGTTGTCGTCTCGATCGACTCGCAGGCCATGAGCGTTCCCGATCAGGTCGTCGCCCCACGATCGAACGAGTTTCCCGTCGGCGGAGAAACAGAGAATCGGCCGCGGCCCTCGGTGAAACAGGTAGACCTGTCCCTTGCTGTCAACATCCACTCCCGAGGCGGCTCCGACTGGAATCCCCTTGGGGATTTTCAGGAACCCGACAACCGGCTTCAACCGGGGTTCGGCCGCCGGAGCGACCGAGACGACTCCGGCCGTCACAAGCAACAGGACGAGTCCGGACAACGGCGTGGAGAGTCTCATCGTGGTGGTCCTCTGTCGGTGCGAGTGAACGACCCCATCGTTACCCATCGGCAATCCCCGAGGCAACCGAACGGGGAAGACGACCTCAGTGGCACTCCCGGTTCAGCACTTGCACGTCAATCCGCCATCGACGACCAGTTGGGTGCCCGTGATGTAGCGGGCCTCGTCGGAGGCCAGGAACAGCGCGGCGTGGGCAACGTCCCAGGCATCGCCCATGGTCTTCATCGGAACCTGCTCGTTCCGCATCTCGATCATCTTGTCGACATCACCGTCGGCGTAGACGCCCTTGAGTGGCTCGACGATCATCGGCGTGTTCATCAGGCCCGGCAGGATCGAATTGACCCGGACACCCTTCTCGGCATATTCCAGCGCCACCGACTGGGTCAGTTGCAACACACCTCCCTTGGTGGCGGAGTAGGACACATAAGGGATCCCCAGGTAACGGATCCCGGCAATCGAGGCGATGTTGACGATGGCCCCTCCCCCCTGGGCCTCCATCACGGGCAGCACGTACTTGCAGGTCAGGAACATGCTGGTCAGGTTGACCGAGACCACCCGTTCCCAGTTCTCGAGGCTCGCGTCCACCGGCCCACCGACGTCCAGGATCCCGACATTGTTGTGCAGGATGTCGACACGACCCCAGTGATCCATGCACTTCGCCACAACCGCAGCCACCTGTTCGGCATCGGTCACGTCGACCTGGTCGACCAGGCATTCTCCTCCCTCGTCCCGGATGATTCCGGCGGTTTCCTCCACCGCATCCCGGTTGATATCGATCACGCAGACCCGGGCGCCCTCGCGGGCGAACAACACCGCGGTCGCCTTTCCATTGCCCCAGCCCGGACCGGAAGATCCCGCACCGGTCACCAGGGCCACCTTGTCCTTGAGTCGTTCACCCATCTCGATCCTGCCTCCGACTTGCCTCGTGACGAGGCCTCAGAATACCGTGGGCGTGCACCGTTCGCCGGTCCAACGCCCCGATTCCCTGCCCCCAATGGATCTCCGTCGATGAACGTCGGCCAGTTTCTCACCAAGGCCGCTCGCGATTTCCCCTCGACCCCGGGGATCGTTCACGGAACACAGAGCTGGTCGTACGCCGAGTTCGACGAGCGGACCAGCCGGCTGTGCCACGCCCTGCAAGAGCTGGGTCTCGAGAGAGGCGACAACTTGGCGGTGTTGATGACCAACTGCGGTCCGATGCTCGAGACAATGTTCGCCGGATTCCGTCTGGGCTGCGGTGTGGTGCCGATCAACTTCCGCCTGCACCCCAACGAGTTCGCCTACATCATCGACCACAGCGAATCGCGAATCGTGGCAACGTCGCCGGAGTTCAACGAACCGCTGCGGTCGGTTGCTGCCCAGATGCCGCGAGTCGAACACGTGATCACGACCGATGGAGCCATCGGCGACGAACTGGATTACGAGACGATCCTGGAAGGCCAACCGGGTGAGTGCCCCGATGCCGAAGTCGATCCCGACGATGTTGCCTGGCTGTTCTACACGTCCGGAACCACCGGCCGCCCCAAGGGGGCAATGCTCACGCATCGCAACCTCGAGGCGATGTCGATGGGATTCTTCACCGACATGTGTCCGGATCGCAGCCAACCTGAAGCTACTCTGCACGCCGCACCGCTGTCCCACGGCAGCGGACTCTACGCCCTGCCCAATGTTGCCATGGCCGCCACTCACGTGATCCCGTCGGCGACCTCATTTGATCCGGTGAACATCTTCGAGTGCATCCAGCAGCACCGAATCACCAACATCTTTGTCGCCCCCACAATGCTCAAGCGGCTGATCGATCACCCCGACATCGGCCGCTTCGACCTCGGGTCGCTCAAGTCGGTCATCTACGGCGGCGCCCCGATGCTGGTCCAGGACCTGCTGCGGGCACTGGAGCAACTGGGGCCCTGCCTGGTTCAACTCTATGGACAGGGAGAGAGCCCCATGACGATCACCTACCTGCCACACCAGGATCACGTCGTCGACGGCGACGAGACCCGTCACCGTCGCCTGGGCTCAGCAGGAATCGCCCGAACCGATGTCGAGGTCGGGATCGTCGATGACAACGACCGACGACTGGCTACCGGCGAGGTGGGCGAGATCATCACCCGGTCGGACCTGGTGATGAAAGGCTACTGGCGAGACCCGGCGGCGTCGGACAATTCGCTCCGCGGCGGCTGGCTGCACACCGGCGACGTCGGCTACCTCGACGAAGATGGCTACCTCTTCCTGATGGACCGCTCGCACGACATGATCATCAGCGGGGGCGAGAACATCTATCCCCGTGAGATCGAGGAGATCCTGGTCCGGCATCCGGCCGTCCACGAGGTGGCCGTGATCGGCATCCCCGACGAGGAATGGGGCGAGGCGGTCAAGGCGGTCGTCTCGACCGTCGACGGTGGCGAGGTGACCGAAGAGGAACTGATCGAGTTCTGCCGAGACCACATCGCCAGCTACAAGAAACCCCGCAGCGTCGATTTCGTCGACGACCTGCCTCGAAACAACTACGGCAAGATCGTCAAGCGGGAACTCCGCGAGGCGTACTGGCAGGGACGGGAGCGGCGGGTCTGACCCGCACCGAGGACAACATGACACGACGACGACAATTGGGACGAGGCGTGGCGGTGGTCGGAGCCGGGATGTCCGGATTCGGCATGTTTGCCGAGAAAGACTCGAAGGACCTCTTTCTCGAGGCGTTCTCCGAATTGAGGACGTCGGTCGACAAGGGTTTCGACCCCTCCGACATCGAAGCGTTGTACTTCGGCAACTTCACCAACGACTTCTTCGTCCACCAGTCGCACTGGGGTGCGATTCTCACGGATGCCCTTGGCCTCGTCCCCACCCCCGCCACCCGAACCGAGGGTGCGTGTGCCTCGAGCGGGCTGGCATTCCGCGAAGCGTGCTTTGCCATCGCAAGCGGATTCTATGACGTCGTCCTGGTGGGCGGCGTCGAGGACATGTCCAAACGGTCCACATCCGAGGTGGCCGAGGGACTGGCACTGGCGGCGATCCCCTACGAACTGGATGCCGGATTCAATTTCCCCGGCGTGTTCGGGGCCATCGCCTCGGCCTACTTCCAGAAACACGGTGCCACCCGCGAACACCTGATGAACGTCACGATCAAAAGCCACCTCAATGCGGCACTCAACCCACGAGCCCAACTGGGAAAATCGGTCCGCGAGATGATGGAATCCAAGGCCCGTCGGGCAGCCGAACGCGGCCAGGAGGTGACCGAGTGGGCCGACGAGCGGGAATTCCTGCGAGACGAACGGGCCAACCCGGTCGTCGCTGCGCCGTTGCACCTGTTCGACTGCTGTCCAATCAGTGATGGAGCCGGTTGCCTGTTGCTGGTCGCCTCGGAGATTGCCAGCCGGTTCACCGACGACCCACTGCAGGTGGCCGGGATCGGACAGGGTAGCGGCCGAGGGCTGCAGGCGGCCGAGGACCTGACCAGTTTCGAGGCAACACGGGCGGCGGCCCACGAGGCCTACCAGATGGCGGGACTGAAGCCCGCCGACATCCAGTTTGCCGAAGTGCACGACTGCTTCTCGATCGCCGAACTGCTGCACATCGAGGACCTGGGATTCTTCGAGCACGGCACCGGCCATCTTGCGGTGGCCGACGGATTGACCCGGCTGGATGGCAGCATGCCGATCAACACTTCCGGGGGACTCAAGTGCAAGGGCCACCCGGTGGGCGCCACCGGGGCGGGCCAGTTGGTCGAGGTCTGGACCCAGTTGAGACAACAGGCCGGCGACCGGCAGGTGCCAGGCGACGACCTGAGAATCGGGCTGGCCCACAACCTGGGGGGCACCGGCGGCACCAGTTCGGTAACGATCCTGAGGCGGGGAGACTGACATGACCCAGACGCGTCCCTTCACCGACCGATCCTATTCGGCGTTTCTCCGTGAAGAGCAGTTGATGGGAGGACGATGCGACGATTGCGGATCCCTGTTCGTACCACCACGAGCCCTCTGCCCGGACTGCCACGGTGACGACATGAGCTGGGAACAGGCCAGCGGACGAGGCCGGCTGGTGGCAATGACCCGGATGGCAATGGTCTCGCCCGGACTGGCCGACGAGGGATTCGGCGGCGATCGCCCGTACTGCTCGGGTGTTGTCGAACTCGAAGAAGGTCCCCGGGTGGTCGCACGGCTTGCCGGTCGAGAGAACGACGAACCGGGCGAAATGGAAGTGGGACAGGAAATGCTGGTCGGATTCGAACATCACGACCGCGAAACACCTCGCCTGGTGTTCCGCCCGGCCTGAGCCATGTCGTCGGTGAGGTTGGAGTCTGAGCGGCAATAGTGAATAGTGGAACGACCTGGAAGAATCGAGCAAACAACACGCAAGCGGGAACGGTGCGATGACCAAACGCAAAGAGATGATTGACCTCCTGAGGATCTTGCTGCTGGGAACGGCCGTGATGATCGCCAGCCGCCCGGTGGAGGCCGGAAAACCGTCGCCGCTGGTCCGCTTCTGTGCGATGGGCGATGTGCCCTACGCCCCGGTCGAAAACCAGCTGCTGCCGCGTCAGGTTGCCGAGTTGCCGGCGGCCGGAGAATTCGTGATCCACGTGGGAGACATCAAGTCGGGGAGCACCCCCTGCGACGAAGCGGTCTACAACAAGGTCTACGGGATGCTGTCGCAGTCCAGGGCCCCGGTCTTCATCATCCCCGGTGACAACGAGTGGAACGACTGCACCGACCCGGCCAAGGCCTGGGCCTACTGGCAAAAGTACTTCACCCGCTTCGATCGGCGATGGAACCACCGCTTCCCGATCTTCCGGCAGATCGAACAGAAGGAGAACTTCTCGTTCGTGCACGGTGGCGTGCTGTTTGTCGGCCTGAACATCGTCGGCGGCCGGGTTCACGATCCCGACGAATGGAAGAAACGGCACGCCGACTGCCTCGCATGGATCCGGCAGAACCTGCAACAGTTTGGATCCACCGCCAGCAGCCTGGTCATCTTCGGCCACGCCCAACCGGCCGAAAAGCACCAGGATTTCTTCGAACCGTTCAACAAGGTCGCAACCTCGTTCGGGAAACCGATCCTTTACCTGCACGGCGACGGACACCGCTGGATTCACGACCGTCCGTTCGCGGCAAAGAACGTTCTGCGGGTCCAGGTCGACCAGGGCGGCATCGCCCCCCCACTGCTGGTCACCGTTACCGATGACCCCAAGATGCCATTCGTGTTCGACCGCCGCATGTCCGAAGACACGGCGGCCGCGAAACTGGCCAAGATCGGAGCAAAACTCAAACGAGACGACGCTGGACGGATCGTCGAGGTGGACCTCGGCGAACGCCAGACCACTGATGCCGACCTGGCGAACCTGGTGGGGCTGAGAGCCATCGAGGAACTGAGCCTGCACCAGACCAGGATCACCGGCGCCGGGATGGTGCACTTGAAGGGACTGACCACCCTGAAACGGGCCTTCTTCAGCGACACCGCCGTCGACGACGCGGGGGTTGCCCAGTTGAAGGGACTTGAAAAGCTCACCGTGCTCGGTCTCTCCGGCACACGCATCACCGACCGCAGCCTCGAACACCTCTCCGGACTCAAGAACCTCTCATCACTGTTTGCCCTGGAAACCAAGGTCACCGACGCGGGTGTCGCCAAGCTGCAGAAGGCCCTGCCGGATTGTGACATCAGCCACTGAAATCACCGCGATCCGGACAACTCGCCGACAACGGTCCGGTCGCCGGCCAATTCATCCTGGCTTCGCTGGTCATCCATAGCCACCGGATGGCCGCCGGCCCACAATATCCGGCGGATATCGATCGCCAGGCTGAACAGTGTCGGAACCAGGACCACGGTGAAGATCGTCGAAACGATCAGGCCTCCCAGGACCACGCTGCCCAGCCCGCGGTACAGTTCACTGCCGGCTCCCGGAAACAGGACCAACGGCAACAGTCCCAGCACCGTGGTGGTGGTGGTCATGAAGATCGGTCTCACCCGAGTGCGAATGCTCGCCAGGATCGCCTCCGATGCCGACAGCCCGTCTTCGTGCATGTGGTTCAGGGACTGGTGAACGATCAGGATCGGATTGTTGACCACCGTCCCGATCAGGATGACGAAACCCAGCATGGTCAGCACGTCGAGTGACTGCGGGACGAACAGGTTGAGGACCGTCAGACCGAGGATCCCGCCGACGGCACCCAGTGGAACGCTCAAAATGATCACCAGCGGGTACAACCACGATTCGAACAGGGCGGCCATCAGCAGGTAGGTGATCAACAGGGCCAGCAGGACGTTGAACCTCAGCGCCAACCACGTGGTCCTGAGCTTGTCCGCGGTGCCGCCGAGCGTGACCCGGTACCCGCCGTCAAGCTGTTTGCCGGCAATCAGCGGCGAGACGATCTTCGAGTCGATCCGCTGCATCGCCTCTTCGAGCGGCATCTCCGGGGGCGGCGTGACCTGGATCGTGATCGCCCGAAACCGCTCGCGGTGGTTGACCTGGTCGGGCCCACTGCTCATCGACACATCGGCGATCGCCCCCATCGGAACGATCTGGCCCAACGGCGTCGCCACCGGCAAGGCCTCAATCTCCTGGGTGCTGTCGGCGTTCTGCAGCCTGCCGATGATCGTCAGGTCGATCTTGTCCCCCTCCAGGAAGTAGTCTCCCGCATAGGCGCCATCGATCAGCGCGTTGGCGGTGTAGCCCAGGTCAGTCGTGGAGATCCCCATTTCGGAGGCCTGGATCAATCGCGGCCGGATGTGGACTTCGGGAGTCGAGAGGTCCAGGCTCGGGTTCGGCTTAGCCTGGGCATCCTGGCCCAACACCGTGCTGACCTGGCCCATGATCTGCCCGCCGAGACCAACGAGTTTCTTCAATTCCGGACCGGTGATCTCAATGTCGATCGTCCGGCCGGCCCCCAGTACCCGTTCGAACAGGCTGGATTGATTGACGATGGCGATGGTGCCCGGCAGTTGCGAAGTCGCCTTCCGGATGACCGGAGCCAGTTCGCCGGCTCGGGTCGGTTCGAGTGCCCTCAGCCCGAGAAACACTCGTCGACCCCGTGCCACAAAGAAGAAGTCTCCGATGATCGGACCGTCCAGCTTCGCCGCCTCCGGACTGCCTGGATCGACGTTCCAGTGCGGTGCCAGTTTCGCCTCGACCGTCTCGCCCAGATGCATCATCTGGTCGACGTTGTAGCCGGGCGGCGGCATCAGGATCGCAAAAACCAGGTTGCGGTTGCCCGCCGGCAGGTACTCGACCCTGGGCCAGAACTTGTAGCTGAACCCCACCGAAACTCCGACCAGCAGCGACACCACCGCCAGGCGGCGGAAAAACCCCAACTGGATCCAGCGATTGAGCCTGACGATCAAATCGACGAACCAGGCGGCCAGGCCACGAGGCAGCCTGACCAGCAACGGGACCGGTGGCGGGTCCGTCTCGTCCGCCGATGGCGGTCGGCCATCGGCCTCGGAGGCAAACAAACGTGCCGAGGCGGTGCAGATGACCGTCACCGAAAAGAGCATCGAGAGGCCGACAGCGGCGCTGATGGCCAGGGCAATGTCGCGGAACAACTGGCCGGCTTCCTCCTGGATGAAGACGACCGGCAGAAACACTGCCACGGTGGTCAACGTCGACGCCGTGACCGCCCCCCAGACCTCCTTGGTTCCCCGCACCGCTGCCACCCGGGCGGGCTCACCCAAAGAGCAACGCCGGGTGATGTTCTCGAGCACGACAACGGCGTTGTCGACGAGCATTCCGACTGCGAACGCCAGACCGGCCAGGCTGATCACGTTCAGCGAGCGGCCCAGTAGTCCGAGAATCAGGAACGTGCCGATGATGCTTGCCGGAATCGCCGCCCCAACCAGCAGCGCACCGCGAGCCATCCAGAACCCTATCCCGACCAGCAGCAGCAGGCCAGGCACTGCAAACCACGACGAGACGTACGTCGAGGCGAGTGCGGCCGCCACGACCAGCGGAACGGCCAACAGCGTGCGGATGTCCAGGTGCAGGAAGACCATCAACACGATCATCGTCAGCGCACCGCCCAGAAAGATGTTCTGACGGACCAGCGCGATCGACGAGTAGATGTAATCGGTCTCGTCGTAGACCTGGGTCAACTGCAGACCACGCGGCTCGAGCAGCCGCCGGTTGACCTCCCGGTTGGCCTGCCGCAGCCCCTCCATCACCTCCAGCACGTTGGCTCCGGACTCGCGGATGCAGTTGACCGAGATACTCGATTCCCCGAACCGCCGAACCACCCCGGTGGATTTCTTGAACCCCAGCTGAACTTCGGCCACATCCCGAACGTAGATCGGCACCCCGTTCTGCACGACCAGCAGCTGGTTCTCGACCTCCTCGGGACTGCGGAACTGTCCAAGCGTCCTGACGACCCAGCGGCGTTTGCCCTCGGAGAAGTCGCCGGCCGAGGTGTCCTTGTTCTGGCTCCGCAACACGCGGAGCACGTCGGCGATC
Source organism: Planctomycetaceae bacterium (assembly GCA_002724315.1). GTDB lineage: Bacteria > Planctomycetota > Planctomycetia > Planctomycetales > Planctomycetaceae > UBA8437. The sequence continues at coordinate 8,038 of PBOJ01000114.1, read as the reverse complement.
GTGATTTGCCGTGACGCCAGCTTCTCGGGGTCGACGACCACCTGCAGTTCATGTTCGAGCCCGCCAAACACGCTCGACTGAGAAACACCGGGGACCCGCTCGAACTGCGACTCGATCTCGTTCTCGGCAAAGCGTCTCAGCTTGGTGACATCCAGGTCCGGGGGAAGCACCTCATGGATTTCAGGATGTTCGCGAGCCAGAACTCTCAACCGAAGCAGCCCCAGCCCGACACTGTGAGTCTCGCGGATCTCCTGGATCGCCTCGGCCAACTTCGGGTGACGGCCCTGGAACTCGACAAGCTGTTCGTCGCTGGGTCGACGGGCGCTGAGGATGAACCAGGCGATCGGGCGGTTGTCAGAGTTGGCCGTCGAGATGACCGGCTGATCGGCTTCCTCGGGGTATTCGCGAACCTGCTGCAGGCGGCTGTTGACCTTCAACAGCGCCTCATCCATATCGGTCCCGACCAGGAACTCCAGGATGATCCGCGATCGCGAATCCGAGCTCTCCGAACTCATCTTCTTGAGCCCTTCAACGCTCTTGAGCTGTTCCTCCTGCTCGAGAGTGATCTCGCGCTCGACCTCCTGTGGACTCGCACCCGTCCAGCGGGTCTCGACGGTGATCGTCGGAGTCTGCACCTCCGGAGTCAGCTGCATCGGCATCCGTTCGAGCGCCACGACGCCGAACAGTGAGATCAGCAGCACTCCAACGGTCACCTTGACCGGATTGCTGACAAAGGAGGCGATCAGGTGCATGGCTTAGCGTTGGCTTTCGGTTGGCTTGGAGGTCTTGGCATCGGGAACGGGTGGAACGGGACGGGCGATCACTTCCATTCCAGGCCGCAGTCGTTCATTCCCTTCCACGACGACCTGTTGACCGGCCTGGATTTCACCGATGATCTGGATGTCCTTGCCGACGGCGACTCCGAGCCTGACCGGCACCGGACGGACGACCTGCTTCTTCGGGTCCTTCCCGTCGGCTCCCACCATGTAGACAACGGCCTGTCGACCGCCCAGCACCAGGGCGTCCTTGGGCACCAGCAGGGCGCGGGTCCGGGCCCCGGTCGGCAGCGTGACACGGGACAGCATGCCCGCCTTGATCAGCGGGTCTCCCCGGGTGATCGTGTTGGTCAAACGGATCTTGACCGGAAACGTCCGGGCCCGTGAATCGGCCTGGGGGATGATCGCGACGATCTTGCCCTGCCGAAACCGTTGGGGAAGTGCCACGATCTCGACGGTGACATCGGTGCCGATCCGCAGATGAGGAACATGGTTCTCGAGAACATGGACCTTCACATCGACCTGGTCGAGCGACACGATTTCGACAACCGGATCACCACGGCTGACCCATTCTCCGACCTCGGTTCGCCGAGCCGTGACGTAACCGGCAAAGCGGGAGACGATCGTGTGCTTGCTGATGCGATCCTTGAGTTGATCGACGACAGCCTGTTGAACGGCCAGACGCGCGGCGGCCTGGACCAGTTTCTCCTTGCGAGGTCCGGCGACGGCCAACTGGTGACCCGCCCGGGCATCGTCGTAGTCACGCTCGGCGGTGATCGCCGCCGAGACGACCGCCGAGAGGTCATCTTCGGTCACGGTCCCCTGCTTGGCCAGGGCGGTGAAACGTGCCCGCCGGGCCACGTGAAATTCCCGCCGGGCTCCGGCCGCCAGCATCCGGGCATGCAACTGATCGATTTCCCTGGGGCGGGTCCCATTCTTCAGTTCTCTGAGCAACTCCTGGCGAAACACCAACTCCCCCTCGGCCGCCTTCAGCTCGAGTTGGATCGTCGCCGTCAGCAATTTCGCCAGTGGTTGCCTGTCAACGATCCGATCCCCCTCCTCCACGGGGAATTCGACGACCCGCCCATCAACGGCACTGCCGATAGTCGCCTTTTTCAACGGTTCAATCGAACCGACAAAGGAATGCCCCGAGGTGACCTCGCGCTCGACCACCCTGGTGACCACCACGACCGCCGGTCCTCGCTGGGCCGGCAACCGATCGCCCGACAGCAACACCACAACGCCCGACAGGACCACACAACGGACCAGGACATTCGACACAATCACCCCTCCACTTTGCTGCAGGACCGGCACCGACGGCCGATCGACGTGCGATTCCCGCAGGAAACATCGTATCAGAGACCGCGACCGGTCTGATCAACCGAACGAAAGCTTCCGGATTAACGGAATCCCCGACACAGCACCCGGTACGAAAACGTCCGCACCGGAACCCGGGCCGACAGGACAATCTGAACAGCCGCCGAGGCAGGCTAGGGCTTCGCCGTCTTCTTCTTGAGCAACTCGACGCACTTGACCCGGCCCGCATCGACCGTCTTCTGGTCGAGCTTCAGTTGCAGGAACCCGGCGGCGACCTTCGTCGTGGCCGCATCGGCTTCGGTCGATTGCAGCGGCGTCTGGCCATCCTTGCTCTTGGCCCCCGCGTCAGCCCCCTTGGCCAGCAGCAGTTCCAGTACCGCCACGCTGCCGGTGAAGGCGGCCGCATGCAGCGGACTGGATCCGTCGCGGTTCTTGCCGTTGACGTCGGCCTTGGCGGCGATCAGCAACGTGGCAATTTCGGCGTTGCCATGAAATGCCGCCCACGAGAGGACCGTGATCCCCAGGTCCGGATCCTGGACATTCGGGTTACTGGTCGGCTTGGCCAGCAACGTCTTGACCGCGGCCACGTCCTGCTTGCGAACCGCCGCAGACAGTTCCTTGCTCCCGGTTCCGTTCTTGAGCAGTTCGGCACACTTGGCGCGGCCGGCCTGGACCTTGCCGATGTCGATTTGGACTTTCAGGAGCCCGGCAACAATCTGGGTGGCTCTGGCTTCGACCGTCGTTGCGGACAGGGGATCTTCGCCCTCGTTGTTCTTGAGCTTGGGGTCGCTGCCACTGTTGAGCAGCAACTCACAGACATCCGCCCGACCCAGGAATGCTGCTGCCGAGAGCGGCCCGCTGCCATCCCGGCTCTTGCCGTTGGCATCAGCACCCGCGGCCAACAACATCCGGGCGATCTCGACGTTCCCGACCAACGCCGCCCAGCCCAATGCTGTCGTTCCGGACTCGGGATCCTGCCCGTTGGGGTTGGCCTTGTCGGCGAGGGCCTGTTTGACCGCAGCGACATCCTGTTTGCGGATGGCAGCGATCAGTTTCGAGCCACCGGTTCCCGTCGTCTTGGCCCCCCCCTTCTCAAGCAACTCGATAACCTTCGGCCGTCCCTGTTCGACGGTCTTCTGGTCGACCTCCATCTGCAGCAACCCGGCAATGACCGGCACAAGCGATGCAGGCACCTGGGCCGAGAACAACGGTGTCTCGCCCTTGGTGTTCCGGGCATTGGGATCGCCCTTCTTGGCGAGCAGCAGTTCAACCACTCCGGCTCGACCAAGGAAGGCAGCGACATGCAGCGGGGTGGCCCCATCAGCGTTCTTCCCGTTGACGTTGGCACCCCGTTCGATCAGCAACTCCGCGATCTCGACATTCCCGACCGCCGCCGCCCACGCAAGCGGAGTCATTCCCACCTGCCGGTCCGGGGCATTCGGATTCACCTTGTCATCCAGCGCCGCCTTGACGGCCGCGAGATCCTGACTGCGGACAGCGGCGTGCAGTCCACCGCCGCCGTTCTTGCCGCCCCCCTTGGCGAGCAACTCGCGGGACTTGACCCGGCCGGCTTCGATGCTGGGCCGGTCCAGGGGGATCTTCAACAGGTCTCCGATGAACTGGGTTGTCCCCCAGTCGGCTCCCAGGGAATCCATCGGTGTCTCGCCGTTGTTGTTCTTGACGTTGGCGTCGGCTCCCTTTTCGAGCAACAACTCGACGACGTCACTTCGACCGAGGAAGGCCGCCGAGTGCAGCGGGCCATTTCCGTTCCCGTCTTTCACTCCGACCTTCGCTCCCTTCTCGACCAACAGCGCCACGATCTCCCGGTGACCGTAAACAGCCGCAGCATTCAGGATCGGTGCCCCGTCGGCATTCTTGGCATTCGGATCGGCACCGGCAGCCAGGTGCTGCTTGACAGCCTCGACATTCCCGGTGGTTACAGCCGTCGCATAGTCGACAGCCGGAGGCGAAGCGGATTGGGTGGCGGCAGCCTCAGGCTGGGCCGATCCAGAATCTCCGGCAGCCGGCGGATCCCCAGCGCAACCGCTGGTCACCAGTGTCGACAACCCAACCAGGAACGCCAGCAATCTGCTCATCAACTCGTCTCCGAAAATACCAGTGTTACTTCTTCGCCGACGACGGGGCGGCTTCATCAACCGGCTTGGTGGGCTTGATACCTCGTCTGCTGACGCGTTCGCGGAGCATTGCAGCCACCCGAGGCCGGCTGGCCTTCAATTGTCCGATGGGGATCCGGATCCCGTGCTCTTCGTGCAGGAACCCCCGGACGCCCTGTTCAAATTCCGGGGTCCAGGGCTTGGAAGCGAGTTCCAGGGGCGTTTCCTTGTCCTTGTTCCTGGCATTCACGTCGGCGCCCTTGTCGAGCAGAAATTTCACGACTCCGACGCGTCCCACGACTGCGGCCCAGTGCAGGACGGTCGAGCCGTCCTCTGTCGTGGCGTTGAGCTCTGCTCCTTTGCTGAGCAGGAAGTCCATCGTTTTGATCCTTCCCGCCAGGGTGGCCAGGAACAGGGGGGTGATCTTCTCGTCCCCCCGGACATTCACGTCCACCCCGTTGGCCAGGTGCCGCTTGAGGGCTTCGAGGTGTCCGGTACTGGCCGCGGTCCAGATGGTCTTCCCGTCGGGCCTGTTCCCGGGGTTTGGTGGTCTCCGGGGAGGTTGTCTCGGCCGCGCGGGCCTCTTCAACTGTGGTGGCGGACTCGGTGCAGCCGTCCAGATCGGCATGCCGTCGGCGATTTCCTTTTCGATGTCGGCACGACGGTTGCGAATGAATTCCCGGAACCCTTTGAGCTTGCCCGGCATGGCCCGTTTCTGCGGTTCAGACAGGTCACCCGGCTGGATCATGGCCTCGATTCGATGAGTCTCGGCAAGCAGCGCTTCCTCGTCCCAGTGCTTGTCCATGATGTCTCTGAGTGTCCTGCGATACCGCTCCCGGGCGGCGGGGACCTGGTAGAGCTTGTGGGCCACAAGGCCCATGGTCTTGACCGACAGCGGGGCGCGGGGATCGACCCTCAGTTTGCTGAACTTCTCGAACAGGCAGTCTGTGCCCCAGGGCATGAAATGGAACTTGCCGGAATAGGGATTGAGGTAGACGAAAAAGTTGTTCCGGTTGGCCGAATACCCGTCCCAGAAACCGAGCAGCCCCTCGATGGCCCAAAAGCGATAGAACGCATCCAGGTCAACCAGCTTGCCGATGGCCTGTTCCATGTTCAGGTCGCTCGTGCGGATTTCGGCGGCGATCAGCATGTCCGTGCTCTCCGGGTTGACGTTGAGCCCGTGGATCGCCAGCACGTTGGTTCCGGACCGGAGTTTGTCCCGGTGATCGGAGATGTTGAAGGACTCGAATTGCATGGCCGCTGGGTCGTCATGGCCGGCCGTGGCCCGGGAGTTCCAGCGGAGGAGCTTCGGAGCATTTGCGGATGCCACGCGGTGCCCATTGAGATAGGCCACGAAGCCGTCGTCGTACTTCATGCGGAGCAGAAGATCGCCCTCGCCGACAAGGGCACCTGGATCATCGATTTCAAACGGGAACCTCAGCAACACCGAAGCGTTCTTCTGGTGCATATTTTCCAGGAAGTCGAAGGGTTTGCTGATGAGCGATTCGTATCCCTTGCCCTTTTCGTAGCCGGCTCCGTTTTGACCGGGCGTCCATCCCGAGTCGTCAAAATCTGACGCCGTCCAGAGGCTGCTGTGTTCGTCCATCGCGGTGAGCAGTTGGTCGCGGACCGACTGCAACAGCGGTGTCGTAGCAAGGAAGAACTTGTCGAGAACCTGTTTCTGTTGGTCGGTTCGCCTGGCAGCGGTGACCTTGAGTGCTGTGAACACCGGCGGCGGCAGCGGTGGCTGAACCGCCCGGAAATAATAGCCCGATGCCCCTCCACCGTTGACGATCTTCATCAGGATCCGATTCTCACCGGCCACCAGTTTCACCTCGACCATGTCCTGGTTGGGGATGACTCCTCGGTGAACCTTCTTCTCGGTGGCCAACTCGCCGTTGACCCAGAGTTTCAGGCTGTCATCGCTGCCCAGCGCTAACGTCAACTTCCGGGACGTGGGCGACTCGATCGTGCGGAACAGGTAGGTGGCGGAATTGGGCTGGGGGCTGAGGGGGATCGGGCGACCGTCGGCCAATCTCCTCGACCGGGTCCACTTGATTCTGCCGTCGGAATTCGGTTTCCCATCCCTGCTGTAGGTGGCTGTCGGGTCCACGTTGATTTCCGGGGGGAACGCACGCTTGAAGGCCGTTTCGAAATCCTCCGCCTGGAACGGACCGACCACCGACCAGGGGTTGAGTGTGACCCGCTTGAGACGATCGTCGGATTCCCACTTCTCCCGAGCCTCGGCCAGTGCGGGTGTCATCGTGGAGAGAGTTTTTCTGAGTGACGCGATCCTCGCTTCGATCGCTTCCACGGTCTGGCTGCCTGGGCCGTCGGAGAACCGGTAGTCGGCCAGCCCGGCCAGTTCCGGTGACGACTTTCCGGTTGGAACCCAGGCACGTCCGATCGTCTCGGACCCCAGGATCGTGTCGCCACTGACTTCACCCTTAAGGACCTGGATGAGTTGTTCGATTTTGGGTCGGCCGAGCCTGTCCTTGCCGACCTTCTTCTCGAAACTCCCCTCCCAGCCTTCATGGAAGTCGGTCACCGTCCCTTCGTACAGGGTGCCCCGATCGTCCCCGAATCCTCGTCTGAGCAACGGCTTGTTGACCGTTTCCACGTGCGAGTAGATGCCCAGGTTCTTGCCGTTGACGGTGACCCGGGCCAGGGCACAGCGGCAGGCGGGTGAGCCGGCCCTGTTGAAAAAGGCGTAGCCCATGAACTGGCTCATCTGGCTGGTGTCTTGGTTGTTGTTGTTGAAGGTCAGGGACCGCAGTCCCCCCACGTGGGCACTCTTGTCGACGTGATCGAGCTTGATCTTCAACGACGGGCGGTTGCGGTTCTGCGATCCGATGAAGCCCTTTTTCCGGATGCCAACCTCGGGAAACTCGAGTCCGTCGATCGTCAGCTTGGCCGTCACAAGCGTGTAGGGGCGTTTGACAGGCTGGAACTTGCGGCTCTCCGGCAGGGCATCAAAGAAGTCCCGTGACTGGAGACGGATCATGTTCCAGTCTTCCTCGGCCAGCGTGATCTGCACATCGAGCACACGGTCGGTCGGGAACAGATCGACGGTGGTGGCATCCTTGATCGCAGCGATTCCGATCACCGCAGCGACACTCAGACCCGAAACCACGGCCAGTGGCGCAATGAACGACAGGAGGTTGATGACCAGTTGGGAGCTCGAGTTCCATCTGGTCGCGGGACTGGGAACTGACTGGGGAGACATGAATTCGCTCAGTCGTTGGTTTTGGAGACGGACCGTGACAGCGACGTCATCCCGAGATCAGCCCCAGGTGACGGCATGCGTGGTAATACTTGGAGAATGCGCTGATCCGGGGTGTGAGGGGATGCAGGAAGTCTCGGACGTCCTGTTCGCCCCCCGGAGGAGTCTTGCCTTCCACGATCACCGTGTTGGGCATCGGCTGGGGGAACGCCGTGGAGATGGTCCGCTTGCCGGTCTGGTCGTAGAACACCAGGTCGTAGTCGAGCGTCATCCGCACGGGGGCATCACGGGCCTCGAAGTGCTCTCGCTTGTACTCGACAATCACGATCGGTTCGTGGCTGCCGAGTAGATCACCGACACGATCTGGCGGGAGGACTCCGATCAGATCCTCGATGATCGTCCGGTAGGACAGGTTCGCCAACGGCTGACGGGTTTGCAGTGCGTGGCGATGTTTGCCGGTGATGCGATTGTTCCGCCACTTGATTTCCAGGAAGACATTTTCCTGTGGGACCAGTGAGTCGTACCACCGCAGCCGGACTTTCTGACGTCGACTGATTCCGGCAACATTGGCGTGGCAGGAGGTCAACCGCACGTCGTCGAAGTAGATG
>PBOJ01000113.1 GCA_002724315.1 Planctomycetaceae bacterium | reverse complement strand
GTGGATCCCAGAGCACGCAGGGCATTTGCAGAACGCGTCCTTCCCACGGGTGTTCGGCCGTGAGAATCGGATGACGAGAAACGCGGCGTGGCTGTTGAACGACCCGTTTCAATCCGTCCAGGGTTTCGACCAGGTGGTTGTCCACGAACAACTCGGGAGTCGTTCCCACCGAGACAGTCTCGGCCCCCTGGACAGCAGCACTCGTCGCGATCCCGGCCAAGAGTCCCAGGAGAGAGGCGTTCAGTCGTCGGTGTTTCATGTCATGGCTCATCGAGGGGAGGCAACAGTGGCCCTGGGGACTGCAGGCTCGGCATTCTCACTGCCGTGGAGACGGTGTCATTCAGCGAGTCAGTTTCCAGCCCGCCGGGCTGACTTTCAGTCCGGTGTGGCACGCATGGCGGTCGTAGACCTTCTCCATTTCAGCGATGGAGTCAAAGTAGCCGACGATGAATGCCGCCTGGAAATGTCCTCCGGCCTTGACCGGTCGTCCACCGAATTCGTGGATCATGCAGACGTAGTTTCGTTGGTGGCACCAGGCCTCGTGGACGACCGATGGGTCCAGCGTCATTCCCGCCAGCCAGGGGCCGGGTTTTCCGGTCGAACGATCGCGGAGACGGTAGGCGCGGATGAACCGTTTTGGCTTTTTGTTCTTGTCGCGTCGGTAGTTGAACTTCTCGTCGGGTGCGAAGTTCTGGAAGAACTCGCGAGCGGGAATGCGACCGTGATAACTGAGGTAGATCTCGCTGAATGAGTCGCCCTTGTTGTGCTGGATGTGACCGGGCATGTCGAGCCGGAGAAACATCGCGTCGCTGGAATTCACAGCGTCGATGCGGTCCATCGAAACGAAATACCGTGTGCCGGTGGGAAAGACGATTCGCTGGGTCCACAGTGAGCCGGTCTTTTTGCCCGGCGCGGCGGTCCGGTAACGGAATGTCTGTTCGATGGCGACGAAGTCTTTTCCACGAATCACTCGCGGGGTGAGCGTTTTTGCCTGGGTGCAGATCTGGGGCCCCTCGATGCTCCGCTTGGGAGTGTTTCCATGGTAGGCGTTGCCGAAGCGGTAAATGAGTTCCTTGTTGAGCCGGTTGCGGTAGGCCTTGTCACTGCCGGGTTCCATGATCCAGTCGGCGATGTCGAGTCCGTAGCCCGCATCGCGGAACCCGGTTTTTCGGTCCAGAAAAGTCTGCCGATAAACCCCACTGACGTACCCCGTCTTGCGGATTGCGGCCTCGAGATGGGGAGTGGTGATGGTGATCTGCTGGGGGCTGTCTTTGACCGTGTAGTCGGCGGCGGCGGCGACCGACTGGGCGAAGACGACAACGAGCAAGCCAACGGGCAACTTCATGTGGAGGTTCCGGAAAACGAGTTCGTGCCGTTCCTGGAGCATGACTAGTGGAAATGAGGCGGCCAGCCGGGTCAACTGTTCCGGTTGTCATGCCCAACTTGCAGTGAGCTTGGTGACGAAGGGATCGGTGCGTTTGCAGACGATCCGGTCGAATGGACATCATGTGGCAGACCGATCAGGATCATTCGGTCGTCTCGACTGGGACAAACTGGGAGAACACAGATGGCGATTGCGAGGTTGATGGTCTCGGGGTTTTTGGCTGGTGTTGTGCTGATCGGTGCGACCGAAAGTTCACTCCAGGCTGGTGAGGAAACCTGGCCCCAGTGGCGCGGCCCACACAGGGACGGCCGCGTGAGCAGCGGGACGTGGCCCGATGATCTCCAGGGGGCGACCCTGGTGCAGCGGTGGCGGGTCGAGCTTCCCCCGAGTTACTCGGGCCCGGTTGTCTCGGCTGATCGCGTGTTCGTGACATATACCCGTGACAAGAAGTTTGAAGGCGTTCGTGCCCTGGATCGCCGGAGCGGCAAGCAGGTGTGGAAGGCCGAGTGGGAAGGAGCCATGAAAGTTGCCGGGCTGGGCACCAGCATGGGGAGTTGGATTCGTGCCACGCCGACCCTCGACGGCAAACAGCTCTTCGTGGCCGGCATGCCCGATTTGCTTGTCTGCCTGGATCACAAGTCCGGCACCGAGCAGTGGCGAGCGGATTTCCACGCCCGGTACAAGACCCCGCTGCCCGAACTGGGGTTTGTCAGTTCACCGCTGGTGGTCGGGGACGGGGTCTACTCGCAGACCGCCGACTCATTCGTCAAGGTCGACAAGAAGACCGGAAAGAGCCTGTGGCGGAGCCTGGTCCGCAAGGGAAAGGGCAGTGAGAAGATGGGCCAGGGGTCGTACTCGTCACCTGACTTTGCCGTAATCCATGGCCGGCCACAGCTGCTGGTGGCCAATATCGATGCCATCGCGGGAGTCGACCCCTCCCAGGGGAAAGTGCTCTGGAAGCGAGTTCTCGACAGCTACGACCAGGGATGCATCCTGGCCCCCATCGTTTATGGCAACGGCATTTTCACCAGTACGCGGGCCAGCCGAACAGGCCACTACCCGTTGTCGTACCGCAAGAAGCAGTTCGCCATTTCAGATGGTTGGAAGAACAAGCTGATCGTTTACATGTCGTCGCCGGTCGTTATCGGCGACTTCGTCTACGCGCACCTGAAGAACGGCCGGTTTGCCTGTGTCGACTTGCGGGATGGAAAGATCAACTGGATCTCCAAGGGCACGTTCGGCAAGTACTGCAGCATGGTCTGGCGGAAGGACCGCATCCTGGCGCTGACCAATGACGGGCGGCTGTTGTTGCTTCACGCCGATCCGAAACGATTCGTTCTCGCAGATTCCCGCAAGATCTCCAGCTCCGAAACCTGGGCTCATCTTGCTATCGCCGGCCAGCAGATTTTCGTCCGCGAGCGAAACGCCATTGCGGCCTACCAGTGGAAGTGACGGGATTGCCGGTGTCGATTCGAGTTGGTGGGGCGTCCGCTCAATGGGGAGGCGGTCATCGACGTCATTTTCAGTCGACTGTTCCTGGCGATTTTGAGGTCGAGAGAGAGGATCACTCATGAAGGTCGTGGAATCTTCAGCCCTGATGGCCGGCGTGTTGCTTGGGGTGATTGCGTCCACCGTTCCGGCCGCAGACGGTTCTCCGGCCGGTGACTGCCTGGTGGTTTCCGATGCTCGCCCGGCGACGCGGACTCGTCTCTCGGGTGCAGTGCCCGACGAGAAACCACGCTGGCTCAGGAATTCCGGGTACGGGCTGATGTTCCATTATGAAGTGTTCTCCAGGCACACTCCTGTGTCGTACAACAAGGCCGTCGATTCCTTCCAGGTGGTTCGGTTTGCGGACGCGGTTGAGAGTACGAATGCGAGTTACGTGATCTTCACCGTCGGTCAGCATTGGGGGAAATACTGCGCACCGAACACCGCCTACGAACGGTTGCTCGGGGTTGAACCGGGGATCTGGACCTCGAAGCGTGACCTGATCATGGAGATCGGCAGAGAACTCAAGCGGCGAGACATCAGGCTGATTCTCTACATGACCGCGCGGGCGCCGATGCGTCACTACAAGATCATCAAGGCCATGGGCGATGCTCTGCCCACCATCAACGGCAAGCCGGCCGGTCCTGGAGTGAATACGATGTCTCACCCGCGGAAGGTGAAAGGCTTCCGCCGTAGCGAGAACCAGGCTCCTCCGCCGGAGTTTCTCAGGAACTGGGGAGCCGTGTGTGGTGAGTGGTCCCGGCGTTACGGCCGACTGGTCTCGGGGTGGTGGTTTGACGGCTACAAGACGGAGATGAAGGATGCCTATCTGCCGCTGAAGCAGCAGAAGCACAACATCGACACGTGGATCACGGCGGTGCGTTCAGGGAATCCCGATGCCGAGTTGGCGTTCAATGCTGGTGCACATCCGATTCTCTCGCTGTGCACACGCGGGAGACTCTGCCCACACCAGACCTTCACGGCGGGTGAGAACCGCGATTTCTACCAGCGAACCAAGAAAGGGCGGGGAAAGTTGCTGACCCCGAGAAACTTTCCCGCGCCCGACGGTGTCGTCTGGCATCTGCTGTTGCCGGTCAGCAAGGGCTGGGGAGCGGGTGTGAAATCCCGGTTTGACGTGAAGACGCTGAAGGATCGGATTGACCGTATCGATTCCGAAGGAGGCGTTGTGACCCTGGATGTTCCGGTTGCCCCTGATGGGGCTGTGCCCCGGGACGTTCTCGGTGTCCTGGAGGCCGTGGGCCGGGACATCGAAAAGCTCAAGGATGGTTCCAGGTCGTATTGATGACGCCAGAAGCCGCGTGTCAGCGGGGCGACTTCTTGGCCTTCAACGTTTCCACCTTGGCGAGATCCGCGTCGGCTTTGGCCTGGTCGCCTATCTGTCGGTAAGCGAGTGCACGGAGGGCGAAGCCACCGGGGGCTTCGGGCTCAAGACGGATGACCTCGGTGAAATCTTCGATGGCCTTGTCGTATTCGCCCTTGTGGCGGTATGCCCCTCCTCGCCGGCCGTAGGCTTCTCCATTGCTGGGGTCCAGGCGGATGGCTTCGGTGAAATCCGCGATGGCATCGTCGTACTTGCACTGATAAGCGTAGGCGAAACCTCGCTGCGAATAGGCGTCCACGTAGTCGGATTTCAGCTCAATGGCCTGAGAGAAGCAGGAAATCGCTGTGTCCATGTCTCCTCGCGTGAGAAGCTGCTCACCCTTGTTGAACTGGGTCAACGCGGGATTCCCGTCACAGCCGCCCAGCGGCAGTATCAGCGTGAAGACAACCCAAATCGCAGAAAACTCTCGCATGGCGTGTCTGCCCTGCTGGAAGTCGAACGACGGATGGAATCCGAATCAGTCTCGATCGGCCCGAAGCACCGAGACGAAGGCCTTCTGGGGAATATTGACCTGGCCGAACTGTTTCATCTTGGCCTTGCCCTTCTTCTGCTTGTCCAGAAGCTTGTTCTTGCGCGTGACGTCACCACCGTAGAGCTTCGCGGTCACGTCCTTGCGGTATGGTTGAATTGTCGATCGGGAGATGATTGTCCCGCCGATGGCTCCCTGGATGGGGATCTTGAACTGGTGGCGGGGGATCGCTTCGGCAAGTTGTTCGCAGTAATGGACCGCCCGGAATCTCGCTTTGTCGCGGTGTACCAGATAGGACAGCGTGTCAACAGGCTCTTTGTTGACCAGGATGTCGACCTTCACGACGTCGGTGTTCCTGTAGTCGACCGGAACGTAGTCGAAGGATCCGTATCCTCGCGTGATGGTCTTGAGCTTGCCGTAGAAATCAAAGAGGACCTCCCCGAGCGGCATCTCGCTGATCAACTCGATTCGAGACGCCGAGAGATAGTTCATCGTCTGGCTTTCCGAACGATGTTCCCTGCACAGTTCCATGACAGGCCCGACGTATTCCTCGGGTGTCAGAATGGACGCCTTGATGTACGGTTCGGAGACCGATTCGATCTCGGCGGGATTTGGCCAGTAGGTGGGGTTGTCGACGTCGATCGTCTTTCCGTCCTTCAGGATCACCTTGTACTTGACCGACGGCGCCGAGATGACGAGGCCGATGTCGAACTCGCGCTGCAACCGTTCCTGTATCACGTCCAGGTGAAGCAGGCCGAGAAATCCACAGCGAAATCCGAAACCCAGGGCGGCCGAACTGTCTTTTTCGTAGGTGAGAGCTGCGTCGTTGATCGCCAGCTTGTCCAGGGCCTTGGTGAGGTCCTGGTACTCGGCGGTGTTCATTGGATAGATCGAGGAAAAGACGACCTGCTTGGCTTCCTGGTAACCGGGCACGGGCTCTTCTGCCGGACGATCAAGGTGTGTGATGGTGTCGCCGATTTCGATGTCCCGGACACTTTTGACTCCGGCAACGACATAACCGACTTCTCCTGCGACGAGTTGATCCCTGGGGGTCGTGGTCACCTGGTTGTAGCCCAGTTCCTCCACCGTGTAGTCACGTCCGGCGTGCATGAAGTGAACCGTGTCGCGAGTCGACAGCGTTCCATCCATGATACGGCACTGGAGAATCACACCTCGATACGGGTCGAAATGGGCGTCGAAGACCAGCGCTTTCAGCGGCGCGTCCGAGTCTCCGGTTGGGCACGGCAAATTCTCGACGATGCCGGCAAGGACGTCTTCAATTCCCTCTCCCGTCTTCGCGGAGACCGGGATCGCCTCAAAGGGATCGAGTCCCAGGTCGGCATCGATCTCCTCTCGAGCCCGGTCAACATCTGCGGCCGGGAGATCAATCTTGTTGATCACCGGCAGGAGCTCGAGGTCGTTCTCCATGGCCAGGTAGAGATTGGCGACCGTCTGGGCCTCGACCCCCTGGGAGGCATCCACAATGATCAAAGCCCCGTCACAGGCCATCAGCGAACGTCGCACTTCGTGGGAAAAGTCGACGTGCCCGGGCGTGTCGATCAGGTTCAACTGGTAGTCGTTCCCGTCAGGGGCATGATAGGAGAGCGTGATCGAGTTGCTCTTGATGGTGATGCCCCGTTCACGTTCGATGTCCATCTTGTCCAGCAGTTGGTCTCGGAATTCTCGCTGCGTGACACCGCCGCAGGCTTGGATGAGCCGATCGGCCAGCGTGGATTTGCCGTGATCGATGTGGGCGATGATGCAGAAATTTCTGACGAGTTTCATGAGAACGCATCTTGCAGTCAGGGTGTGACTTCGACCAGGGGCAGGCCAGAGATGATGGGCGGGTTCGGGTGGCAGGATCGCGGTGCCCGGCAACGGACTGGTTGGGGTTTCTCTTCACGAGGCGGAGTGCAACGGAATGATGCCGACAAGTGGCGACATGCCAAGGTCGGGGGAGGCTACCATAGTGGAGGTTTCGGTGAACTCGAAGCCCCATCTCGGGGATCCTTCTACCGTACCCGGAAAATGGGACAGAAACAGTTCGTGATCTGTCCTGGGCGATTTTCGACGCGTTGAGTCTCAGCTTGGTCAGGAAGTGACGGTTCCGCCGAATCGATTGACATCCAGGGAAACGAAATGAAGCCGCCAGCCGACTCCAGGTGCCATGGGGACTGGTGGCGAATCGGGGCGAATCGGGGCGAGTTGGCCTCGTGGACGTTCCTCGCTTGAGTTGACCAACGCGATGCGGAATGTCGCCGATTACGCGAAGATGGTTAGACTATCCCCTGCCCTGGTTCCACGAGACATGATCATGACCGTTCGCCTTTGTCTGGCCGTTGTCTTTGGCCTCCTTCTCGTCCCGGCCCATTCACTGGCCGCTGATGATGGTCCGATTGCCCACTGGAAACTGGCTGAGGACGGGCGGGACAGTTCCGGGAACGGGAACCATGCGATCAATCATGGGGTTCGTTTCGGTGATGATCGAACCGCCCAGTTCAACGGGATTGATGCCTGGTTGGAGGTCCCTTCCAGCAAATCCCTGAAACTGGGGGCCGGAGATTTTTCGGTTGCTGCCTGGATTCACACGCCCTCGGAACTCGACGACGTGCTCGGCGACGTGATGACCTGTTACGACCCGGCGACTCGTACCGGTTTCACGATCAGCCTGATGAACTACGCGGGGGTGACTTCAGCGCAGTCAAACTGGAGAAACGTCCTGTTTGGCATCGACGCCGGACACGTGGAATCGGCCTGGACAGATCGTGGTCGCCCGGGTCAGAACCGGTACGTCAAATCCCTGGTCGTGTTCGACGGGAACCTGTACGCGGCCACGTGGGAGCCGGGCGCCGGTGCCCGTGGTCATGTCTACCGGTACAAGGGGGGGACGCGATGGGTTGACTGCGGCAGTCCCGACAAAGCCAACGCGATCACGGGAATGGCCGTCTACAAGGGCAGGCTCTATGCCGGGTCGGAAACCTACAGTGGCGGGGGGTCGTCGCTGCCGCTCTCACCGAACACGTCACACGGTGGCAGTGTCTTCCGATATGAAGGTGGGACGCGGTGGTCCGACTGCGGCAAGATTGCCGACGTGAGAAGCGTCAGTGGACTGGCCGTGTTCAAGGGAAAGCTCTACGCGGGCACAGGCACGAGCAGTGCCTGGCGGAATGAAGCCAACGGCGGCGGGTTCGAGGATAAACCGCGGACCCGGGGCATGTACCGCTATGACGGCGATGGACGCTGGACATCCTGCGGATGTCCGGGATTGCGAGTTGTGCATCTCAGCGTCCACAACGGGCACCTCTACGGGCTCAGTTACGATGGCGGCGGTTTCTTCCGCTACGAGGGCGGAACCAAATGGACTCGCCTCGGACCGGTGACCGACACGACCCAGATCTACGGTACGGCGATTTACGAGGGGAGCCTCTTCGCCGGAACCTGGCCCACCGGGTCGGTCTTTCGTTATGCCGGCCCCCAGAAATGGGTTCACGCCGGTCGGCTGGGCATGGAGAAGGAGGTGATGGGCATGGCCGTCTACAACGGCAAGCTCTACGCGGGCACATTGCCGTTTGCCGATGTCTATCGCTACGACGGCGGCAGCAAGTGGACGACGACCGGACGACTGGACAACACCCCGGACGTGCGATACCGCCGTGCCTGGTCGATGGCCGTCTTCGAAGGCAAGCTCTTCTGTGGCGTTCTTCCCTCCGGACACGTGCTCTCGCTTGAGGCTGGCAAGAGTGTCACTTATGACCGGGCCCTGTCATCCGGTTGGCACCACCTGGCCGCAATCCGGAAGGGCAACCGGCTGCGGTTGTCCATCGACGGAAAACGGGTGGCCGAAAGTTCTCGTTTTGACCCGGCGGCCTTCAACCTGTCGACGGAGGGGCCACTGAAGATCGGCCTCGGGCAGCACGATTTCTTCAATGGCGAGATGAAGGACGTGAGGATCTACCGTCGAGCCCTGTCGCGAAGCGAGATCAACGACGTGCGGCGAGCGGGCCGCTGATTGTGGGCAGACTTCAACTCCGCAAATGGGATTTTGGTGGCAGATTAGGGCGTTCCGATTCCTCGTGTCCGTCGTGTGAGTGCCGCGAAGAGGTGCCGGGAATCCGACCACTGCCAACGAGTCAGCGATGACAGTACCGGAACAACCAGTTCGTCGACGGCCCCTCTGGAAAAAACTTGCGGTCTCGGTGACGACGCTGTTGATCAGCTACGCCGTGGCGGAAGCGATCCTGACCGCGCTGTACATCCGAGGAGACATCGAACCTCAGGCGATCTGGGTTCACGACATCAAGGGGCGACGATCGGCCGTCGAATTCGATCCGGTGCTTGGGTATCGCCTGGATACCGAACCCACGCGGATGATGATCGTCAGCTCCAATGGCACGATCGAATCGGTCGGTGTCTTTCGGGGAAACAACGTCGGTGCACCCGATGAGGACGACTTTTCGCCTCGACGTGGGGACAAGAACCGGAAGCGGTACGTCGTCTTCGGGGATTCGTTCACCTCGGGCCTCTACATGGAACGGAATTGGCCGGAGGTGGCCGAGACACTTTCGGAGCAACAGGGCACGCCCGTCGAACTCCTGAATTTCTCGATTGACGGTGGTGGCCTGGCCAACTGGCACCGGGTCCTGGCCGAGATCATTGTTGCCGACGATTACGAGATTGACGGTGTTGTCTTCGCCGTGTTCGGGAGTGACCTCAGCCGGCCGTTGACGTTCTGGGACCAGGTGGTTCCCGGGAACAACCAGTCGATGTTGCTGGGGCGACTGTCACCCGCGAGTCCCGAGAGTCGGCCCGATCTTCGTCCTCCGTCATCGGTTGGGCGTGATCGCCTGAAGCCGCTGGAGACCTGGCAGACGGTTTCACCCCAGATCTTCGACCAGTATCTCTCCGGTGATCGTCGTCCGTCGGTGTCTCGACCGTTCCGCTACTACCTGGCGGCGAAATGCCGCGCCGTGTTCGACGGTTTCCTGAGACGACCCGATGAGTCTCGGCTGTTGCTCGAGAGCCTGCAGTATTTTCCCGATGCTGAACTGTTCTTTTTTGATCGTCGGCAGATGGTTACGCAGGTCGAGCAGGCATTGCAGAAGAAGCAGGTTCCGGCGCTGGTGGTGCACATTCCCTACCGCGAAACCCTGTTGGCCCGAGCGGGGGCCGGGTCCGAAACGACGGCGTTCTATCTCGAGGCGGTGGGTGAGGTCTGGGAAGCCCAGGCATTTGCCAAGCTGATTCAGGCGGATTACGTCGATGGAGCTGAGGCGTTCAAGGGTTATGGTGTCGAGGAGATACGGGCTTGCTGGTTGCCTCTCGACGGACACTGGAACCAGGCGGGTGCCGAGCGTTTTGCCGAGTTCGTAGTGCCCATTCTGCAGAGGTGGTCCGAACGCCAGGATCACAAAAGTGCCGGTTCCGGGAAGCGGTCGGGAGTTGACTCGAAGTGAAAACCAGCCAACCGATGTCGGCTGCCCGGATGCCCCGCGATGCCGGCGGCACGTCCGAAACGTCCCTTGGGCAGCGAGGCGAGGAGTTGAGGTCCTGTATTCGATTCGTACTGGTCATGGCAGTGTTTGTCCCGCCGGCCATTGCACAGGGCAAAGCCGATCGTTCGAAGTCCACCGATCTCATCGAGTGCTCGGTGACGTCCGAACAACTGGACAAGTTGAACGGTTCTCCAGCCGAGTTGGTCCTGGCGAATGGCAAGCGGATCAAGGATGTCACGATCGTGAAATTCGTTCGTGGGTCGAACAAGGACGCCGTACGAACGGTGGTCTATCGTCGGCCCAAGAGAAAAACGGCGAGCCGGTTGCGGGCGGGTGCCCTGGTTCGGATCGTCGCTGCCGAGAGAGCTTACGACCTTGTGGCTGTGCCGGCCCTGAAAGGCTGGATGCTGGTGGACGTTGACGAGAAGACAAAGGTGGTGTCGGCGCGTCTGAAGGCGAAAGGGCGTCACGTGTGGCCGGAACTCTCAGCCGATCAACAGGCCGATGCGGTCCGGGAGCAAAAGAAGTTCCTGGCAGGTGTTCGTCAGAAGTTTTCCGGACTTCCCCTGAGACTCTACGAGACGAAGTTCTTCCTGTTTCTCACGGATATGCCGGCAGCCCAGATCGGTGTCTACATCGCGCACCTGGACAACATGAGCGTCGAGTTGGGCAAACGTTTCGGCGTTCCGCCGGGGGAGAACATCTGGCGAGGCAAGGCGGTCTTCGTCGTGTTCGTCAACCAGCCGTCCTTTGTCCAGTTCGAGACGAATGTCATGAACATGTCCCCGGCTTCCACCAACCGAAAACAGGGGATTTGTCACCAGGACAACAGAAACGGGGACGTGATCGTCGCCTGTCACCGAGGCAACGATCCGCACTATTTCGCCCAGGTGCTGGTGCACGAGACAACCCACGGATATCTTCACCGCTTCAAGTCGTCGGCACGCATTCCGTCCTGGTTGAACGAAGGGATTGCCGAATGGGTGTCGACGATCGTTGTGCGTTCCAGTCGGGCTCCCTTGAAGAGGCAGGCCGATGCCGTGTTGCGTCTGAAGCAGACTGGCGTGGTGGGGCCGTCGTTTTTCGGGAAGAAGATCGAGTCGTGGCATTATGGCGTGGCGTCCCGAATCACCGATTCGATGATCACGCAGAACTCGCGCGCGTTCGGTGCATGGATCGTTTCTATCAAGGAGGGGGTCGAGTGGTCTCAGGGGCTACAGAAGACATTCGGTGTCACTCCGCAGCAATTGTTGTTGCGTTACGGGCGAAGCATCGGCGTGCCGATGATCCGTCTCCAGTGAACCAGGCCCGGCCGAACTCTCGTACACAGAGATCGTCCCGGAGGGGAACCATGGTGACAGGCGGAGGGAAGTCGTCATGATGACTGCCGGAGGGGTTGGTCACATGGGGTGATCGATTCGCTCGGTCTGCCGGCAGCCATTCGCCATCGGAAACAACTCATGAAACAGACGACGTTTATCGCCCTGCTGGTTGTCGTGGTTGTCGCAATGATGGCCGCGGTATTTCTGCGTTCGAATACTCAGGGTGAGCCAGGAACGGAGAACACGTCACAAGACGTCCCGACGCTCAAAGGCGCTGTTCAGTTCGGCGAAGAGCACGCTTTCACGCGGACGATCCGCAAGTTCGAGGAACTCGTCAGGGAATACTACGGCAAGCCGGTCGACTTCGAACTCTATCTCAACAGCGAACTGGGGCTCGAGAAAGACTACTTCGCTTACATGAGTCAGGGCATCTCGGTGGACTACGGCATTGTCTCACCGGCCCACATGTCCACGTTCTCCGAATCGGCACCGCTCATGGACATGCCGTTCCTGTTTCGGGACGTGGATCACTGGAACATGGTGCTCGAGAGTGATGCCCTGGACCCAATTGTCGAAGAGGTGTCCGAAAAGGCCGACGTCCGGCTGATTGGGTATGCCGGCGGTGGCATCCGCAACCTGATCGTCAACAAGCCGGTCACCAACATGCAGGAACTGAAAGGTTTGACCATGCGGGTGATGGGTGCTCCCATTCAAACCCGCATTTTCCAGGCGGTGGGCGCGGCTCCTTCGGTCATTGCCTACAGCGAGATCTACAACGCTATCCAGACCGGAGTCATCGAGGCGGCGGAAAACGAGGCGGCCGGAATTCAGCAAATGAAGTTCTACGAGGTGGGCCCGGAAATCTCCGCGACCCGCCACGCCATCACCGTGCGTCCCCTGTGTTTCAGCGGCAAGACGTTCCGGCGTCTGCCGAAGGGCCTGCAGGCGGCGATCCTCAAGGCCGGACGTGAATCCGGTGCGTTCGGTCGAGAACTTGAGTCCACTGAAGATGCCGCGATCCTCTCGAGACTGGAGAAGGACAGCCGGTTGCGGGTCCATGAGTTCACCCAAAGAGACGAATTGATGAAACTCGCCGAACCGGTGAAAGCCGCGTACGCCAAAGAAATCAATGCCGAGAAGATCCTGGTTCGGATCAATGAACTGAAGTAGCCGCACAAAGACTTGGCGTGCAGGCCGGGACATCGGCTCGCCAACGATTCCCATGCCGGGCAGCGTTTCCTTCTCCAGCACCGCACTGACATGACAACAATCTCCAAGGTCACCCGGTGGTCGCTGGATCTTTACTTCCGGCTGCTGAAAGTCCTGTTGACGTTGCTCATGCTGTTGATGACCGTTCCGGTGTTGCTGCAGATCCTCTCTCGCTATTCGGGAATCATCCCTCGGTACATCTGGACCGAGGAAATTGCCAGGTTCTGTTTCGTCTGGATCATCATGATCGGTTCGATGATTGCGGTTCGGGAAGAATCGCACTTCCGGGTCGATCTGCTTCCTCAGCCCGAAACGGATCGACAGGCAGCTTTCGGCAATCTGATCGTGCACGTCGGCATGATGCTGGTGGCAGTCGTGTTTGTCGTGTACGGCTACGAGTTTGCCGAATTCGGGTTCCGTCAGCATTCGGAGATGAGCGGTATCAACATGCTGAGCATCTACGTGGCGTTTCCGCTGGCGGGCGTGACCTGGGCAGTGTTTTTGCTGGAACGCATCGTCGTGGATGCGAAACGGATCTCGGGCCGCTCCCAGGACTCGGAGACGTGAGTCGAAACCATGAGTCCGAGTGAAGCTGCCGTGATCATGTTCGGCACGTTTGGCGTGCTGATCGTCCTGCGGATTCCCGTGTCGTTCGCATTGGCCGTTGCCTGCGTTCCGATGATGTTCCTCGACGATCGGCTGACGCCGATTCTGTTGATCAATGAAATGTGGAAGTCCTACAACTCGTTCATTCTGTTGGCGGTGCCGTTCTTCCTGTTGGCCGCCAACCTGATGAATGCGGCGGGCATCACCGAGCGACTGGTGGACCTGGCTCGAACGTCCGTGGGGCATTTGCCCGGTGGACTGGGGCATGTCAACGTGGTGGTGAGCATGCTGTTTGCCGGGATTTCCGGTTCGTCGACAGCCGATGCGGCCGGAATTGGTTCGCTGATGATCCCGGCGATGAAGAAACAGGGATACGATTCCAGCTTTTCGGTGGCGATCACCGCCTGTTCTTCGGTGATGGGGGTGATCATCCCACCAAGCATCATGATGGTTGTCTGGGGTGGGCTGATGTCGGTTTCCATCGGTGGCCTCTTCATGGCCGGGATCATTCCGGGGATCCTGATTGCCTTGCTGATGATGAGTACGGTCCTGGTGTACGCCAAGCGGCGGAATTATCCCGTCTACGGACGAGCGACCCGAAAAGAGTTCTTCCAGGCGTTGGGCAGTGCGAGTTTGGCACTGGTGACACCGGCGATCATTGTGGGTGGCATTGTGGGGGGATTTTTCACGCCGACGGAAGCGTCGGTGATCGCTGTCATCTATTCCGCCGTACTGGGCGGAGTTATATACCGCTCCATCGAGCGAAGAGAATTCCCGAAGGTTCTCTACGAATCGGCCAGGCTTGCGGCCATTTCGCTTTTCTGCATCGGGACGGCGTCGGCATTTGGCTGGCTGCTGGCCTACCACCGGGTGCCGCAGGCGCTGGTGGATGTCATGGCCGGCTGGGGCACGGGATTCGTGACCACCGGGTTCCTGATCGCCCTGTCCTTCCTGTTTGTGGGCATGTTCATCGATGCGATCCCCGCCATCATCGTCCTGGGTACCGTGCTGCTTCCGCTCGCCGACAAGGTGGGCATGCACCCGATTCACTTTGCGGTCATTGGAGTGATCTCCCTGGCTTTCGGCCTGGTTACTCCTCCGTACGGGCTGTGTCTGCTCATCTCGTGCACGCTCGGCGAAGTGCAGGTGGTGAATGTCCTGAAAGACGTGGCGATCATCCTTGTGCCGATGCTGATTCTGCTGATTGTCATCATTGTGTTTCCGGAGTTCGTGTTGTTTCTTCCACGACTGCTCACGCCGAAATTCCTCTGAATCTCTCCGGTGGTCAATGATCCCCAAGGAGTCCTTGACGGCAGGCAGGTGTCCGTCAGCATCCCATCCCGCGATGGCAAGGTTGCGGCCGAGTCCCAGCCGATCCGGTCTGATGGCGTCGCACAACGACTTCTGTGGAAAGACCGGGAGGATCTCACGGCCTGGATCGGCAAGCCGATCCGTTTGCGGTTCACCTGGCGGTACACCAAGTTGTTCACGTTCCAGGTCGTCGGCAGGATGCCATCTTCCGAGCCGCGGTAACACCGGTGCCTGTTCGGCCTCTGGTTCTCAGCCGACGCCGAATGCCGTACAGCCCTGGTAGACGATCAAAGCCCCCACGTAGGCCAGGATCGTCATGTAGACCAACTGCAATACCGCCCATTTCCAGGACCCGGTTTCTCTCTTGGTCACCGCCTGGGTTGGCAGGCACTGCATGGCCAGGACGAAGAATACCAGGAGACTCAGTCCGGTTTTGACCGAGAAGGTCGGCGTCCCATCGGGCCGCTTCTGTCGTCGCAGCGTCTCGACGAGTGTCTCTTCGTCTTCTCCACCGTCCTCGCCAATCCCGTACATGATCGCCAGCGTCGAGACGACGACCTCCCGGGCTGCAAATGAACTGATGACTCCCACGTTGATCCGCCAGTCAAAACCCAGAGGTTCAAAGACGGGTTCAAACAACCGTCCCAACCGTCCGGCATACGAATGGGCCAACTTGGCCTGCAGGATCTCCTGCTGCACCTCGCCGGGCAGTTCGACCACCTGACCGTCTCGAACGGCTTCCAACTGGGTGGCCAGTTCTTCCGGCATTTCGTTTTCCGGCAGCGACGGGTAGGTGGCCAAGCCCCAGAGGATCACCGAAATCAGCAGGATCACGCTTCCGGCTTGTCGCAGGAACACGCCGGCGCGTTCGATGACCGTCGTCAGGGCATTACGGAAGTTGGGCATGCGATACGGTGGCAACTCGATGACCAGTGGAACGGCCTCGCCCTTGAGGATGGTCATCTTGAGACAGAAAGCCGAGAACAATGCGGCCGCGATTCCCAGCACATAGGATCCGACAAAGACCAGGGCGGCATAAAGTGGCGAACCGCTGAACAACAGCGCGGCAACCATCGAATAGACCGGGAGCCGGGCCGAACAGGTCAGCAGGGGCAGGACCAGGATCGTCACGAGCCGATCTCGCCAGTCTTCGATAACGCGGGCGGCCATGATTCCGGGGATGGCACAGGCGTGGGCCGAAATCATCGGGACGAAGGCCTTTCCGGGAAGGCCGACCAGTCGCATCAGGCGTTCCATGACGAAAGCGCCGCGAGCCAGGTATCCGCTTTGTTCGAGCAGCGAGATGAAGAAAAACAGGATGCAGATCTGCGGAAGAAAGATGACGACGCCTCCGACACCGGCGATCACACCGTCCACCAGCAGGCTGTTGAGGTCATCGGCAGGCATCATGCCGACCACAACGGAGGCCACAGCGGCCGCGGCTCCGGATTTCGCCGACCAGCGGATTCCGGCAGCGCGGTAGGCCAGCCAAAATACGGCCAACGAAAATGAAGCGGCGCCAAAAAACCAGGCTGCCGGATGCATGTCAGCAGAAGGGAATGCTGAGTCGACGGCACCGGCCACAACGGCAAACCCTTCGTCGACCATCGTCATCGGCACATCGGCCAGCGAGAAGATCAGGTAGAAGAGTCCGACCATCACCGCCAGGAAGGCGATTATCCCTCCGAACGGATTGACCAGAAAACGATCGATTGTCGCAGTGCGATGGCCCTGTCCGTCGGGGGTTTCTACGCACTCGGTGGCAACCAGTTCCGCCCAGTCATATCGTGCGGCAAAATGACAGCCGGTACAGCCGGCCGTGCAGGACACGTGGTCCTGCTGCGGTGCGCCGGCTGCGAGTTGGCTGTCGACGGCCAGGCGGAGATCCGCGAGGCCCGAGCCGGTTCGCGAACTGACCGCGACCACCGGACAGCCAAGATGGCCGGCCAGTCGCTCCACCTCGATTGTGATCCTGGCGGCCGAAGCGGAGTCGATCATGTTCAGGGCCACGATCGTCTGCAGTTGCAGATCAACGACTTCACTGGCCAGGTAGAGGTTTCTCTCGATGTGGGTGGCATCAATGACAACCAGCACGGCGTCGGGAGCGGGTTCTGTTCCGGCTTCGCCCCGCAGCACACTCGCCGCCAATGCCTCTTCTGGACTCAGGGCATCCAGGCTGTAGAGCCCGGGCAAGTCGATCAATTCCGCCGAGCCGGACTCCAGGTCGAGTCGGCCACGACGAATGTCGACAGTACTGCCGGGGAAATTGGCAGTCTTGGCTCTCAATCCGGTCAGCGCATTGAACAGCGATGTCTTGCCGGTGTTCGGGTTGCCAACCAGTGCGACTCGCGAGGTGGAGAGAGCCGCTTCGGGAGTCGAGCGGGACGGTGCGGGGGTCGGAGATGTGTCGAGTCCTGCCATGTTTGTTGACGCGATTCTCTATTGGGGAGGTGAGTCCGTGGCGGTCGCTTCGGCCAAAGACACAAGCACCCGGGACGCCAGTTTTCGAGAGATCCCCAGTCTTGTTCCGACGACCCCAAGAATCATCGGGTCACCCGGCTGGATCACGTCGATCCGTCGCCCGGAGCAGATGCCCATGCGTTTCAGACGAACCACTTCGGGGCCTTCCCCGGTGAGGGACTCGCACACGACCTGGCCAGATCGGAACGTCGACAACGGGGCGGGCATGATCTTGTCTTCAGGTTTCAGTTGGTCAGAGACGGGCATCGGTCGGGCGGCAATCGCCGTGGTGTTCTCGCCGGAGGATATCCGACGTTACCTGCAGTCGTCCCGGGCAACAATGGAACGACACGAGCGGCCCGGCGGTGATGGTGTCGAACCGGCCAGATCTGATGTGCTAAAGTCATGCGATGAGTCTCCGTCCGACAGGGCACGAAAGGAGCTGCGCGATGAGATCTCTTTCGAGCATCAGTGTGGTCGGGTTGGTTGTGTTGACCTCGATGGGTTTCGAGTCAGTGAAGGCGGCCGGTGGGGCGGGCCAGGCCGAGCGGCGAGCGGCCACAACCAGTCAAAATTCGAGGCCTGTTCCGGTTGGTCGTCGCAAGCAATTGCTGGTGGACGATTTCGTCATCGCCAAGAAGCGGAATGTCACCCGCAAACTCGGCACGGTCACCAAGGCCAATGGCGGCAAGCCCATCATTACCGACGGTGTCTTTTACGGCAGCGTGTTGCACAACGAAGGCCGATTCCGGATGTGGTACCGCAAGCACGGGGGCGGCGGTTACAACTACGCCGAGTCGTCAGACGGGCTGAACTTCAAGCGGGGCCCCGACATCAAGGGGATCAACTTCGCCGGCGACTTCACGATGTCCGTGAGTCTC
>PBOJ01000112.1 GCA_002724315.1 Planctomycetaceae bacterium | reverse complement strand
GACCTCACCGCAGCGGCGACGGGTTCATTCAGCAAACCGTCCAGGTAGTCGTTCCAACAGGATGGCCGTCAACGAGAGGCCAGCGCGGGTCGATCTCATGGCTACCGGTCCTTGTCATTGCGTCCGGTGAAGGAGGCGAGCACCGCGTCCCAGGCGAGCCGCGTCGCCAGGTCAACAACCGTACGTGTTTGTTTTCGATCCTTGGACGATCCGACCTCGCCGGTCGTCACCGCATAGAGCACATCGCCGTCGATCAGGGCATGAAAGGGCTGAATGGCCCGGGCCATCGACGTGTGAACCTGGCGAGAGACCTGGCTGAGTTCCCAGTCGCCGAGTTTCTGGTTGGTCACGACCACAGTCAGCGTGGTGTTCCCCCTCGGTGTCGACTCGCCGACCTCGCCGTCCGATTCGTTGTACATCCGCCGCCGGCCGGTCTTCGGATCGAGATGGCCACGGACCACCCGCCCGTTTCGATCCACGATCGCACCAACCGAGTTGACCACGGTGAAGACACCAACGCGGACTGCGCCCTTCTGCCCGAACGCGGCCCCCTGTCCCGCCAGCTCCCGTTTCACTGCCGGTTCCAGCCACTTGCCACAAGAGGCCGAAGCACCCGCACCCCTGGCACCGAGCGAAAAGCGGCCCGGTCGAGCCGCTTCGAGAGCAGCCTGTCCGAGTTCCCGATCGGGATAGGTCGAGGTCGTACGAGCACCGAAATCGTAGATGACCGCTCCAGAAACCAGCGCGATCCGTTCCCAGTGTGTCGAGAAATCCTTTCGCTTCAACAATCCCGTCGCCACACCCGCAACGGCCTCCAGGCCATACAGCGAGCCGCCGGTCAGGCAAATGGCGTCGACCGGAGACGCCCCCCGTCGCATCGCGTCGGTCCAGAACGTCGCGGGAGATCCGCCGCGAATGTCGACCACTCCGGTGGCCCGCTTCGGGAAATGAAACACCGTACAGCCGGTCGGCCCATCGGGGTAAACCGCCGAACCGATCCGCACGCCGGGCAGATCGAAATTCAATACGTGGTCACCTGCCGAGGTATCAATCTTCCGCGACCCGCGGGCGGCAATGGCTGCAGGGCCGGTCGCGACAGCAGCCAACCCCGCTCCACCGGCACCGGCAACCGTCAACAGATCGCGACGCGACAACTGGGCGCGCGAATCGGATGGGCTTGTCATCAGAAATTCTCTCTTCCTGCAATGCCAGGCCGCGGCGAAGCAGCCGGGACACATTTCTTCCGGCTAGGCGAGCAGGTCGTGAACCACCTGGGCTTCGAAGACCGAGGTCAACTTCTCGTCCAGCCCGTTGTGTTCGAAGAACAACTCCTCGTGATGCATCCCCAGCAGGTGCAACAGCGTGGCGTGGAAGTCGGTGACACTGACCCGGTTCTCAACCGCTTCATACCCCAGCTCATCAGTCGCCCCGTAGACGCTTCCCGCCTTGACGCCCCCGCCAGCCAACCAGACCGTGAATCCTCGGGGGTTGTGATCGCGACCGGCCGTCGACAGGTTCTTCTTGTCGGGCAGCTGGGCGATCGGCATCCGTCCGAACTCACCACCCCAGACGACCAGGGTGTCTTCGAGGAGCCCACGCTGCCTGAGGTCCTTCAACAACGCGGCGATCGGCTGATCGGTTCGACCGCAGCACTTCTTCAACCCGCCGACAATTCCGCTGTGATTGTCCCAGATCTGCCGCTGGGTGCAGATCTGCACGAACCGCACACCACGCTCGACCAGTCGCCTGGCCATCACGCAGCGGCGGGCGTAGTTGTCGGTCGTCTTGTTACCGACGCCATAAGCCTCGAGCGTCTGTCGAGATTCCTGCGAGAGATCCAGTGCTTCGGTTGCCTCGAGCTGCATGCGAGCGGCCAGGTTGTAGCTGGCGATGCGGGCATCCAGTTGCAGGTGGCCGGGTCGACGACGCCGATGGATGCGATCAAGCCGTTTCAGCAGATCCCGCTCGACGGTCAGTGCTCCGGCCGGCTGGGCCACTTCGCGCGACAGGTTCAGCAACGGCGCTCCCTGTGTCCTCAGCGGCGTCCCCTGGTAAACCGGCGGCAACAGGCCGTTGTGCCAGTTCTGCGAACCGTTGACCGGGGGACTGCCCTCGGCGGCCAGCGCCACAAACGCGGGCAGGTTCTGGTTCTCGGTTCCCAGTCCGTACACGACCCACGATCCGAACGAGGGCAGCCCCTGGATCAGGCGGCCTGACTGGTACTTGAAGATCGCCGGTTCGTGATTCGGATGCGTCGTGTGCATCGACCTCACCACGGCCAGCTCATCGGCCACAGTTGCCAGGTGAGGCATCAGTTCCGAAACCTGCAGGCCCGACTCACCCTGCTGGCGAAACTTCCAGGGGCTGCGAAACAGTTTCCCCGCCTGCTCGGGTCCGGTCAGGTCGGCAGCGACCTTGTCGAAATACCCCTCGCCGTGCAGCTCGGCAAGTTTCGGCTTCGGGTCCAGCAAATCCATCTGGCTGGGACCACCCTGCATGAACAACTGAATGACGGCCTTGGCCCGGGGACGACGGGTCGGTTTCTTGGGCGTCACGTCGTAGACGCCCAGTCTCTGCGGAGCCGGCTCCTCGGCCAATAGCCCCGAACCTCCAAACAGGTCCCGGGACAGCAACCAGGCCAGGGCCGCACCACCCAGCCCGTCACCCACCCGGTCGAAGAACCGGCGTCGATGGACCTGGCCGGGAAGATCGACCGTCGGCGTGTCGGTGCCTGGAGGATTTGCGATCAATGGCATGAGGAGCAGGTCCGGGGACAGAAGTGTCAATCGATGTAGAGAAATGCGGCCGAGTTGAGCAGCGCGTGACAGTACGAGGCGAGTGCCCGGCGGTTGGCGGGAGCGCCCTTGTTGGGCCGACCCGCTTTGGACTCGCTGGCAAGATGTTCAACCCAGTGACGTCGCAGCAATTGCAGTGCCTCGCGGCCAGCCTCGAGTTCCTCGTCAGCCGGTCCGCGACTGAACGCCACGAGGTGGGCCCGACGGACCTGGAGCTCGATCTCCGTTCCCGCTTCCTTTTCCACCCGCTCGGCAAACGAGCCCGCCAACTGATCGATCGTCGCGTTGTTCATCAGGAACAGTGCCTGGAGAGCGACGGTCGATTCGGGCCGCTGGATGCAGTTGGGAGTCATGCTGGGCAGATCGAACGTCGAGAGAAACGTGGGAAACTCCTTCCGCCGCTGTCTCAGGTAGACACTCCGTCGCCATCCCCCTCGCACCGATTTGGCCGTGACCAGCCCATCCTTGCGGACGTTGACCGGGTCGGCCGGGCCGAACTGCGTATCGTTGAGCCGGTCGGCCACCCACAAGGCGGTGTCACGAACCAGCTCGGCCTCCATCCGCTTCAGTGGCATTCTCGAGAACCACTCGTTGAGCGGATCACGTTGCTGAGATTCGGACGGGCCGCCGTCGGGATCGACAGCCGAGGAAACCTGGCGATAGGTGGCCGAGAGCATCATCAACCGGTGCATCGCCTTGATGCTCCAGCCACGAGCGACGAATTCGCCGGCAAGCCAGTCGAGCAGTTTCGGGTGCGTGGGATCGGTACCGGTTTGGCCGAAGTTCCCCACCGACGCGACCAGGCCACGACCAAAGTGGTGTTGCCAGATGCGGTTGACCATCACCCGAGAGGTCAACGGATGGTCGGGCTTCACAACCCAGCGAGCCAGGGCCAGCCGACGCCCGGTCTGAGTGGCTCCTTTCCACGGCGGCCGGATCACGAACGGAACCGTTGGGTCGCTGAGCACCGCAGGAACACCGGGCGAGACCGGACGCCCCGGGTTGTCGTGGTCACCCCGAATCAGGATATAGGTCGGCGACGGAGTGCCGCGGTCCCACAGGGCCTGGATCGACTGGGCCGGAGGCCGCTGAGATTCCAGCTCTTTGACCTGCTTCAACAGTGGCTCGGCAAACGCCTTGAAGGTCTTGTTGCTCTTCAACAGGTGAGCGATCAACTTGTCCCGGGCAAGCGTCTGCTCCTTCTCGGGCAGCGTCTTCCGCAGACGCTCAGCCTCGACGTTGACCCTGTGCTGAACGTCATTGATCTCAACGCTCAACCGGTCGTTCTCGGTCTTGTCCTCGTCGGTGACAATGTTCAGCCGACGAATTCCGAACTTGTATCTCTTCTCCGTGCCTCCGACCGGTTTCAGCCAGTCGTTCTCGTCAAAGGCCCCCTTGAAGATCGCGGCCAGCCGGTAATAGTCCCGTTGCGGGATCGGGTCGTACTTGTGATCGTGACACCTTGCGCACTTGACGGTCAGCCCCAGCACGACGGTGCTGAACACATCAAGCTGGTCGGCGATGACGTCGAGCCGATCCGAGATGAAGGCCACCTCACGTTCACTGGTGCTGTCGGGCGCCATTCTCATGAAGCCCGTCGCCACCAGGTTCTCGTAAATCTCCTGGCTGATTTTCGTCGCGTTCTCGTAATCGACCAGTTCATCGCCTGCGAGCTGTTCCACCAGGAAACGGTCGTAGGGCCGGTCGCCGTTGAAGGCGCGGATCACGTAGTCCCGATACCGCCACGCGTACGGCCGCATGTGATCGGCCTCAAGCTTCCCACCAAACGAATCGGCATAGCCCACCGCGTCGAGCCAGTGGCGGCCCCAGCGTTCGCCGTAGCGGGGCGAGGCGAGCAACCGATCGACCAGGCGAGCGAACGCCCCGGGGCGATCGTCATCGAGAAACTGCTGCAACTGCGATGGAGTGGGAGGCAATCCATGCAGGTCGAAATACGCCCGCCGAGCCAGCGTGGACGGTTGGGCTGTCGGCGAGAATGTCAGTCCCGCCTCCTGGAGCCGATTTGCAACGAAGGCATCAATCGGATTGGCGATCGAACTGTCCGGAGACCTGGGAACCGGGATGTGAACCGGGGCCTGGAAAGCCCAGTAGCCGCGATCGTCATCGTCAACCAGCGGATCATCGGCCGTTCCGGCGGTCTCGGCAGGCAACTCCACCTCCGGGGCGCCGGCTTTGATCCACTGTTCGAGCCGTGCGATGTCACGGGCTTTCAGTGGACGAGTGCCCGTGTTGAGCAGGTTCTCCTTGGGCGGCATTTCGCCGGATCGAATCTTCCTGAGAACCAGGCTGTCTTCCGGCCGGGCACTCAAGTGCCGAAGTTCCTGTTTTCGCTTCGAGATGTTCTTGTCGCGGTCCGCAAAGTACTGGAACAGGGCCTGCTTGTCTGTTTGGGTTCGCCGGGTTTCCTCTTTTCCGACGACCTCCAACGCCCGTTTCAGCTGTTGGTTGTCGACCGCCAGCAGCGTGATCTCCGAATCGGTGAGGACGCGACGATAAATTCGCACCTCGTCGATTGATCCCTCGTAAAAAGCGGACGACTTGCGGCGTCCAATTCGCCACGGTTCGGAAGTACGGAAATCTCCGGTCAACGTGTCGAAAAAAATCTTGAGCCTGGCCCGGGTCCCATCAATGTAGATTTTGACGCCACTGGCTTTCCCGGAGCCGTCGTACGAGAACAACACGTGATGCCACTGGCGGTCCGTGATCCGGACAGTTTCGGGGGCAACCTTGATCGCGTTGGTTGGCCACTTGTCGACCAGGTGAACTTCAACCAGGCCGCGGTTGTTCGTGAAGTCGATTCCGCGAAAATCGTTTGGTTCGTTGATCCTGGTGATAATCGCACCCACCTTGTCGGCCGGCTTGATCCAGGCCGAACAGGTGAACGGCTGATCGCTCCGAAAATCGGCGACCTGGCCGGCATCCAGGTGCTGGCCGGTTCCGTCAAGGAAGAGGGCGCCCGTTTTGTGCGTTTCGTCCTTCGAATCCTGCCCGGCCGTGGTTCTCAGGGCACCAGGTCCGTGAAACACGGCATCTGTTTTCGAGCGACTGTTCTTGACGAGCTGTGCTGCCGGGCCGTCGAGCGGGAAATGGGCAATCAACCCCGACGACGCCGGTTCGGCCTTGCCGGTGGGGAACTGTTTTTTCAGTCGGTCCACCAATTCGGGAATCCGGCTCTGCAACCCTTTCTTCGCGGCATCGAGCCTGGCCCGGGCCGAGTCCAGTGCGGCTGACTGCTCGGCTTTAGTGCCTTTCTTCAGGACGATCGCCGGACCCGACTTGCCACCCTTCAAGAGTGATTTCCGGTCCAGCAGGTTCAAGCCGCCCTCCTGGTGGTGCCGCCCATGGCAGATCGTGCAATGTCGCAGCAGGATCGCCTGAACATCGTGCTGTGTGACCACCGGGGCCCGCTCGGCCCTCACGTCCGCCACCAGGCCAAACCACAACCCGACAGCCGGCAACAACAGCGTCGATGGAAACGGCAGGCGCGATGACACGAATCGGTCCCCGGAACATGAAGGCACGCCGCATTATAACCAATGCCCGCCCCGGTTGACCGCTTCGGAGCATCGCCTTGCACCAGCCCCATCGGGGTGGGACCATGGATCTTCTCACCGTTCAACCACTCTCCACTCAGCTCGTCTCCGCCATGACTTCACGCCACCTGATCCTGCTTGCGGTGATCCTGTTCACCGGTGCCACGACATCTCCCGCGGGTGAACCTGTCCCCGAAACCGACTGGCGACAGTTCCGTGGACCGGACGCCTCGGGTGTCGGACATGGTGGGCACAGGTTGCCCGATTCGTGGAATGTCGAGACGGGCGACGAAGTGGCGTGGCAGACACGGATCCCGGGGCTGGGCCACTCGGCAGTGATCGTCACCGGCAACCGTGTCTTCGTCACAACCGCCGTCAGCGGCGTCAAGGATGCCGGGGTCAAGGTCGGCATCTACGGCAACATCGCCTCCGTTGACGACAAGACCGTCCACTCGTGGCGACTTCTCTGCCTGGACCGAGGCACCGGAGAGGTACTCTGGAACCAGTGCCTGCACCGGGGCGTGCCCCGGATCAAGCGGCACACCAAGGCGACCCACGCCAACGCCACCCCGGTCACCGACGGCCGCCGTATCGTTGTCTCGCTGGGCTCCGAGGGCCTCCACTGCTTCGACCTCAACGGGAAACGGCTCTGGAAACGGGACCTGGGATTGCTCGACTCCGGCTACTACCAGGTCCCCGCCGCACAGTGGGGCTTCGGCAGTTCACCGATCCTGTTCGAGAACACCGTGATCATCCAGTGTGATGTCCAGAAAGGGTCCTGCCTGGCCGCCTTCTCACTGGAAACCGGGCGACAGGTGTGGGGAATCGGCCGGGACGAGGTGCCGACATGGAGCACGCCCACGCTCTGGCGGCACGGAAACCGTTCCCAGGTGGTCCTGGCCGGCTACCGCCATTCGGGCGGTTACGATCCCCGCACCGGACAGGAGCTCTGGAAACTCACAGGCGGCGGAGACATTCCTGTCTGCACGCCAATTGCCGCCGGCGATCTGATGATTCTCAGTTCCGCTCACGGACCAAGCCGCCCGCTGCGGGCGATCCGCTTCGACGCCACCGGCGACATTACGCCAAAGTCCACCTCGGGCTCGACCGAGCACATCGCCTGGTCGCTGCCCAGTGACGGCATCTACATGCAGACCCCGATCCTCTACGACGGCTTGCTGTACGCCTGCCGCATGAACGGTGTGCTGGGATGCTACGATCCCGCCACAGGGAAACGCATCTATCGGGAACGGGTTGGCGGAGGTGTCGGCTTCACCGCCTCTCCAGTCGCCGCCGACGGCAAGCTGTTCTTCGCCAGCGAGGACGGAAAAGTCCATGTCGTTGCCGCCGGGAAGACCTACAAGCACCTGGCGACCAACCCCCTGGGCGAACAGTGCATGGCCACACCATCACTCTCGGGCGGCCTGCTGCTGATCAGGGGCCAGGACCACGTTTTTGGCATCGGCACACCCTGTAGCCTGCCCCGCTCGACCACTGCAGCCAGCGGCACCACGTCAGTCCAGCCGTGACCGAACCTTCTGTTGACGCTACCGGCGACCGCCTGGCCACCGCACGTGGCCGCCTGGAAAGCTGTTGCGCAGAAATCCAGCGATTGAGCCGGATGAATCGACGACGGACGGTAACGCGCTGCCGGGTGAACCGCGAACTGCGACTGGTTGTTCGACTGTTGCAGGTGCGGGACAGGATTTCCGACGTGTTCTGGAGAACGTTCGTACTGATCATCGGGACATCCGTCCTGGTGGCCGTCACGTTCCTGGCAACCCGGCACACGCCACACACAGCGACCGCCGTCGGCGGAGCCGGTGCCGTCGCTGCTGTCGCACTCACCCTGATCGTCTTTCTTCCGCCCGATGGATCACTCAACCGCCGCCGCCTGGTCCTCTCACAGGTCGCCGCCTCGATCGACTACGAACACCAGAACGTCTGCTCACAGCTCGATTTCCTCCGCCAGCGTCGTGACACGGTTCAGACGCAGCTGAAATTCATCCAGCAACAGAACTCAACAGCGGATCTCGACGGAGCCGATTCCGGCCAGGTGGCAGTTGGTCCGCCCGCCGATGTCGCCGACGACGAAATCCTGTTCCCGGAACAAGAGGCCACATCATGAAACACCCGCCCCCCGACCGAATTCTGCTGATCTGGGTTCTGCTGCTGGGGCTGACGATTCCCGGCATGGTCGCTGCCGACGACACCGAGGGCCCCGACCGAGGCACGCTGCTGATCGCCGGTGGAGGCGGCAAGCAGGGAGCAGCGATCTTCCGGAAGTTCGTCGAACTCGCCGGCGGAAACACGGCGCGGATCGTCATCGTGCCCACGGCGATATCGTCGGATCCCAACTACGACTACCAGAACCCGGGCGTCGCCAAGTTCGCCCGGGACCGGCTGAAGCTCAAACACGTCACTGTGCTGCACACTCACGATCGCCGTGAAGCCGACACCCGGGAATTCGTGAGGCCCTTGAAGACCGCCAACGGGGTCTGGTTCAGCGGGGGTCGCCAGTGGCGGTTCGCCGACTCGTACCTCGGCACACGCTCCGAGAAGGAGTTTCACCGCGTATTGAAGCGGGGTGGCGTGATCGGGGGCTCCTCGGCCGGAGCGTCCATCCAGGCCGATTTCCTGGTCCGCGGAGATTCCCGGACCAACCGCATCATGATCGGGGATCACCAGCGGGGACTGGGATTCATCGAGAACTGTGCCATCGACCAGCACGTGATCAAGCGAGGCCGACAGATGGGACTGGTGAAAGTGCTGACCGACCCCGACGGAAAGATGCTCCGCCGATTCGACCGCGAGGACCTGCTGGGGATCGGCATCGACGAGGACACCGCGATCATTGTCCGCAAGAACACGTTCGAGGTCTTCGGCAAACCGGATGCGGCAGTGCTGATCTACGACCCGAGAAAATGGACTGCTCAAACGGCGGACGCCAAGAAGTACATCACGCTAAAGCTGGGAGCCCGCTACGACATGAAGAAGCGGCGGGTGCTGCACCTGGTGCCGTGAGGGCAGAACCGGTGTTCAGAACAGTTCGGCGATCGGTTCTCCGCCGTCCTCGAGCATGAACCTCGGACGGCCCCGCGGATCGATGTACTGGGTGTCGAGCGGAACTTCCATGTGCTTGTAGATCGACGCGGCGATATCGCCGGGGATGATGGGACGATCCTTCAGATGGCTGCCGTCCTTGACCGTCGAACCAAGCGTCTGGTTGTGGTTCAGGCCACCACCGGCCATGCACATCGACATCACCACCGGCCAGTGGTTCCGGCCGTCAGTACTGCCCTGTGTGCCCATGTTCGGCGTCCGACCGAACTCGCCCATCGCGATCACCAGCGTGTCATCCAGCAGATCGCGTTCCTCGAGATCGGTCACCAGGGTGGTCAGCAAGTGGTCAAACAGGGGCAACAGCCCACCGAGTCCCTTGGTGATGCCGCCGTAGACACAGCCGGGAATTCCGTGAGTGTCCCAGGTCCCCGAGGCGGTGTGGTAACTGAGATCCAGGGTCACGAAACTCGATCCGGCTTCGACCAGTCGGCGGGCCAGCAGCGCCTGCTGACACCACAGGTGCTTGCCGTATTTCTTGATCGTCGCCGGATCTTCCCTGGACAGGTCAAACGCATCACGTGCCCGGCGGCCCAACAGCATGTCGACCGCCTTGGCGCGGTAGCTGTCCACCGCTTCGAGTGACCCCCGCTGGTCGATGTCACGACGCAGCCGGTCAAACCGATTCACCAGTTCCTGCCGATTGCGGACCCGGCCGACACTGATTCCATCGGGAAACTGGAACAGGTCCGCCCCGGACATCCTGCCGGTGTCATTGCCCGCCTTGTCGTAAACGGGCAGTTTGCTGGCCTCGTTGGCGATGAACGGGTCGTACTGCTTGCCGAGCCAGCCACCGATGGCGAGGTGCCAGGGATGCCTGCGGAAGCCCACGTAGGCGGGCATTCCGGGATCATTGGCCCCGCGGTGTTTCGAGATGAAGGAACCGATTGCCGGATACTTGCGGCCATCCTTGTTCCGCCGCGGAGCCGCATCGCGATGACCGGTCTGGAAGGCCATGTTCGGTTCGTGGTCGCTCTTGTGGGCATTCACCGACCGCATCACGGTGAACTTGTCGAGCATCGCCGCCTGCTTGGGCAACAGATCGCAGATGAAGACGCCCGGCTGGGCGGTCTGGATCACCCCAAAGGGACCGCGATTGTTGAACGGCCGTTCGGGCTTGGGGTCCCACGTGTCAATGTGGCTGGGTCCCCCGCACATCCACAACAGGATCACGGACTTCCGGCTGGACATCTGCCGACCCGTCTGGGCAGCGTGGGCACGCTCGGCCAACAGAGCCGGCAGCGACAAGCCCGCCAGGCCGGCCATCGAGACCTTCATCATGCCACGACGATCCAGGTGCATCAGGCCCTCGCGCTGACGCGGATTCAGGCCGGTGAAAGCGTGGTCGTGGGAATGCATCGAAAACTCCCGGAAAGTCCCCAGGCACCATTGGCCGTCCATTCTAACAGATATATCGGCCATGCGGCCAAGGCAGATCGAGCCCAGTGCCGGCCGAAATCGATCTACTTGCCGCCACCGGCTCCCAGCAGGTAGACCGCCTGGTCGCTACGCATCAGCAACTGTCCTCGGGACGGTACGGGCGACGCGTTGGTGCGAGTCTTGTCGTCGGCAAACACGTTGTGGGCCAGTTGTTCAAACTTCGGACCGGCCGCCACCACGAAGGTGCCGTTGTGCTGCGACGTGTAGTAGATCTTGCCATCGCCCAGGATTGGGGAGGACCAGATGCGGCCGGGTCGCGGCTCAAGCCGTTTCTGGTAGACAATCTTGCCGGTTGCGGCATCCTGACAGAACACGGCCCCGTTGCTGTCGTGGGCCCAGTACAAGTGTCCCTCGTGATAAATCGGCGAGGAGACATTTGATCCCTTCGTGAGCCGCCAGACCCCATGGGACTTGGTGACATCACCCCGACCGCCAATCTTCACCGCCAGCGAGGTGTGGCCTCCACCGATGATGTAGGCGACGCCTTTGTGAGCCACCACACTGGGGCAGACGTAGCGATGCACGCCGTCGGCGTTCCAGAGTTTCTGGCCAGTGCCGGGGTCCAGGCCCAGCACACGCCCCTGAATGCTGACAACCAGTTCGGACCCGCCGCCGGCCACCGACGCGATGATCGGAGTGTTCCAGGACGAGGAAATCCCGCCTGTCTTCCACGCCTGGCGTCCAGTCTTCTGGTCCAACGCAACCATCGACCCACTTTCGACACTCGCGTTGACGATCACCAGGCCCTTGTGGAGCACCGGTGATGTGCCCGATCCCCACCTGTTGATGCCGCCGCCGACATCGGCGTGCCAGACCTGCTTCCCATCCAGGTTCAGGCAGAACACGCCGCTCTTGCCCAGGAACAGGTAGAGGTGTTTTCCGTCGGTAGCCGGAGTGCTGGCTGCGTAACCGTGATACGCACCCTCACCGGCATAGCGATGTTCGGGCAGCTTCGGCTGGAAAACCTTTGTCCACTGAACTTCTCCGGACTTCCGGTCCAGGCACACCAGGTGCCGTTTCAACTGTTTCTGATCACCCTGGCCCGCCGCCAGGCCGTACCCGGTGTAGCAGGTCACGTACACACGGTCGCCCACAACCAGCGGACACGCCGTCCCGGGTCCGGGCGTCTTCGTCTTCCACACGACGTTCTTTCCGGCAGCCCATTCGGTCGGCAGGCTGGCGTCGGTCGCCCGGGCATCCCCGTTGGGACCTCTCCAGCCGGTCCATTCAGCGGCGGTCAGCAGGGAGGAAGAGAACGTGAACGCAATCAGCAGTGTGAGCAGTTGGCGAGCCATCGGTGTGTCCTTATGCGTGTGTCACTGACGTCAGACTAACGATCACACGCGGTCGACTGCAAAGCGGAACGAGGTCCCTGGACGATCGATGCGGCCGGCCTGGCGTGCCGAGCATGCCCTGCAGATTCCGGTTCCTGTAGATTGGGGGCATGAGGATCCCGCCGCTCCTGCTCGTGTTGGCCTTTGGCCTGGAAGTGATCTCGGCTGCCCCGCCGAAGGTCTCTCGGGAGGACGCCGCCTTCTTCGAAACACGTATCCGGCCACTGCTGGTGAAACGATGTTTCGACTGCCACGGCCCGGACACCGAAAACGAGGCCGGCCTGAAACTCGATTCCCTGGGAGCAATGCTCGGCGGCGGCCGCTCGGGACCGGCAATCAAACCCGGCAATCCCGACAGCAGCCTTCTGGTACTGGCAGTGCGTCACGATCCCGCCACACCCGACATGCCTCCCAAGACCAAGTTGCCGTTGCACGAAGTGGCCGACCTGTCCGAGTGGATCAAGCGGGGGGCCCCGTGGCCCGGGCAGCGACCAAGCCGGGCCAGGCCCCGCCCCGTCGCCGACCCCGATGCGTTCCCCTACGACCAGGCCTCGAAAGACCACTGGGCCTTCCAACCACCACGGCCAGCCCGCCCACCCGAGGCGGCTCCACTCGACCGCATTCAATCCCCCATCGACCGCTTTGTGCTGCAACGACTGGCCGCCACCGGCCTCGAGCCCGCTCCCGAAACCAACCGACGACGGCTGGTTCGGCGCGCCACGCTCGATCTCCACGGACTCCCCCCGACGCCCCGTCAGATCAAAGCCTTCCTGGCCGATTCCCGGCCGGGGGCCTTCACACGACTGATCGACCGACTGCTCGCCTCGCCTCGCTACGGCCAACGCTACGGACGATTGTGGCTCGATGTTGTTCGCTACGCCGACAGCAACGGCATGGACGACAACCTGTACTACGCCGACGCCTGGAGATACCGCGACTGGGTCATTGACCGCTTCAACGCCGACTGGCCATTCGACCGGTTTCTGGTCGAACAGATCGCCGGTGACCTGGTTCCACCGTCCCCGAACGAGGCGGCCTCGGATCGGCACGCGCGGGTGATCGCCACCGGGTTCCTGACACTCGGCCCGAAGATGCTGGCCGAAGACGACCCGACCAAGCAGCAAATGGACATCGTCGATGACCAGATCGATACGCTCGGCCGAGCCGCCCTGGGACTGACGCTTGGTTGTGCGCGGTGTCACGATCACAAGTTCGACCCGGTGCCCACCAGCGACTACTACGCACTGGCCGGAATCTTCAAGAACACCCAGGTGATGCTCAGCTTCCGCGTCGACTCGAAGTGGAACGCCACCGCCCTGGGTCCCGCATCGCTCGAACAACAGCTCAGCCAGCTCGAGGGCACCATCGACCGCCTCGACCGGATCCTGGTTCTCGGCAACCGGCAGCAGATGTCCGACAAGCAACGCAAGGCGTACTCCGATGAACTGGAAGCCGCCCGCACAACCTACCGGTCCATTCCCAAGGCGATGGCCGTCAACGACGGCACCGGCGATGACCTCGAGATCTTTCTGCGCGGAAATCACCTGACACGCGGCCCCAGGGTCCCTCGCCGGTTCCCGAGGATTGCGGCCGGTTTCGATCAGCCACCCCTGGCCGGACCCGGCAGCGGCCGCCTGGATTTGGCTCGCTGGGTGGGATCCGACCGCAATCCCCTGGTCGCTCGCGTGATGGTCAACCGAATCTGGCAGGCCCATTTCGGCCACGGGCTGGTCCGCTCGCCCGACAACTTCGGCCATCTCGGCCAGCGTCCCGACAACCAACCCCTGCTCGACTGGCTGGCCCTGCGATTTGTCGACGACGGCTGGTCAATCAAAAAACTCCACCGCCGCATCATGAACTCGGCCGCCTACCGGATGGACACCATCGCGGGAGCCAACACGCGGCGGCGAGCGAGTCAACTCGATCCCGACAACCGCCTGCTGTGGAAGATGAACCGTCGCCGGATGCACGCCGAGGTTCTCCGCGATTCCCTGCTCGCCCTTGCCGGCCGACTCGACGAGACCATGGGCGGCCAGCCAATCGACGCGCGCGCCTTCGACAACCTCTCCGGTGCCGGGCCGAGGTCAAAGATTCGCTTCGACGTCCCCCGCCGCAGCGTCTACCTTCCTGTGCTCCGCAGCGCCGTCTACGAGGTCTTCCAGGCCTTCGACTTCCCGGACCCGGCAGTCCCCAGTGGACGCCGCGATGAAACCACAGTGGCCCCCCAGGCCCTGTTTCTGATGAACGGCAAGCTGGTCACCGAATCGACCCGGGCGATGGCTCTCGCACTGCAGAGCGAACCGAGTGATGCGGCCAGGCTGCAGCAGGCCTATCTCCGGATTCTCGGCCGTGATCCCC
The DNA here is from genome assembly GCA_002724315.1 of Planctomycetaceae bacterium. GTDB lineage: Bacteria > Planctomycetota > Planctomycetia > Planctomycetales > Planctomycetaceae > UBA8437. Next base: position 55,171 of record PBOJ01000112.1, on the reverse strand, counting down.
GCCCGGACGAACAAGCGGCGTGGCGGCCGTTCCTCGACGGGTTCGACGACCGGTTGTCGGCCTGGCAGAGCGTCTGCCGGGTCCTGGTGTCCTCCAACGAGTTTGTTTACATCGAGTAGCCGATGACACCCACAACCGGACACCGCCGCCGATTCCTTTCCGACCTCGGAGCCGGGTTTGGTTCGCTGGCGCTGACGGGACTGCTGGCCGATGAAACCGCTGCGGACGGCGACGACGTGCTGCGGCCTCGGCCATCCGGCGTGGCGCCACGGGCCAAGCGGGTGATCATGCTGTTCATGTTCGGCGGCCCGAGCCACATCGACAGCTTCGATCCCAAGCCCCGACTGGTCGCCGAGCACGGACGGCCGCTTCCCTTTGCCAAGCCGCGGGTGCTCTCGTTCCCGCTCCGCCACGGCAACCTGGTCGGATCTCCCTTCGGTTTCCGCCGCCACGGCGAATCGGGTGCCGCCGTCAGCGAGGTGTTTCCCCACGTCGCCGGCCATGTCGACGATCTCTGCATCGTCAACTCGATGCACTGCACCAATCCCCGCCACGGCGGCGCGGTGCTCGAATGGCACACCGGAACCGACACCTTCATCCGTCCCAGCCTGGGCTCCTGGCTGGTTTACGGACTGGGCACCGAAAACCGCAACCTGCCCGGTTACGTGACCATCTGCCAGGCACTCTCCCAGGGGGGAGCCAACAACTTCAGTTCGGCCTTCCTGCCGGCCGCCTGCGGGGGCACGCCACTGGGACGTGACGGTACGTCGGCCGCAAAAGCCAGGTTTCCCTTCATCAAGCCGGCCGCATCCCGGGCCGTACAGAAAAAAGAACTCGAGATGATCCGGCGGCTGGGTCGCAACCAGCTCGAATTGACCGGAGCCGACCGGGCCCTGGAAGGCCGCATCGCCTCGTTCGAACTCGCCTTCCGCATGCAGGCCGCTGCCCCCGAAGTGCAGGCGATGGAAACCGAATCCCGCGCCACCCAGGCCCTCTACGGAATCGACGACAAGGCCACCGAAGACTTCGGCCGACAGTGCCTGCTGGCTCGCCGATTTTCCGAGCGAGGCGTCCGCTTCGTCCAGTGCAACAGCAACGGCTGGGACCACCACTCCGGACTCGAGTCGTCGATGCGGAACATGGCCCGGTCGGTCGACAAGCCGATCGCCGGATTGCTGACCGACCTCGAGGCCCGTGGACTGCTCGACGAGACCCTGGTCATCTGGGGCGGGGAATTCGGTCGGACACCGACGGCCGAGAACGGAAACGGGCGTGACCACAACCCGCACGGGTTCACGATGTGGATGGCCGGAGGCGGTGTACGCCCCGGGATCGTTCACGGGCGGACCGACGAGTACGGTTACTACGCGGTCGAGAACAAGGTCCACTTCCACGACCTGCACGCCACGATCCTGCACCTGATGGGCATCGAACACCAGCAACTGACTTTCCGCTACAGTGGTCGCGACTTCCGGCTGACCGACGTCCACGGAGAGATCGTCGACGACCTGGTCGCCTGAGACACCGATTCTGTCCGTTCAAGAGACTTCCGATACGAGACCGCTCAAATGATTCGCAACGCCCTGTTGACGTCACTGTTCCTGGCCATCGTGATGATCTCGCCCGCCGCCCGGGCAGCCGACGAGGTGTTCATCCAGAAACCGGAGGTGGTTCCCGTCGAGGTCCGGGGCGCCAAGGCGGCCACCCCGAAGACGACGAAAAAGAAAACCGCCTCCAAGACGCTGGACATCAAGTCCGGTCCAAAGGCCCGGTGGATCTGGGGCAGAAAACCGGCCAAGGCCAAAGACCGGTACTACTTCCGTCGCACGTTCACCGCGACGACCAGGCAGGCGAAGATCATCGCCAGTTGCGACAACCACCTGGTGGTGTGGATCAACGGCAAGCGGCTGCTGGCCGGCGACGAATGGAACGCCCCGGTCACCACCGACATCCAGCAGCACCTGCTGCCGGGCAAGAACGTGATCGAAATCGAAGGTCGCAACGACGGCGGTCCGGCAGGGCTGGCCGTGAAACTGGTCTACCGCGATACCGCGAACAAGACATCGGTCATCGTCAGCGACAAGAGCTGGCAAGTGGCCACATCGCGCGACTCCAAGACCTGGACGGCCGCAACGGACCTGGGTGCCATGGGCGTCGGACCGTGGGGCAATGTCTTCGGCGGCGGTGGACGCGTCGCCACCAACCGCGGCCTGTTCCAGGTTTTGCCCGGTTTCCAGATTGAACGGCTCTACACCGTCCCGAAACCTACGCAGGGATCGTGGGTCTGCCTGGCCAGTGATGGCCGGGGGAGACTGCTGGCCAGCGACCAGGGAGGTCGAGGCATCTACCGGATCACCCCGCCGAAGATCGGCAGCGGGGAACCGACCCGTGTCGAGAAGCTGAAACTGCCGATCAGCAGCGCCCAGGGCATGCTGGTGGCCTTCGGCCACCTTTACTTTTCGATCAACGGAGGTCCCGGCAGCGGGTTCTACCGTGCCGTCGACAGCAACAAGGACGGGGAATGGGACAAGATCGAGAAACTCAAGGCGCTGGCCGGAGGTGGTGAGCACGGGCCTCACGCACTGAGACTCTCGCCGGACGGCAAATCGATCTACCTGATCGCCGGCAACCACACCAATCCTCCCGCTGGCCTGACCGCCAATCACCTGCCGTCGAACTGGTCCGAGGACCTCCTGCTGCCACGCCAATGGGATGCCCGCGGCCACGCCCGGGGCCGAATGGCTCCGGGAGGCTGGATCGCCCGAACCGACCCGGATGGCAAGACCTGGAGTATCATCAGCGCCGGTTACCGCAACGCCTACGACATGGACTTCAGTGCCGAGGGCGAGTTGTTTGCCTACGACGCCGACATGGAATGGGACATGGGGTCGCCCTGGTACCGTCCGACCCGGCTGTGCCACGCCGTCAGCGGCAGCGAATTCGGCTGGCGCAGCGGAACCGGCAAGTGGCCCACATGGTACGCCGACAGCCTGCCGCAGGTTGTCGACATCGGTCCCGGCTCACCAGTCGGAGTCAACTTCGGCACGGGGACAAAATTTCCGGAGAAGTACCAGCGAGCCGTTTACCTGTGCGACTGGACATTCGGCACCATGTACGCGGTGCACCTGCAACCTCGCGGTGCCAGCTACGTCGGCATCCGCGAGGAATTCGTGGCCCGCGCGCCGTTGCCGCTGACCGACGTGGCGATCGGTGACGACGGAGCCATGTACTTCACCATCGGTGGCCGTGGAGCCCAGTCGGAACTCTTCCGGGTCACCTACACCGGCAAGGCATCAACCGCCCCGGCCCGTCCAGCCGCCGACAAGTTCGCCCCACTCCGCCGGTTGCGACGATCGCTCGAGGACTTCCATGGCCAGCAGGATCCGGCAGCGGTCCAGGCCGCGCTGAACCACCTTGGTCATGCTGATCGCCACATCCGCTACGCGGCCCGAATCGCCCTGGAGTCCCAACCGGTCGCCTCGTGGCAGGACGCGGTCCTCGCTCAGGAGAATCCCGCAGGCCTGCTGACCGGCGTGATCGCCCTGGCCCGGCAAGGCAGCAAGTCGCTGCGGCCCCACCTGCTGAAGGCCCTGGCCGGACTCGGCTGGGCCGAGCTCGGTGTCAACAATCGGCTGGCGCTGCTGCGAGCCTACTCGCTGACGTTCATCCGCATGGGCGCCCCCGACCAGGCCACCGCAGCCCCTGTGCTCGCGCAGCTCGACAAGGCCTTCCCGACCGGGGACAACCGTCTCGACCGCGACCTGTCGCAACTACTGGCCTATGTCAATTCACCCACCGTGATCGACAAGACGCTGGCCCTGATGAAGAAGCCGTCTCCGAAGGTGAAAGAGGACCTGGCCCGGCTGTTGTCACGCAACCGGGGTTACGGCGGAACAATTGCCCGCATGCTCTCCAACCATCCCGAACTGCAGAAGATCCACTACGCGTTCGTCCTGCGAACAATGCGGTACGGATGGACGCTGGATCAGCGGCGCGAGTACTTCAAATGGCTGGGAGATGCCGGAGGACGCAGCGGAGGGGCCAGCTACAACGGCTTCCTGAACAACATCCGCAAGGAGGCACTGGCCAATGTCTCCGAAGCCGAAAAGAAAGCCCTGGCCACGACGGTAGCACCACCGGCGGTGAAACTCGACACCCTGCCCAAGCCCAAGGGGCCGGGCCAGGCGTGGACGGTTGCCCAAGTGGTTGACGCCAGCCGTGGTGGCCTGGCCGGTCGAAATTTCGCCAATGGCCGGCGGACCTATCAGGCGGCCCGCTGCGGTGCCTGCCACCGGTTCGATGGAACCGGCGGGGCAACCGGTCCGGACCTCAGCAACGTCGCCGGTCGATTCAGTATCAAGGACCTGGCAGAGTCGCTGATCGTTCCCAGCAAGGTCATCTCGGACCAGTACCGGGCCAGCGTGGTTCTGACCACCGCCGGCAAGGTGATCACTGGTCGCATCATCAATGACAACAAGGGCACCCTGACAATCCTGACCGACCCGTTCGACGCGTCGAAGATCACCACGGTCCCTGCCGACAAGGTCGATGAGACAAGCCCGTCAAAGACATCACTGATGCCCGAGAAGCTGCTGCACTCCCTGAGCAAAGACGAACTGCTGGACCTGGTCGCTTACCTGCTCTCGCGAGGCAATCCCAACGATTTGATGTTCGGGGAATGAGTCGGGACCGGGCGGGTTCTACATCACCCGTGTCACCACCACCACGATCGAGATCGTGATGAAAAACACGCTGCAGAAGACCAGGCCGACTTGCATCAGCCGGTTGGGCTGCATTTCGCGTGGTAGCAGCGTGCGGTTGACGTAAAGCGTGTGCAGCGCGGCGCACCCCAGTGCAACGTTCTGCAACACCGCGCCGATGATGGCAATCTGAAGCGGATCAAAGAAGGCCAGGGCAAACAGGCCCCACACGCCGTAAAGCGACAGGATGCCGTAGTAGATCAGTCGAACCTGTCCCCCTTCCAGTCGCTGGGCGCGGGGACTGATGGTCCAGATCACATCCGTCCATCGCCGCGAAATCTGTTCACCGGTGAATACGGCATTGGGCGCCAGCACCAGGAAACTGACCATCAGCATGAACGTCCAGACCAGGCCGCGGTAACCGGGCAGGTGATCGGCAAGTCCTACCGCGGTCATCGCAGCAGCACGGTTTCCCTCAACCGGCACGTTGCGGATGAACTCCAGCGACATCATGCAGGGCAGCGCCATCCCCAGAAGGCAGCAACCCAGCCAGACACCGGCCTGGTCACGGACAATATAACGGACCCACCCCTTCCAGCGCTGCCGCGACGTGTCGTCGACATCGAAGACCATGCCAACGTGCGAGAGTTCGACCTTGTGACCTCCGATGGCACTGGGAATCGCTCCCACGTGGTGCCCCATACCCCATCCTTTGTCGCGCGCGTAATTGGACGCCAGAGTGTTGGACAGGCCACCCGCCCCGGCAATCGCCGCGAAGGCAATGATGATCGCCCAGTTCAAATCGGGCAGCCCGCCATGTTCGCCGATGTACCCGACCAGCCCGACCCGCCGCATTCCCTGCAACGCCACCAGTTCGTCAGCCCACTCGCGGACCTCCGCAGGCATCTCTTCGCCCACGGCGAAGGTCTGCGTCCGGCCGCCGGCAACCAGCATGTACGACTCAGCCACCCAGGCGGATTCGGCACGACGTTTCTTCAGCGGGTCACGGATTCGTCCCCGAATCAGCAGCCGTCTTCGACCATCAAGATCGTCGACGAGAAATCGGCCATCCCGCGCTTCGCTCCGCACCAGCTTTTCGAGTTTCGCCCGCACCGTCCGGGTCTCGGCATCCTGGTTCTTTCCCTGTGGGTCCACCTTCGATCCGTCAACAAGCAGCTCGATGAAATCGGGCGTCCCGTCACCGATGGATCCGCGGAGAGTGAACTCGCGACCGCCGCCAGGCAGGTTCACAGAAAAATGTCGCCCGGCTATCACCGACTCGGCCCGGTCAGGCACCTGGCCAAACCGCCCGAACCCGGTCACCACCTCGACCATGTTGTCCCAGCTGACCTGGAACACCGCGATCACGGCCACCACCAACAGGACGACAACCACCTTGAAGGTCATCATCTTCTCGATCACGCGGTAAATCGTTCCGCCAAAAACCAGTGGCAAGAACGCCAGCAGGAAGATCGCGTAACCCATCGCCTTGACCCATTCGGCCTCGGTCAACGTGATCCCCAGCAGCCGGTAATCGGCATCGGTCGGCAAGTGGCCAAAGATCGCCGCGGCCAACGGCACCGCCGCGTTGGCCGCCATGAACGGCCAGATGTTGCAGATCTCCAGCAACAGGTAGATCGGCAACCACAACCGTGGACCAGGGGTCGTCCGGAAGTAGCCGACCACGATCGGCTCGCCGCAGTACAGGGCGTACCGCATCACCTCGATGTTGAAGAACACCTGTCCCAATATTGACAGCGTGGCCAGCCAAAGCAGTGTTCCGCCGTATTGGGCACTGACGGCCGGCCCAAACAGCCATTCCCCCGCTCCGATCGCTACGCCGGCCATCAGGATTCCCGGCCCGATCAGCGTCGGCAGTTTCCTCCAGTCCATCGTCGGCGGTTCGGGCAGGTCACCGACATCCCACGGCTGGAGAGCCCCGCCAGCCCGTTTTTTCGGTGTTGTCGACTCGGGCACTGGCAACAGCTGGTCATCGTGCTCGGTCATGGCATCGTTCCCGCTCTACAACTGTCGTTTCAGCCTTGCCGTCCCCACCCGTCGCCCGTCGATGTCGATCTCGTCACCAGCACCATCCGGCACGAACCCGTTTGCCTCGAACTGAATTCTCTTCGATTCGTCTTCCACCGATGTCACCACCAGTGCCTCGCCGGCACCCGCCTCCCTGGCCCAGTCCAGTGCGGCGTCGATCAGATCACGCCAGGCCGCGCGTGCCACCCGGTGAACACAACCGTCGAGCTGGGCTGTCCAACCTGGCTCACCATCGGCGACCGGCAGCGGCCTGACGCTGGACAACCCGACCAGCCGTCCGTTCTCGCTCCAGCCCCCAAACCATGCCCCTCCGGCTGATGCCAATTCGGCGTAGCGTGGATAAAGGCCCATGCACGAGTTCTGCCGAGCGTACCGAACGGACAACAGATCAACATTGGCATCAAGAACCTGTTCGCTGTGTGGGGTCAGCAGCAGCGGAATCATCGGGATCCGGGCGTGGGCTGTTCCCGGGACAACGGTCACCGGTCCGGTGGCCCCGCGGAACCAGTCAACCAAGAACTCCTCCGGCGACTGATCGCCGGTGATGTTGGCGTAGACGGTGCTCCCAGCCAGCCGTCTCCAGCCCAACCGATTGTAGACCCGTGCCGCGGCCGGATTGATCGTGCCCAGGAACACCGCCTCGCCACCCGCTTCGCGAAACAGGTCTCGGGCCTCACGGCACAACCGTTCGGCCAATCCCTGGCGACGACAGTCTTCGGCAGTGGCCACTCCTCCCAAGCCACCCAGTTCCGGCTGGTCGATCGAAATGGTCAACTGGCAGGTCGCTCCCAGGCCACAGGTCTCGGCAACATCCTCGGAGGGATTGCGACGGACAAACCACACGATGTCACGATTCCGGCCCACCTCAAGCCCGTTCCCGAGCACCTCGCGGGTTTCGTCGAAAGATGTCCCGAAGGTCTCTTCCCAGAACACGGCCAACTCGTCGGCAAGCCCGGCCGAAACCGGTGCACGCTCGATCTCGATGGATCGCCCGTCACTCATCCAGTCACCTTCAACCGCAGGTACGTGGCCAGCCACTCATGGAGCCTCGAGAAGGCAATCGGCGGGATCGAGTGTCCCTGGCGGTGATTGAACAGTCCCAATCTCGACCGCCCCCCGTAAAGCCTCCATGCGGGCAGGGCCGCTTCGACAAGTGGCCACGTGCGGTCACCATCCGAGGCCGACGGGCTGGAATTCTCTCCGGCCAGCACCAGGAATGGTCGGGGAGCCGCCAGCGCCAGCAACTGGTGGTGATTCAGCGGAAACGTGTCCTTGTCGATCCCCTTGCCCAGATACCAGGGCGCGTTCCAGTTGGTGAAACGGAAGCCCACCCCGCCCTCGCTGGCAACCGCTGCGGCGATTCGCTCATCGAACGCAGCGAGATAGAGCGTTTCCTTGCCGCCAAGTGAATGACCGGTTGCGCCGATCCGATCGGCGTCCACCCCGGGCAACGCCGCCAGGATGTCGACGGCCCGTTGCGAATCGTAGAGCATCTTGTGCATCCCCAGCGTACCGGGATGCCGCCGACGGAACTTGTCCACCGCCTCGAGATACTTCGTCACGTTCTGCCACAGGTAGTTCCGCGGACAGATTACCACGAACCCACGCCGAGCCAATTGCAGGCCGATCTGCTGCATCAGCGGCCCCTTGACCCCGGCAATCTGTTCGATCGTGTCACCGGTTGTCTGGTGCAGCGCAACGATGCCCGGCCGAGGACGAGTTGTCCTCGCCGCCGTGCGGGGAAACAACAGGTACGCTTCGACCGGCTGGCCCGCCTCGGCCTCATACCGGATCAACTGCCGTCGCACACCGGTCAGCTTCTCGTCCCTCAGCACTTCGAAATCGGCCGAAATCGGCCGTTCTGGCATCGGACCCAGAAACCTCATCCAGGCCGCCCGCAGCGTCTGCCGATGCCGAATCCACTCGCGACGCGTCTTGACCGGATCCGCATTCTCCCGGAGCAACACGCCTGCCAATGGCCTGAGCTTGTCCCTCGGAACACGGGCCGGTGCCCGGGTCACCGAGTCAAGCCACGCCACATCAACCGGCATTTCCTTCGAGTCCATGCCGCTTCTCCTCTCCAGTGAGACACACTCCTCGCCGCCAACTATAATCCGAAGTAAGAACTCCCGATGCCACCGCGCGACTGTCCGAATGTCGAGTACACCCGATTCGCCCAACGAATCTCTCAAGGGCCAGTTCCTGGTCGCCGGCAAGCAGCTGCGCGATCCGAACTTCTTTCGGTCGGTGGTGTTGATGGTCGAACACAGCGATTCGGGATCGATGGGACTGGTGGTCAACCGCCCTTCCAACGTCTCGGTTGCACGGGCTTTGTCGGGACACTACGAGCTGCCCGAGAACGACGAGCTTGTCTATGTGGGCGGCCCGGTCGAACCGTCAGCACTGTTCGTGCTGCACAGCGCCGGCGAGTTCGAAGAGAACCATTCCGATGTGGTACCGGGCATCTTCGTGGGCAGCAGCCCCGAAGTATTCGAGCGGGTGATCGCACGGGTCGTCGACGACACCGACGAACTGTTGTTCCGCATCTTCGCCGGCTGTGCCGGCTGGGCCCCGGGACAGCTCGAGGACGAATTGTCCGGTGGCGACTGGCACCTGCTGCCGGCCGAGGCCTGCGAGATCCTCCCGCAGGACCCTTACGCACTGTGGGACGAGCTGGTCGGGCGGATCCAGGCCACCAACCGCACGGTCCCGCCGTCGCCGGGCAACCCCGAGTGGAACTGAGTGTCGCGACAGGAACATGCTCATGCCACAGGTTGTCGAAATCGCTGATCCGGACTGCGGTGCAACGGCACAGATTTCCGTTGACCGTGGCTTCAACTGTTTCTCCTGGCGGGTCGATGGCCACGAGCTGCTCGATGCCGAGACCGGTTTCGATGCTGGATCCGGTCGGCCCAGCGGACACGGGATCCCGATCCTGTTCCCCTTTCCCAACCGAATTCGCCATGGCCGCTTTGACTGGAACGGCCAGCATTACGACTTGTCAGGCGGAACAGCTCCCGATGACGGCAATGGCAACGCCATACACGGCTTCTGTCTCGATCGACCGTGGCGGGTGATCTCAGAAGATGATGCGAGTGTCACCGGAGAATTCCACCTGTCGCGTGATGCGGCCGAACGACGCCCGCTGTGGCCAACCGACGCCCGGATCACCATCCGCTACGGTCTCGAACAATCTCGGCTGATCGCCAGGGTCACCATCGACAATCCCGACGGGCAGGACATGCCGTTCGGTTTCGGGACCCATCCCTACTTTCGGCTGCCGCTGGGACCGAACAGCACGGCCGCCGACTGCCTCGTCCGCGTCCCGGCCCACCAGCAATGGGAACTCGACGCCTGCCTGCCCACCGGTCACCGGTTGCCGGTTGACCCATCGTGCGACCTGCGAACCGGAGGCCGTTTCGGCGACATGCGACTGGACCACGTGCTGACGTCGATCTCCGACGAACATGCCGAGCCACTGGAAACGCTGGAAATGAGCGTCGATGATCCGGTGGCCGGACATCGGCTGGTCCAACGGTGCGACGGCCGGTTGTTCCGGGAGGTGGTCGTCTACACTCCGCCCGGCCGGGATGCCGTTTGTCTCGAGCCCTACACCTGCGTCACCGACGCGATCAACCTGGATCCGACCGGAACCGGTTCGGGTTGGCGGGTCCTTCCGGCCGGAGAGACCTGGGAAACCCGGATCGAGCTGTTCACTGGTCCCCTCGGGGCTGCGACAGTGGTAGACTGAACCGGTTTCCCCTCGATCAGAACTTGCTCTGCGAATCGGAGTTTCCCCGATGACCTTTCTTCCTCTTCGCCACCTGCTCACGACAACGGTGGCCCTGGCCACCCTGTCAGCCGTTGGACTGGCCCAGGACAAGGCTCCAACGGCGGCAAAACCAAAGCCGGCCGCAAGCAATCGGGCACTGCTGCAGAAACTGCTGCAGCGAGTTGAGACACTCGAGGTGGAACTGAAGAAGCTGCGGGAAACCGGCAAAACGGTGGTTCCGGTCGATCCGTCCAAGCGGCAGGTCGTGGCGATGGTCGAGTCCACATTCCTGGGCGCGCCGTACTACCGGACCACCGGAACACGGTTCCTGGCCGCCAAGCTGGTGCTGGTCAACCTCACCAACACGCCCCGGGAGCTCACGCGAGATTCGGTGAAGCTGACCGTTGACGGCAAGCCGCACACGATGCCGGCCACTCTGCCGTCGACGCTCCGATCGTTCTCATTCCAGGTCGGAAATCAGAGTTTCCAGTCCAGCCAGCTGAAGTGGTTGAACAAGGTGACGTTGAAAAGCGGCGGCAGCGGATCGACCTGGCTGATCTTCCCCGGACTGCCGCAGGGTCCCCAGGTGCCCAAGCTCAGCCTGTCACTGGGGCTGGGCAAGACACCCATGACCATCGATCTGAACGCCCGCGCCCGCAGCCGACTGGCCATGGAAACGCGGCAAATCGGACCACGTGGCAGCCTGGGACTGATCACGATCGGCGGCCCTATCGACACCATCAACATCGCCTCGCTGGTCGACCAGCTCGACACGCTGGCCACCGCCGGAGTCGTTCGTTCGGTCATCAATTTCACCGACAAGGCGCCCCCCATCGAATCCAGGATCTACAGCTGGATGAACCAGGCCGCCTCGCTGGCCGGTCGAGGGACGGTCACCGGCAGCACCCCGTTTCCCACGATCCCGGCCGCAATCCGCGAACTGCACCTTGCAGCAATTCCCAACCGGCGATCCACAAGTGGCGGACCCGTCCGTCCAGGCGGCATGCCATTCAAGGGATTTCCTGTTCAGATCTCCACCACGCGGCCCTCGGGAGCCAACCCCCAGCGAGTCCACAAGACCGTTGAACTGGCGGTGATGGCCGCGTTGGACACCGCGTATCGCGTTTTGCCCCGCGGCGAGTTGCTCGAGGAAATCCAGCAAGGGGATCCGCTGACACGACCGGCGGCACTGGCCAGTGGAGGCGGCCGGCTGAAGACCGAGGACCTGCCGTTGTTGCTCACCCTGACCGCCGACGAGTCGCCAGCGATTGCCCAGGCCGCAGTGATGAGCCTTCGGCACTATGGAGAACCAGCAGCGGTCAAGAAGCTCAAGGACCTCGCCCATCGCAATCAGCCACCGCTGTCGAAAACCGCTTTCGACAGCCTGGCTGCATCGCGATATCCCGCAGCCCACGAGACGCTGTTGAAAATGCTGGGCGACTCCGACCCCAAGGCTCGCAAGGACATCGTGTCGACCATGGCCCGGTATCCGCGACCGGCATTCGCAGACGCGATTCACGGGTACGCCACGAGCGGCGATCCGGAACTGTCCCTGGCCGCCCTGCAGGCGCTGGCCCAGATTGGGCACCCCAAGCTGATGACGGCACTGGGAGACGCCCTCAAGAGTACCCATCCTCCCCGACGCAACGCGGCACTGACAATTCTCGCCTCGCGGCCCGACCAGAACAGCCAGAAACTGGCCATCGAATACGTGCTCAAGAGGCTCGAGTCGACTCCGCCGGACAACACCATGACGTCGCTGCTGATCCGGACTCGCGATCCTCGAGCCATCCCGATGTTGCTCAAGCACCTGGCCAACTCGCCGGCCAGTCGTTCGACGGTCATCAAAACGCTGATCCAGGTCGGCGACCAGGACATCGCCGCCAAGCTGCTGGAACACTACCCCAAGCTCAGCAACACCGACCGGGCCAACGTGCTGCGAGCCATCGGGCAGGTCGACATCAATACCTTCCGCAAGCTCGCTCCCGACGCCCTGGCCTCGAACAACAGCACCCTGGTCAACGCCGCCTGCCAGACGCTTCTGCAGGACGCCTCGCCACAGGCCGTCGCCATGCTCGTCAAGGCCTTCAATTCGACAAGCTCATCGACCACCTGGAACTACACCGCCAACGCCCTTGCGGGCATCGGCACCAGCGAAGCCCGCAAGGTGCTCGAAGCAGCCCGGTCCGAGAAAAACACCAACAAGCGGAACTACGCGGTCAACGCCCTGCGGAACCTGATGCAACGATCGCCCGGCTACCAGTACCTCTCGATGGGGCGGCACTACTCGCAGCAACTGAACTGGAAACAGGCTCTCACCCAGTACAACCTCGCCGTCAAAATCGACCCCCGTCTCTCGGCGGCCTACGCCGGCCGAGGCAACGTCAAGCTGCAACTTGACGACAAAAAACTGGCCGAAGCCCGCAAGGATTTCGTCAAGGCCGTCGAACTCGACCCGCTGAACTCGCAGGCCATGACCGGCATGGCCATCGTTCTGCTGCGTGAAGGCAAGCTGGATGCGGGATTGAAATACGCCGAGGACTCTCAGAAGAAAGCCACGTCCAGCAACCTCACGTCGGTCCGCCGGATGTACGCCTACAACCTGGCGTGTGTTTACAGCCGCGCGATCGAGATGATCAACAAGGATCCCAAGCTGCCCGACCGCGACAATCGCCTGGCCACCTGTCGCAAAAAAGCCCTCGAACAGCTCGAAAAGGCCGTCAAGTACGGCTGGCGGGACAAGGCCTGGCTGAACAAGGATCCCGACCTCAAGTCGGTCCGTGGAATGCCGGAGTTCAAGAAAATCTTCGGCACCGCCCCGAAGCCCCGGCCCAAGGCGACCCTGAAACCGAAGCTGAAAGCTGCCAAAAAGCTGAAGATCCCGAAGCCGGCCCGGCCCAAGGCCGTGCGGCCGAAGAAAGCGTTGCCCAAGGCCGTCCGAAAATCCGTGAAAAAGAAAGAGGGTTGAGCCTGGCGATGGTGTACCTGGATCGGATCTACACTCGCAGCGGTGATGCGGGCGAGACGTCGCTGGGTGACGGCAGTCGCGTTCCCAAGACCAGCTTGCGGATCGTTGCCTACGGATCCGTTGACGAACTCAACGCGACGATCGGAGCGGCCCGTGCCGCCACCGGCGAAGAAATCGCCGCAAACCTGGCCACGATCCAGAATGATCTTTTCGATGTCGGTGCCGATTTGTGCGTCCCCGCAGCCAACGGGGACGACAAGTCGTTGAGGGTCACCCCCGAGCAGGTCGCCTGGCTCGAGAACACCATCGACACGTTCACCGACCGGCTCGAACCGCTGACCAGCTTCGTGCTGCCGGGCGGCTCGCCGGCCGCCGCCACGCTGCACCAGGCACGCACCGTCTGCCGCCGTGCCGAAATCGAAGTGCTGCGGCTGGCCGAACACGAAACCGTCAACGACCAGGTGATCATCTACCTCAACCGGCTCTCGGATCTCCTGTTCGTGGTGGCACGATCCGCCAATGACGACGGCCGAGATGACGTGCTGTGGGTTCCCGGCGGGCAACCCGAATGAACCCGCCTTTGCTCCTTCCACCGGAAGCCTCCTGCTCATGCAACGACGCTCCTTCACGAAACTCCTCGCTCTCGGAGCTGGCAGCCAGTTGATCGGCGAACCAGAGTCCGACGCCGCGGTCGAAACCGACAAACCGATGACGCCCAAGAACTCCGACGACCGGAAACCCTCCGACCAACCCGGCCCGGTTGTCGTCGAGGACTTCATCGAACTGTCGAGGCAGAAGTTGCCACGGCCGTCCTGGGAGTACATCAGCACCGGATCCGAAGACCAGGTCACCCTGGCCGACAACGTCGACGCGTTTCGCCGGATCGGGCTGTTGCCCCCTGTCCTGCACGGAGTCGGCCAGGCCGATCTCTCGACCACCGTCCTCGGACAGAAGATCGACATGCCCGTGATGCTGGCCCCGGTGGCGGGCCTGAGAATGTTCCACCCGGACGGCGCCCTGGCATCCGCCCGGGCCGCCCGGAACGCGGGCACGATCTGCGCTGTCAGCAGCAGCTGCTTCAGCAGCATCGAGGAAGTCGCCGCGGCCAGCGACGGACCCAAGTGGTTCCAGGTCTACATGCCCCAAGACAAGGGCGTGGCCAGGTCACTGGTGAAGCGGGTCGAGGCGGCCGGGTTCAGCGCCATCGTGATCACCGTCGACCTCGGCGAGCGAAAGGACGCCGACCGGCGCAACCGCTTCAGTGTTCCCCACGACATGTTGCTGAAGCATCTTCGCGACATCGGACACACGTTGCCCGATTCGATCACCACGGAGAAACTGGATGCCTTCAACCAGGCAGCGTGGCAGCTGTCGATGTCCTGGGACATCTTCGACTGGCTCCGCGGCATCACGAACCTGCCACTGATCGTCAAGGGTGTGCTGACCGAAGCGGACGCCCGTCGAGCGGTCAAAGAAGACGTCGACGCCATCGTCGTCAGCAATCATGGTGGCCGGCGGCTGGATGGCATGCCTGCTTCGATCGACCGGATGCAACGCGTTGCCGAAACGGTCAATGGCAAGTCCGAGTTGCTGCTGGACAGCGGAATCCGCCGCGGGACAGATGTCCTGAAGGCCCTGGCCCTCGGGGCACGAGCCGTGCTGGTCGGTCGACCCCAGGCCTGGAGCCTGTCGGCTGCCGGCCAGCAGGGTGTCAGCCAGATGCTGGGATTCTTCCGCGAGGAACTCGAGAACGCCATGATCTCCTGTGGCTGCCGCAACGTCGGGGACATCAGCAGCAACCTGCTCCTGAACACTCCGCCGATGGACTAACCGACCCACGACACGACGCTCTCACAACGAGGACACCTGACACGATGCCCGACCGCATCCGGCTGTTGCTGCTGGCTTTCACCTGTCTGTCATCGGCAGCAAACCTCCACGCGCAGGAATGGACCCGCTTTCGTGGCCCCAACGGCACCGGCATCAGCGCGGTGACGGGAATCCCCTCGACGTGGAAAACCGCGGATTACGCTTTCCGGGCCAAGCTTCCCGGCACCGGGTTGTCGTCACCGGTCGCCTGGGGAAGCCGTGTCTTTGTCACATCCGCCAACCTCGATTCCGGGCGTCGGCACCTGGTCTGCCTGTCGTTGACCGACGGCAAGGAGCTGTGGAAGAAAGCGGAGCCGTTTGCCAGCTACAAGAAACACCGGCAGAACACGTTTGCCTCGGCCACACCGGCCGTCGATGCCCAACGGGTCTACACCGTCTGGCAGTCCAAGACTGATTCGGCGCTGCTGGCCTACAGCCACGACGGCACCCCGTCCTGGCGAGTTCCCCTGGGAACGTTCAAGGGCGGGCACGGCCCGGCTGCCTCACCGATCGTCCACGGCGGGGTGGTTTACCTCTGCAACGACCAGGAAGGACCCAGCTTCCTGCTGGCCGTTGATGCGGCCAGCGGACAGATCAAGTGGAAAGTCCCTCGCAGCGGAAAACGCGCCTGCTACTGCACGCCGTGTGTCTTCAACCGTCCGGGACACGGCACCGAGATCATTTTCGTCCACTCCTACCAGGGCATCTGGGGCGTGGCGGCCGAATCCGGAAACAAGAACTGGCAGATCGATGTCTTCGGGACGTTCAAACAGCGGGCCATCGCATCGCCGGTCATCGCCGGCGACCTGGTGATCGGGTCCAGCGGTTTCACCACCGCCAGGAAGAACATCGTGGCAGTGCGTCCGGGCAAGAAAATCGGCGAGGTTGCCGAGGCATTCCGGGTATCGCAATCCGTACCGCACATCCCCACGCCATTGGTCTATCAGGACCACATGTATCTGTGGGCCGACATCGGGATCGTTTCCTGCATTTCGATGAAGACCGGCAAGTCGGTCTGGCGGCAGCGAATCGGCGGAAAATTCTTCGGCTCTCCGATCTGCGTCGACGGGCGGCTGTTCGCCATCGATGCCAAGGGCACCGTCGTCGTTGTCGCGGCCAGTCCCGAATACAAGCTGCTGGGCAAGAACCCACTGGGCGAGCGTTCACAATCGACCCCGGCCGTCTCGGGTGGCAAGTTGCTGCTGCGAACCAACTCGCAGCTGATCGCGATCGGCAGCGAATAGCCGCCACTCACCGCAACGGTTTCGGCTTACCCTCTTTGACCAGCGGGCCGATCGTCCTGGTGAATTTCACCCCCGTCACGCGATCAACATTGTCGGCCCGACGGCGACGGCTGGCCGGAAAGTCTTTCGTCTGCTGACGCCAGGTCTCCAGCGCCTGTTCCAGCCGCTTGCGGATACCGCTCGATGCCGGCTGATCCGCCAGGTTGTGGAACTCGCCCGGATCGTTGGCCGCGTCGTAGAGTTCCACAGCAGGCCGTGGTACCCGAAAGATCTGCAGTTGATCCCCGGTGATCCGGCCACCGGCTTTGGCGGCCAGCAGGTCCTTCCACGACGGGCTGCGGCTGCAGTCGGCCGGATGCCCGAACGGCCTGTCGAGATATGCGTTGGTGATCAGCTTGTGAGTTCGCGTCCGGACGCAGCGGATGTGTTCGTCGGCGTTGTGCCAGTTCCTCTCGGCAAAGATGAATTCACGGCCCGGCAGCGAAGGATCCTTGAGCACCGGCAACAGGCTGTGGCCGACCATCGTCGACGGCTTCTGGATTCCCGCCACCTCGGCAAATGTCGGAGCCAGGTCAATGACGCTGGCCAGTCCATTGTGAACACCTCCACCGGCAATTCGTCCCGGCCAGCACATCACCAGTGGTGTGCCGATCCCCGAGTCGTAAACGGTACCCTTGGCCCGCGGAAACGGCTCGCCGTTGTCTCCCAGAAAGACCACCAAGGTGTTCCTGAAACGGCCCCGTTTCTTCAACTCGTCCAGCAAGCGGCCGATGTCACGATCCATCCGGCCAATCTCATCGTAGTAAAGAGCCAGGTCCCGCCGGGTCGAGAGCGTGTCGACCAGAAACGGCGGCACAACCGCCTTGGCAGGATCGTGAGGCGGTTTCAGGGCTCCGGCCTTGTACGGACGATGCGCGTCACGGAATCCAACCCACATGAAGAACGGTTTCGCCGCCGCCTTGTCGAGAAACGTCCCGAACTCCTTCACCGATTTGCCGTACCAGTCGAACTGCTGCATCCCGTTGGGACCGTAGTGAGTCTTGAGCATGTGGCCGGTGAAGTACCCGGCCTCGCGGAGGGGAGTCGAAATGAACACCCCACCGGCCGGCAACCGCATGTGCAGATCTTCGGCTCCGGTCTGGTGAGGGTACCGGCCGCTGAGAATGCTGATCCTCGAAGGACTGCACGACGAGGTGGTCAGGAACGCGTGAGTGAACTTCAGGCCGGCGGCAGCCAGGGCGTCGATGTTCGGAGTGCGAATCGAAGGGTGGCCGTAACACCCGTAATCCTTCCAGCCGATGTCATCGCCGATGACAACCAGGATGTTCGGGCGGTCGGCAACCGTCGGGGCAGCAAACAGGCTCAGCACAAGGACCGCGGCAAGCGGGAAGCGGGCGTGGCACATGGGATAATCCGTGATCCGGGAACGGGATTGCCGGGATCCATCCTAACCACCCGTCCACGGGACGGCCCAGCGGGGACTTCGAAGAACCCATTCAGGGCAATTGACCGGCCTCCGGCTACGGGGCTATTCTGGAGAACCCGGTCGAGATATCGGAGCCTCGTCGATGCGCATTCTCACCCATCTCACGGTTTTCTTGGCCGTGATGTGTCTCGGTTGGCAGTTGCCGGCCGGGTCCGCCGAGGCGGAGGAGAAAGACCGGTACAAAGTCGAGATTTCCCGAGACAAGCCGGTCGCCTGGTGGAGGTTCAATTCCCCCGAGTCGCCCTTTGCCAGCCACGGTGCAGCGCAATTGCCGGCTCGTGCGACAAAGTCAGTCGAGTCGGGCATCGCCGGGCCACTGCCACGGTTCTATCCGCTTTTCGATGACACCAACCTCTCGGTGGGTCTCTCCGGCAGCGACCGCCTGGTGATCTCCGATCCGGGCGAGAACAGCCCGCTGGATTTCACCAATGGTGATGCGATCACACTGGAGGCCTGGGTTCAGCTGAAACAAATCAGCGGCGAGCAGAACATCTACCTCATCGGCAAGGGTCGGACGAACAACCCGGGACAAAAACCGGCGAACCAGAACTGGGCCCTGCGACTGACTGGTCGCCAGGGCACAGCTCGGGTCAGCTTCCTGTTCCGCAATGCCGACAACCGGCAGGGAAACCGCAACGACTTCCACCGCTGGATCGCCAGCGTCGGCTTTCGTCCCGACAACGCCTGGCACCACGTCGCGGTGACCTATGTCTTCGGCAAACCGGACAGTTTGCGGGGCTACCTGGACGGCGAGCCGGTAGCCGGAAACTGGGATCTGGGTGGCAAGACGACCAAGCCGCCGGTCGTGGACAACGACGAGGTCTGGATCGGCAGCACGCTGGGCGGTAGCCCCGGCGCAACGCTCTCCGGCCGGATCGACGAGGTGGCCATCTACCGGACGGCCCTGGTCTCCAGGCGGCTCGCCACTCACTTCCAGTGCACTCGTCCCGACACGCGTCTGGCTGAGATCCCTGATGCGAAGGTGCCCGGGAACGCAATCCTGGTCGAACTGCTTGACGGGGTGCCGGCCAAGACGTCATGGGACTTCCCCCGTTCACGTCCGGTGGAACGCTGGCAACAAACAGCCGCGGCATGGGTCGGCCTGCCACGCAGATACTCATCCGGCGGCCTGATTGTCGATCGGCCGTCGCCATTTCTGCTGCGAGCCCGAAGTCATCTGAAATTGCCTGCCGGCAAATACCAGCTGGTGCTGCGAGCCCGCAACGCCGCCCGGCTCTCGATTGATGGCCGCCTGGTTGCCTCAACCGGATTTCTCAGTCGCAACGCCAGCGGCCACGAAAAAGTTCCTCCACAGGTTGTCAGCGGCCGGGACGATCTCGTCGACCTTTCACCCGGACACCAGCAAACCCTGGTCGACGTGACACTTGAACCGGCCCGCGGCAATGACCACCTGGTGTTGCTCGAGGCATTTGTCGGAGGTGCGGGCGTCCGGACAGAGCTGGGAGAACTCTTGGTCGGTATCGCGCCCAAGGGAAAACCCTTTCGGCTAATGGCTGCCAGTACCGACGACTCGCTCGGACTCTCGGAGGTTCAATGGAACCGTTACGTCGAGACCTTCGGCCAACAACTGGTTGCCTGGAACGACCAGAGGCGTCGAACCAGTGACCCACTCGAGCAGGAATACTGGAAACGTCGTCACCGGATTGCCCGCCAGGCGGTCCCCGCCCTGACGCCACCCGGCACCGACACGTCGCTGGCTGCGGTTGATCGCTGGCTGGCGGCCGCTGCCTCGGATTCTTCCGAATCGGTTGTCGGTGATCACACGTTTCTTCGCCGGCTGGCGCTCGACACCACCGGAGTTGTTCCTACCCGGTCGGAGATCCACTGGTTCATGGCCCGGCCGGCCGCCACTCGCCGCGGCGATGCGATCACCCGTTTCCTGGCTGATCCACGCTGGGCCGACCACTGGGTGGGATACTGGCAGGACGTCCTTGCGGAGAACCCCGGGATCCTGAAGCCCAAGTTGAACAACACCGGCCCGTTCCGATTCTGGATTCACGACTCGTTCCGCGACAACAAGCCGATCGACCGATTCGTGACCGAACTGGTTCTGATGAAAGGCAGTCGTTACGGCGGAGGCCCGGCCGGCTTCGCGATGGCCACCGAGAACGATGCTCCGATGGCCGCCAAGGCCCATGTGCTGGGAACAGCTTTCCTGGGGGTTCAGTTGAAATGTGCTCGCTGTCACGACGCGCCCTACCACCCGTTCCGTCAGAAGCAGCTGTTCAACCTGGCCGCGATGCTCAACCGGCGTCCCCTGAAGCTGCCCAAGACCAGCACGATCCCCGGCGCGTCCCTGTCGGGAGATTCGCCGGTCAAGGTCACGCTGAAGCCGGGTACCTCGATCGATCCCGTCTGGCCATTCGCCGAACTGGCCGGCGGCGAGCTTCCGCGGGGTCTTCTGCGAGACCGCGCTGATGCCCGGGAACGACTGGCCGCCCTCGTCACTTCGCCGGCCAACCACCGTTTCCCCCACGTCATGGTCAATCGACTCTGGAAGCGCTACCTGGGCTGGGGCTTCGTCGATTCGGTTGAAGACTGGCACGACGCGAAGCCGGTCTACCCGAAACTGCTCGACTACCTGGGACGAGAGCTGGTCCGCAACGGATACGACCTGAAACACGTCGCCCGGCTGATCTTCGAGTCCCGCGCCTATCAGCGACCGGCACATCCCGCCAAGACTCTTTCCGGCAACACGCCGCCGCCGCCCGCTCCGATTCGACGCCGGCTGGTGGCCGAACAAATTGTGGACTCGCTGTTCGTCGTCAGTGGAAAAGCGATGCGGACCGAGTACCTGACACTCGACCCGGAGGGCCGGCGCGGATCCAACACCTTCCTGAACCTGGGCGTGCCCCGGAGATCCTGGGAATTCGCGGCGTTGTCCAATGAACGAGACCGGCCAGCACTGGCATTGCCGGCAGCCCAGAGTGTCGTCGATGTCCTGATGGCGTTCGGATGGCGTGAGAGCCGGCCTCATCCGATCACGCTACGTGACGGCACCACGAGCGTTCTGCAACCGCTGGCCCTGGCCAACAGCTCCGCCTCTCACCGCACCGTGGTCCTTTCCGATGACCACGCGTTGACCGACCTGCTGGTCACCGACCTCTCGCTGATGGAGATCGCCGATCTCCTGTACCTGCACATCCTCTCGCGACCGGCTTCCTCCGAAGAACGGGCCGAGGTCGTCGCGGTACTGTCACCTGGCTACTCAAAGCGACGGGTTCCCGGCGCCATCAAGTCTCCACCACCTTCCAGTCGACGCCTGACCCATGTCTCGTGGTCCAATCATCTTCATCCCGACGCCACCCGCATCAAGCTCGAGCTCGAACGCCTGGTCCGTGCCGGTGACCCGCCCACCAACCGACTGACGGCTGGCTGGCGTGAGCGGGCCGAGGACGTGATCTGGGCCCTGGTGAACTCCCCCGAATTCGTGTTTTCTCCATGACGCCATTCTCCTCACTCGCCGGCAATTCCCGACGCCATTTCCTGCAGCTGGCCGGCACCACCGTGCTGCCGCCGGTTTTGTCCGCGGCATCCGAACCGACAAACCGGAACACCCGTGACAGTGGACCAGTCGGGCGAGCCGAGAACTGCATCCTGCTGTGGTTGGGCGGTGGCGCGTGCCACGTCGACACCTGGGATCCCAAGCGGAAGGGTGACGGCAAGAAGATTGCCGGATCGTATTACGATCCGATTCCCACGGCTGTTCCCGGTGTGCAGGTCTGTGAACACCTGAAGCGGTCGGCTCGACTCCTGGATCGCTGCGTGTTGCTGCGTGGCGTCCACCACGAAGTGATCGACGAGCACGCCGCAGCCACCAACCGCATGCACACCGGTCGACCGCCTTCGGGCACGACGATCTATCCCTCGATCGGATCGATCATGGCACACGAACGGGGTGCCGTGGGTGACGGCGTCCCTCCCTACGTGGTAATGGGGTACCCCAGTGCCAGCCGCGGGCCCGGATTCCTGGGTGCCGGCGCCGGCTATCTCTATCTCACCGACACCAAGGCCGGCCCGGCCGGGCTGCAGCGACCCGCTGGCGTGGGTCGCCAGCGACAGGCCCGCCGCGAGAAGTTGCTGGGCCGCATCCGTGGCAGGTTCCTCGACAAGAATTCCGCCGACACTCGCGTCCGGGACTACTCGGCCGCCGCCGCCCAGGGACTGAAGCTGGCAGGACCGAAGTTCATGAGCGTGTTCGACCTGGAGTCCGAGGGCGACGCGTTGCGGCAGGTCTACGGATCGGAATTCGGTCAACGTTGCCTGCTGGCACGGCGGCTGGTCGAATCGGGAGTGCGATTCGTCGAGGTCTCCTTCAACCTGAACTTCATCAACGGCACCGGCTGGGACACCCACAACGAGGGGCAGCAGCAACAGCACCGGATGATCGATCAGCTTGATCAGGCCTTTGCCGCGCTGATCACCGACCTGGAAAAACGAAAGCGGCTGGACCGCACACTGATCGTGATCGCAACCGAGTTCGGCCGCCCGCCGGAATTCGATGCCCGCGGAGGCCGGGGCCACTACAGCAAGGCCTTCAGCGTGGTGTTGGCCGGTGGTGGTCTGAAAACCGGCCAGGCCGTCGGCACGACCGACGAGCTGGGCAAGACCATTCTTGACCACCCGGTCTCGATTCCCGATCTGCACGCAACCATCTGCCAGGCCATGCGGGTCAACCCGGCCAAGGAACTTTACGACGGCATTCGCCCGGTGCCCATCACCGACAACGGCCGAGCGATCTCACGGGTGTTCGGCTAGTTGCGCTGATTGACCATTTCGCGCGATGACCTTTACCCTAGTCCTGAGACAGCATCGAATTCACAGCCGGAGTCAACATGCGCTGCCATCGAAACGTCTTCGTCGCTTGCCTGCTCGCCCTGGTCCCGCTGGCTGTCACCGAGGCGGCTGATGACGACAAGCCACTGGCGTCGTGGAGTTTTCAGCAGGATGCGGGCGGCTGGACTGCGGTCAAGGACTGCAAGTTGTCGGTCGCCGACGGTGTCCTGAAAATCCAGTGCACGGGCAACGACCCGCACCTGGTCACGCCGGTGCAGGTCACAGGTGGCTGGCACCGCCTGACGCTGAAGGCCCGCTTCCGGGGTCGTATGAACGGACAGATCTTCTGGGGCACCAAGGCCGACAATGGCTTCAGCGAGGCGCGGTCCGAGCAGTTCCAGTTCCGGGCAAGCGGCAACAACTGGGCCAGCTACCACGTCTTCTTTCACACCGACAGCGACCTGGTGCAATTGCGTCTGGATCCGGGCAACCGCAAGGGGCGTGTCGAACTTGCCGCGATTGCCCTGGAACGCAAGCAGCCTCCCACCCCGCTGGCCACCCCGGTCAAGCGGATCAAGGCGGCCCCGGGGTTCCAGGTCGAGCTGCTTTACTCGGTCCCGATCAAGCAACAGGGATCCTGGGTCGCCCTGGCCACTGACCCCAAGGGACGACTGATCACGTCCGACCAGTACGGGAAGCTCTACCGCATCACCCCACCGCCAATCGGACAGTCGGAGAAGGGGATCAAGCTCGAGACGATCGCGGCGGACATCGGAATGGCACACGGCATCGTCTACGCCTTCGACAGCCTCTACGTAATGACCAACGGTCCCGGTGCGGGCCTGTACCGGGTCACTGACAGCAACGGTGACGACCAGTTCGACACCGTGAAGAAATTGCGAGCCGTCCCCGGTGGTGGCGAACACGGCCCTCACGCCGTGATTCTTGCACCGGATGGAAAATCGCTGTACGTCTGCGCCGGCAACCACACCAATCTGCCAAAGATGGAGAAGTCGGTGGTCCCCCGGAACTGGAAAGAAGACATCCTCCACGACCGAATGTGGGATGCCGGTGGCCACGCGGTGGGCAAGATGGCCCCGGGAGGCTGGATTGCCCGGATCAACCCCGAGGGCACCGTGTGGGAACTGATCAGCGTCGGATACCGCAACGAGTTCGACATCGCCTTCAACGCCGACGGCGAACTGTTCACTTTCGACGCGGACATGGAATGGGACATCGGATCGCCGTGGTATCGTCCCACCCGCGTCTGCCATGTGACCAGCGGTAGCGAATTCGGTTGGCGCAGCGGTACCGGCAAGTGGCCCACCTGGTACCCCGACAGTCTGCCGCCGGTCGTTGACATCGGACCAGGCTGCCCCACGGGTATCACGTTTGGCACCGGCGCCAAGTTTCCCGGCAAGTACCAGAAGGCGCTGTTCATTTCCGACTGGAGTTACGGAATCCTCTATGCCGTCCACATGCAGCCCAAAGGCTCGACCTACACCGGAACCACCGAACGGTTCCTCTCGGCCGCGCCACTGCCGCTCACAGACGTGCTGATCAACCCCGCTGACGGTGCGATGTATTTCACCATCGGCGGCCGCCGCACCCAGTCGGGCCTGTACCGAGTGACCTACGCCGGGAAGGAGTCGACCAAGCCGGTCGACGGCAAGAACACCGCCGGAAGCAAGGAGCGCTCTCTGAGACGACAGCTCGAGGCCATGCAGCGCCCCGGTGCCGTCGGTGTCTCCGAATCCCTGTGGCCCCACCTCTCGAGTCCCGACCGTCACATTCGCTTCGCCGCCCGCGTGGCAATTGAACACCAGCCGGTGGAACGGTGGGCGAAGCGGGCGCTGTCCGAAACTCGCCCGCGTGCACGAATCGAGGCCGCCATCGCCCTGGCTCGCCACGGCGACAAGACTCTGCAGGCCAACCTCGTCAGTTCGCTGTCCCGCACCAAGATCTCGTTGCTCAAGGAATCCGATCAACTCGGACTGTTGCGGGCCTACGGGCTGGCGGGTCTCCGAATGGGTCGGCCAACCGGCCAGGTCCGACAGAAGATCCTGTCCCACATCGACGGGCTGTTCCCGTCGACCTCGGATTCGCTGAACCGCGAACTGGCCCAGCTGTTGATCTTTCTCGATGCGCCCCGCGCCGTTCCCCGGACACTCACCCTGCTCGCCGCTGCCCGCACTCAGCAAGACCGGTTGCAGTACGCATTGTTGCTGAGAAAGCAGACCAACGGATGGACCCGGGAGGGGCGGAAGACCTACTTCGAGTCTTTCAATGCTGCCGCTGCCGCGCGGGGAGGCCACTCCTTCGCCGGCTTCCTGAGAAACATTCGCAACGAGGCCATCGCGGCCCTGCCGCCGACCGAAAAGCAGGCCCTGGCCAAGACACTCGAGGCCGGTGCCAAACCCAACTCAGTCGCCCCCGACGCCACTCCGCGGAAGTTCGTCCGCAAGTGGACCACCGAGGCGCTGCTTCCAGCCCTGTCCCAACCCCTCTCGGGACGGAATTTTCGGAAAGGCCAGGAACTGTTCGCAGCAGCCAGTTGTTTCAAATGCCACCGGTTTCGTGGCCAGGGAGGCATCGTCGGTCCCGACCTGACAGCTGCCGCCCGTCGCTTCAACAACAAGGACCTGCTCGATTCGATGACCGTTCCCTCGAGAACCGTCTCGGATCAGTACCAGGCCTCGATGTTCGTTCTCGACAACGGCAAGACGGTCATCGGACGTGTCGCCAATCTCAGCGGACAGAACATCATGGTGATGACCAACATGCTCGAGCCCGGCAATTTCACCGCCGTGCGACGTGATACCATCGAAGAGGTCATTCCCTCGAAAACATCGCTGATGCCCGAGGGCCTGTTGAACACGTTGACTCGCAACGAGATCCTCGATCTGGTGGCCTACATTCGCTCCGGCGGTGATCCCAAGCACGCGGCGTTCAGCAAGAAGTGACGCGATTGCTGGATATCACTTCGCCAGTCGGATCGTGACACCCGAGATCTGGCCGCTGAAGCGGTTGGGGGCCTGATAGCCACCCACGGCCCCGTTGATGTCCTGCCCCACCTCGAGGCCGTCCTGGGGAACCTGTGCCAGGGTGCCGGCGGCCTTGGCGCGAGCGACCTCGCGGTCGCGCACCAGCAGAGCGAGTCCGCCATCATTACCGACTCGCGCCGAAACAACCCGAGCTGTTCCCAGCACGTCAGGACCAGCCAACTCGGTCAGCTTACCGTTGCGGCGAAACGAGAAGACCGGCTTTCCGTCCTTGACCCACAGAGCCCAGCCATGGGCGGTGCCACCGTGTCCGACCAATACGCCCTGGCCGGGCTGCCCGATCGTCACGGTGACAGTGAATCCCCGATCCTTCACGTTCGGCACGCCACCGTCCCGAGGCAATCTCGCTTTGGCTTTCAGCTTCAGCGTTCTTTTGCGGCTGACCTTCCGGGCCTGTCCCGAGTTTGGCCAGGGCAGCACGTTGGCACGAATGGCCCACGTGTTCCAGAGTGATTCGAGTTTCTTGGCCCGCTCGGCATCGGCATCAACCAGATTCTTCAGTTCACTGCGATCGGATTTCAGGTTGTACAGTTCCCACGGCCCGTTCCGACCCTTGGCAACCAGTTTCCAGTCACCGACTCGTACGGCCCGGTTCCCCTCGTGCTCCCAATACAACGGGCGATCCGGCAGGTCCTTCCCGCCGAAGACAGGCACCAGGCTCTTGCCTTCCATCGAGTGCACCGGACTCTTCTTCCATTCCGCCGGGTACTTCG
The DNA here is from genome assembly GCA_002724315.1 of Planctomycetaceae bacterium. GTDB lineage: Bacteria > Planctomycetota > Planctomycetia > Planctomycetales > Planctomycetaceae > UBA8437. Next base: position 28,511 of record PBOJ01000112.1, on the reverse strand, counting down.
CTTCGGCCAGGTCGACACACGTGGCCATGATGTCGACGAGGTGACCCGGCTCATGCCGGAACGTTCCGTGGTCCTTGATCCCGTTGGGCCAGTGAGCAATCAGTGGCGTTGAAATGCCTCCCTCGTGGACAAAGTGCTTGTACTCGCGGAATGGCGTGTTGGACGCGTTGGCCCACTGGATGCCATAGGCGACATAGGTATCGGACGGACCGGGCATGACACCGAATCCCTGGCGAACCGGACGGCCGTCGCGAGTGATTCTGGGCACCATCGAGTACTGCAGTTCGCCCGGTTTCATCGCCGGTTGGCGTGCCAGGTTCTTGGGCCTCAACGCGCCATTGCTGCCAAACTCCTCCTGGCACCCACCGTTGTCCTGCAGGAACAGCACCAGCGTGTTGTCGAATTGACCGGTCGATTTCAGGGCTCCGACAATTCGTGAGATGCCCTGGTCCATCGAATCGATCATTGCGGCGTAGACCTCCATCCGCACCCGCTGCCAGGGCTTGTTCCTGGCATCACTCCAGTCCTGGACATTGGGCGAGAGCGGCCAGGATCGGTCCAGCAGTCCCATCTTCCTCATCCGTGCCAACCGCTCCTCACGCAGCACATCCCAGCCCTTGTCGTACCGGCCCTTGTACTTGGCAATATCCATCGGCTTGGCGTGCATCGGCCAGTGCGCGGCGGTGTAGGCCACGTACATGAAGAACGGCTTGTCGCTGTTGTGATCGGTGATGAACTGCGCCGCGTTGTCACTGATCGCATCGGTGTAGTAGTAGCTGTCGGGATCTTCGGGGGCGATCAGCGTGTTGTCACGGGTCAGAGAATTGGGATCGAAGAAACTGCCGGCTCCGTGAATGGTCCCGTAGAACCGATCGAACCCTCGCTGGCGAGGCCAGTTGTGCTTTCCGTCCTCGCTGGTCGGGCGGGTCGTCTTGGTGACATGCCATTTGCCGGCCATGTAGCAGCGATACCCGGCCGTGCCCAGCACCTGCGCGATCGTCACACAACGATTGTTGAGATCGCCGCGGTAACCGGGATGACCCCGGTCGTTCATCATGTGACCGACTCCCGCCTGGTGTGGGTAAAGACCGGTCATCAGGCTGGCCCGCGTCGGACAACACCGGCCCGTGTTGTAGAACTGCGTGAACCGCAGGCCTCCGGCCGCCAGGCGATCGAGCGTCGGAGTCGCCACCTCGCTGCCGTAACAGCCGATATCCGAATATCCCATGTCGTCGGACATGATCAGGATGATGTTGGGCCTGGACCCAGCCTGGAGGGAACCGGACAAAAGCAGTACCAGGCAGGCAATCCGCAGAAACGACATGTGAGAGTCCTTGGCAGAACCAGCCACCAGCCGTAACGGGTGGAGGCATTCCCGAGTGAGCGGAGACTGCTGAAAACAGGAAGGCGGGCCGGCCCGTGGCCATTGCCGGCGGTTACGCCACGATCCGGCGAATCGGCTCCGCGCCCTCGACCCCGACCAACTTCTGGTCGAGACCGTTGAAGAAATAACTCAGCCGGTTGGGATCGAGTCCCATCTGCTGGAGTACGGTGGCGTGAAGGTTGCGGACATGGAACCGATCCTCCACCGCCGCGCTACCCAACTCGTCGGTCTTGCCAACGTTGACACCACCCTTGATGCCCCCTCCGGCCATCCACATGGTGAAGCCATATGAGTTGTGGTCGCGACCGGTTCCCTTGGCGTACTCGGCCGTCGGCTGCCGTCCGAACTCACCACCCCACACAATCAACGTCTTCTCGAAGAGTCCTCGCTGCTTGAGGTCCTTGATCAACCCGGCAATCGGCTTGTCGGTTTCCAGGGCGTGCATGTCGTGATTTCGCTTCAGGTCGCCGTGGGCATCCCAGTTGGCATCGTTGTGGTTGCCACCGGAGTAGACCTGGATGAAACGGACGCCCCGTTCGACCAGCCGACGAGCCAACAGGCACTGGCGGCCAAAGTAGGAGCTCTCCTTGCGATCGAGCCCGTAGGATTCCTGCGTCTCCTTGGTTTCCTGGGCAAGATCTGTCGCCTCGGGCGCCGAGGACTGCATCTTGTAGGCCAGTTCATAGCTGGCGATGCGGGCAGCCAGATCGCTGTTGTCCACACGCCGCAACTGGTGGTCGTTGTTGTACGCTCTCAAGGTGTCCAACAACCGTCGCTGCATCGAGTCGCTGAGATCATCGGGCCGCTTGAGATTCAGGATTGCGTTGCCCTGGGATCTCATGATCGTGGCCTGAAAACTGGCGGGCATGTAGCCGGCCGACCAGTTCTTTGCTCCGCTGATCGGACCGCCACGGGGATCGAGCATCACGACGAAACCGGGCAGGTTCTCGTTCTGGGTCCCCAGGCCGTAGTTGACCCACGATCCCAGGCACGGGCTGCCGGAGACGATCTTGCCCGAGTTCATCATCAGCATCGCCGACCCGTGAATCGGACTGTCGGCGGTCATCGAGTGGATGAAGGCAACGTCGTCGACGCACGTCGCAAAATGGGGAAACAGGTCGCTGACCCACTGGCCGCACTTGCCGTGTTGTTTGAAATTCCACCGGGTTTCGACGATTCTCCCGCGGCTCTTCCGTCCACCTCGTCCGAACGTCTTCACGTCGACGGTCTTCCCGTCCATACCTTTCATCTTCGGCTTGTACTCGAAGGTGTCGATATGGCTGGGTCCACCGTACATGTAGAGGAAAATCACGCTGGTGGCCTTGGGATCGAAGTGCGGATCCTTGGGGGCCAGCGGATTGATGAACTTTTTCTGCCCGTCGGCGGCCACGGCCTGGCGAGAAAGAAAATCGGCGTCGAGCAGACCCGAGAGGGCCAGCCCGGTGAAGCCGGCACCGGTCTCCCAGAGAAACTCTCGCCGCGTTCGACCACAGAAATTCGTATGTGCTTGTGTCATGGTATCGGGTGCTGTGTTGATGAAACGGGTTCGGCCGTGCGTGTTCCGGCCGGGTTCAGTCGAGATAAAGGAACTCGTTGAGATTCAGTGCCAGCAGACAGAAGGACTTCAGAGCCAGCTCCGAGCTCGCCTTGTCCTGGGTCTTCAGAGCATCGATCAAGTCCACTCCCCGCTGGACCTCGATTTGGGTCGGTGTCCGCTGCAGGGCGCGTTTCAGGGCCAGCGTGACCTGTGCAGCAGGATCATTGCCCGCATGCTTCTTGAGGAATTCGGCAAATACCTTCGCCTCGCGCTGGCTGAACTCGCTGTTCAGCAGTGCCAGCGACTGGGTGGGCTGCGTGGTGGTGAATCGCACCGGGCAGCTGTTGTCCAGATCCGGCCCGTCGAAACTCTCGAACATCGGCACCACCAGTGAACGCTTCACGTGCACGTAGATGCTGCGGCGGTTGCGATCCTGCGGGGACGACTTGCCCCAGCCGGCTCCCGGCCGAGACTGCCCCTGGAGAATCTCGCGGGGGATGATCGTGAAGATGCTCGGCCCGAACATCTTTTTCCGGTTCAGGGCACCGTTGATGGCGAGCACCGAATCCCGGATTTCCTCGGCGGAGAGCCGCCGCATGTTGTATCGCCAGAACAACTGGTTGGTGGGATCGGCAGCCAACCCCTTCGCATTGGCGCGGGAGGTCATCTGGTAAGTGGCCGAAAGCATGATCCGTCGGTGCATCCGCTTCAGCGTCCCCCCCCCGTCAACCAGTTCGGCAGCCAGCCAGTCGAGCAGTTGCGGGTGAGTCGGTTTCCGGCCGGCAAAGCCGAAGTTGCTCGAGGAGGCGACGATGCCGCGGCCGAAGTGGTATTGCCAGAGCCGGTTGGCGATCACCCGGGCCGTCAGCGGGTTCTCGCGGCTGGTGATCCACTCGGCCAGCGCCCGTCGCCGATTCGCCGAGCGAGCACCCTTGGCCACGGGCCGGATGTTGGGTTCCGGCGGTGAAAGCACCAGGGGAAATCCGGGCTCGACCTTGTCTCCCCGAGCGTGCGCGTTGCCACGGATCTGCACGAATGTCTGCGGGGGATTGGGTCCGAGTTCCTTGACGACCAGGGCCTGGGAAAATCCGGGCGGACGAAACTTGCGGAGCTGGTCTCTGCGAGCCGCCAGCTTCTGGTACACATCGAACTTGTCCTTGGACAGCTTTCCCGGCACCTTCTTCTTGAGGATGGGCACCCGGTTCTGCTCTCGCTTGAAGTCGTCAACCTCACCACCTTCGAGCAGGTTCTTGTATTTCGCATCGAGCCCTTTCAGCCGCTTCAGGACATGGGCCAGGTCGAGCTTGTGCCTGGCCACCAGGTCCTGGTTCCGTTTCAACTCGGCTGCGGTCGCCACCGTGGTGATACTGGCATCTTTGACCGAACCACCACCACGTACCCCGTAACGACGGATGTTCCGGAAGAAGGCCAGCAAACGGTAGTAATCCTTCTGGCGGATCGGGTCGAGCTTGTGGTCGTGACAACGCGCACAGCCGACGGTGAGTCCCAGGAAGACCTCGGTGGTCGTCCTCAGGATGTCGTCGAGATCTTCGAACCGCGACTGCTCCCGGTCCACTGGCTCATCCTGCCAGATGCCCAGGCGATAATATCCGGTCGCGACGACACCGGCGGGGGTCACTTCTTCCAGCTCGTCACCGGCAAGTTGTTCGCGGGCAAACTGGTCAAACGGTTTGTCGCTGTTGAACGACCGGATCACGTAGTCACGAAATCGCCAGACATACGGTTTGGTGTCATCGCGTTCGTAGCTGTTGGATTCGGCATAGCGGACCAGGTCCAGCCAGTGGCGTGCCCACTTTTCGCCGTAGTGAGGCGACTTCAGCAACCGGTCGACAACCTTTTCGAAAGCCTTCGGCGACTCATCGGCCAGGAACGCATCCATCGCGTCAGGGGTCGGCGGCAGGCCGGTCAGGTCATAGGTCGCACGACGCAACAGCGACATCTTTTCAGCCGCAACCGGGGCCGGCAAACCGGCACGTTCCAGACCGGCAAGAATGAATTGATCAATCGGGCTCCGGACCCACGACCGGTTTTTGACCTTCGGTGCGGATGGACGTTTCACCTTCTGGAAACTCCAGAAGGCCTTCGTCTGTGCATTGACCTGCGGCGTCTTCTTGTCTGAACTGCCAATCTTCCCGGCAAAATCGGGTGTGATCGGCAACCCCATGCGGATCCACCGCTTGAGGATCTCGATCTGGTCGGCCGGCAGTTTCCCCGAGGGAGGCATCTCGTAGCCTTCCAGTTCATAGCCGATCGCCTCAACCAGCAGGCTCTTCTCGGGTCGCTTCAGGTTGACCGCCCGTCCGCTGTCGCCCCCCTTCATCAATCCGGCGCGATTGTCCAGATGCAACCCTCCCTTGACCTTGCTGCCGGCGTGGCACTTGAAGCAGTTTTTCACCAGCAGCGGCTTGACCTTGCCGGTGAAAAAGTCGACTTGCTCTCGCGGAGAGAGGGCAGGATCCGCGGCCTGGAGAGGCGACATCAGGCCGCCGAGCAGCGCAGCGATGACAATCGAGAACTTCATGATGCGGATGAACTTTGCGGAAGGGGTTGTGTCCCGGGGATTCCAGTCCATCGTAGCACGCACGTACGATCCGGGCAGCGAAAACAACAGCGGAAACCCGCACAATAGCTGGCCCACGACAGTCGCTATACTGGTGTTGCCAGGAAACGGAACAGTGGTGCAACCCGGGAGATGACAGTGGTTCGAGCGTCGGCTGCACCACGCACATTGGCCACCCTGGTTCCGGTAGCCATGCTGGTCTTCTCTCTGGCCAGCTCATCCGGGTCGTCCGCTGTGGACGATGACTCGCCGGAAACACGCCTCGAGCGGGCCCTGGCGACCCTGAACCGTGATGACGCAGGCCACGTCGTCGAAGTGCTGTTTCACCACCACACCAGGCTGTCCGACAAGGTTCTCGCCACGCTGCGGCATCTCGAACATCTTCAACGTCTTGGGCTGGGTTCCCCTCAGTTCACCGACCGGCATTTGTCCCACATCGAAGATCTTCAACAACTGAAATCTCTCGGACTCACCCAAACAAAGATCACCGACGAAGGACTGGCGCGGCTGGCCAGGCTGAAATCACTGGAAGACCTTCGCCTGGACGGCTGCCGCCAAGTGACCGATCGGGGACTGGCACAGCTGGCCGGGTTGAAGTCGCTGACCAAACTGAATCTCGCGGATACGGAAATCACGACCGAGGGCCTGAAGCAACTGGCCGGTCGCAACTTCATGGTGCTGAAGCTCCCTGCCGGTTCTTACAACGACGACGGACTGGCCCCCTACCTCAACGCCATCGCACCCCGGTCCGATCTTGATCTTTCAGAATGGTCACTCTCTGACGAGGGGCTGGTACACCTCGCCAATCAACAACAACTCAAATCGCTCGTACTGCCAGGAGGATGGCGGCGGGAACAACTCGTCTCCGACGAGGGTCTCGTCCACCTGGGTAGCCTGGTCAACCTCGAGACCCTGAGCCTGGCCGAGACGAACATCGATGGATCGGGTCTCCGTCACCTGGCGGGGCTCTCCAACCTGAAGTCCCTGGACCTGGCCGGCACCAGGCTGGTCGACCAGCACATGATCCACCTCGAGCAACTCGAATCGCTGGAATCCGTCCGCCTCGCATATTGCCAACAGATCACCGACCGCGGGCTGGCATCACTCGCCCGACTCGGCCAGATCACCAAGCTCAACCTGGGTGTCTATCCCGGCAACACCAAGATCACCGATGCGGGGCTGGTCCACATCTCGGAACTGACTCAGCTGCACGAACTCCATCTCACCGACATGCCGGTTACCGATACGGGGCTGAAACAACTCGAACAACTCGAGAAGCTCAAACAGCTTTGGCTGGATGGCTGCATGAAGATCTCCGACGCGGGTCTCACATCAGTCGCAACCCTCGAAGAACTCGAATGGGTCAATCTCAACGACTGTCCGGATATCACCGCAGCCGGCGTACTGGCGTTGCAGAAGGCGCTGCCGGAATGTGAAGTCTCACACGGGACCAGTATCACCTGGATGACCATCAACGGCTGGTGGTACCAACCAACAATTATCGGGGTTCCCGTCGGACTGCTGTTGCTGTTGTGCGGTGGACTGGCATTGCGCCGTCGGTGGCGATCACGGGGTGCCGCAGCGGGCGTTTCCGGTCCCGAAGCAACCGGATGAACCACTTGCCCCGCGCTCGGACCGCCGCTTATCCTGAATGGGTTCCCGACGACGCGGAAGCAAACGATGCGACGCACCCGAATGAACGCTGCGACGATCGCGACACTGGGTGTCGCGCTGCTCGTTTCGTTCGGCTGCCAGGACCAGCCGCTACCGAAAACTCCGCCCACGGGACCGGTCCCGGAATCGTTGAATTTCCAGGTGACGTCGATCGACGGTGAGCCAGTGAACCTGGCCCGCTACTTCGGCAAAGTGGTGGTTGTCGTCAACATCGCCAGTCGCTGATCGTTGACGACCCAGTTCCTGCAGTTGCAGGACATGCAGGACAAGTACGGCGAAGAGAACTTCGCGGTCCTCGGTTTCCCCACCGACCAGTTCGGCAGCTTTGCCGCGGGAACCGACCAGGAAGTGAAGGACTTTTGCCAGGCGAAGTACAAGGTGTCATTCGACCTGTTCTCCAAGATCGAAGTCAACGGCGAACAGGCGGCCCCTTTCTACGGGTACCTCACCAGCCAGGACGCCCCGCCCACAGGGAAGGGAAAAGTCGAGTGGAACTTCGAAAAGTTCGTGCTCGACCGAAAGGGCCAGGTGATCGGCCGATTTCGACCTCACGTTCAACCCCGTTCGAAAGAAATGAAGTCGGTGATCGAAAAGGCCCTGGCCAGCTAGGGTTCAGTCCACATCACCGAAGTACTTCCGGATGACCCACTCGGGTTGATGCCGATCGGGTTTTCGCTTTCGGCCTGTCAGGTCAATCGCCTTCGACTTGGGATTCTTCGAGGTGTGGGGGGTCTTGTCCCCGGTCTGCTGTTGCCAGGTTTCGAGCAGCGACATCATCCGCTCGACTCGTTCAGCCTGTCCCGTTTCGCCGGCAAGATTCTTCAGCTCGGCTGGATCACCGTGAAGATCGAACAGCTGGGTGTGGTTGATCAGCGGATAACGGATCAGCTTGTACCGATCATCCCGCACTGCCCGCATCTTGTTCTCGTACGCGGTGAACAACGTCTTGCGAACCAATCGCCTCTCTCCGTTGATTACGCCGGCCAGGCTTCGGCCCTCGACCTTTTCGGGCACCTCCACCCCGGCCCAGGTGCAGATGGTGGGGAACAGGTCATACAGGTAGACCAGGGCCTCGCTGGATTTCCCCTGCGGAATTCCCGGGCCGCTGATCACCATCGGCGTTCCCATGCTGTGCTCGTAGAGGTTCTGCTTGCCCAGCAGTCCGTGGCTGCCGACGGCCAGGCCATGATCAGCGGTATAGACGACAATCGTATTTTCGGCGTGACCGCTTTTGTTCAACGCAGCCAGCACACGTCCAACCTGTTCATCGAGATGGCTGATCATCCCGTAGTATTCGCCCAGCTGGCTGCGAATGACCTCGGGGGTTCGTGGCCAGGCCGCCAACGCTTCGTCCCGACCCACCATCCATCCGTTGTGGAAAGGGTGCTGAGGCATGAAGTTGGCCGGCAGCGGCAGCTTGACCCGGTCGGGCGCGTACATCTCGGCAAACTTTCTGGGCGGTTGCCTGGGATCGTGCGGCGAGGTGAAGGCGACGTAAGCAAAAAACGGCTTGTCGGATTTCCCCTTCCGGCTGCCAAGAAAATCGATCACCGCATCGGCAAAGACCTCGCTGGAAAACCGCTCGGCCTTCCTTGGAGGAGTCAGCTTTCCGTCAGCGGCCAGGTCCCGGACGGGCACTTTCGTGTGATCGGACATGCCGCCGATGAAAACCGACTTGCCATGTTGAAACGCCCGGATGAACGACTGGGCCCGGTTGTGCCACTTGCCAGTACCGAAGGTGACGTAACCGCTGCGAGCCAGCACGGCGGGTAGCAGCGGCACACCCTTGAGGTTCATTGGCACTCGCCACAACGTGCGACCACTCATCAACATCGCACGGCTGGGCTGGCAGACGGCTCCGTGAGTCGACCCCATGCAGTAAGCACGGCGGAAGTTGAACCCGGAATGAACCAGTCGGTCGATGTTGGGAGTGCGAATGTGAGAGTTGCCGTACGCCGCAACCGTATCGGGTCGCTGATCGTCGGCGAACAGAAACAGGATGTTCGGACGCGACGTGGCCGCATCGGCCCCGTGGGCCAGCGGAGCTCCAAGGCCAACCAGCAACACGATCACGATCGACAGTGGTTGGAAATTCAGCCAGCAATTCATGACGAAAAGCCCCCACGAGTGAGAAACACCGAACCGCCATTGGAGACCCCGCGGCGGAGTTTTGCAATCACCGCGTAACGTGGCTCCAGCAAGTCGCCGCGGCGCGGCGAATGCTACAATCCGCCCCATGGACCACCGATCGATCTGTGCGCTGATCTGCCTGCTGTGGACTTCTGTCGCGACGGCCGACGACGCATCACGGGTCGATTTCCAGCGAGACATCCGTCCAATCCTTTCGGAAAACTGCTTCCAGTGTCACGGACCCGACGCGAAGGCGCGGAAGTCCGACCTGCGACTGGATATCGCCACCAAGGCCCTGGCCCACGACCCACCGCTGCTCGTGGCCGGCCAGCCACAGAAAAGCCTTCTTTGGCAGAAAGTCTCCAGCAACGACCCGGATGTTCGAATGCCGCCGGAGGAATCCAATCGTCGGCTGACCGGTGCCCAGCAAGACTTGATCCGACGGTGGATCGCCCAGGGCGGTGAGTTCCGTCGACACTGGTCGCTGGTGCCTCCGGTTCGCCGACCACCACCGACTGTCCCGACCGAAGGACTCTCGCCGGCTCGCAACGCCGTCGACACCTTCATCCAGGCCCGGCAACAGGCAGCTGGGTTGTCCATGTCGCCACCGGCCAACCGCCGTACGCTGCTGCGACGGCTGGCCTTCGACCTGCTGGGACTTCCACCCACCGAACACGAACTGGCCATGTTCCTGGCCGACTCCCAACCCGGGGCCTGGAACCGGGCCGTCGACCGCATGCTCAATTCGCCCCGCTTCGGCGAGCACATGGCCTGGAACTGGCTGGTGGCCTCCCGTTACGCCGACACCAACGGCTACCAAGGCGACCGCACTCGGGTGATGTGGCCGTGGCGGGAATGGGTGATCGGGTCGTTCAACGACAACCTGCCCTTCGACAGATTCACCGTCGACCAACTGGCCGGCGACCTGATCCCCTCCGCAACTCCAGGACAACTGGTCGCCACCGGGTTCAACCGCAACCATCCGCTCAACGGTGAGGGTGGGCGGATCGCCGAGGAAAATCGTGTCGAGTACGTGCTGGACCGTACCGACACGACGGCCACCGTCTGGATGGCTTTGACATTGGGATGTGCAAAATGCCACGACCACAAGTTCGACCCGCTCTCCCAGAAGGAGTACTACCGCTTCTCGGCGTACTTCAACAGCATCGCCGAGTCGGGACGAGTCGATAAGGGTGGCAACGCCAACCCGGTCGCCCGCGTGACCACCCGGGCACAGCAAACCGAACTGCACCAGATCGACTTCCTCATCCGGCAGCAGAAGAAGATCCTCGACCGGCCGCTCGACAGCCTGGAGACCGAACGGAACCGGTGGATCACACGGATCCACCAGCAACTGGCTGACGGCCCACTCGCCGGCTGGCACATTCTGGCCCCCAGATCGGCGAAATCCCTTCAGGGAGCTCGGATCAAGACGCAGCCCGACGGTTCGCTTCTGGTCAGCGGCAAGATGTCGACCACGGACGACTACGAGATCCGCGTGGTGACGGGGCTGAAACGAATCACCGGTTTCCGACTCGAGGCGCTCACTGACCCGAGCCTCGGATTCCAGGGGCCGGGCCGAAAGGCGAACTTTGTTCTGACCGAGTTCGCAGTGAGCCTCCAGCAGGGCACGACCAAGCCCCGGAAACTGGACTTCACCGGCGCGGTGGCCGACCACAGCGAAGAGTCGTGGAAAGTCGCCGGCGCGATCGATCCATCCAAGACGACTGGCTGGGGGGTCTGGGACGGCGTGAACAACACCGCACAGGATCGCCAGGCGGTCTTCCGGTTGAAGCAGCCAGTGGAGATCGCCGAGGGGTCGGTCCTGGTCGTCAAGCTCAGGCACCAGTCACGCTTCAAGGAACACCTGCTGGGCCACTTCCGAATCTCGGCCACCGACACACCGAGCCCCGGTCTCGACACTGCCACGGTGCCCCCAGCCGACATTCTCGAGCTTGTCCGGAAACAGGTTCCGAACCTGAAAACCGGCCAGCTGAAGCGGTTGTCCGAGTATCACCGCAAGACCACCGACGCCTCCCGAAGGGCCCGGCGACTGGTATCGATCAACCGGGCCGCGCGACAACGGCACGAGGGCGGCATGATCGAATCAATGGTGATGCGCGATCGGGAAACACCCCGAAACACCTTCCTGCTGAAACTGGCGCGTTACGACCAGCCGGTCACCAGCGAGAAGCTTGCCCACGGCACCCCCACGGCACTGCCGCCCCTGCCGGCAAACGCCTTGCCCAACCGCCTGGCAATGGCCCGCTGGCTGGTGGATCCCGGACACCCCCTGACGGCCCGCGTAGCTGTCAACCGGCTCTGGCAGACGTTCTTCGGCACCGGGCTGGTCAAGACCAGCGAGGACTTCGGGTCCCAGGGAGAACCGCCCAGCCACCCCGAGCTGCTCGACTGGCTGGCCACCGAGTATCTCCGGACCGGGTGGGACACCAAGCGAATGATCCGACTGCTGGTCACCAGCGGCACCTATCGCCAGTCCTCGGCGGTGACACAGAAACAACTCGAGGCCGATCCCTACAACCGGTTGCTGGGCCGGGCATCCCGATTTCGCCTGCCGGCTCACGTGATCCGCGACCAGGCCCTGGCCGTTTCGGGCCTGTTGGTCGAAACCATCGGCGGCGTATCGGTCAAGCCGTACCAACCGCCTGGACTCTGGGCCGACTTCAGTTTCGGCAAGATCAGGTACTCGGCCGATTCCGGTGCCAAGCTCTATCGCCGCAGCCTGTACACCTTCTGGCGACGCTCCCTGGGTCCGCCGAACATGTTCGACGAGGGCACCCGTGATGTGTGCCACGTGAATCCCCAGAGGACCAACACGCCGTTGCACGCTCTGACGCTGCTCAACGATGAGACGTTCGCCGAGGCGGCCCGGGTGTTCGGCGAGAGATTGCTCGGGACCCCCGGCAATGACGCGGCTCGCATGAGACGGGCCTTCACGCTGGTGCTCTCACGCCCCCCGACGGACCCGGAGCGGACACTGCTGCATTCCTCACTGGATCGTGCTCGCCAGCACTACCGGGCTCACCCCGACCAGGTCAAGGCTTACACGACTGTTGGACGTCACGCTCCGGCCATCGGACTCGACCCGGTCGAGGTTGCTGCCTGGGGTGCGGTGGCGTCGTTGCTGTTGAATTCCGACGAGGCGGTTACTCGAGAGTGACCGCCTTCAGGTTCTCCCCCATCCCCAAGAATTTCCCCATGCAACCGCTTGCTGATCACCATCTCCTGCAGACTCGTCGGAGGTTCTTCGGTCGCTCCTCGGTGGGAATCGGTACCGCCGCCCTGGCGGCCCTGCTCGACCGCGAATCAGCCGCCGAGCAACTGGTCAGTCATTTCGCCCCGACAGCCAAGCGGGTGATCTACCTGTTCCAGAACGGAGCTCCCACCCAGGTCGATCTCTACGACCACAAGCCACAAATGGAGAGATTCCGCGGCACCGACCTGCCCAAGGAGATCCAGGGCGGTCAGCGGTTGACGACCATGACCCAGGGCAAGTCCCAGAAGGTGTTGCCCACGGCCTGGCCATTCCGGGCCCATGGCGAGTGCGGCACCCAGATCAGTTCTTTGCTGCCCCACATCGGATCGATCGCCGATGACATCTGCCTGGTTCGGTCGGCTCACACCGAGGCCATCAACCACGCTCCGGCCATCACGCTGTGGCTGACCGGATCCGAGCAACCAGGCCGGCCGAGCTTCGGTGCTTGGCTGTCATACGGGCTAGGACGCGAGACTGACGAGCTGCCCACGTTCTGCGTGATGACTTCGCGCGACAAGGAAGCCTCTTGCGGTCAGATCTTCTACGAGTGGTACTGGGGAAACGGGTTCCTGCCGAGCCGTCACCAGGGAGTGAAGTTCCGAGGCTCCGGCGATCCGGTTCTCTATCTCTCCAACCCCCCTGGAGTCGACCAGGGCCTGCGGCGGGGATTGCTGAATGACCTGGCCCAGCTGAATCGGCTGCGGGCTCGCGAGGTGGGTGATCCTGAAATCCAGACGCGGATCGCCCAGTACGAGATGGCCTACAGGATGCAGAGCTCGGTACCCGAGCTGACCAACCTGGCCAGTGAACCCAAACACATCCTCGAGATGTACGGCCCAGACGTGACTCGCCGGGGCTCATTCGCCCATAACTGCCTGCTCGCTCGCCGACTCTCCGAGCGGGGAGTGCGATTCATCCAGTTGATGCACGCGGGATGGGATCAACACGGCAACCTGCCCACCCAGTTGGCTGTACAGTGCCGGGACACCGACCAGCCTTCCGCGGCACTGGTCAAGGACCTGAAGCAGCGTGGCCTGCTGGATGAGACGCTGGTGATCTGGGGCGGGGAATTCGGCCGGACCAGCTTCTGCCAGGGTGACATCAACAACAAGAAACAGCACGGCCGGGACCACCATCCGCGAAATTTCTGCCTCTGGATGGCTGGTGGCGGCATCCGGGGCGGGACAACTTACGGGGAGTCGGACGACTTCAGCTACAACGTCGCCAAGGATCCATTCCACGTCCACGACCTCCAGGCAACGGTGCTGCACTGCCTGGGTATCAACCACGAACGACTGACCTACAAGTTCCAGGGACGACAGTTTCGCCTCACCGATGTTCACGGGCGGGTTGTCAAGGAGATCCTGTCATGACACGCAGACTTTCACTGGCCGTGCCAAAAAACCTGCTGCTGCCGGTTGTGCTGATGAGTTGCACGCTGGTTTCGGCCGAGGAACCGCGCGATCCGATTCCCCGCGGCGGCGGACGGCTGAAGAACCACTGGGCCACCTGCGTGATCAGCATGAAATCCGGACACATCGCCGGGATCTGGGACAACATCTCCGGCCGTCGCCTGGTCCAGGAGAGTTACGAGACCTACCGGCTGACCACTCCTGACGGGAAGACCATCACCGTCAGCGAGAAGGACGACCGCGTTCACTCGGCGATTTCCACAGCCCCGCCCCCGAACCGTCCCCGCTGGGGAAACCAGACCGCCTATTTTGCTCGCAACCCAAAGATTCCCGGATCGGAAATCCGCAAGAGCTACTACTTCGCACTTGTCGGCGAGGAACAGCGGATCGTATGCCGCTCGGTGTCGATCACGGCCCCGACCGAGCAGGCCACCCTGTTCACCAGCGTCTCGCACACCGTCCTTGCTCCCCGGTTCCGCAAGGACTCGCTGTACCACTACGTCGTGCCCCAGGGTGTCGCCGGAGACCAGCGGCCGCTGATACGATCCCCACAGATCACCAAGCCCCTGATTCGCCGGGATCACAGCAATGACCGGCAGGGACGCGCGGCCTCAGACATTTTCCAGCCCAAGTGGAAAATCGGTCTGTCCCAGTACCTGTACCGGGTGGGTCGTCACTGGGTCTACCCTGTCGGGCTCCGCAACCCCACGCACTGGACAGACAACGGTTGGCAGATCGCTTCCGGAGGATTCTTCCTTGCTGACAAATCCGAGAACAAGCGAACCAACCGGCTGGAGATGCGGTACCACATCTTTGGAGAGGATCGCCTGGCGGTACACGAGGAGTACCTCGGCCTGCCCGAGCTGGCCAAGATCCGAAACGACACGCAGCAGAAGCTGCGGCTGGAAAAGGTCCGTACCCCGGGGACTCCCGCAAGGTTTCTGCGACCCGGTGATCGTGTCCCAACAGCATCGCTGATCAACATTGGTTCGGGCGACAAAGGGCAGTTTCGCTACGGCGTGTATGCGACATCTGACGAGAGCCGACTTGAACAGATCAGCCCCACGGACTCGAAGAAAGTTGTGCTGTCACTGACCGGGAAACAGCTGAAAGAACGCTTTGCACAACAGCGAAAGAAGAACCCGGCGTTGATGGGCGGGATGTACATCTACCGCCGCCACGAATCCCCGGTCCTGATCGATCATCTCGACTGGCTCGCCTCACGGACGCCCAACGGACTGGTCAACCTGAGACCGATCAAGGAAGTTTTCGAGTTCGAGACCCGGGGAATCGTGGCCGAATCGGATTACCTGGGCACCGGGGTTTTTTACTGGGACGCCGCCCTGGATGCCGGACAGGTGGACTGGGACCGCCGCACCGTCAGCCAGACCCAGTCCGCCGTCGATCGGTGGAAGATGCTCTTCGACGCACTCCATCAGCGTGACAAGCTGCTGTGGACGAACTCCCGGACCGGGTCGGCCTATTACGACATCACCTACTACGAAGCCAGCGGTGCACAGAAGATCGCCGGAAAGAGCTGGCGTGACGCTGCCGACATGGACCTGATGAACAAGATCTACCAGGTGCCGGGTACGATCCACGTGCCGCTGTACTGGTGGAACAACGGCCCCGAGGAGAACACCCAGATCTACCAGAACCACTGCCTGGCCCTGGCCCTGTCTCCCAGGGACGGTGCCTGGAGCCGAGAAGTGGACGGGAAGCTTCCCGAAAGTGCCGACGACGGCGTGCTGTTCGAAGTCATCGACGAGTTCCGCAATGCGCGGTTTGTCCGCATCGGCCTCGAGCCGGCTTGGTGGAATGACCTGAAGACCAAGATCGAAGCCTACACCCTGCAACTGGGTCCCACCTGGTTCCTGAACGTGATCTCCCACCGCAAGAAATCCTCAACCGTCACGGCCTCGATCGACACCGCCCGTGCCAGGCTGGATTCCCAACAGCCCATCTTCTGCTGGCAGCACCAGGCTCGAAAAGCGCTGAAGGCCGGCTCCCAGTACCCCGCCAAACAGGTCGACCGCTATTTCACATCGACGCAACTTGCGGTCGTGAAACCGACCGAAAAACGGCTGGTGTTGTCACTGCCCGATGTGCCCCCGGAGATCCTCCGCATGTGCACCATCACACAGGTTCCCGCCTGGATCGTCTCCGCCGACGGAGTCGCCACCCAGTTGCGATTGCCCCAGACGCTGGGATCAACGGTGTCCGGAGAAGTTGACCAGGCCAAGCGGCAGGTGACACTCGAGACCAGTGGCAACCGTCGTCTTACCCTCGCCGCATGGTGGAATGCCGGCTGGGGAAAGGTTCGGGTCCGGGTTGACGGGATCGAGGTGCCTCACCGGGTCGATCGAGCGTCGGGACAGCACCTGCTGGTGTTCGAAGTGCCGACCGGATCACACCGAGTGCAGTTGGCGCCCTAGCCGACCGATTGCATGCCCCGTCGCGGCGGGACACAATTGAATTCCGCGAAGACGGTTCTTCCTCACACCCGAGGCTCACCATGCGTTGCACCATCGTCCTGGCTGCCCTGATCGCAATGTTCGTTTCGTCGCCGGCCCACGCCGATGACTTCAAACTGTCGGCCCGCTCGCGGCAGGCCGCCAAAATGCCCTGGGGACCCGGACACAAGACCGTCACCCGGTCGCTGAAATGGCAGCCGAAACAGACGGCTGTGATCGTCTGCGACATGTGGGACCTGCACCACTGCCTGAACGCGACACGTCGTGGTGCCGAAATGGCGCCGAGGATGAACAATCTCCTGAAGCTGGCTCGGCGCAACGGCGCAACGATCATCCACGCTCCCAGCAGCTGCATGAACACCTACAAGGACCACCCGGCCCGCAAGCGGGCCCAGGCGGTACCCCGCTCCAAGTCTCTTCCCGACGAAATCAGCAAGTGGTGCTACAAGATCCCCTCCGAAGAAAAGGGCGTCTACCCGTTGGACCAGACCGACGGCGGCGAGGACGACGACCTGGACGAACACCGCGCGTGGGCCAAGAAGCTCGAAAAGATGGGTCGCAACCCTCGGGCTCCCTGGAAGAGCCAGACCGACACGCTCGAAATCGACAACCGAGATTACATTTCGGACAACGGTGAAGAGGTCTGGAGCATCATGGAGCAGAAGGGCCTGAAGAACGTGATCATGGTCGGCGTGCACACCAACATGTGCGTGCTGGGTCGGCCATTCGGTCTTCGACAGATGTCCAAGAACGGCAAGAACGTCGTGCTGGTTCGCGACATGACCGACACGATGTACAACCCCAAGCGGTGGCCGTTTGTCAGCCACTTCCAGGGCACAGACCTGATTATCGAACACATCGAGAAATTCGTCTGCCCGACAATCACCAGCAACCAGCTGCTGGGTGGACAACCGTTCGTCTTCAAACACGACCAGCGACCGCGGGCAGTGTTCCTGGTCGCCGAGAAGATCTACAACACCCGATCGACGCTCCCGGTCCTGGCCAAACGACTTTTTGAGGACCGGCTGGGCTTCCAGACCACCGTGCTGCATGCCGCCGACGGCATTCACGAGATCAAGGGGATGGCCGAGGCCGTCAGCAAGGCCGACCTGGTCGTCGTTTCAGTCCGTCGCCGCGCATTGCCCAAGAAAGACCTCGATGCGTTGAAAGCCCACCTGGCCGCCGGCAAGCCGTTGATTGGTCTCCGGACCGCCAGTCATGCATTCGACGCCCGGGGTTCCGGACCGAAGGGGCACGCCGAGTGGCCCGAATTCGATGCGATCGTGCTGGGTGGCCATTATCACAATCATCACGCCTCCGGACCCACCACGAAGATCACCGCACGGAGAATCGCTCACCCGATCCTGACCGGTATCGACAAGACGTTCACCAGCAAAGGGTCCCTCTACATGACCAGCCCGCTGGCCAAGGGGACCACCGAACTGTTGTCCGGATCGATCCCGGGAAAGAAGGCCGAACCGATAGCCTGGACCAACCAGTTCGGCAAAGCTCGCATCTTCTACACCTCCCTCGGACACGCCGACGACTTCAAGCAGCCGGCGTTCTGGCAGTTGATGGAGAATGCGGTCCGCTGGACATCCCAGATGAAAAATGCCGTTGCGGCTCGACCATAGTCAACAGGACGTGAGCGTGATGCCGACCGAGTGGCAGAAAAAATTCCGCGTGGATCGCAAGTGATTCCCGCATGCTGTTTGTGCTGGAGAATATCGTGAAACGGCTGACCTGGTTGATACTGTTGGCATTCCCCGCTCTTGTCTGCGCACAGGAGGGCTCCGAACCGCCTGGCGACACAGAAGTTGTTCCGGCGGTTACCGCCGGTGAAGACGATGAGAAGAGTGATGATGCACCACAAGAGCCCGGGGGTGCGGCTCGCCAGCAGGACGAAAAGGAGAAGGGCGTCGACGAAGACAACCCGGCGGACTGGCCTGGCCTTTTGGCGTGTTGCGGTCTCTGGGGTATGATCCCGATTATCCTGGTGATCATCTTCCTGATACGTCGAGCGAACGCACAAAAACGGACCCAGACACTCTCGGGCATAGCTGCCGAATTGAATCTCGAGTTTTCGCCGATGGGAGAAGAATCCCTGGAGGGGCAACTGGGACCGTTTCCGCTGTTCAACAAGGGCCGCAAGGGCCAGTTGACCAACGTCTGCGTTGGTGGAACCGACGAGGTGGAGTTGCGGATCTTCGACTACCGCTACACGACAGGCAGCGGCAGGAATCGACGCGTCCACAGGCAGACGGTTGTAGCGATGCAATCGGCCTTGTTGAACCTGCCCGAGTTCCGCATGCGACCCGAGCGGATGTTTGACCGGGCCGGGCAGATGCTGGGGTTGCAGGATATCGATTTCGACGAACACCTGGCATTCTCGCAACAATTCGTACTGCAATCCGACATGGCGGAACAGACCCGCGAGTTCTTTGACAACACGTTGCTCGACTTCTTTGCCACACGTTCCGGGTGGTCATTTGAGACCCAGTCGGGTTCGTTTATTGTCTACCGCCCCAGGGAACTTGTTGAACCGACCGAATTCAAATCCGTCTTTGAAGATGGGTTCAGTTGCTTCAAGGCGCTCCGGGACCGGCTCGAGCGAAGTTGATCGCCGGTCCGACAGACGTCCGCGACGCGGGGCGAAACATCTATCGGTAGCCACGGCGTCTCAGCAAAAGTCGATTCAGCAACCGGACTGTGAGCCGATGGGGCTCAGACAGCGCGCCGTCAACGAAGCACTCGCACCGCAGGCGGTGTCTGCATGTGCCGTGGGCTGGTGGCTGCACTTTGTTGAGGCGGGAAGCCGACGAAGTGCAGCCAGCACCTGAGGGACTTGTTGTGGGTTGCCGGACGTTTCTGCGAACCAAACACCCTTCGGACGCGGATTCCACCCTCGGCAGTCGCCTGGATCGACTCCAGGCGTTCCCGGCCAAAACCGTCAACCGCCAGTGCCAGACACCGTTTGCGGTCCATCAGGTGGACCCAGCCCTCGGCCCGTACTGGCCGGACGGGATCCGAAACCACAAATGGCCGCAATGTCTTGGCAGTCCCTCTCGACACCCGCCAGGCCGGTGCCGAATCAGGTGGCCCGACACCTGGCCGCTCGGCTTCCAGCACCGCAACCTGCCCGGAACGCAGTCGCGAGTACACCCAGGTACCTGCCCCGAAATCCACCAGGTTTGGAGCGGCCGATGTCGATGTGTCCAAGTTGAGATCGACCTCGAGGCGGACTTCAGCAATCCGATCGTCCGGGTCATCGAGTTGCCAATCCATCCGAACCCAGCTGCGCGAGACAGGAAAATCGAGTTCGACACGATTGACGATTGGCGTCGACTTGCCCGCCAGAATCTTTTGCCGCCCCAACAGCGTGACAGCCAAGGGGCCCCGACGGACGGCCTTCCAGGCCGGTGCCTTCGGGCCACCCACTGACAGGCTTTGTCCCGACCGGGTCTTGAGCACCAGTTTTGCCGTGGGACCCTCGAGGTGTTCGTGACCGCCGAATTCCAGCGACTGCAAACAGGGACCAACCCGCGAGGGAATCGTCCAGGTCAGGTATGGCGCGTTGATGACTTTCAACGAACCGTCGGCTGTCTCGAGAACGTGTCCACGACGACGCTTCGGACTCGGGGTCACGTCCACACCGACTTCCAAGATCAACACCCGGCGTTGGCGAGGCTCGAGGCTCAACGGGAATGCCAATCGCCAGCGTGTGGTTTTGCCGAGCTCTTCCCCGTCCGCCTGCACAACGATCGGACGAGACGATTCGTCTAGCAAACGGAAGCGAAGCGGCCTGGGTTCCGAGGGGCGATCGAGTGTCAGCGTGCAGGGGTAAGCCGGTCGGGACCAGCCGCCGGTCTCTCGAACCTCAACCCGCAGGCGTTCGGCCCCCGCAAGGTTTCCGGAAATCACCAGGGCGGCGAAAACCACTTTGGTGACAAGGCAATCGGAGGAAGCTGACAACATGACAAACGGCTCCGGACGAAATCGTACCGAAGCCGTTTGCGTGTCTCAATCGGAGGCCCCTTGCCCGCCATCTGTTGGTCAAGGACTGGCCGGTAGTCCGGCACCCCCGACAGTGGATGGTCCATCGTCGTCGTGCTGGTTGACCAGGATCGGGATCCCGACGGCCATTCCAACGACCGCCGTCAGGGTCCATGGGCTCAGCCCGAAGATGCGAGATTCGGAACTGCTGTAGACCACATCAACCGACTCGGTCGCGGGAGCCTGCCAACTTACGACTTGTGGCTGTTCGACCAGGATCACCCGCGTGGAAGTCCGTGGTGGAGCCGATCCGGCAGCCCAGGCACGCACCACGTTCTGCGCAGAGCCGCTGACCAGTGCATACGTTCCGCCTGGCAGATCCTTCACGGCAAAACGTCCGAACTGATCTGTCCTCATCCAGACAATCACCGCGCCACCACGTCGCATTTCCACACGCCGCCCCGGCAAGCCGTACCCACGGCCGTCAACCAAACGTCCCAACAGTATTCCCCCTTCACCCAGCACGACGTCCGACACCGTGGGCTGCGTGGGTGTTGCTGCCATCAATCCCTGGGGAATCAGCATTCCGAGACAAGCCAATCCAAAGGCTAACCGTGCGATCAACATGATTTCTGCCACTATGAAAAACTGTGTTGGAGTCAGACCGAACCAAACAGGTATACGTCTCCTTTCGGTTGTACCGGTTTGTCCGATCGACGATTCCGATGGCTGTTCGCGCATCAGTTTCAAGCGTTGCAAGTTAACGCCCGTGGCTGGGCCTAACCGTTACAACCGGAGCATTCTGCAGAGAAGCCCCGCAAAACCTACCGAATCAACCGGATCAGGAGCGGCCGGTGAGCTCGGGAATCGGTGTGCCCTTGGAGAGCACCGGGACGGGCCGACCGCCGAAATCGGTCAGTGCGGTGTGCCGGGTGTCGATTCCGAGATGGTGGTAGATGGTCGCCAGAAAATCGTAAGGGCTGACACGCCGCTTGACGGGATCCTCACCGCGGGGATCGGTTGCCCCGATCACCTGCCCGGTTTCCATGCCCCCACCGGCAAAGACCATCGAATTGGCCCGCGGCCAGTGATCACGTCCGGGTTGGCGGGTCC
Organism: Planctomycetaceae bacterium; assembly: GCA_002724315.1. Lineage (GTDB taxonomy): Bacteria > Planctomycetota > Planctomycetia > Planctomycetales > Planctomycetaceae > UBA8437. Next base: position 6,936 of record PBOJ01000112.1, on the reverse strand, counting down.
CCTTGGGACGACTGGCCTTGCCCGGACCACTGGAGGGCTGGTTGGAGATCCGCGGCGTTCGCCCGAACTCGCCGGTGATGATCACCAGCACGCGTCGATCGAGCCCGCGATTGTAGACATCCTCGATCAATGCACTGATCGCCTGGTCAAAGAACGGTGCCCGCCACGCCAGGGCCTCGAAGACATGGTGGTTGACGGCGTGGTCGTCCCAGTTGGCGACTCGGCCACACAGCGGCCCGTCGAACTCGGTGGCCACAATATCCACACCCGCCTCGACCAACCGCCGGGCCAACAGGCACTGCTGGCCCCACTGGTTGCGACCATAACGATCCCGAAGAGCTGCCGGTTCATCGGAGAGATCGAACGCCTGCTGGGCCTCGGTGCTGGTCAACAGCGACAGGGCCTGGGCTTCGAAATCGTCAACCGCCTGCATCAGCCCGCCCTGGTCAATGTCTCGACGCAACCGATCAAAAGACGCTCTCAGGTTGGTCCGACGTTCCAGTCGCACCAGCGCGTCTTTCTTCACACCGATATTGGGGATCGCAAATTGCGGCTTGCTCGGATCACCGGTCACCCGGAACGCCTCATACGACGGTCCCAAGTAGGCCGGACCGGCAATCTGGAACGCGTCGTAGCGATCAACGGGATTCAACGCCACGTAATTGGGCAGGGCCTTGGGAGAATCCGACCGCAGGAAGTTGGCCACGGTCATCCAGTCGGGATAGATCGGCTTGGGCTTGTCGGCTCGGGCAGGATCCCCCGAGAGCACCCGCAACGAACCGGCAGGATGGCCACCGGCATCGTGAGCGACCGAGCGAAGAATGTTGTACTTGTCGGAAATGGCAGCCATTTTCGGCAGCAGCTCGGTCAGCTGGGTGCCGGGAACCTTGGTCGAGATCGGTTGGTATGGGCTGCGATAAGCGTCGGTGGCACCCGGCTTCGGATCCCAGGTGTCCAGGTGGCTGCAACCGCCCCGCAACCAGACCAGGATCACAGACGTCTGCACTTCGTCGGATTCACCGGCGGTCTCGGCACGAGCCTGGTAAAGCCCGGGAAGCGTCAGACCACTGAAGCCGACGAGCCCGGTCCTCAACAACTCCCGCCGACCGATCCCGCCGCCGGGACCCTGGCACCGCTGGCTATTCATCACCACTCCCCATCGTTTCCGACAGATGCCGGGGATGTGCAACATGAACACATCAACATCCGCTCATCCATCATATCGGTCCCCGAACACCACTGACAGGTGGGATTCACTTGGGATCCCACGAATCGGTACGGAACGGAGAAGCCGGCAGGCCGTTCTTGTTTGACAGGTTCGGCTCGGCCTCATGATGCCATCCGAACCGGACGGCCACAGGCTGATTGACGCCACCAGCACGAACGACAACCGTTTTCCCCTTGATCGTGGCCGAGGCTGCGACAAACGCCTTGTTTGCTCCGGCAATCGTGAAGTGCGAGAGGGCCTTGCCGTCGCGAGAAACGAGTCCATCGCCGACGTGATCAAACGAGATGTGAATCGCATCACCCTGGACCGTCATACCCTTGTAGAGGGGCCCGGAGTACACGAGCTTTTTTCGGCCGTAGTCTTTGGCAAGGGCCCAAAGGGCAAGCCGCTTGCCGACATCCTGCTTGTTCCTCGGGTGAATGTCCCTGGTGTTGCCAATGTCGACCGTGACAGCCATCCCGGTGTGGGGCACCGCGAGAGTCTTGAGCTGTGCTTCCCAGATTCCGGCCAGCAACTCGGACCCGCGATTGCCGTAGCGATACGGGGCCAACTGGACGTAGTAGAACGGCAACGCCGGCTTGTTCCAGACCGAACGCCAGCCGGCAATCAGGGCCTTCATTTTCTCGTGGTAGAGCATTCCCTCGCCGTTGTTCGATTCTCCCTGGTACCAGATCGCCCCACGGATGCCGTACGGCTGTACGGGAGAGACCATGCCGTTGAACAGCGCCAGTGGCGACTGGTGATCGATCGAACCGTTTCCACGGACCGAGGGATATTCATCCAGTTTTCCCGTGATGTCAGAAAGTTTCGGAACTGCCCGGAACCCGACAGGCGGCGTCCACGGCTCGATTCTTGTCCCCCCCCAGTTGCAACCGAGCAGACCGATCGGAACGTCAAGTTCCTGGAGCAGGTGACGACCGAAGTAGTATCCCACTCCGGTGAAGTCGCCGACGGTCGCGGGACTGCAGACCTTCCAGCCGTCGCTGGGAATGTTCACTTGCGGATCGGCGGCGGGCCGGTGCGGGAACTTGATGTGTCGGATCCGCGGATGGTTGGCTGCGGCAATCTCTTCCTTGGGGTTGTTCGATTGCCGGACACGCCATTCCATGTTGGATTGTCCGGAGCAGAGCCAGACTTCGCCGACGAGCACGTTCTTGATGGTCACCGTGCTGGTCCCTGCCACCACGATCTCGTGGGGACCGCCGGCTTTCATCGCCGGCAGGTAGACCGCCCAGGCACCTTCGGCACCGGCGGTCGTCGAGGTGGTGACGTCACCCATCGTGACGGTGACCTTGGTCCCGGCGTCATCCCATCCCCACAACGGGACAGCCTCGCCCCGCTGCAGCACCATGTTGTCGCCGATGACCGAGGGGAAGCGGACTTCCGCCTGAACGGTTGATGCGAACAGAACAAGGAGAAGGACGCTCAACAGCCTGCGCATGACATGGCTCCATGGGATGTCAATCAAGGGGAACCCACAGACTAACTTCGACCAGGGCGCTCGTCGAGGCGGTAGAAGCTGTCAGACGTCGAGGTTCTTGACGTCCAACGCGTGTTCCTCGATGAACTTCCGTCGCGGTTCGACGTCATCACCCATCAGAACGCTGAACAGGTCGTGGGCGGCAGCGGCGTCTTCCACCGTAACCTGCAACAGGTGCCGGCTTTGCGAATCCATACTCGTGGCCCACAGTTCCTCGGGGTCCATCTCGCCCAGGCCCTTGAACCGGGTGATCTTCAGGCCCTTCTCGCCCAATGACCGCACCGCCGGCACCAGTTCCCGAAAGCTCGACAACGGACTCTCCGACTCGCTGTTGACCAGCCGCAACGGGAAGTACGGCTCGCCATCCCGATTGCCGGCCGGCAGTAGATCGTGAACCGTGATGCCGTACCCCTTCAGGTCATCCAGGGCCGTGTTGATCGACTTGACCTCGTGCAGATTTGTCGGCTTCAGTTGCGGCCCCTTGACCTCGCTGCCGTTGGAAGGAGTGTCTCCGTTGTCCGATGGGCTGGCGTCGTCGTTATCGGCGACTTCGAACTCTCCTCCGTGCTTCTCTTCCTCGGCCGCCAGAAACGCATCGCGATTTTCTGTCGTGTGGAACCAGTGCTGATCACGGCCCAAAAAGACGCGGTAACGGGGCAGTCGGCCGTCCTCGCCCACGTGTTCGCCCACCAGCCAACGCAGGTCGACTCCTCGTCGCTCGAGTGTCTGCAGCGGTTCCTCGAGCCCGTTGAGCAGGGTGATGACCCGTTCGAGTGCCTCGCCCTCCAGGACCTGTTCATCGTCAAGCTCGACGCGACTGCCGTCAGCACCCAGCTCGACCAGCTCGGACATCATCTGTTCATGGGTTTGGACATAACGAGGTTTCTTGCGTCCCCGGACCACCCGGTACAGTGGCGGCTGGGCGATGTAAACACACCCCTCGCGGATCAGCGACTCCATGTGACGGTACAGGAACGTCAGCAACAGCGTGCGGATGTGGCTGCCGTCGACATCGGCGTCGGTCATCAGGATGATCTTGCCGTAGCGACGCTTGGCGACATCATCGAGCTGCGCGCCGGGGGGCACACCAATCGCCTTGAAGATGTTGGTGACCTCCTTGTTCTGTAACACCTTGGCCTCTCGGGCCTTCTGCACATTGAGGATCTTGCCGCGGAGAGGAAGGATGGCCTGGATATCCGAGTCACGTCCGGTATCGGCGGAACCGCCGGCCGAGTCTCCTTCGACCAGGTACAGTTCGGTCTCTTCGAGCGTCCGGCTGCGGCAATCCCGAAGCTTTTCAGGCAGCCCACCGGTGGTCAGGGCCCCCTTGCGGCGGATCATCTCGCGGGCTTTCCTGGCCGCCTCACGGGCCTCTGCCGCACGCATCCCCTTCCCGGCGACCAGCTTCGCGATCTTCGGATTGGCCTCGAGAAACTTTGTCAGTCCCTCGTGGACCACCGAGGTGACGATTCCCTCGACTTCGCTGTTGCCCAGCTTCGTCTTGGTCTGACCCTCGAACTGAGGATCTGGAACGCGTACCGCGATCACCGCCGTCAGCCCCTCGCGGAAGTCGTCACCGGTCGGAGTGGCGTCCTTGAACAGGTTCTCCTTCTTGCCGTAATTGTTGATCGAACGCGTCAGCGCACTGCGAAAGCCACTGAGATGCGTGCCGCCCTCGATGTTGTTGATGTTATTGGCAAAGGTCCGGACGGTCTCGGTGAAGTCCATGTGGTACTGCACGGCCACATCGACTTCGACATCGTCCTGTTGTCCCTGGATCGAGATCACTTCGCCGAACAGGGGCTGCTCAGCCCGGTTCAGGTGCTCGACGAATTCGACCAGGCCCTTCTCGTAACAGAATTCTTCGGTTCTGTCCGACCGGTGATCGGAAATCAGGATCCGCACACCGGCATTCAGAAACGCGACCTCCTGGAGACGGCGAGCAAGGGTGTCGAAGGTGAAGTTGGTGTCGGGAAAAATCTCCGGGTCAGGCCGGAACTTGACATGCGTGCCCGACTTGGTTGATTTGCCCAGTTCCTTCAGCGGCTGGGTCATCTGCCCGCGCTCGAAGTTCATCGTGAACATCTGATCGTTGCGGTGAACTTCGACCTCCAGCCACTCCGAGAGCGCGTTGACGGCAGTCAGGCCCACTCCGTGCAGGCCACCGGTTCCGGTTCGGTAGCCTCCCTCGCGGTCAAACTTGCCCCCGGCATGGATCTCGGTGAAAACCACCTCCAGCGCCGACCGGCCCTCGTGGTCTTCCAGCGGACCAACGGGGATGCCGCGTCCGTCATCTTGGACACCGACACTGCCATCGTCGTTCAGATTCACGGTGACGGTTGTCGCGTGGCCGTTGACCGCTTCGTCAATGCTGTTGTCGACCACCTCAAAGACCAGGTGGTGCAGTCCCCTGGGGGTGGTGTCGCCGATATACATCGCCGGCCGCATCCGGATGCCTTCGACACCCGTCAGCGCCGTGATCTGGCTGGCTGTGTAGTCGCCACTTGGGGCGGCGTTTTCATCTGCCACGTCACTCACTCCGTCAGTCGTCCGCCTCTAGCCACCGCTCCCATCCGATTGGCCGAGGCTGCCTTTCAGCCGAAACTTCAACCGGTTAATTTCCAGGCCCGGCTGCTGCTGCAACGTTTCCAGCAGGCCCGGTTTGTGGAACGAATCCAACTCGTACATCAACGCCGCACTGGCCACCTCGATCTCCAGCGACCTGTTCTTGACCGCCACCACTCGTGTCTCTGACGCAATTCGCTCTCCGGCGGCCTTCTGCCAAGCCTGGCTGAGTTGTTCGGCCGCCCCGCTCTTGGCCAGCCCCTTCAGTGCCACCAGTTCGGACAGGGTGTCGCTCAGCCGTTGCGGTCCGCGGGCTGCACGCATCGATCATCGGTCCCTCGACAGCGGCATGACCACGTAGGTGTATCCGTCATCGGTGCGGAACACGGCGGCACTTTCACTGTCGGAGAGGTGCAGCGACACCGTGGATTCGGGTTTCAGCACCCTCAGGAATTCGATGATGTATCTTGGATCAAAACTGATTGAGACCGCTTCGCCGTCATATGCCACCGGGATTTCCACGGTCGACTCACCCACATCGGCAGCAACCGTCTTCAACGTCAACTGGCCCTTGTCGAACGAGAAATCGACCCCCCGACTCTCATCACTGGTGACGATATCGGCCTGGCGAACGGCCGTGTGGAACGAGTCAACCTCGAGCGTCGCGACGCTGCCTCCCCCGGTATCGATCAGTTTCGAGTAATCCGGGAACCGGCCTTCCACCAGCCGGCTGGAAATCGTTGATTGCCCGCAACGGACCAGGATGTCGTTGGCGTTGATCGCCACCTGGACCTCTTCCTGGTCATCGGTGATCGTTTTTTCGATCAACTTCATCGCCTTCGACGGGATTACCGGCCCCGGATTGGCCGGTTCCTCAAACCCCTCGGGACGGACCGGCAACGCAGCCACTGCCAATCGCCGACTGTCTGTTGCCACCAGTGTCACCGCGTCACTGGTCGGATCCAACAGAATCCCACCCAGGGCATACCGGGTGCTCTCCTGGTCAGTGGCAAACTTCGTCCGTACGATTCCCTCGCGAAGAGCTGCTCCGGGAATTGCCAGGTACTGTTCCCCCTCGAACGTCGCCACGTCGGGAAACTCGTCGGGATCTTCTGATGACAGGGTGAACTCGCTGCCGGTGGTGCGAACCTGGATCGACGTCTCGGTCACCTCGATGCCAATCGTCTCATCGGTCAACTCACGAAGAATCGACGACATCCGACTGGTTGGCAAAAGCACTTCGCCGTTCGAGTCTGTTTCGACCCCCGTCAACTCGACTCGAACACCCACCTCGAGGTCAGTGGCCACCAGGGTCGCCGTTCCTGTGTCGACCTGCAGCTTGACGTTGCGGAGGATTTCCTTGGGCGTTCGCGTGGGCACAACCGTGCCGACAATCTGCAGTGCGGTTGCCAGGGTGGACCGGTGGCATTGAAGTTTCATGGGGTCACGTCGGTTCTGGAACACTCCATTGACAAACAGAACGAGCGACAAAGTCGCAAAAGGCTGTTCTGAATCTTTTACTTAGCAGTAGTAGTATCAGGGGCCTGCTTTTGACGTCAATTTTCCCAGGAATCCACTACGAAAGTCCATGATACCACGTGGTTTATTCACTCACAAGCAGTGTTGAAACGTGTTAATAACACCCCGATAACCAACCGGATTC